>NZ_JBIASZ010000004.1:44108-621634 GCF_042891345.1 Streptomyces sp. NPDC001903
GGTCGTCGCGGCGGAAGCCGCCACCACGGTTGTCGTCACGGCGGTCGTCGCGGCGGAAGCCGCCACGGTCGCCACCGCGGTCGTCACGGTTGAAGCTGCCCGACGGACGGTCGTCGCGACGGAAGCCACCGGTGGGACGGTCGCCGCCGGAGCGGAAGCCACCGGACGGACGGTCGTCGCGGCGGAAGCCGCCACCACGGTTGTCGTCACGGTTGAAGCCGCCGGTCGGACGGTCGCCGCCGGAGCGGAAGCCACCGGACGGACGGTCGTCGCGGCGGAAGCCGCCACCACGGTTGTCGTCACGGCGGTCGTCGCGGCGGAAGCCGCCACGGTCGCCACCGCGGTCGTCACGGTTGAAGCCGCCCGAGGGACGGTCGTCGCGGCGGAAGCCGCCACCACGGTTGTCGTCGCGGCGGAAGCCGCCACGGTCTCCACCGCGGTCGCCGCCACGGTCGTCACGACGGTTGTCGCGGCGCTCGTAGCTGCCTCGGTCGTCGCGCGCCTGGAAGGCGGGGCGCTCCTCGACGGCCGGCGTGGCCGCAACGGCGGCCGCGACCTCGGCGACGGCGGCCTCGGCCACCTCGGCGACAGCGGCCTCCGGGTCCTCGCCGCGCTCACGGGCGGAGCGGGCGACCAGGCGGTCGGCCTCCTCGCGGAGCTCGGCGGCACGGCGCGTCAGGCGCTCCAGCTGCTTGGTGAGGTCGGCGACCTCACGCTCGGCCTGCTTGGCGGCGTTGTTCGCGGAGTCGGCCTGGACCTCGGTCAGCGAACGCGCACCGGTGATCTCGGCGACCTCCGGGTCGAAGGCGCCGGCGCCCTGGACGATGTGGCGCGAGGCGTCGACGCCCGCGTCCTCCATCAGGCGGAAGATCTGGCGGCGCTGGTGCGGCAGGGCCAGGGAGACCACGACGCCCGACTTGCCGGCACGGGCGGTACGGCCCGAGCGGTGCAGGTAGTCCTTGTGGTCGCCGGCCGGGTCCACGTTCAGGACCAGGTCGATGCCGTCGACGTGGATGCCTCGGGCGGCGACGTCGGTCGCGACGAGCGCGTTGACGTAGCCGTCCTTGAAGTCCGCGAGGACGCGGGTACGGGCACCCTGCGTCATGCCGCCGTGCAGCGCGTCGGCCTTCACGCCGGCCTCGACGAGCTGCTCGGCGATGCGGTCGGCGCCCAGCTGGGTGCGGACGAAGATGATGGTGCGGCCCTTGCGGGCGGCGATGGCGGCCGTGACCGGCGCCTTGTCCTTCGGCTTCACGACGAGGACGTGGTGCGTCATGGTCGTGACGTTGCCCTGCGCGCTGTCGACCTCGTGCGTGACGGGGTTGGACAGGTAGCGCTTGACCAGGGTGCCGATCTCGTTCTCCATGGTGGCGGAGAAGAGCATGCGCTGGCCGCCGCCGGGGATCTGGTCGAGCAGCTCGGTGACCTCGGGCAGGAAGCCCAGGTCGGCCATCTGGTCGGCCTCGTCGAGGACGGCCACCTCGACGTTCTCCAGGGAGCAGGCGCCGCGGTTGATGATGTCGCGCAGACGGCCCGGGGTGGCGACGAGGACGTCGACGCCGCGCTCCAGGGCGTAGATCTGGTTGCCCATCGAGGTACCGCCGCAGACGACCTTCATCTTCAGGCCGAGCACGTCGCCGTACGGCTGGAGGGCGTCCGCGACCTGCATCGCGAGCTCACGCGTCGGCGTGAGGATGATCGCGCGGGGCTTCTTCTTCTCGGTGTGGCCACCGGCCAGGCGGGCCAGGGTGGGCAGACCGAAGGAGAGGGTCTTGCCGGAGCCGGTGCGGCCGCGGCCGAGGATGTCCTTGCCGGCCAGGGCGTCCGGGATGGTCGCGGCCTGGATCGGGAAGGGGGAGGTGACACCGTTCTGCGCGAGCTTGCGCACGACGCCCTCGGGCAGACCGAGGTCGCCGAAGGTGATGGTGGGCTCGGCGTCGGCGTCGTCGGCCTCGGCGTCGATGGACTGGTCGGTCGTCACGTCGGCCTCGAGGGCCTCGATGATCTCGTCCGCCTCAGCGGCCTCGATCGCCTCGGTGACCACAAGGGCCTCGACGGCGTCGACGATCTCGTTCGAGTCGTTCTCGGGCATGACGGCACGGTCAGAACTGGAAATGGACATGCGAAATGCGAAACCTTCCGGAGTCTCGGCACGCGCCCAAACTCCGTGAATCGCAAATCGACCGCCTCAATGCGGTCAGCCACGGCTAGGGAGAGTACGCGCCACACGGCGCTCTTCGGATTCGGCGCCGGGCAATGGGATCAAACGATCTATAACCATACGCACCCTCCCCGGGGTCTGGCAAGTCGTTCCGACCCGATCCGCCCTGACCTGCGACGATCCCCCGGATCCGGGGAGGCCGGCACCCGCCCGACACCACCCCCGGGAGCCGTCCGCGGCTACGAAGAGGCCGACGCGCTGGGCTCCGGAGCCGGGGGCGTCTGGGCCGGCGGAGTGGGCGAAGTCACGGGCGGCTCGGGGGTCGGCGACTGGGCGGGGGGCGGCGAGACCTGCGTTCCGCCGGAGCCACCGCTTCCGGATCCGCCCGAGGTCGGCTGCTGCCCGCCCTGGCCGCCGGGCCCGCCGCCCGGACCGGCCGACGGCGAAGGAGCCCCGGGCCGGCCGCCGGGAGCGCCCGGGCTGGGGGTGGCCCCGGTGGCACCGGAGGCCTTGCCGTCCTCGGCCGGCCTGCCCTCCTCGCCCGCCGCACCCGGCTTCGAGCCGTGCCCGGCGCCGCGCGCCCCCGGGCCCTTGCCGGAAACGGAACCTCCGGCCGCCTCCGCGGCCGCCTTGCGGTCCGCCGACGAGGAGGGCCCGGGCTTCGCCCCGTCCTCGCCGACGCTCATGCAGCCCGCCGTGGCCGCGACCGCGAGCACGGCGGCGGCCAACCGGAGGGAAGCGGACAACTGGCGCACGGGGCACCTCCTGGGGGTCCCCCGGCGGCTGCCGGAGGTGGGCGGTCAGGGTCCGCGGAGAGCGGGTCAATGTGCCCAACTCCCTTTGCCCCGTAAGAGACACGCCCTTGGGGACACCGCCTGTCCGCAATCCGCCGGCCGCCCGGCACCGGCCCCGGCCCCGGACGGCTCGGGCCTCCGGACGGCTCGGGCCTCCGGACGGCTCAGGCCTCCGGACGGCTCGGGCCCCAGGACGGCGCAGACCCCGGAACCCGAGGCTCAGGCGAACAACTGCCGCGCCACCTGCGACCCCAGCGTCACCGCACCCAGCCCCGCCAGCACCGAAGCCGCCGCGTTCGCCGCCGCCAGGAACCGCCAGCCGCGCTCGTACAGCCGCAGCGTCTCGTACGAGAACGTCGAGTACGTGCTCAGCGCCCCGCACAGCCCCGGCCCCAGCAGCAGGCTCAGCCGCTCGGAGGCCGCGCCGGCCAGCACCGCCCCGGTCAGCACCCCGAGCACCAGGCACGCGCCCGCGTTCACCACGAACGTCCCCCACGGGAACACCGAGTCGTGCCGCGCCTGCACCGCACGGTCCGTCAGATAGCGCAGCGGCGCCCCCACTACGGCGCCCACCACCACGAGCAGCCAGTTCACCCGCGCCTCCGCGGGCCGCCCCGTACGGGAAGACCGGTCGCGAGGCGGGTCAGCGCGGCCCCCGCCCACACGGCGCCCAGCGCCGCCACCACCGTGAGCCCGGCGTACGCCAGCGCACGCCCGGCCTCCCCCGCGTCCAGCAGCCGCGAGAAGTCCACCGCGTACGTGGAGAACGTGGTGAACCCGCCGAGCACCCCGACCCCCGCGAACGGCCGGACCAGCGGATGCGGCGCCGTCCGGCCGCCCTCGCTGATCAGCGCCATCAGCACCCCGATCAGCGCACAGCCGATCACGTTCGTCCAGAAGGTCGTCCACGGGAAGGCCCCGGGCCCGGCGGCCGGCCACAGCAGCGAGGCCCCGTACCGCGCCGAGGCCCCGAGCGCGCCGCCCGCCGCGATCGCCGCGAGCACCGGGCCGCGCCGTTCGGCCCGCTGCCCGGGCACATGGAGGTCGACGTCCGGATCGATGGCCTCCGCCGCGCCGCCCCCGGCCGGGCCGGTCACCCGTAACCCAGCGCGTGCAGCCGCTCGTCGTCGATCCCGAAGTGATGGGCGATCTCGTGCACCACGGTGACCTCCGTCTCCGCGATCACGCTCTCCCGGTCCTCGCACATCCGCAACGTGGGGTTCCGGTAGATCGTGATCCGGTCCGGCAGCACCCCGGCGTACCACTCGCCGCGGTCCGTGAGCGGGGTCCCCTCGTAGAGGCCGAGCAGCTCGGGATCGTCCGCCGGCGGTTCGTCCTCGACGAACACCGCCACGTTGTCCATCAGCCGCGTCAGCTCCGGCGGGATGCGGTCCAGGGCCTCTGCGACGAGCTCTTCGAACTCCTCGCGCGTCATCTCCAGCACCGGGCCATTGTCCCTCCGGTGGGGGCACCTCCCGCATGTGGGGGAGAAACCGTTTTGGCGATAGCTCCCCGGATCCCATATGCTTCTCACGTCCCCGACGCGCTGAAGAAGTGCCCGGCGGGCCTTTAGCCCTCATCGTCTAGTGGCCCAGGACGCCGCCCTTTCAAGGCGGTAGCACGGGTTCGAATCCCGTTGGGGGTACGCATTACCGTGTGCAAGACTTGTTCTCGCACACTGCAAGGTCCTGTGGAGCAGTTGGTTAGCTCGCCACCCTGTCAAGGTGGAGGTCGCGGGTTCAAGTCCCGTCAGGATCGCTGAGGCCGGAAACGGTCTCGTGGCTGGGTAGCTCAGTTGGTACGAGCGATCGCCTGAAAAGCGATAGGTCGCCGGTTCGACCCCGGCCCCAGCCACCACAAGAAGGCCCCGTCCATCGGACGGGGCCTTCTGCGTTACCCGTTCTCCCGCTCCCGGCGCTCGCCGCGGCGCCACTGCGTCACACCGACCGCCGCCGCGCCGGCCGCCACCAGCCCGAGCAGCGCCCAGTCAGGCACCGCGTCCGCGAAGCTCCGGACCCGCTGCTCCACCGCGTACGAGTCGTCCACGTCGAGCAGCCCGGGCAGCGCGCTCGCCCCGTCGTACGCGAGGAACAGCGCGCCGAGGGCGATGAAGAACAGCCCCGACAGCAGCGAGGTGGTGTGCAGCTCGAAGCGGCCCACCCGGACGGCCCGCCCGCGCAGCCAGCGCCGCCGGCCCAGGTCGAACCGCTCCCACAGCAGCGCCAGCAGGAACAGCGGTACGGCCATCCCCAGCGCGTACACCGCGAGCAGCAGCCCGCCGTAGACGGGGCTGCCGCTGACCGCCGCCACCGTCAGGACGCTGCCGAGGATCGGGCCGGCGCAGAACCCGGCCAGCCCGTAGACCGCGCCCAGCGCGTACACCGACAGGGCGGTGGTCGGCCGGATCCGCCCCGACAGCTCCGAGATCCGCTTCGAGGCGAAGCCCAGGCCCAGGATCTGGGCGAGACCGAGCGCGATGATCAGCCAGCCTCCGGCCAGGACGAGCCCGTCACGGTTGCCGTGGAAGAACCGCCCGGCGTACGAGCCCGCCGCGCCCAGCGGTACGAGGGTGCTCGCGAGGCCCGCGTAGAAGATCCCGGTCCGCGCCATCAGCCGGGAGGCGGAGTCGATCGAGTACGCGAAGAACGCGGGCAGCAGCAGGGCGCTGCACGGGCTGAGCAGCGCGAGCAGCCCGCCCAGCAGCGCGGCCAGGTACCCGATGTCGCCGACGCCGGTCACCGCGCGGCCCGGCCGTCGGCCGTCTGCGGCTCGGCCTTGGACTGAGCCTTCGCCTTGGCGATCGCCGCCTCGAAGGCGCCGAGCGGCTGGGCGCCCGCGATCGGCTGCCCGTTGACCAGGAAGGACGGGGTGGAGGTGACACCGATGCGGTAGCCCTCCTCCTGGTCCTTCTGCAGGGCGGCCGCGGCCGCCTCGCCGGCCATGTCCCGCTGGAAGCGCTCCAGGTCCGGGACCCCTGCCTCGCGGGCCAGCTCCAGCAGCCGCGCCTGGCCGAAGCCCTTCTCCTTGGCTCCGTCGGCGTACGCGGCGGCGTGGAACTGCGCGAACCGGTCCTGCTGCCCGGCGGCCCAGGCGGCCTTGGCTGCGGCTTCGGAGTCGACGCCGAAGATCGGGAAGTTGCGCCACTCGATGCGCAGGGTGCCGTCCTCGACGTACTTCTTCACCAGTGCGGGTTCGGTGTCGCGGGCGAACTTTCCGCAGTAGCCGCACTTGAAGTCGGAGTACTCGATCAGCACGACGGGCGCGTCCGCCCGGCCGGCCGCGAGCTTGTCCCCGGACTCGCGGCGGGCGAGCTTCGCCAGCTCGGCGTGGACGTCGGAGCCCTTGGGGGCGGCCGCGGCGGAGGAGGAGGTCCGGGCCGGCCTGTCCTCGGGCGCGGTGGCCTGCCAGGACACGATCCCGAGGGTCACGGCGGCGACCGCGACCCCGGCGGAGATCAGCAGCCGCTTGCGCGCGGAAGCGGAGGACGAGGAAGAGGACGAAGAGGAGGACGAGGAGGACGAGGAACGGGTGGGGGAAGAGGACATACGGGTGCTCCAGAGCTGCGGACGGTGAAGGTGGACCGGCGGGAGGGCCGGTCCCCTACACCCGCATCACGGACAGCTCCACCGGCCCCGGAGCCGGCTGGTCCGGCCCCCGTACCAGCACCGGAACCGGCGCCACCCGGTCCGCCCAGACCTGTTCCACCGCGGGACGACCCACCGGGGCGTGCGCGTGCTCCCCGGCACCGCGCGGCGGCACGCCCGGGGCCTGTCCGTGGTCCCGGGTCCCGGGATCACAGGAGGGCCCCCGGTCGGCGGAGGCCGCGGCGTGCGCCGGGGCGGCCGAGGACACGGCCGCCACACCCGGAACCGGAGCAGAAACGGAACCCTGAACCGGAAGCGCCGCCGCGGGCACCGCACACCCCACCAGCACCGCGATCACGGCGGCGAGCAGCCACCACACACCACGGGCGCGGGACATGGCGGGCCTCTCACTCGGTCAGCTGGTCGGTTCAGACGATCTCGTCCCGAAATGGTACGGGGAGGGGCACAAATGCGTTCGCCACCCGGCGCCCGCGGGTGAGATCCTCGATCAGGTATGTCTACTTCCTTCGCCGCCCTGCAGACGCTTCTCGGTGAGATCTCCCTCCGTGACGCGCACCGCCTCGGCCGCCGCCTCGAAGGCGCCCGCCGCATCCGAAAGCCCGAGGCCAAGCAGGCCGTGCTCGACGAGATCGCCGCGGAGGCCGAGAAGGCCGCCGCGCGACTGGCCGGCCGTGCCTCGCGGATGCCGGAGGTCACGTATCCCGAGAACCTGCCCGTCAGCCAGAAGAAGGACGAGATCGCCGAGGCGATACGCGACCACCAGGTCGTGATCGTCGCCGGTGAGACCGGCTCCGGCAAGACCACGCAGATCCCCAAGATCTGCATGGAGCTGGGACGCGGCGTCCGGGGCATGATCGGGCACACCCAGCCCCGCCGGATCGCCGCCCGCACGGTCGCGGAGCGGATCGCCGAGGAGCTGAAGTCCGAGATCGGCCAGACGGTCGGCTGGAAGGTCCGCTTCACCGACCAGGTGGACCAGGACGCGACCTTCGTGAAGCTGATGACCGACGGCATCCTGCTCGCCGAGATCCAGACGGACCGCGAGCTGCGCGCGTACGACACGATCATCATCGACGAGGCCCACGAGCGCTCGCTCAACATCGACTTCCTGCTGGGCTACCTGTCCCAGCTGCTGCCGAAGCGCCCCGACCTCAAGGTCGTGATCACCTCCGCCACGATCGACCCGGAGCGGTTCTCCCGGCATTTCGGCGAGGCCCCGATCGTCGAGGTCAGCGGCCGTACCTACCCCGTCGAGGTGCGCTACCGGCCCCTCCTGGAGGAGGACGGCGAGGAGAGCGACCGCGACCAGATCACCGCGATCTGCGAGGCCGTCGACGAGCTCCAGTCCGAGGGGCCGGGCGACGTCCTGGTCTTCCTCTCCGGCGAGCGCGAGATCCGCGACACGGCGGACGCCCTGAACAAGCGGAATCTGCGCTTCACGGAGGTCCTCCCCCTCTATGCCCGCCTCTCGCACGCCGAGCAGCACCGCGTGTTCCAGCAGCACACCGGCCGCAGGATCGTTCTCGCGACCAACGTCGCCGAGACCTCCCTCACCGTCCCCGGCATCAAGTACGTGATCGACCCGGGCAATGCCCGGATCTCCCGCTACAGCCACCGCACCAAGGTCCAGCGGCTGCCCATCGAGCGGATCTCCCAGGCCAGCGCCAACCAGCGCAAGGGCCGCTGCGGCCGTACCAGCGACGGCATCTGCATCCGGCTCTACTCCAAGGACGACTTCCTCTCCCGTCCCGAGTTCACGGACGCCGAGATCCTGCGGACGAACCTGGCCTCCGTCATCCTCCAGATGACCGCGGCCGGCCTCGGCGAGATCGAGAAGTTCCCCTTCATCGACCCGCCGGACCACCGCAACATCCGCGACGGCGTCCAGCTGCTCCAGGAGCTCGGCGCGCTGGACCCCTCCGAGAAGGATCCGAAGAAGCGGCTCACCCCGATGGGCCGCCAGCTCTCCCAGCTCCCCGTGGACCCCCGGCTGGCGCGCATGGTCGTCGAGGCGGACAAGAACAACTGCGTCCGCGAGGTCATGGTCATCGCGGCGGCCCTGTCCATCCAGGACCCGCGCGAGCGGCCCTCGGACAAGCAGACGCAGGCCGACCAGAACCACGCCCGCTTCAAGGACGAGACGAGCGACTTCCTCTCGTTCCTGAACATGTGGCGCTACGTGCGCGAGCAGCAGAAGGAGCGCGGCTCCTCCTCCTTCCGCCGGATGTGCAAGCAGGAGTACCTGAACTTCCTGCGGATCCGCGAGTGGCAGGACATCTACTCGCAGCTGCGCACGGTCGCCCGGGGCATGGGCATCCACGTCAACGAGGGCGACGCCCCCGAGACGAGCGTGCACATCTCGCTGCTGGCCGGCCTGCTCTCGCACATCGGCCTCAAGGACACCGACAAGAACGAGTACCTGGGGGCCCGGTCCGCCAAGTTCGCGGTCTTCCCGGGCTCGGCGCTCTTCAAGAAGCAGCCGAAGTTCCTGATGTCGGCGGAGCTGGTGGAGACCTCGCGGCTGTGGGCGCGGGTCAACGCCAAGGTGGAGCCGGAGTGGGTCGAGCCGCTCGCCCAGCACCTGATCAAGCGCACGTACAGCGAGCCGCACTGGGAGAAGGACCAGGCGGCCGTCATGGCGTACGAGAAGGTCACGCTGTACGGCGTGCCGATCGTCGCCCAGCGGAAGATCAACTACGGCCGGATCGACGCCGAGGTCTCGCGCGAGCTGTTCATCCGCAACGCGCTGGTCGAGGGCGACTGGCGCACGCACCACAAGTTCTACGCCGACAACCGCAAGCTCCTCACCGAGGTGGAGGAGCTCGAGAACCGGGCACGGCGCCGCGACATCGTGGTCGACGACGAGACCCTCTTCGACTTCTACGACCAGCGGATCCCCGACCACGTGGTCTCCGGGGCGCACTTCGACTCGTGGTGGAAGCACAAGAAGCGCGAGGAGCCCGAACTCCTCGACTTCGAGCGCGAAATGCTGCTGACCGAGAAGGCGGCCGGGGTCACCAAGGCCGACTACCCGGACTCCTGGCGCCAGGGGCAGCTCAAGTTCCGGGTGACCTACCAGTTCGAGCCGGGTGCGGACGCGGACGGCGTGACCGTCCACATCCCGCTCCAGGTGCTGAACCAGGTCACCGACGAGGGCTTCGACTGGCAGATCCCGGGCCTGCGGGAAGAGGTCGTCACCGAGCTGATCCGCTCGCTGCCGAAGTCGATCCGCCGGCACTACGTGCCCGCGCCGAACTTCGCGACCCGCTTCCTGGACACGGCGGTGCCCCTGCAGGAGCCGCTGCCGGTCACCCTGGCGCGCGAGCTCCAGCGGATGGTCGGGGTCCCGGTCACCGCCGAGGACTTCGACCTCGGCCGGATCCCGGACCACCTGAAGATCACCTTCCGGATCGTCGACGAGCGCCGCAAGAACCTCGCCGAGGACAAGGACCTGGAGGCCCTGCGGCTGAAGCTGAAGCCGAAGGCCCGCCAGGCCCTCTCCAAGGCCGCCGCGGCCACCGCCGAGCGCGCGGGCGGGGAGTCGCTGGAGCGCACCGGGCTGACCGACTGGACGATCGGCACGCTGACCAAGGTCTTCGAGACCCGGCGGGCCGGCCAGCCGGTGAAGGCGTACCCGGCGCTGGTGGACGAGGGCACCAGCGTGTCCGTACGGCTCTTCGACACGGAGGCCGAGCAGCAGCAGGCGATGTGGCTGGGCACCCGGCGGCTCATCCTGCTGAACATCCCGGTGAACCCGGCGAAGTTCGCCTCGGACCACCTGACCAACCAGCAGAAGCTGGCCCTGTCCCGCAACCCGCACGGCTCCATCCAGGCGCTGTTCGACGACTGCGCGACCGCCGCCACCGACAAGCTGATCGCCGACCACGGCGGCCCCGCCTGGGACGAGGCGGCCTTCCGGGCCCTCTACGAGGCCGTCCGCGCCGACCTGGTGGACACCACCGTGCGGACCGTGGGCCAGGTTCAGCAGGTGCTGGCCGCCTGGCAGGCCTGTGAGCGCCGTCTGAAGGCCACGAACAGCCTGGCCCTGGTGGCGAACGTGCAGGACGTCAGGACGCAGCTGGCGGCCCTCGTACCGGCCGGCTTCGTCACCCTGACGGGCCTGCGCCGGCTGCCGGACCTGATGCGCTACCTGGTGGCGGTGGACCGGAGGCTCCAGCAGATGCCCACGGGCGCCCAGCGCGACACCACGCGCATGCAGAAGGTGCACGAGATGCAGGACGAGTACGCGTGGCTGCTGGAGCAGTTGCCGAAGGGCCGGCCGGTGCCGTCCGCGGTCACCGACATCCGGTGGATGATCGAGGAACTCCGGGTCAGCTACTTCGCGCACGCGCTCGGGACGGCCTACCCGATCTCCGACAAGCGGATCGTGAAGGCGGTGGACGCGGCGGCCCCGGGCCCGGCCCGCTGATCGGGTTCGACTGCACCCCCTGAGCTGGGGTACAGTCTGATTCGCAGCCGCCCAGCGGCCGCAAATCGAGGACCTGTGGAGCAGTTGGTTAGCTCGCCACCCTGTCAAGGTGGAGGTCGCGGGTTCAAGTCCCGTCAGGTTCGCAAGAAGAGCAGGGCCCGCATCCCCAGGGATGCGGGCCCTGTTGCGTTGCCCCCGCGCCCCGACCACCGCCCCCGATGCCGGCCCCGATGCCGGCCCCGACGCCGCTTCCCATGCCGACCGGGGCCCACCGGCTCCCGGCCGTCTCCCCGACGCCGCCCGCCCGGCTCCCCGCCGCCACCCGCGCCGAAATCCCCCGTCCGCATGAGGCACTCTGCGACGCACGTCCCCTTACGGGTGCATTGCGCCTCGCACAAGAGTTACTGCCTGTGACGGGAGTCACCACATGAGTTTTTGAGACTCGCACATTTATCGCACCCATACGCGTGCTCGATTTAATATGTGCAATGGCACCTACCCTGCCGGCCTCCCGCGCGCACTCGATTCCGCCCCTCCCCGGGCATAAAAAAAGGATCGCGCTGGACCCGGCGGAGTCCAGCGCGATCCGACGACAAGGACCTGTTGGGGCAGGTCCAGGCGTTTGAAGACTGTGGGTTTCATCGGATTGGGGGACCCGATTCAAGCCCGGTAAAGCGGGGTGCTTGCGCGACCTCAGGCCTCGCTGCGCTGCTGCGGAATGCCCGCGAGCAGTGCGCGAACCTCGGCCTCGCGGTAACGGCGGTGTCCACCCAGGGTGCGGATGGACGTGAGCTTGCCAGCCTTGGCCCAGCGGGTGACCGTCTTCGGGTCCACGCGGAACATCGTGGCAACCTCAGCCGGGGTCAGCAGCGGCTCGGCATCAGGGGTGCGAGCGGTCATGAGCGGCCTCCTCGGGAGAACCGAACCATCTCGGTTCTTTCCTCTAAATTCTGCACCTTGGCCCGCGTTGCCCGAAATGGACATACGCGGGCCGAGTCGGTTATAGGACGAACGGCTTGTCCTCGGCACTACAACTACACCATCCGTCCAGCCTCGACGGCCAAACCGATGGAATTGCCCTCCGAGGTGTTCATCAGCGGCGGAAGCCGATGGACCGCCCTATAACGGACAGTCACCCCACTGTGACGATCAGTCACAGAGCGATCAGGAGTCGTCGGGACCCCCCGTAGAGTGCAATGCCGAGCATTCCGCCCAAAGTTGGGCGAAAGGAACCCTCCCCGGACTCCTTGTCCTATTTTGGCACGAGGGTAGGGGAAGGGCGCAAGGGTGTAGATAGTGCGGTCCGTCACGCTTGAGTCAATGGCCCGTATCGGGACGTAGGTCCTGGAACTAAGGCCCGAATGTGTCGCGATCAAGAACTCGGGGGACCGGTTCGGGGGTCAGTTGGCGAACAGTCTCTCCCGGACCTCCCTCCAGCGCTCCGCCAGCTCCGCGTACGCCTCCGCCGCCGCCGCCCCGTCCCCGGCCCGCAGCGCCGCGATCCCCGCCGCCACGTCCCGCGCCGAGCGGTCGGTGCTCAGCCGGTCCGCCGGCAGGGCGTGGACCAGCCCCCCGTAGTCCAGCTCGACCATCGAGCGCGGGTGGAACTCCTCCAGCCAGCTGCCGACGTCCACCAGCCCCTCCGCGAGCCCCGCGTACCCCTCGGCCTCCCGCAGGATCCGCAGCGCCCGCGCGAGCCGCCGCCGGGCCTGCACCATCGGCGTCCGGTAGCGCATCCGCTCACCCGGCAGGTACTCCCGCTCGTCGTCGGCCACCAGCACGAACCAGCGCAGCGGCACCTGCCACACCCCGGTACGGATCCAGGGGCGCGCGTCCGGGTTCCGCTCGCGCCAGCTCTCGTACTCCTCGGCCGCCCGCCGCCGCGCGCCCGGCGGGAGCGCCGCGTCGAGCACCGGCAGCGGAAACTGGTCGACGAGCTCCTGGAGCGCCAGCCAGCCGCGCAGTCTGGTCCGCCACGGGCAGACCAGCAGCACGCCGTCCACCTCCGCCGTGAAGGCGTCCGCGCTCTCGTGCGCCGGCACCCCGACCACCGGGACCCGGACCAAGTCGGAGAGGGAGCGGCGCAGTTCGTCCTGGGCCGTCGCCACGACACCGCGCCGCGCGTACGAGGCCCAGTGCGTGCGCTCCGGCTCCGCGAAGGCCGTCAGGGGCTCGTAGACGCGCAGGTAGGAGGCGTACGGGACGTTCGGCGCCGAGCGCGCCGCGGGCAGCTTGGGGTCGGAGGATTCGCTCACGCTCTCGTACTCCCCCGCCCCGCCGGGCGCTACTCGCCGGGCGCCCGCCGGCCCGCGCCGGCCCCGCCACGGGGCCGGCTCCGAGGGCCCCCGCACCCCCGGAGCGTTCCGATCTCCGGACAGGTCGCCTACGCACGGCCCGCAGGTCTTACTCTGCTCCCAGCACGCCCTCCCCCACCCGCAGGGCGGGCGTCATTCCGCCGCATCTCTTTCCATGGGAGTCACCACCGTGACCGAAATGACCGACGGCGTCCTGCACACCCTGTTCCGCACGGAACAGGGCGGCCACGAGCAAGTCGTGCTGTGCCAGGACCGAGCCTCCGGCCTGAAGGCCGTCATCGCGATCCACTCCACCGCCCTGGGCCCCGCCCTCGGCGGTACGCGCTTCCACGCGTACGCCTCGGACGAGGAGGCCGTCCTCGACGCGCTGAACCTCTCGCGCGGCATGTCGTACAAGAACGCCCTCGCCGGTCTCGACCTCGGCGGCGGCAAGGCCGTCATCATCGGCGACCCCGACGTACTGAAGTCCGAGGAACTGCTGCTGGCCTACGGCCGGTTCGTGGAGTCCCTCGGCGGCCGCTACGTCACGGCCTGCGACGTCGGCACGTACGTCGCGGACATGGACGTCGTGGCCCGCGAGACCCGCTGGGCGACCGGCCGCTCCCCCGAGAACGGCGGCGCCGGCGACTCCTCGGTCCTCACCGCCTTCGGCGTCTTCCAGGGCATGCGGGCCAGCGCCCAGCACCTGTGGGGCGACCCGACGCTGCGCGGCCGCAAGGTCGCCGTGGCGGGCGTCGGCAAGGTCGGCCACTACCTGGTCGAGCACCTCCTGGAGGACGGCGCCGAGGTCGTGATCACGGACGTGCGCGAGGAGTCGCTGCGCCGCGTCCTCGACAAGCACCCGCAGGTCACCGCGGTGGCCGACACGGACGCGCTGATCCGCACCGAGGGCCTGGACATCTACGCCCCCTGCGCCCTCGGCGGCGCGCTGAACGACGCGTCGGTACCGGCCCTGACCGCCAAGGTCGTGTGCGGCGCCGCGAACAACCAGCTCGCCCACCCGGGCGTGGAGAAGGACCTCGCGGACCGCGGGATCCTCTACGCGCCCGACTACGTGGTGAACGCGGGCGGGGTCATCCAGGTCGCGGACGAGCTGCACGGCTTCGACTTCGACCGGTGCAAGGCGAAGGCCACGAAGATCTTCGACACCACGCTGGAGATCTTCGCTCGTGCGAAGGCGGACGGGATCCCGCCGGCCGCGGCGGCCGACCGGATCGCCGAGCAGCGGATGGCGGACGCCCGCGCGGCGAAGGCCGCGAAGGGCTCGGCCCCGGCGCTCTAGCCCCTTGCGTGCACCCGCCGGGGTTGCGGCGAGACGGAACTCACTGCACTTCGGCGGGTCGCCCGCCAGGAAAGGGTTAAAATCGCAGCTGACCAGCGAGGACGGGGCGCCTCATTGGTCCTGCACCGGGGCACGTCATGCGGGCGGCGTACCGTATGGCCGCGGAAGCAGGTACCGTTAAACCCCTACGGACGGTCTCTCCACGGAGAGCCCGCTCCGAACCATGAACGCGTGTCAGACTCTGGGGCCGTCGAGCCCCGTCACCGAGGGGGTCGAGCCATGGGGCGCGGCCGGGCCAAGGCCAAGCAGACAAAGGTCGCCCGCCAGCTGAAGTACAACAGCGGCGGGACTGACCTCTCGCGTCTGGCCAATGAGCTGGGCGCATCGCCGACGGAACCGCTGCTGCCTGTCAGCGAGCCGGTCGAAGTCGATGACGATCTGGACGACGACGACCCGTACGCCAAGTACGCGGATCTGTACAACAGCGATGACGACGACGACGAGGACGAGGAGTCCGGCCCGTCGGCACAGCGTCGCGGCGCTTGACGCTCTCCCGCGTCTCTTTCGCGTCTGCGCGAGAGTCGAAAATCGAAAAACACTGAACCCGGTCCGGGGCCTCGCCTCCGGACCGGGTTCAGTGCTGCTCAGCTCGCGTAGGAACCGGTGAGGGTCGCACCCTCGGTACGGTCGCCCCGGTCCAGGATCTCTCCCGCGACCCAGGCGTCGACGCCCCGGTCGGCCAGCGCGGTCAGCGCCACGTCCACCGACTCCTGCGGGACGACGGCCATCATGCCGACGCCCATGTTCAGGGTCTTCTCCAGCTCCAGCTGCTCCACCTGACCGGCCTTGCCGACCAGGTCGAAGATGGCACCCGGGGCCCAGGTCGAACGGTCGACCGTGGCGTGCAGGTGGTCCGGGATGACCCGGGCCAGGTTCGCCGCGAGTCCGCCGCCGGTGATGTGCGAGTACGCGTGGACCTCGGCCGTACGGGTGAGCGCCATGCAGTCCAGCGAGTAGATCTTGGTGGGCTCCAGGAGCTCCTCGCCGAGGGTCCGGCCGAGCTCCTCCACGTGCTGGTCGAGCGACATGCCGGCGCGGTCGAAGAGGACGTGCCGGACCAGCGAGTACCCGTTCGAGTGAAGGCCGGACGATGCCATCGCGATGACGGCGTCACCCGTACGGATGCGATCCGCGCCGAGGAGGCGGTCGTACTCGACGACACCGGTGCCGGCGCCCGCCACGTCGAAGTCGTCCGGGCCGAGCAGACCCGGGTGTTCGGCGGTCTCGCCGCCCACCAGGGCGCAGCCGGCGAGGACGCAGCCCTCGGCGATGCCCTTCACGATCGCCGCGACACGCTCCGGGTGGACCTTGCCCACGCAGATGTAGTCGGTCATGAAGAGCGGCTCGGCGCCGCAGACGACGATGTCGTCCATGACCATCGCGACGAGGTCGTGGCCGATGGTGTCGTACACGCCGAGCTGGCGGGCGATGTCCACCTTGGTGCCGACACCGTCGGTCGCGGAGGCCAGCAGCGGGCGCTCGTAGCGCTTGAGGGCGGAGGCGTCGAAGAGGCCGGCGAATCCGCCGAGGCCGCCGAGGACCTCGGGGCGCTGCGTCTTCTTCACCCACTCCTTCATCAGTTCGACCGCGCGGTCTCCGGCTTCGATGTCCACGCCCGCGGCTGCGTAGCTGGCACCGGTGGTCTTCTCTGTCATGACAGGGAGAGCTTTCGTGTCGTTACTGCGGGTGGTGCCGGGCCCTGGGAGAAGCACTCGTAAAGGCAGGGCCCGGCGCAGGTGGAGCCGGGGTCGCGGGTCGCGGCGCTACGGGCGCCGGAGCGCGTCGGCGGCGTCGGTGCCGCCGGCCAGCTCGCTCTCCAGGAGCTGCTTGCCCAGGAGCTGCGGGTCGGGCAGCTCCATGGGGTACTCGCCGTCGAAGCAGGCACGGCAGAGGTTGGGCTTCTGGATGGTCGTCGCCTCGATCATCGAGTCGAGCGAGATGTACGAGAGCGAGTCCGCACCGAGCGACGTGGCGATCTCCTCGACCGTCATGCCGTTGGCGATCAGCTCGGCCCGGGTGGCGAAGTCGATGCCGAAGAAGCACGGCCACTTCACCGGCGGCGAGGAGATCCGGATGTGGACCTCGGCCGCGCCGGCCTCTCGGAGCATCTTGACCAGGGCGCGCTGGGTGTTGCCGCGGACGATCGAGTCGTCGACGACCACCAGGCGCTTGCCCCGGATGACTTCCTTGAGGGGGTTGAGCTTGAGGCGGATGCCCAGCTGGCGGATCGTCTGCGAGGGCTGGATGAAGGTCCGGCCCACGTAGGCGTTCTTGACCAGGCCGGAGCCGTACGGGATCCCGCTGGCCTCGGCGTAGCCGACGGCGGCGGGCGTGCCGGATTCCGGTGTCGCTATCACCAGGTCGGCGTCGACGGGGGCTTCCTTGGCCAGGCGCCGACCCATCTCGACACGCGAGAGGTAGACGTTCCGGCCGGCGATGTCGGTGTCCGGGCGCGCCAGGTAGACGTACTCGAAGACACAGCCCTTGGGCTTTGCTTCCGCGAAACGAGAGGTGCGCAGACCGTTCTCGTCGATCGCGATGAGCTCGCCCGGCTCGACCTCGCGGACGAAGCTGGCTCCGCAGATGTCGAGGGCGGCGGTCTCACTCGCGACCACCCAGCCGCGCTCCAGGCGGCCGAGGACCAGCGGGCGGATGCCCTGCGGGTCACGGGCGGTGTAGAGGGTTCCCTCGTCCATGAACACGAGCGAGAAGGCGCCCTTGACCTTCGGGAGGACCTTGGTGGCCGACTCCTCGATCGTCAGGGGCTTGCCGTCGTCGTCCGTCTGGCCGGCCAGCAGGGCGGTGACCAGGTCGGTGTCATTGGTGGCCGCCACCTGGGTGGCGCGGCCGTCCTGACGGGGGAGGTCGGCGACCATCTCGGCGAGCTCGGCGGTGTTCACCAGGTTGCCGTTGTGACCCAGGGCAATGGAGCCGTGGGCGGTCGCGCGGAAAGTGGGCTGCGCGTTCTCCCAGACGGAGGCTCCGGTGGTCGAGTAGCGGGCGTGACCGACCGCGATATGACCCTGGAGCGAGCCGAGAGAGGTTTCGTCGAAGACCTGGGAAACGAGGCCCATGTCTTTGAAGACGAGGATCTGGGAACCGTTGCTCACAGCGATTCCCGCGGACTCTTGTCCACGGTGCTGCAGCGCATACAGTCCGAAGTAGGTGAGCTTGGCGACCTCTTCACCCGGAGCCCAGACACCGAAGACGCCGCAAGCGTCCTGGGGGCCCTTTTCGCCGGGGAGCAGGTCGTGGTTGAGTCGTCCATCACCACGAGGCACGCTCCCGAGTGTAGGCGAGATCGACCACTGGTCCGAATTGGGGATGGCCGGGAAATCTCACAGCACAGAGGGTGACGGGACGACTCTGTCTCGCTATTCGGAGCCTTTGTTGACATCTACGAAGGTATTCGTACAGGCTCTCGCCTCATGCAGCCTCTCGGTGACCGTTCCGTCACCCTCGTCGAGCGCCGCCACGTAGACCTGGTCCGTGTCGCGAGCGCCATCTGTCGCTGTTCTGCGTAGCCACAACTCTCCCTCTGCTTTTTCCCCTTCGCTCCATCGAGCCCCGCCCCGCCGTGCCGCGCGCCGTCCCGCGCCCGCCCGGGGCGGGGCCGCCGAGCCGTGCCTTGGAGTTCCTGTGTCTTCGTACAACAGCCATCTGTCCCGCCGGGCGTTCGGAAGTGCCGTCGGGGTGACCGCCGCGGCCGCCGCGGTGGGGCTCGGGGCCGGCCCGGCCGCCGCCTCCGACACCCCTTCCGACCCCCCTCGGACCGGTCCCGAGGAGCGTCCGTTCCAGGCCGCCCGCGGCCGGCGCTCGCGGCGTCCGAACATCCTGTTCATCCTCGGAGACGACCTGGGCTGGGCCGACCTGTCCTCGTACGGCTCCCCGCACATCAAGACCCCGAACCTGGACCGGCTGGCCCGCCAGGGGGTCCGCTTCACCGATGCCTACTCCGGCTCCGCCACCTGCTCGCCGACGCGGTTCAGCCTGTACACGGGCCGCCACCCCGGCCGGACCGCGGGCGGGCTCGCGGAGCCCATCGCCGACAAGAGCGCCGGCCTGGAGCCCACCCACCCGACGCTGGCCTCGCTGCTGCGCGCCTCCGGCTACGCGACCGCGCTGATCGGCAAGTGGCACTGCGGCTACCTGCCCGACTACAGCCCCACCAAATCGGGCTGGGAGGAGTTCTTCGGGAACTTCGGCGGGGCCCTGGAGTACTACTCCAAGCTGGGCCTGGGCGGCGAGTACGACCTCTACGAGGGCGACGCCGAGTACAAGGACCTGCGGTACTACACGCGGATCCTGACCGAGCGCGCGAGCGAGTACGTCTCCCGCGACCACCACGGCAAGCCCTGGCTGCTCAACCTGAACTTCACCACCCCGCACTGGCCGTGGATCGCGGACGGGGACACCGAGGCGAGCGCCGAGGTGGAGCGGCGGATCAAGGCGGGCGACGCGCGGGCCCTGTGGCACCAGGACGGCGGCTCGGTCGAGAAGTACAAGGAGATGGTCGAGGACCTCGACCGCTCGGTCGGCAAGGTGCTGGCGGCGCTGAAGCGCTCCGGCCAGGAGGAGGACACCCTGGTCTTCTTCTCCAGCGACAACGGCGGCGAGCGCTTCTCCTACAACTGGCCGCTCTCCGGCAACAAGGCCTCGCTCCAGGAGGGCGGGATCCGGGTGCCGAACATCGTGCGCTGGCCCGCCCGGATCGACGGCGGCCAGGTCAGCCGGGTCCCGGTGTTCACCCCGGACTGGACGGCGACCCTGCTGGAGCTGGCCGGGACCAGGCCGGACCCGGCCCACCCGCTGGACGGGGTGAGCCTGGCCGGATACCTGCTGCGCGGGGAGAAGACCGCGGAGCGGAACCTGTTCTGGCGGGTGCGGGGGGAGCGGGCCCTGCGCCGCGGGGACTGGAAGTACTACCGCGGCAAGACGGGCAGGGACCAGCTGTTCAACCTGGCGGAGGACATCCGCGAACAGGCCGACAAGGCGGCCCTGGAGCCGGCCCGGCTGGCGCAGCTGCGCGCGGCCTGGGAGAAGGTGGACGCGGGCCTGCTGCCGTACCCGGGCTGACCTGCGGGTACGGGTACTGGGGCAGGCGTCGGGGCCGGGGCCGCCTCCGGGGACGGGCCTCGCCGCGGGTCATTCCGCGGCCGAGGCCGCCTTCGCGGTCAGGCCGGTCCCGTCGGCCGCGGTCAGGGTCAGGGTGTCGCCCTGCACCTTCCAGGTGAGCGGGCCGCCGGCGAAGAGGGCGGTCAGCGTCGCCTCCACCTCGCCCCGCGGGCCCGTGCAGGCCATCCGGGTGCTGGTCAGCGCCCCGAAGGAAACCCTGGGGCCCTCGACGGCGGCCTTGGCGCTGAAGCGGTTGCAGCCGAGGCTGCCGCTCGCGGCGCCGTCGGGGGCGATCGTGAAGACGGCCCGGCCGGCCGCCTCGGCCGGTACGGAGGAGGCGCTCTCGCCGCTGAGCAGGGAGGTCACGGTCCACGCCGTGGCGGTCAGCGGGGCGTCCGGGGCGGGGGGCTCCGAAGTCATCGCGATGGTGCTCCCGTCGGCGGTCTTCAGGATGAGCCGGCCCGGCTGGCGGTCGAGCGTGAGACGGCCGGTGAACAGCTTGGCGAAAGCCGTCTCGAACTCCGTGTTCTCGCAGGCCATGGCGGTGGTGGAGCCCGGCTTCACGGTGATGGCGGCCTGGCCGTCGTGGGTGACCGCGGCGGTGAATCCGTTGCAGCCGTAGTTGCCGGTGGCCTGGTCGGGTCCTGCGGGGAGGGTGACCTGGGCGACGGGGGGCGCCGTGAGGGTCTTCCCGCCCACGGTCAGGCTCTGCACGAACCAGGTCCCGGCCGAGCCGTGGCCGGGGAGGGTGCCGCGCGTACCGCCGTCACTGCAGGCGGTGGCGGCGGTCAGGGTCAGGAGGGCGACGAGGGCAGCGGGGAGGTGCCGTGGCGTGCGCATGCCCCTGGGACGGATCCCGCGCGGAGGCGGTTCCCCCTCGCGCTCCCCCCGGGGGCCGGTTCAGCTCATGACCGGGAGCAGCTGCGACAGGTCCGCCCGCTCGCCACTGGCCCTGACCTGCGCGTCCTGCACGGCCGCGGCCCAGTCCGTACGCCCCGTGGCCAGCCGGATCCAGGTCAGCGGATCCGTCTCCACCACGTTCGGCGGGGTGCCGCGGGTGTGCCGGGGCCCCTCGATGCACTGGACCACCGCGAACGGCGGGATCCGTACCTCCACCGAGCCGCCCGGCGCCTTGAGCGCGAGGGCGTCGGCGAGCAGCCGGGTACAGGCCGCCAGGGCCTGCCGCTCGATCGGGACGTCCAGGGCCGCGGCCCGGTTGAGGTCGTCGGTGTGGACCACGAGCTCCACGGTCCGGGTGACCAGGAAGTCGGCCAGGGTCATGTCCCCGATCCACAGGTCCAGCACCCGGCTTCCCGGGTTCGCCGCCAGCTCCTCGGCCATACGGGCGCCGGCGCGCTCGTACAGCTCGGGCAGCGGGGCGCCCTCCAGGGTCTCCTTCGCCGCCTCGGCGATCTTCCCGGCGAGTGAGGCGGTGGCGAAGGGCCATTCGACGGCCGTCAGCTCCGGTACGGCGGCCGGGGGCCGGGCCAGCCCGGCGGCCAGCGAGTCCGCGATCCACGCGATGTGCGCGGCGAGTTCGGCGACGCTCCAGCCGCCGACCCCACTGGGCCGCGCGAGCTGCTCCTCGTCCAACTCCCGTACGGCAGCGGCCACATGATCGAACTGCGCGGTGACCGCGGCCCGGATCTTCGCGGCGTCGTAGGTACGCGCCCTCTTCTTGGCGGGTGGCATGGCCCGACCCTATCCGCCGGGGCCGACAACCGGCCGGGCGCGCAACACCGGACGGCGCCCGGCAACGCCCGAGCCCCCGCCCGGAAGAACCGAAGTCTCCGGACGGGGGCTCGGGAACGAGCGCGTGATCAGGCCAGCAGCGCCGGGATCGTCGCCTCGTGGGCGGTACGCAGCTCCGCGAGCGGGATGGTGAACTCGCCCTGGATCTCGATCTCCTCGCCGTCCACCACGCCGATCCGGGTGGCCGGCAGCCCCCGCGCACCGCACATGTCGGTGAAGCGGAGCTCCTCGCTGCGCGGGACGGCCACGATGGCCCGGCCCGCGGACTCGGAGAACAGGAAGGTGAAGGCGTCCAGGCCCTCGGGCACCACGATCCGGGCACCGTTGCCGCCGCGCAGGCAGGACTCGGTGAGCGCCTGGATCACGCCGCCGTCGGACAGGTCGTGCGCCGCGTCGACCATGCCGTCGCGGGACGCCGAGATCAGGATCTCGCCGAGCAGCTTCTCGCGGCCCAGGTCCACCTTGGGCGGCATGCCGCCGAGGTGATCGTGGACGACCTGGGACCAGGCCGAGCCGCCGAACTCCTCGGCCGTGTCGCCCAGCAGGTACAGCAGCTGGCCGGCCTCCGCGAACGCCATCGGCGTGCGGCGGTTGACGTCGTCGATCACACCGAGGACCGCCACGACCGGGGTCGGGTGGATCGCGATGTCACCGGTCTGGTTGTACAGCGAGACGTTGCCGCCGGTCACCGGGGTGCCCAGCTCGAAGCAGCCGTCCGCGAGACCGCGGGTGGCCTCGGCGAACTGCCACATGACGCCCGGGTCCTCGGGGGAGCCGAAGTTCAGGCAGTCGGAGATGGCCAGCGGCTTGGCGCCGGTGGCGGCGACGTTGCGGTACGCCTCCGCCAGCGCGAGCTGCGCGCCCGTGTACGGGTCGAGCTTGGCGAAGCGGCCGTTGCCGTCGGTGGCCATGGCCACGCCGAGGTTCGACTCCTCGTCGATGCGGACCATGCCCGCGTCCTCGGGCTGCGACAGCACCGTGTTGCCCTGCACGAAGCGGTCGTACTGGTCCGTGACCCAGGACTTCGAGGCCTGGTTCGGGGACGACACCAGCGCCAGGACCTGCGCCCGGAGCTCCTCCGAGGTCTGCGGACGGGGCAGCTTGCCCGCGTCGTCGGCCTGGAGGGCGTCCTGCCACTCGGGGCGGGCGTACGGGCGGTGGTAGACCGGGCCCTCGTGGGCGACCGTGCCCGGGGGCACGTCCACGATCTGCTCGCCGTGCCAGAAGATCTCCAGGCGCTCGCCGTCGGTCACCTCACCGATGACGGTGGCGATGACGTCCCACTTCTCGCAGATCTCCATGAAGCGCTCGACGTGCTGCGGCTCGACGATCGCGCACATGCGCTCCTGCGACTCGCTCATGAGGATTTCCTCGGGCGAGAGCGTCGCGTCGCGCAGCGGCACGGTGTCCAGCTCGACGCGCATGCCGCCGGAACCGGCCGAGGCCAGCTCGGACGTGGCGCAGGAGAGCCCGGCGCCGCCGAGGTCCTGGATGCCCGCGACCAGCTTCTCCTTGAAGATCTCCAGGGTGCACTCGATGAGGAGCTTCTCCTGGAAGGGGTCGCCGACCTGGACCGCGGGGCGCTTCGTCGGCTTCGTGTCGTCGAAGGTCTCGGACGCGAGGACCGAGACGCCGCCGATGCCGTCGCCGCCGGTGCGGGCGCCGTAGAGGATGACCTTGTTGCCGGGGCCGGAGGCCTTGGCGAGGTGGATGTCCTCGTGCTTCATGACGCCGATGCAGCCGGCGTTGACCAGCGGGTTGCCCTGGTAGCAGGCGTCGAAGACGACCTCGCCGCCGATGTTGGGCAGACCCAGGCAGTTGCCGTAGCCGCCGATGCCCGCGACCACGCCCGGCAGGACGCGCTTGGTGTCGGGGTGGTCGGCCGCGCCGAAGCGCAGCGGGTCGACGACGGCGACCGGGCGGGCGCCCATGGCGAGGATGTCGCGGACGATGCCGCCCACGCCGGTGGCCGCACCCTGGTAGGGCTCGATGTAGCTGGGGTGGTTGTGCGACTCGACCTTGAAGGTGACCGCGTACCCCTGGCCGACGTCGACGACGCCCGCGTTCTCGCCGATGCCGACGAGCATGGCGTCGTTCTGCGGGACCTTCTCGCCGAACTGCTTCAGGTGGACCTTGCTGCTCTTGTACGAGCAGTGCTCGGACCACATGACCGAGTACATGGCGAGCTCGGCGCCGGTCGGGCGGCGGCCGAGGATCTCCCGGATCCGGGCGTACTCGTCCTCCTTGAGGCCGAGCTCCTTCCAGGGCTGGGAGGCGTCCGGGGTCTCGGTGGCGTTCTTGACGGTGTCGAGGCTCATGCGGAGACCAGCTTCTTCAGGACCGAGGTGAAGAACGGGAGGCCGTCGGTGCGGCCCGTCCCGATCAGCGGCTCGACCGCGTGCTCGGGGTGCGGCATGAGGCCGACCACGTTGCCCGCGGCGTTGGTGATGCCGGCGATGTCGCGGAGCGACCCGTTCGGGTTCACGTCCACGTACCGGAAGGCCACGCGGCCTTCGGCCTCGAGCTCGTCGAGGACGCGCTCGTCGGCGACGTACCGGCCGTCCATGTTCTTGAGCGGTACGGAGATCTCCTGGCCGGCGGTGTAGTCGCCGGTCCACGCGGTCTCCGCGTTCTCCACCCGCAGCTTCTGGTCGCGGCAGATGAAGTGCAGGTGGTTGTTCCGGAGCATCGCCCCCGGCAGCAGGTGGGCCTCGGTGAGGATCTGGAAGCCGTTGCAGATGCCGAGGACCGGCATGCCGGCCCTGGCCTGCTCGATGATGGTCTCCATCACCGGCGAGAACCGGGAGATGGCTCCGGCGCGCAGGTAGTCCCCGTAGGAGAAGCCGCCCGCGAGGACGACCGCGTCGACCTGGTGCAGGTCCTTGTCGCGGTGCCACAGCGAGACGGGCTCGGCCCCCGCGAGGCGGACGGCGCGCAGCGAGTCACGGTCGTCGAGCGTTCCGGGGAACGTGACGACTCCGATGCGAGTGGTCACCGTCAGGCCTCGACCTTCACGGTGAAGTCTTCGATGACGGTGTTGGCGAGGAACGTTTCGGCCATCTTGTGGATGCGGTCGAGGGCGGCCTGGTCGACCGGTCCCTCCACTTCCAGCTCGAAACGCTTCCCCTGGCGGACGTCGGCGATGCCCTCGAAGCCCAGGCGCGGCAGTGCACGCTGCACCGCCTGGCCCTGGGGGTCGAGGATCTCCGGCTTGAGCATGACGTCGACTACGACGCGTGCCACTGGCACTCCCGATGAGGTGGTTGGTGCGAAGGCGGTTCCCTCAGCGTACCCGGCCGAAATTTCTACGCGGGTAGATATCCTTCCGGCACAACCGACCACCCGTTTCGGCTTCACCAACGCTTCGCAAAATCCACCGGAAAACCACGTACCCGGGATTGCGGCGGGACACGCGGAGACAATTAACTGGGCTTCGCAATGCAATGGGAATCGCGGTACAAAGGATTCCACCGGGATTCCAGCGGAATCACGCATTGCTCCGAAACATCCACACAGGCGACATCACCGCACGTCCCGACGGGTGGGCGGCGTCGCGCGAAGGGACCGATATCCGTGGCGCAGCGCGTAGTAGTCACGATCTCCGACGACATCGACGGCGGAGAAGCGGCGGAAACGGTCACGTTCGGCCTGGACGGTAAGTCCTACGAGATCGACCTCAATCTGGCCAACGCAAAGAAACTGCGGAAGAGCCTCGCGCCCTTCGTGGCGGCCGGACGCCGGCAGGCCCGTTCCGGGAAGACCTACAAGCACACCTCGCTGGCCCCGGACCCGGCGGTCGTCCGCGCCTGGGCCCGGTCCAACAGCCTCGACGTGCCGCCGCGCGGCCGCATCCCGAAGCGGGTCTACGCGGCGTACAACGAGGCCCACTGAGGTCCGCGGGGGTCCGCCGGGATCCGCGGGGGTCCGCCGGGCGCCGGCCGATCCCCGGCCGGGGCCCCCGACGGGGGCCCGCTAACGGGGCCTGGCGGGGGCCGATTTGCCATCCACCCCCTCCGATCCGCTAGTGTGTGGATCACGCCGAGGGGCGAGGCCGCAGGTCAAAGCCCCGAAGGTCGTGCGGGTGTAGTTCAGTAGCAGAACATCCCCCTTCCAGGGGGAAGGCGCAGTGTGCGATCCCTGTCACCCGCTCTGCAACGCTTTACCGACCACTCCGGTGGATCGGGTAGAGTGATGCACGCATCGCAGCGGCATTCGTGCCGAGGCAGCATGCGGACGTAGCTCAGTTGGTAGAGCACCACCTTGCCAAGGTGGATGTCGCGCGTTCGAGTCGCGTCGTCCGCTCAGCGTGCAAAGGCCCTGATCATTGATCAGGGCCTTTGTCGTATGCGTTTAGTCATCTGGGGGCTGGGACCGTGTCGAAGCTGACGGGGTGGTGGAGGAACCGCAGCAGTGCGGCCAAGATCGAGCTCTACACCCGCTGGTCGTTCCACTTGTTCGTCCTCCTCGAGTCCTTCTCGGTGCTCTTCGGCCTCGCCCCCGAGGGCCTCGGAGCCGTCACCGGCGCCCTGCTGCTGCCCCTGTGCGCCCAGATCGCACTGAGCGGACTGCTCTCCTCCAGGGCCCTGGACTGGGTGCTCGGCCGGCGCGAGCGGCCCGTACGCCTGGCGGTCGCCGTCGCCGCGCTGACCGCCGCCCTGGCCGTCGCCGTACTGGTCCTGCGCTCGGCCGGCACCCTCACCCAGGCGGGCGTCGCCCCCGCCCTCGTGGTCAACACGGTCGCGTTCGCCTCGGGTTCGCTGACGCTGGCCCTGGCACGGGTCCGGCACATGCTCTGCGTGGCCCCCGCCGCGGGCGCCGCCGCCGCGGCCGCGGCCCTGGCGGTGGGCCACCCCGCCGGAGAGGCCGCCGGCTACGGGGTCGGCGTCCTCCTCACCTGCGGCCTGCTCGTACTGGCCTGCGGTTTCTCCTCCTGGCTGCTGAAGACGGTGTACGAGCTCGACCGGGCCCGGGAGCTCCAGGCGCAGCTCGCCGTCGCCCAGGAACGGCTGCGCTTCGGGCGGGACCTGCACGATGTGATGGGCCGCAATCTGGCGGTGATCGCGCTCAAGAGCGAGTTGGCCGTCCAGCTCGCGCGGCGCGAACGCCCGGAGGCCGTGGACCAGATGATCGAGGTCCAGCGGATCGCCAGTGAGTCGCAGCGCGAGGTGAGGGACGTCGTACGCGGCTACCGCGAGGCGGATCTCACCGTGGAACTCGAGGGCGCCCGCGGGGTGCTCAGCGCGGCCGGGATGGACTGCCGCGTCGAGGTCGAGGCGGGCGGCGCCCTGCGCCCCGACGTGCAGTCGGCGCTGGGCTGGGTGGTCCGGGAGGCGACCACCAACATCCTGCGGCACGGGGACGCCCGCAGCTGCGTGATCCGGCTCACGGCGCCCGACGGGGGCGCCCTGACACTGGTGGTGGAGAACGACGGTGCCCCCGAGGTGCCGGCCGGACCGCCGGGCTCCGGTCTCGCGGGCCTGCGGGAGCGGCTCGCGGCCCTCGACGGCACCTTGGAGGCCGGCCCGGTCGGCGGCGGCCGGTTCCGGCTGCTGGCCCGGATCCCGGGCGGACGACTGCGAGGACTGGAGGCGCGGGCATGAGCCCCGTACGCGTACTGCTGGCCGACGACGAGCACCTGATCCGCGGGGCGCTCGCCGCGCTGCTGGCCCTGGAGGACGACCTGCTGGTCGTCGCGGAGGCGGCCTCGGGGCCGGAGGCCCTCGCGATGGCGCGCGCCCACCGGCCGGACGTGGCGGTGCTGGACCTGCAGATGCCGGGGGCGGACGGTGTGAGCGTGGCCACATCCCTGCGGACCGAACTCCCCGACTGCAAGACCATGATCGTGACGAGCCACGGGCGTCCCGGGCACCTGAAGCGGGCCCTCGCCGCGGGGGTGCGGGCCTTCGCGCCGAAGACGGTGTCGGCGCAGCGGCTGGCCGAGCTGATCCGCACCGTGCACGCCGGAGGGCGTTATGTGGACCCGGAGTTGGCGGCCGACGCGATCAGCGCGGGGGACTCCCCGCTGACCGCGCGCGAGGCCGAGGTGCTGGAACTCGCGGGGGACGGGGCGCCGATCGCGGAGATCGCCGAGCGGGCCTCGCTCTCGCCGGGGACGGTACGGAACTACCTGTCCTCGGCGGCGACGAAGCTGGGCGCCGAGAACCGGCACACGGCAGTGCGTCTCGCACGCGAGCGAGGTTGGGTATAGTAGTTCTCGCGTTACGGCGCACCTGCGGACATAGCTCAGTTGGTAGAGCACCACCTTGCCAAGGTGGATGTCGCGCGTTCGAGTCGCGTTGTCCGCTCCATCGAAGAAGCCCCCGGTCCTGGACCGGGGGCTTCTTCGTGTCCCGGGCCGGAATTCCGGACGGGAATCCCGGGCGCGTCTCGGGCCGGGTCTCGGGCCGTGTCCCAGGCCCGGGTTCGGGCCTGGGACACCGGGCCTCAGGCCCAGCCGAGACCGGTGAGCCGCTCGTACGCCTCGATGTACTTGGCGCTGGTCTGCTCGGCGACCTCCTGCGGGAGGGCCGGCGGCGGGAGTTCGCCCGTGCGGTCCCAGCCGGAGGCGGGGGAGGTGAGCCAGTCGCGGACGAACTGCTTGTCGAAGGAGGGCTGCGCGCGGCCCGGCTCCCACTGGTCGGCCGGCCAGAAGCGGGAGGAGTCCGGGGTCAGCACCTCGTCGCCCGCGACGAGGGTGCCCTCCTTGTCGAAACCGAACTCGAACTTGGTGTCCGCCAGGATGATCCCGCGCTCGCGGGCGATGTCCCGGGCCCGGCCGTACACGGCCAGGGTGGTCTGGCGCAGGAGCGCCGCCGTCTCGGCGCCGGTGGTGCGCGCGACCTCCTCGTACGACACGTTCTCGTCGTGCTCGCCGACGGCGGCCTTGGCGGCGGGCGTGAAGATCGGAGCCGGCAGCTCGGAGCCGTCCACGAGCCCCTCGGGGAGGGCGAGTCCGCAGACCGTACGGGTCTTCTCGTACTCGGCGAGGCCGGAGCCGGTGAGGTAGCCGCGGGCCACGCACTCGACCGGGACCATGTCGAGGCTCTTGCAGATCAGCGTGCGGCCGGCCCAGTCGGCGGGGGCGCCCTCGGGCAGCTCGGTGCCGATCACGTGGTTCGGGACGAGGTCCCTCAGCTGGTCGAACCACCAGAGGGAGAGCTGGGTCAGGACGCGGCCCTTGTCCGGGATCTCGGTGGGGAGCACCCAGTCGTACGCGGACATCCGGTCGCTGGCGACCATGACGAGGTTGCCGTCGCCGTCGCGGTAGAGGTCGCGCACCTTGCCGGTGTGGAGGTGGACGAGGCCGGGCACCTGAGCCGGCTCGGGCTTTTCGACGAATCCGGACACGGGGTCTCCCTGTGGTTCTGTACGAGCGCAGCCCCATTCTCCCGCACCGGGGCCCGTGCCCGGCTCCTGGGGTGCCGGCCCGGCTCAGTCCCGCTTGCAGATCCGGTCGAGGAGATTGGCGGTGGCCCGCTGGACCCGCTCGTCGACGTGGCCGGGGCGGTCCAGGGCCGGGGACCAGGCGAAGGTGCCCGAGGCGAAGACCAGGGCGCCGCTCGGGGCCCGGTACAGGGAGGTCTCCTGGTGGCGCTTCGCGCCCTCGCCGTCGCGGTACGGGGAGTGCGCGAGCAGGATCCGGTCCTGGTGCTCGGGGAGCTGGGTGCGCGGGAAGTACCGGTCGGCCTCGCCCGCGACCAGGCCGGGGAGCTCGTCGTTCTCGGCGGCGCCGGTGGAGTCCCAGAGCCAGTGCGTGGCGTTGCGCACGATCAGGGGCGCGGGCTCGGGGACCCGCCCCGCGTACTGGATGCCGAGCAGCTGCTGCTCCGGGCGGTCGACCTCGCGCCAGAGGCTGGGGCGGCCGGGGCCGCGGCGTTTTCGGCAGGTGAGGAGCCGGTCGTCGACCCCGGAGGGGGAGGGGCCCAGCTCGACCTGCCAGTACATGGTGTTGGCGGAGAGGAAGACGAGCGAGGTGCCGTGGTCGCGGGCGCGCTCGACGGTGCGGCGCATGGGGGCCGACCAGTACTCGTCGTGGCCGGGGAAGACCAGGCCGCGGTAGCGGGTGGGGTCGACGCGGCCGGCGTGCAGATCGCGGGTGTCGGCGTAGGCGAGGTCGTAGCCGTAGCGCTCGGCCCAGCGGATGAAGTCGTAGGCGTGGCCGACGTGCAGGGGCAGGCCGGCGCCGGCGTACGGCCGGTCGAAGGAGACCGTGATGGCCGCGTCCTGCTCGCCGAGCAGCCGGCCCTCCTCGTCCCAGGCGTGGTAGAGGCTCGCGCCGGTCCGCCCGTCCTCCGGGTAGAGGTTGTAGGCCTGCCAGGTGATGTCGGGCAGCAGCAGGAGCAGGTCGGCGGGGTGGTCGTCGCGGACGGTGAAGGGGATGTGGGACCGGTACCCGTCGGCGGTGGTGAGGACGGCGACGTACGCGCCGACGCTCCAGTAGGAGGGGACCTGGAGCCGCCAGGAGAGCCACCAGTGGTGGCAGGAGACCGTGCGGTCGGCGGTGAGGGGGGCCGGCTGGACGATGCCCGAGAGCCGGGGACTGGTGGTGATCTTGGAGGCGCCGTCCCCGCCGTAGTGGCCGATGCGGTAGACGTCGACGGAGAACTGCTGGGGCGGGTCCACGGTGATGTGGAAGTCGATGGCCTCGCCGGGTGCGACGGCCCCGGTGGAGGCGAAGCCCTTGATCTGCCGGTGCACGTCGTCGGCGGTGCGCGGGCCGCCGTTGCCGCGGGCGCGGGGGATCTGGCCGGGGGCGAGCGCCGGGTCGGCGAGAGCGGGGTCCACGTACCAGGGCACGACGTGCCCGGTGTCGTCGAAGTACAGCTCGCTGCCGCGGAACCACGGCAGCGGGCCCTGGCCGAAGGGATCGGTCACCGCGTGCGCGAGCGCACCTGATTCCCAACGCCGGATCTGGTCCGCACCACCCATACCGCTCCCCTCCCTCGCTCCCCCGAACGTTCTCTGAACAGGCCGACACGGCACGGTTTCCGGACATCGAACCGCTACCGGTCCCAGCACATCACATAACGCACTCATTCCGTCACCGTTCGCCACAACCGGAGGTGCGGAGTGCAGGGTCCGCCGGTCCCGGCCCGGCGGCGGCGGGGCGATCGCCGAGCCGTCAGACCAGGCGGACCGGCTTCTCCGGGCGTACGCCGAGCTCCGCGAGCCAGTCGCGCAGGGGCTCCGGGTCCCCGTCCTCCACCAGGGTCAGCACCCGGGGGGCCAGGTCCGCGCGGCGCTCGCCGGCGACCAGGAGGACCGGGCCGTCGAGCCAGTCCAGCCCCGGGGCGGCATCGGCCGAGTCGACGGCCGCGGCGCACACCAGCGCCGTCACGTGGTCGGCGAGCAGATCCCGCCCGCTGCGGGGCGGCTGGAGCGGGAACAGCGGCACGGCGTCCGCCCCGCGCGCCGCTCCGCCACCCGAAGCGGCACCCGCGCCGGTGGCGCGTTCCTCCCTGGCCAGGTCACCGCTGAGCCGGCCGGCCAGCGCCTCTGCGGCCGCGCCCTCCCCGGCGGCGTCCGTGAGATGGCCGAGCACCCGGTCCAGCGTCGGCCCGGGGCCGGCCGGGACGGCGAGGGCGTCCAGGGCCGCGTGGAGCCGGGCCGCCTCCGCACGCCACTTGCGGTCCACGACCTCTTCCGGATACGCCGCCCAGTCCACCGGCGACCAGTCCGGACCGGCTTCGGCCGGACCGCCGTGGAACAGCCGGGCGGCGAGCAGCGAAGCCGCCTCGTCGATCACCCCGGGCCGCTCCAGCAGATCGCACGCGGGCCGCTCGCCGAGCCGCGAGGTGAAGCCCTCGGCCAGCCGGTCCCGCCGGGACAGCTCGGTCAGCGCGGAGACCACCCCGGCGTCGAGGTGCGCCGGCCAGCGGCCCATCCGCCACGCGGGCAGCGCGACCCGGGTCAGCAGCCGGTCCCAGCCCGCGTACGCGAGGCCGACCTGCTCCTGGGCGACGATGCGCAGCCCGTAGTCCACGCCCTGGGCACGGTCCGAGGCGGCGGCCGCGACCCCGCGCTCCATCTCGGCGGCGTCCGTCTGGCACAGCCTCAGCAGCAGCCGGGCCGGCCGGCCGATCCAGCCGAGGCCGGGCCTGCTTCCGACGTCCACCGCGGCGTCGAGCCCGCGCACGAAGCCCCGGGCATCGGCTATGTCCGGATGGGCGGAAGGACCCGTGCCGGCGACGACCGGCGCGAGGACCGCCCGCAGTTCGGCGACCCGCATCCACCACAGGAACGGCGAGCCGATCACCAGCACGGGGGCCGCGCCGGGCTCCGCCTCGCGCCCGCCCGATATGCCGCTGCGCCGGTGGGCCGCATGCGTACGGTCCTCCAGCCAGCTGTCGCAGTCCGGGGTCAGGGCTATCGCCGAGGGCGCCGGCACGTCCATCCGGTCGGCCAGATCCCGCACCATCCGGTACAGGTCGGGCGCGGCGGACTCCGGCAGCGGCACCGTCGGCGTCACGGCCGGGCTCGCCCGCAGCACCACCGCGGCGAACACCCCGCCGACGAGCAGCACCAGGACGGCGACGACGCACACGACGAGCGTCACCACGGGCCAGGGGTCACCGGCCAGCCGGCCCGTCATCCGGGCGCTCAGCAGGACCACCGCGAGGGCGGCGGGCAGCACCCCGAGGGCCAGTGCCCGGCTGCGCACCCGCAGCACGGCCAGGGCCCGGGAACGCGCGGACGGCGCGCCCCCTTCCACGATCGAACCGGTTCCGGACACGGCCGGACCTCACCCCCTCTGCCCTGCGGCGGTTTTGCTCACTCCCCCACTGTGACACCCGCCACTGACATCGCAATGCCGGTGGGCCAAGTGCCGGAATGCTTGGCATCGCACCCTAGTTGGGGAGCGACCGGCAGTCAGCCGGACCGGGTGACCATCACCCGATGGAATGGCTTTGGGTAAAGGTGGCTGCGTTCGAACGAGGCCGGATGCACTCGCACGCGGACACGCGCGCGGGCCCGGTGCGCACCGGGGTGCGTACCGGGCCCGCGGGCCTGTTGCCTTGCCGATCGGCCTGCTCAGCGGCCTTCGGCCGCCTTGGCGGCGATGTCCGTACGGTGCTGGGAGCCGTCCAGCCGGATCCGCGCGACGGCCTTATACGCCTTCTCGCGGGCCTGTGCCAGATCGGATCCGGTCGCCGTCACCGAGAGCACACGGCCGCCCGCGCTGACGACGGCCTCGCCCTCGCGCCGGGTCCCCGCGTGCAGGACGTACGCGTCGGGACCGTCTTCGGCGGCCACCTCGGCCAGGCCCTCGATCGGGTCCCCGGTGCGCGGGGTCTCCGGGTAGTTGTGGGAGGCGATGACGACGGTGACGGCCGCGTCCGCGCTCCAGCGCAGCGGCTCCTCGGTGTCCAGGGTGCCCTTGGCGGCGTGCAGCAGCACGCGCGCGAGCGGGGTGCGCAGCCGGGCCAGGACCACCTGGGTCTCGGGGTCGCCGAAGCGGGCGTTGAACTCGATGACGCGGACGCCGCGCGAGGTGATCGCGAGCCCGGCGTACAGGAGTCCGGAGAACGGGGTGCCGCGGTGGCGCAGCTCGTCCACGGTCGGCTGGAGGACGGTCTCCATGACCTCGTCGACCAGCTTCGGGTCGGCCCACGGCAGGGGCGAGTACGCGCCCATGCCGCCGGTGTTGGGGCCCTCGTCCCCGTCGAGCGCGCGCTTGAAGTCCTGCGCGGGCTGGAGCGGCAGCACGGTGACGCCGTCGGTGATGGCGAAGAGGGAGACCTCGGGGCCGTCGAGGTACTCCTCGATGACGACGCGGTCGCAGCCGAGCGCGTGCGCGCGGGCGGCGGCCCGGTCCTCGGTGACCACGACGCCCTTGCCCGCGGCGAGGCCGTCGTCCTTGACGACGTACGGGGCGCCGAAGGCGTCGAGGGCCGTGTCCACCTCCTCCGGGGTGGTGCACACGTAGCTGCGGGCGGTCGGGACGTCGGCCGCGGCCATCACGTCCTTGGCGAACGCCTTGGAGCCCTCCAGCTGCGCCGCTTCCGCGGACGGGCCGAAGACGGGGATGCCGGCGGCGCGGACGGCGTCGGAGACGCCGGCGACCAGGGGCGCCTCCGGGCCGACGACGACGAGGTCGGCTTCGAGTTCGGTGGCGAGGCGGGCCACGGCCGCGCCGTCGAGGGCGTCGACCGGGCGCAGCTCCGCCACCTCGGCGATGCCGGCATTGCCGGGAGCGCAGTACAGCGCGTTGACGTCGGGGTCGAGGGACAGAGAGCGGCACAGGGCATGTTCGCGGGCGCCGCCGCCGATGACGAGGACCTTCACGCCCTGCAGCCTAGCCCGCGTGGCGGGATGTCCTTCGTGCGGCCACCCAATGAGACGGCCCTACTCGTTTGTGTATTCCTCTATGACGGTGGCTCCGAGCTCGCGCACGATGAGGTCGTGTCCGGTCAGGGCGCTGTCGACCAGGTCCGGATCGTCCTCCTCCGGTACGTCGTCCTCGGGGGCGACCGGCGGCGGTGCCTGCCGTACGGGGGGCTGCGGCGCGGAGCCGCCCTGCTGGGCCGGGGGCTGCGGCGGCTGGTACGGCTGCTGCTGCGGGGCGGGACCCGGCTGCTGGGCGGGGGCCGGGGCGGCGGGCGGCGGGTTGTAGGCGGTGGCGGCCGGGGCGGGGTACGAGGACGGGGCCGGGCCCGGCTGGCCGCCGCCCGCGCCCACCACGGCCTCGATCTTCCAGTTGACCTGGAACTGCTCGGCCAGGACGGCCTTGAGCACGTCCTCGCTGCCGCTGCTCGCGAAGTTGTCGCGGGCTCCGGGGTTGGGGAAGCCCAGTTGCAGGGTCGTCCCGTCGAAGCCGGTGACCTGGGCGTTCTGGCTGAGCAGGATCCAGGTGAAGCGGCGGCGGTTCTTGACGGCCTCGAGGATGCCCGGCCACATCGCCTGGACCTGGCCGGCGCCGGCGGCCATGCCGGGCGAGGGGGCTGCGGCGGGTGCGGCGGCGGGGGCCGGTGCGGCCGGAGCCGGGGCGGCCGCGGCGGGCTGGCCCGAACCGGGCGCGGCGGCGCTGGGCCACGCCCCCGCGGCGGGGGCGGAGGCGGGGGCGGCCTGAGCGGGGGCGGCGGCTCCGGGCCAGGCGCCGGGGGCGGCTCCGCCACCGGGCTGCGCCGCTCCGGGCCAGGCGCCGGGCGCGGCGGCGGGGGCCTGAGCCGGAGCGGGTGCAGAAGCGGGTGCCGGAGCCTGCACCGGGGCCGGGGCAGGGGCGGCCTGGACCGCGGCCGGGGCTTCGGCCGGAGCGGGCGCCGGCGCGGCCGGAGCCGCCGGCTCGGGCGCCCGTACGGCGGCAGCGGCGGCCCGCGCGGCCGCGACGGCCCCGCCGGGCCCGGCCGGGGCCATGCCGTGGGCCTCGGGCGCGGGGACGTAGCCCATGGCGGGCCCGGCGGCCGGGGCGGCGGCCATACCGGCCATACCGGCGGCGCCGGGCGTGAACCCGCTCCGCTCGAGCCGGTCGAGCCGGGCCTGGAAGGACCGCTCGTCGTCGAAGGCGGCGGGCAGCAGCACCCGGGCGCAGATCAGCTCCAGCTGGAGCCGCGGCGAGGTCGCACCGCGCATCTCGGTGAGTCCGGTGTTGACCAGGTCGGCGGCGCGGCTCAGCTCGGCGGCCCCGAACACCGACGCCTGGGCCTGCATCCGCTCGACGACATCGGCGGGGGCGTCGATGAGCCCCTTCTCCCCGGCGTCGGGCACGGCGGCCAGGATCACCAGGTCCCGCAGCCGCTCCAGCAGGTCGGCGACGAACCGGCGCGGGTCGTTGCCGCCCTCGACCACCCGGTCGACGACCTCGAAGGCCGCCGCCCCGTCCCCGGCGGCGAAGGCGTCCACGACGGAGTCGAGCAGCGAGCCGTCGGTGTACCCGAGCAGGGAGGTGGCCATGGCATACGTCACACCCTCCTCGGCGGCACCGGCGAGGAGCTGGTCCATGACAGACATGGAGTCACGCACGGAGCCGGCGCCGGCCCGCACGACGAGCGGCAGCACGCCGTCCTCGACCTTGGCCCCCTCGCGCCCGCAGACCTCGCCGAGGTAGTCGCGCAGCGTCCCGGGCGGCACGAGCCGGAACGGGTAGTGGTGCGTACGGGACCGGATGGTCCCGATGACCTTCTCGGGCTCGGTCGTCGCGAAGATGAACTTGAGGTGCTCCGGCGGCTCCTCGACCACCTTCAGCAGGGCGTTGAAGCCCGCCGAGGTGACCATGTGCGCCTCGTCGATGATGTAGATCTTGTAGCGGCTGGAGGCGGGCCCGAAGAAGGCCTTCTCCCGCAGGTCACGGGCGTCGTCCACGCCACCGTGCGAGGCCGCGTCGATCTCGATGACGTCGATCGACCCCGGCCCGTTGCGCGCCAGGTCCTTGCAGGACTGGCATGTGCCGCAGGGCTCGGGAGTGGGACCCTGCTCACAGTTCAGACAGCGCGCCAGGATGCGCGCGCTGGTGGTCTTGCCGCAGCCTCGCGGACCACTGAACAGGTACGCGTGATTGACCCGGTTGTTCCGCAGGGCCTGCATCAGGGGGACAGTGACATGCTCCTGCCCGATGACCTCGGCGAACGACTCGGGGCGGTAGCGGCGGTACAGCGCAAGGGACGACACGTCTACGAGGTTATCCGGGCCCACCGACAAAGACGTCCCGCCGAAGGCCCCGCGGGCCGCCCCGGAACGCAAAGCGCCCCCCACGCACCCGCCAGAGCCCACTTACCCTTGCTGCCTTCCGGCCCTGGGGGAGTTGGGTGAGATAGCGCCACGTGAGGGGCTGGGCCCCACCCTAGCGGATGAAAGCCCCCGGAATCGACCCTGCCCCCGACCGGAACCCGGCGCGGACCCGATGCGGACCCGACGCGGAACCCGCCCAGGTCGCCGCCCGGATCCCCCGCGGGCGATCACGTTCGCGAGCACCCCTCAACGTCTTGTATTGTTTGCGGCGGAGGATTCGCCTAGTGGCCTAGGGCGCACGCTTGGAAAGCGTGTTGGGGGCAACCCCTCACGAGTTCGAATCTCGTATCCTCCGCAGTCGCCTGAACAGGCGAACGAAGACCCCGGACCGCTCCAGCGGCCGGGGTCTTCGGCATGCTCTGGTTGCACTTCTGGTTGCGTTTAGAAGTGCGATTTCGGACATTTCGGCGAACGGGCGCCCCTGTCGCACCGCAATGAGGCCGCTCACAGCCCGTGAACGCCCACCAAGCGGGTACCTGCCCTCATGCGGCACCCGCGGCTCACGTGGATTCGCCATCCTTGAACCCGGTGCCGGGGCTCCGGCCCCCGCTGCGACGGTCCCTGGTCTGACGAGGTGCACCCCCGTATGAAGTCCCGATCAACACTGGCCGCATGGCTGGGCAGCCTCGAGGCCTCTCATCTGGCACGCGTGCTCGGGACGCGGAAGGACGCCGCGTCCCCTCCGGAGCCGCGCTCGGTGGGGGAGCTGGCCGACCGTCTTCAGCGCCCGGGTTCGGTGGCGCTTGCCCTGCCGCGGCTCGCGCTGCCGCATCTCCAGGTCGCCGAAGCGCTGGCAGCGCTGCGTGCGCCCGCGTCGCGCGATGCCCTGGCAGATCTGCTGGGAGTTGCGGACGACGACACCACCCGCGAACTGGAGGCCGTGCTGGAGGCTTTGGCCGATCGGGCTCTGGTCTGGCCGGACGGCGCGGGGAAGCTCCGCATGGCCGGCCCGCTGCGGCAGGCGTGGGACGCGCCTCTGGGACTGGATGCCCCGCTGGAGGAACTGCTCGCGGGCACGACCTCCGACGAACTGCGCGGCATGCTGGCGGCACTGGGCGTCAAGCCGCCGGGCGGCAAGTCGCAGCGGCTGGCCGCGCTGGTGGAACACCACAGCGACCCGGAGCGGATTGCCTCCGTGGTCGCCAAGGCCCCTGCGGCGGCCCGGAAGCTGCTCGAAGGCAGAGCGGGAGCTGGGCCGGCGGGGCCCGCGCGGTTCATCATGCTCGGGAGCCCGGGCCCCGATCTCGAACCGGGCGCCCGGTGGGCACTTGAGCGGGGACTCCTGATCCAGGACCGCCACCGCTACGGCCCTGCCCGTATGCCTGCCGAGGTGGCGGTCGCGCTGCGCGGGCCCGGCTGGCACGCGCCGTTCCAACCTGTCCCGCCTTCCGCGCGATCGGCGTCCGCCACCCCGGCGGAGGTGGACCGCGAGGCGTCGGCCGCGGCCGCGGCGTTCGCCACCCACGCCGCCTCGGTCCTGTCGGCCTGCTCGACGACCGCGCCGGCCCGGCTGAAGTCCGGCGGCATCGGTGCGCGTGAACTGGCCCGGATCGGCAAGGCGGCCCAGGCCGACGAGGCCGTCGTACGCCTCACCCTGGAGACCGCGTTTGCCGCCGGACTGCTGGCCCGGGACGGCGATCGCGTGGCCCCCACCGAGGCTTACGACGCCTGGGCGGAACAGGAACCCCCGGAGCAGTTCGCCGTACTGCTCCAGGCATGGCGGAACCTGCATCTCACCCCCACCCAGGCGCGCGACGAGGACGACAAGGCGCTCGCCGCACTCTCCGCCGCACCGCCCTGCAACGGCTGTGTGCAGGCCCGCCACGGGCTGTTGGCCGCAGCCGCGCGGCTCCCGGCAGGGCAGGGCGTGCGGGTCGCGTCGGATCTGGGGCCGCTGATCGCCTGGTACCGCCCCCTCGCCGACTCGTCGCCGGACGGACCGCCGTTCGCCACCGTGATCCGCGAGGCCGAACTCCTCGGCGTACTCGCGCGAGGCGCCCTGTCCGCCATCGGCATCCACCTGCGGACCGGTGACGTGGAGGGGCTGGGAATCGAGTGCCGGCGGCTGCTGCCCTCGGCCACCGCGACGGCCCGGATCGGCGCCGACCTCACCGCCGTCGTCACCGGCACACCGTCCGCGCGGCTGGCCGCGCTCCTGGACTCCGTCGCGGGCCGGGAGACCAGTGGCACGGCGTCGGTGTGGCGGTTCAGTGCCGGCAGCGTCCGCCGGGCTTTGGACGCCGGCCGAACCCGCGAGGACATCACGGCCGACCTGGCCGCTGTCGCCGTCGGGCCACTGCCACAGCCGCTGTCGTACCTGATCGCCGATACCGCACGAGGCCACGGGCGTGCACGCATCGCCCCCGCCTCCTGCGTCCTCCACGGCGACGAGCCCGCACTCCTGGCCGAACTCGCTGCCCACCGCAGGCTCGCCAAGCTCGGACTACGACAGCTGGCGCCGACGGTGCTGATCAGCCGCAGCCCGCTCGACACGACCCTCGCCGCGCTCCGGGCCGAGGGATACGCCCCCGTCGCCGAGACAGCCGAGGGCACGGTCCGCATCGAAGAGGCCCGGCCTCGGCGGGCTGGCGCTGCCGTTCCGGCTCCGCGCGACTCCAGAGCGAGCAGTGGCGGCCGGATCCCCACGAGCACGGCGAAGGAATCCGCCGCCTTCGACCCGAGCACCTTGGCGATCCGGTTGCTGGCGGCTCCGCCCGCTCCCGAACCGGCGCCACCCGACGCCGGAGCGCCCTTCGCCACGGAGACCGAGGAGATCGTCGCGGGATGGGCGAAACGCCTTCCGTACAGCGACGTCCGCCAGCTCGCCCATGCCATCGACGCCGGTCAGGCCATCACGGTCGAGTACGTCGCAACCTCGGGCAACCGGACCGTGCGCACCGTCAGTCGCCTCGACCTCGATCCGCCCTACCTCGAAGCCTGGTGCCACCTTCGGGACGCCGAGCGCGTTTTCACCCTCTCCCGCATCCACGGCGTGATGAGCGTCGCACCCGAATAAGGGGGAATAGTATCGGTGGCGATACTATCTCTGTCGATACCATCACGGGCTGGAGATTCATCGTGCGGCGTTTCATCGGCCGGGACCGCGAGCTGAACGTGCTCGGCAACGCGTTGCAGTCGGTTCACGATGCCGTCGGGTCGGTGAAACCGGGGCAGTGCATCCTCATGCGTGGACGACGACGGGTCGGCAAGTCCAGCCTCGTCGAAGAATTTCTCCGACGCACCGAGGTTCCGTATCTGTTCTTCACAGCGGCGGGCGGCACGGCGGAGGACGAGCTGACGGAGTTGCTCGACGCCGTCGCCAGATCCACCCTGCAAGAGCGGGAACTGTTCTCGGAGGAGACTCCAGAGCAGTGGAATGCGGCATTCAGGCTGCTCGCGGAGATCCTTCCCGACGACAGCCCGAGCGTGGTCGTCATGGACGAGGTTCCGTACCTCATGGGCCGCATCGACGCCTTCGAGGGCATGCTCCAGCGGGCATGGGACCGCCTGCTCAGCCGCAAACCCGTGCTCCTCCTCCTGGTCGGGTCCGACCTGTCGATGATGGAGGCGCTGAACAGCTACGACCGGCCCTTCCACCAGCGGGGCCGGGAAATGGTCGTGGGGCCGCTGAACCCGGCCGACATCGGCGAGATGCTCGGTCTTGAGCCGGCGGCCGCCTTCGACGCCGCCCTGATCACGGGCGGACTTCCGCTGATCTGCGCAGAGTGGCGGCCCGGCGCCGACGTCTGGGAGTTCCTCCGCGACTCACTCGACAACCCGATCTCGGCACTGCTGGTCTCCGCCGAGCGGTCGCTGGCCGCGGAGTTTCCACCACAGGCGATGAGCCGGGAAGTCCTGCGGGCCATCGGAAGCGGGGAAAGAACCTTCACCAACATCGCTCGCGCGGCGGGCGGTATCGCCCACACCACTCTCACCCGAGCCACCGACGTCTTGACCGAGAAACGGGTGGTGGCAGCCGAGTTGCCCCTCTCGCTGAGACCGTCGAAGGAACGCCGCTACCGCGTGGCCGATCCCTACCTCCGTTTCTGGCTCGCGTTCCTGGATCCGCACATGGCGGAGATCGAGCGGATGCGGGGTGACCTCGCTCTGAGCCGGATCCAGGAGCAGTGGACGAGCTGGCGGGGGCGTGCCGTCGAACCCCTCGTCCGGGAATCCCTCGCCCGCCTCCTGCCGGACGACCTCCTGCCCGCCGCCCCCGCGATCGGCGGGTACTGGACCCGCAGCAACGACGTCGAAATCGACCTGGTGGGCGCCGACCGGCAGCCGGTGGCCAAGGAGTTGCTCTTCCTCGGTTCGGTCAAGTGGCTGGAGAACTCCGCGTTCGACGGCCACGACCTGGCCGCGTTGCAGAAGCACCGGGCCGCGATCACCGACGAGCCGGTACCGCTTGTGGCGGTCTCCCGCAACGGGACCACATGTTCCGGGCTCGGGCTCCAGGCGGCGTACGGACCCGAAGAGCTGCTCGGCGCCTGGCGCAGAGCGTAGTCAGGGGCCGGACTCCTGTGGTTGGGCCCCACCGTTCGCGGTGGGGCCCTTCGACGTTCCCCGGCCCAGTGCGAGCACGCTCAGGCCGAACATCAGGACGCCCAGCGGTACATGGAGCGACGGTATGTGCGCGATGCCCAGCACCACCTGCACCGAGGCGAGGACCAGGAAGCCGGACGCGTAGAGGATGGGGCGGGGGGTTCCGCCGCCCGGGCGCCAGGCCAGGATCGCGGCGAGCACGTACAGCATCGATGCGCCGTACATCACACGCGCTCCGACTCCGTGCAGCGTCTCGCCGTAGGACGTGGACAGCAGCAGTCCGGCGGTGGCCGCCTGGAAGAAGACGGCCAGGGTCTGCAGGGCGATCGCGACCCGCAGGAAAGTGCCGGTGCGCCGTTCCGCGGTCGTGCGGTCCCGGGTCGTGCGGTCCCGGGTCGTGCGGTCCCGGGTCAGGCGGTCCCGGGTCGTGCGGTCTCGAGTCGTGCGGGTGGCCATGGTGCGGTCCCCTCTTCTGCCTCGCGGCGGTGGCTCGGTACTGTCTCGACAGTCCGACGACGTGGGCCCGCGAAATGTGAGGCGAACGAGGAAACGGGGAGCGGTCGCCGACGTGAGCACCTCCGAGACGGATCCGCGCGCGGTCTTCGGCGAGCGGCGCCGTCTGATCGCCGTCGCCTACCGGCTGCTCGGTTCGCTGACCGAGGCCGAGGACGCCGTGCAGGAGGCCTACGCCCGCTGGTACGCGATGTCCCCGCAACAGCAGGGGGCCGTCGAGTCACCCGGCGCCTGGCTGACGACGGTGGCCGGCCGCATCTGCCTGGATCTGCTCGGCTCCGCACGCGTCCGCCGCGAGCGCTACGTCGGCGCGTGGATACCGGAGCCGCTGCCCGGCGGTACGGAGTGGAGCGACGGGCCGGCCGACCCCGCCGACCGGGTCGCCATGGACGAGTCGGTGAACATGGCCTTCCTCGTCGTACTGGAGTCGATGACACCGGCCGAGCGCGTGGCGTTCGTCCTGCACGACGTCTTCCGGTACCCCTTCGCCGAGATCGCCGGGATCGTCGCCCGGTCACCGGCGGCCTGCCGGCAGCTGGCGACCTCCGCCCGCCGGCGCGTCCGCGCCGCACGGGCCCCCGCGACCGCGGCCACGACGGCCGGTCAGGCCGGTCAGGCGGGCCTGGTGCGGCGTTTCAAGGAGGCGTGGGAGGCCGGGGACATCGAGGCCCTCGTCGGCCTCCTCGACCCCGACGCCACGATGACCGCCGACGGCGGCGGACTGGCCGGCGCCGCGCTCCGCCCGGTGGTGGGCGCCGAGCGCATCGCCCAGTACCTGATCCACATGGCCGCCAAGGGCCCCGGGCCGACGCTCCTGGAGCGGACGGTCAACGGCCGGCCGGGCCTGGTGGCCCGGTACGCGGGCACCACCGTGAGCGTGGCGGCGTTCGAACTGACCGCCGACCGCATCACCCGCATCTGGGCGGTCCGCAATCCGGAGAAGCTCCGCGCCTGGAACGCGGACCGGACGGACGGCGCCACGCCCTGACCGGCCGCACGCGACCCGGCCGCACGCGGCCTAGCCGGACGCGGCCCGGCCGATCTGCCCGGCCGCCCACTGCGCCCACTCCCGGCGCATGGCGTTGAACCGCAGGCCGTACTCCAGGGCGATCCTGCCGTGGGCCGAGAGGGGGTCGTCGCCCCAGTCGATGGACGCCTCCAGCTGCCGCAGGCCCTCGTACTCCTGCTCGGACATCTCCATCAGCTCGGTCAGATAGCCCCGCGCCTGCTCGGGCGTGAGCACGCCGAGGAAGAAGACCCTCAGCAGGACGTCGCTGCGCGTGTTGCGCTGCGGCCTGGTCCCGGTCAGCCAGTGGCGCAGCTCGGCCAGCCCCTCGTCGGTGAGGGTGTACTCCTTGCGCCCGCGCGGGCCCTCCGCCGAGACGCTGATCATCCCGGCGTCGGCGAGCTTGGACAGCTCCGTGTACATCTGGCTCTGGGTGGCGGGCCACACGTTGGCCAGCGAGGTCTCGAAGCGCTTCAGCAGGTCGTATCCGCTGGCCGGGCGCTCTGACAGGAGTCCGAGAAGGGCGTGTCGAAGGCTCATGCCCCTCACCCTACCTTCCATCCTTGACATGTCACTTGTGGAACATCTACTTTCGACATGTCAGAACAGGAACGTCAGCTGTCAGCCCGGGGGTTTCCGATGTCGTACGTACGCACCTTCCTTCCGTGGATCGTCTTCGCGGTGCTTCCGTCCGGCCAGTGGCAGTGGGCCGCGCTCGCCGGTCTCGTCGCGGCGGTGGCGGTGACCGTCCAGCAGCGCCGGACCGGGGCCGGCTTCGACGCGCTGATCATCGAGATCGGCTCCGCGGTCTTCTTCGCGGCCCTGACGGCCGTCGCCTTCGCCGACCCGCACTCGGGCGTGCACGACTACTCGGCGGCCCTCTCCTCGGCCACCCTGGCCCTCGTCGCCGGGGTCTCGCTGCTCGTGGGCAAGCCGTTCACCCTGGGCATCGCCAAGCGCAGCACCCCCCGCGAGGTCTGGGGCCTGCGGCCGTTCATCCGGATCAACGCCGTCATCACCGGAGTGTGGACCGCGGCCTTCGCCGTGACCGCAGGCGCGCTCGCCGCCCTCGCCCACGCCGGCCACGGCCACTCGCCGTCCGCCACGCTCGTCCAGGCCGCCGGGTTCGTCGTCCCGATGCTCTTCACCGTCCGCTACGTCGCCGCCGTGCAGGCCAAGGCCGAGGCGCGCTGAGCAACTCCGGCCGCCGGGCGGCCGGTCGGGAGCCGCCGCCCGGCAGGGGGGTAGGGTGCGGGCGTGCCGTCGTACTCCATCGGGCAGGCCGCCGGGCTGCTGGGCGTGAGCGCCGAAACCGTCCGCCGCTGGGCCGACGGGGGCCGGCTTCCCGTGCGCCGCGGCGCCGACGGGGCGCGCTCCTTCGACGGGGTGACCCTCGCCGCCTTCGCCAAGGCCCGTGCCGGTGAGCCGCGGCCGCAGCCGCCCGCGGGCAACGGAACGGCCACCTCCGTACGGAACTCCTTCGTCGGGATCGTCACCGCGGTGCGGCTCGACGACGTGGCCGCCCAGGTGGAGATCCAGTCGGGCCCGCACCGGGTGGTGTCCGTGGTGACGCGGGAGTCGGTCGAGGAGCTCGGGATCGCGGTCGGGGTCTGCGTCACCGCGCGGGTGAAGTCGACCGAGGTGTACGTCGACGTCCCGTGAGACGAGCCGGCCGCCGTCAGACGCAGCGCAGCGCCGCGTAGAGGTCCAGCTTGTGGTCCAGCCGGGACAGGTCACGGCCCGTCAGGGACTCCACCCGCTCGATCCGGTAGTGCACCGTGTTGACGTGCAGGTGCAAGGCCTCGGCGGTGCGCGTCCACGAGCAGTTGTTGGCCAGGAACACCTCCAGCGTCTCGCGCAGCATCCCGTCCCCCAGCGCCCCGAGCGTCCGTGTCGCGTAGACCGACCGGACCTCCTGCGGAACCCCGGACAACAGCGCGGACAGGGTGTCCAGTTGCTCCACCGCGCGGACCGGAGCGCTCTCGTCCGTCGCCGTCAGGGCGAAGCGGGCCTGCTGCATCGACGCGCGTAGTGCCTCGGCGCCCGCAGCCCGCGCACCCGCGCCGAGCCGCAGATCGGCCTCCGGGCCGCCGCACGCCCGGATCAGCCCCCAGACCGGGCGGAGCAGCCCCGGGACGTCGACCGCCGCGTCCCGGTCCTCGTACAGGACCGCGACCGAGCGCCCCACCGCGTACGGGACTTCCTCCAGGTGGGCCAGCGCCTCGGCCAGGGCGTCGCCGTCCGTCGCCGTGAGCACCCGGTACGGGCCCCCCGCCGGGAGTCCGGCCGCGGCCAGCGCCTCCTCCAGGGCTCCCGGATCCGCGGCCTGCTCCGCCGTCTCGAGGAGTACGGCCAGCTCCCGGCCGGCGGCGCGCACCGCGTCGGCGCGGCGGGCCCGGCCGTCGCGGTACTGGGCGAAGACCTCGGCGATCTCGTGGAGCACGCGCGGGGGCGCGGCGTCCGCGTCCGGCATGTGCAGCAGCCAGGCGTCGTACGGGGTGCCCTCGGACTCGATGCGCAGCGAGAGCCCCTCGCGCAGCGCGCCGCCGCCCGCCCGCTGCGCCGGGATCGCGGGCGCGGACGGGGTGCGGGCGACGGTGCGGCCGCTCGCGGTCAGCAGGTAGCAGGCGACCTTGCCCAGGTGCGCGCATGCCCGGTCCAGCAGCTCGGCGGGGCCCGCACCGCCTTCGAGGAGGCGGCTGAGCTCGGCGCGCACGTTCTCGGGCAGCGCGAAGAGCCGGTTCGGGCGGCGGCTGAGGTCGCCCCACTGGCGCAGGTAGACCGCCTCGGTGACCGCGCGGAAGCTGGTCTGCGCGGGCACGGCCACGAGCGGCACGCGGTGGGCGCGGCAGGCGGCCACCAGCTCGTCGGGGACCCGGCCGTGGGTCTCCTCCCCGGCGAGGAGGGCGGTGGCCCCGGCCTCGGCGAGGGCGGAGACGAAACGATCCGCCTTCACCACGTCGCCGTCGGTCCACCACACCAGGCCGCTGAGCACGAGCTCGCCGGGACCCAGGAAGCGGCGCGGGTCCTCCAGGTCGGTGGCGGTGACCCCGCTGACCTCCTGGCCGAGAAGGGCGTCCTCGCCCCAGAGCAGGGTGAGGCCGAGGTTGTCGGACTGAAGCAGGTCGAGGACGTGCATGCGGGGCTCCTTGCGGCGGGCGGCAGCCCACATTCGCGAGGCGAATACGAGAAACACCATCGTAAATGCAAGGGCAAGAGCTCGGTCAGCCTCTTGGTTGATCCTCCAGGGCGAACCGCCCGGAGTCCAGCGGTTTCCGTGCTCGGCCACAGTCGTCCGGGGCCGGTACCCGTTGGTTCACTGACTGGAAACGCTCGGTTTCCCGGGTGTCCCGAGTGGAGGGGGTGGCTCACCTTGGATCTCAACACCGTGCTCGACGTGCGCGACGCACGCCGCCGCGGACCCTGGCGCCCCGGCGACGCCTGGCTCGGTGGCGGGACGTACCTCTTCTCCGAGCCCCAGCCCCACATCCGCCGCCTGGTCGACCTCTCGCGCATGGGCTGGCCGCCCCTGTCCTGGCAGCCCGACGGCGCTCTCGACATCGCCGCCACCTGCACCATCACCGAGCTGTCCCGGTTCGGCCGGTTCCTGCCGGCGACCGCGGCGCCGCTGATCGAGCAGTGCTGCCGGGCCTTCCTCGCCAGCTTCAAGATCTGGAACATGGCCACCGTCGGCGGGAACCTCTGCAACGGCCTGCCGGCCGGCCCGGTCATCTCGCTGGCCGCCGGCCTCGACGCCACCGTCCTCCTCCAGGGCCAAGACGGCGCCACCCGCCGCCTGCCCGTCACCGACTTCATCCTCGGCGCCGGGGTCAAGGACCTGCGCGAGGGCGACCTGCTGCGCTCCATACGCGTCCCGGCCCGCTCCCTGACCTGCCGCACGGCCTTCCGGCAGGCCTCCCTCTACGGGCTCGGCCGCTCCGGCGCCCTGGTCATCGGCACCCGCGACCCCCAGGACGGGTCCTTCGCCCTCACGGTCAGCGCCGCCACCACCCGCCCCTTCCGCTTCTGGTTCGCGCTGCCGCCCACCGCCGCCGAGCTGCGCGGGGCGATCGACACCGCGGTCCGTGCGGACGAGTGGTTCGACGACATCCACGGACTGCCCGACTGGCGGCGCCACATGGCCCTTCGCCTGGCCGAGGAGATCCGCCGCGAACTCACGTCGGCGCCGCCGCAGGAGGAGGTTTCCCGATGAGCTACGAGATCCAGATCAACAAGGAGCGCTTCGACACCGAGCCCCGCGCCGGCCAGTGCCTGCGCACCTACCTGCGCGAGCGCGGCTGGTTCGGCGTGAAGAAGGGCTGCGACCAGGGCGACTGCGGGGCCTGCACCGTCCACGTCGACGGGCAGCCCGTGCACAGCTGCCTCTACCCGGCCGTCCGCGCCGAGGGCCGCTCCGTGACCACGGTCGAGGGGCTCGCCAAGCCGGGCGGCGAACTCCACCCGGCGCAGCAGCAGTTCCTCGACGCACAGGGCTTCCAGTGCGGCTTCTGCACGGCCGGCTTCCTGATGACCACTGCCGCCCTCCAGGCCGAGGAGGGCACCGCCCACGACGACGGCAAGCTCCAGGACCTCCCGCGCGCCCTCAAGGGCAACATCTGCCGCTGTACGGGCTACCGCGCCATCGAGGACGCCGTACGCGGGGTGAAGCACACCGAAACCCCGGAACAGGGCGCGGCCGTCGGGAAGAGCCTCGGCGCCCCGGCCGGCCCGCTCGTGGTCACCGGCACCGCCCGCTACACCTTCGACGTCGAGGTGCCCGGGCTGCTCCACATGAAGCTGCTGCGTTCCCCGCACCCGCACGCCCGCATCGTCGACATCGACATCCGCGACGCCCTCCAGGTCCCGGGCGTGCACGCCGTCCTCACCCACCACGACGCCCCCGACCACCTGTACTCCTCCGCCCGGCACGAGCACCCGACCGAGGACCCGATGGACACCCGCGTCCTGGACGACGTGGTCCGCTTCGTCGGCCAGCGCGTGGCGGCCGTCGTCGCCGACAGCGAGCAGGCCGCCGAGGAGGGCTGCCGCCGCGTGGTGGTCACGTACGAGGAGCTCCCGTACGTGATCGACCCGGAGGAGGCCATGCTTCCGGGCGCCCCCGTCATCCACCCCAAGGGCCCCGAGTCCGGGATCTTCCGCGCCGAGAACAACGTGTGCGGCGAGGTCCACAACACGGTCGGCGACATGGAGCAGGGGTACGCGGAGGCCGACGTCGTCCATGAGGAGACCTTCCAGACCCAGCGCGTGCAGCACGCCAGCCTGGAGACCCACGGCAGCGTGGCGTACTTCGAACCCAAGGAGGAGGGCGACGGCGAGCGCATCACCGTCCGCTCCTCCACCCAGGCCCCGTTCCTGACCCGGCGGGCGCTGTGCGCGCTCTACGACCTGAACGAGGACGAGGTCCGCGTCGTCGCGGGCCGCGTGGGCGGCGGGTTCGGCGGCAAGCAGGAGATGCTGACGGAGGACATCGTGGTCCTCGCCGCCCTGAAGCTGCGGCGGCCGGTGAAACTCGAATTCACCCGGGCCGAGCAGTTCCACGGTGCCACCACCCGCCACCCCTTCAAGATCACCATCAAGATCGGCGCCAAGGCCGACGGCACCCTCACCGCCCTGCGCATCCGCGTGCTCGCCAACACGGGCGCCTACGGCAACCACGGCCCGGCCGTCATGTTCCACAGCGTCGGCGAGTCCTTCGCCGTCTACAAGGCGCCGAACAAGGAGGTGGAGGCGTACTCCGTCTACACCAACGGGGTGCCGGCCGGCGCCTTCCGCGGCTACGGCCTGGGCCAGGTCCTGTTCGCCCTCGAATCGGTGATGGACGAGCTGGCCATCAGGCTCGGCATGGACCCGCTCGAACTGCGCGAGAAGAACGTCATCGGCGCCGGCGACCACATGGTGACCCCGATCGGCCACGAAGAGGACCTGTTCATCGCCTCGTACGGGATGAAGCAGTGCATGGACGTGGTCCGGGGGGCCATCGCCGAGGACCGCAGCCACGAGGACGTCCCGGAGGGCTGGCTCACCGGTACGGGATCGGCCGTCGCCATGATCGCGACCGGTCCGCCGGGCGGCCACTTCGCCGACGCCCGGGTCTCGCTGCTGCGCGACGGTACGTACGACATCGCCGTCGGCACGGCGGAGTTCGGCAACGGCACGACCACCGTCCACAAACAGATCACCGCGGGCGCGCTGAACACCACGGTCGACCGGATCGCCGTGCGCCAGTCCGACACGGACGTGGTCCGCCACGACACCGGCGCCTTCGGCTCGGCCGGCACGGTGGTGGCGGGCAAGGCCGTGATGCTGGCGGCCAATTCGCTCGCGGAGCGACTGCAGACCTTCGCGGCCCGGCACACGGGCGTGGCCCGGCACCTGTGCAGGCTGTCGGCCGAGTCCTTCGACTGCGCGGGCCGGATCGTCACGCTGAAGGAGCTGTACGAGGCCGCGTACGACAAGGGCAGGCTGGAGGAGATGGCGGCGGACGGCCACTGGAGCGGCTCCCCGCGCTCGGTGGCCTTCAACGCGCAGTGGTTCCGCCTCGCCGTGGACCCGGACACGGGGGAGATGAAGATCCTCCGGTCCGTCCACGCCGCCGACGCGGGCAAGGTCATGAACCCGATGCAGTGCCGCGGCCAGGTGGAGGGCGGCGTCGCCCAGGCGCTGGGCGCGACGCTGTTCGAGACCGTACGGGTGGACGAGCGCGGGGAGGTGACCACGGCGGCGTTCCGCCGCTACCGGCTCCCGCAGTACGCGGACGTCCCGCGCACGGAGGTGCACTTCATGGAGACCTCGGACGCGATCGGCCCGCTGGGCGCGAAGTCGATGAGCGAGAGCCCCTTCAACCCGGTGGCCCCGGCGTTCGCGAACGCGCTGCGGGACGCGACCGGGGTGCGGTTCACGGAGCTGCCGGTGACACGCGACATCGTCTGGCGGAAGGTGAACCAGAGGTTGCAGGACCTGCAAGGGCAGAACACACGATGAAGCCACATCTGCGGGTTGTATCAAGCCATCAACCTTGCAGATGAGGTTCCGGAATGACGGGCCCCGGGCACAATCGCCCCATGGCCAAACTCATGCTGCACGGAGATCTGGACCACCCGGCGACGCTGAGCGTCGCGGACCTGCGGGACTGGGTACAGCACCGGGCCGAGGTCACCTTCGACTGCGCGACGAACGGTCCGCAGCACCATGTCTTCGAAGGCGCCCTGCTCCGTGACGTGGTCGCGGACGCCGGGCCGTCCTTCGACGCCCGGCGGCGCAAGGACCGCAGCCGCTTCCTGCTGGCGGTCAGCGGCGGGGACGGGCACCACACCGTCCTGTCCTGGGCCGAGCTCGACGCGGACTTCGGCGGCAGCCCGGTAATGCTGGCGACCCGCCTCGACGGGGAGGACCTCGACGAGGCGGGCGCGCAGCTGGTGGTCCCGACGGACCGGTGCGGGGCGCGCTACGTCAGCGCCGTCACGCACGTGTGGTTCGGCTCGCTCTCGCCGCCGAGCCTCGGGCTCTAGGGGGTGTCTTTGGGATCAGGCGGTCGCGAGCGAGATCTCGGTGGACTTGATCAGCGCCACGACGGAGGACCCGGCGGCCAGGCCGAGCGCCTCGACGGCGTCCTTGGTGATGGCGGCGGTCAACCCGCCCCCGTTCACGTCCACCTTGACGGAGGCCATGGCACCACCGGTGGCGACGTCGGAGACGGTGCCGGCCAGCTGGTTGCGGATGCTGATGCCGTCGACGGCGCCGGTGGCCAGCGCCACCTCCGTGGCCTTGACGAGCGCCTTGACCGAGGACCCCTCGGCGATGCCGAGGTCCTTGACGGCGTCGGCGGTGATGGCGGCGGTGATGTCCTGCCCGCCTTCCAGACGGACCTTGACCGTGGCCATGGCCTCGCCGGTGGTCACGGCGGTGACGGTGCCGGCGATCTGGTTGCGGATGCTCAGGCTCATGGGGATGTCCGACCTCTTCGGTAGTGGCTTCCCGCGGTCCGGGCGAACCGCACAAGATCGACCGTAGACACCCCGGCCCCGGCGTGCGTTCGACCCATCGCATCCGCCAGCCGGAACCACTCGTGCGGCTCGCCCCTGCGGTTTTCAGGCGTTCTGGGGCACCTCGGGCTTCAGCATGCCGCGCAGCGCGTCGCGGAACTCCTGGGTGTCCTCTTCACCGTGCACGGCGACGGCGTGCTGGACGGCCGCCCCCATGACCTCGTCTTCCTCACCCGTGATGGTCAGGGTGCACCCGATCTCGCTGGGGTACTCCCTGCAGTCCATGACCTTGCGCATGACGCGCCTCCCTTCCACTCCCCACGATCCTCCGCTTGCCCGGGCGGCGAAAGCCGGGCCCACGGGGAGGGGGAGGGGATGCGCCCGGGCCGCCGGGTACGGTCAGGGCCGGGGACCACCAGGGGGGACGGGCCGGATGCGACGAATCGCGGAGAGACAACACCCGACACGGGCATGCCGTACGGGGCCTCTCGTCACGGCCGTCTTCGCGTCGCTGCTGGCGCTGTCCGTGGGGTGCTCGAACATCATGGAGCTCCCCTACACGCCGGAGCGGATGGATCCCGACCCGGCGCGCGCGAAGACGCGGGAGGTCTCCGGCCGCCTGCTGGAGATGGCCGGGGTCAAGGGCAAGGTCACCGAGCCCCGCACGGGCATGAGCCTCGTGGTCTGCGACGAGTACGGCAAGGACCTGTACGCCCTGGAGCACCGCTGGTCGGTGGGCGGCATGACCAGCGACCAGTACGACGCCGGCATGCGGAACCTGCGGAATGTGCTGGGCGGGAACGGCTGGAAGATCAAGAAGGACGGCCCCGACGAGATCCAGGCCTCGAACGAAGCCGAACACTTCTCCGTGAAGGTCGCCGCCCACACCGCGACGCTGGAGCCGACGCTCGACTTCACCGTCAACTCCCGCTGCTACCAAGCGACCTCACACGCCGCCTACAACGAGGGCTGACGCCGCGCGTACGAGACGAAGCCGGCCCAGGCCCGCGGCGTGAGCGCCAGCTGTGGCCCGTCGAGCACCTTGGAATCCCGCACGCGGACGGCTTCGGGACAGGCCGCGACCTCGACGCAGGAGTCGCCTTCAGGGCCGCTGCTGTAGCTGCTCTTGACCCACGCCACTTCGACACAGTCGTTGATGTCGCTGCTGCTGCTGTAGCTGCTCTTGAACCAGTCCAGCTCGGCCTTGTGGATCATGTCTCTCCCAGCAGTTGCTCGATAAAGGCGCGCGACTCCCAGGGCGTCAGCGCCTGGGCCCGGAGCATGCCATACCGCAGGTCAAGGGTCCGGAGCCGCTTCGGGTCGGACACAGGGCGTCCGTTGAATGCTCCTTCGGAGCGTCCCACCGCCGTACCGTCAGCGAACTTCAGCAGCTCGATCCGACCTTCCATTCCCGCATGGGCCTCACGATCAATCGGCATCACCTGGAGAGTCACATTCCGCAACTCGGTGAGTTCCAATAGGCGTTCGAGCTGGCCACGCATGACCATTGTGCCCCCGATAGGGCGTCGAAGGCTTGCCTCTTCCTGGACGAATCCGAGCGTCGGCGCAGGCGCCCGATCGAAGATCGACATGCGCGCCATGCGTCCGGCGACTCCGCGCTCGACCTCGTCACGCGAGTAGGCGGGCTGCCTCATCTCGAACAGCGCACGCGCATAGCCCTCGGTCTGCAGAAGCCCATGCAGACCCTGAATGGTGAAGGCACCGACCTCGACAGCTTGGGCCTCCATCCTCGCGAGCTCCCGAACCTTCTTCGGGTATCGAACCCGCCCCAGATCCTCCCGCATGGCCCGGATCAGGCCCCCGGCCTTCAACGCCTCGTCGACCTTGTCCAAGTACTCCGGCTCGGCGATCCGCTTGCCGCCCTCGACCTTGTAGATCAGGGCCTCGCCGTACTGGATCGCCGCCGCGAGCTCGCCGACCCGCATCCCCAGCGCTTCCCTCCGTGCCCGCATCTGCCGGCCGAGGGCCGCGACCACCGCCGCGCCCTGTTCGTCCTCGGGGTCCACGGACCAGCTGTGCTCTTCCGTACCGTCACCGTCCACGTCCACGCCCATGCGCACCCACCTCCTCAACGCGCCTTACCCGTCGCTCGCGTTGGGACAGTCTCGACAGCGTTGGACAAAGTCGTGGACGTTCGTGCGGGCCGCACCCGCGGGCGGGTCGCGCCCGGGCGCGACCCGGTGCGGCACGACGCTTTGTCTTTGGAAGAACCAAGAGAAAGAAACTCCCGCCCAACCCCTCCAGCCTCCCCGGAGCGGCGCTCACTCACACGGGTGAAAGGTCCCAACTCGGCTGGATTTCATGCCGGTTGCCTGGCATATGCTCGCCGCGACACCCCAGACAACAGGACGGCCCCCGCCGGGACTCGCAATCCCGACGAGGGCCTGACCACGAGAAGGATCCAACTTCCCGATGGCTTTCCAGCACTCTAACGCGACCTCGCGTGCCGCGTACGGCGTTCAACACGCCAACGTCCGGCAGACCCGCAATTTCACCGTGGTCAGCAACGACCTGATCCGGCATCCCCACTTGTCGATGAACGCGCGGGCCCTCGCCTCGTACATCCAGTCCGTGCCCCGCGGCACCCCGGTCGGCATCAAAGCCCTGGCCGGGCAGCTGCCCCTCGGCGAGAAGGCGATCGCCAAGGCGCTGGGCGAGCTGGAGGCGTACGGGTACCTGCGGCGGCTCCAGGAGAAGCTGCCGGACGGGCGGATCGTCACCCGTACGGTGTTCTGCAACGCCCCGAAGGCCGTCACCCCATCGGAGCCGAAGCCCGAACCGGCGCCCCGACCCGCACCGACCCCCGCCCCGGAACCGGCACCCCCGCCACCCCCGCCACCCCCGCCACCCCCGACGGCGGCCCTCCCGGCCCCCCGCAACCCGCACAACCCGGCCCGCCGACAGCTGGCCGAGGAACTCCTCGCCGAACTCCGCCGGGCCGACCCCCGCCTGCTGCTCGGCGCCCGGGACGTCCAGCGCCTCGCGGGCGGCGTCGAGGCCTGGCTGGAACGCGGGGCCACCCACCAGGCGGTGGCCGACGCCCTCACCGCGAACCTCCCGGACCATCCCCGCAACCCGGCGGGCCTGATCGCCCACCGCCTGACGGCCCAGCTCCCACCCCACCTGCCACCACCACCCCGCAGAACCCCCTTGGCCCCGCCACACCCCTTCCAGACCTGCGAAAAATGCGACCTCGCCTTCCGCAGCCCCACCCCCGGCACCTGCAAGGGCTGCACCTCCACACGACCCGGCGATGCGGCCTAGCATGAAGGCGATGACTCGGACCCGGACCCCAGGGCACAGACGAGGAGCGAGTTCCATGACCATCGCCCCGGACGACGTACAGCCTGCAGTCCGTTGGTACCAGGCGATGCGGGAGGCCGTTCAGTCGCTGGACGACACCGTTCCCGGCAAGTTCGAGATCACCAAGGAAGGCATCGTCCACGACATGATGGCTCCGTCCAGCCCTCACGAGCTCACCGCGCTGCGTCTACGGAAGCGTCTGGAGAAGGTGATGCCGGAGGAGCTCGTGGCCCACACCGGGGCTCCGGACGTGGAAGACGAGCTCCAGGGCATCCTGAGGCTGCCGGACATCATGCTGATCGCCGAAGCGGACATGGAGGGCCAGGGTTCCTTCGACCCTCACACCCTGATCGCCGCCGTCGAGGTCGTTTCCCGTTCCAACCCGGACAACGACTGGGTAGGGAAGATGCGGGACTACCCGCTGCTCGGCATCCCCATCTACGCGATCTTCGACCCTCGCACCGGGACGGGCACCGTTCTGTCGGACATCCACCGGACCCCTGCGGGACCGCGCTACGCGACGCGCAAGGACTTCGTGTACGGCGAGGACGTCACCATCGGCGAATGGACCGTCGCCACGGACGGCCTGCCGCTCTACCGGTAGAGCGGCAGGCCGTCCGTAAACCGGCCCGGAGGGACGGCTACGCGTCCGACATCTTCGGCATCTCGCCCGTCGTCTTCGACATGTCGATCACGGCGAAGGCCGCGCCCTGCTGGTCCGTCACCGCCGCGAAGCGGCCGAAGGGGCTGTCCATCGGGCCGAAGTGGAGCTTGCCGCCGTGCTTCTTGGCCTTGGCCACGGCCTCGTCGCAGTCCGGGACCCCGAAGTAGACCTGGATGTACGGGGGGATCTCCGGCGGGAACTCGTCGCCCATCTTCATCCGGCCGAGGACCGGGTTCTCCTTGCCGCCCACGCTGTAGATCCTGAAGTCCATCCCGGCCATCTCGGGGTCGTCGCCCGGCTCCATCGTCTGGGCCCCGTACGGGAAGACCTGCGAGAGGAACGAGTCCGCCTTGTCCGGCTCACGGGTGAAGACCTCGGCCCAGGCGTACGCGCCCGGCTCGCCGATCTTCTCGAAGCCCTTGTGCTCGCCCGGCTGCCAGACGCCGAAGACGGCGCCGCTCGGCTCCTTGGCGATCGCCATCGTGCCGAAGCTGCCGACCTGCATCGGCTCCATCATCAGCTCGCCGCCGGCCGACTTGATCTTCTCCGCCGTCGCCGCCGCGTCGGGCGAGGCGAAGTACAGACACCACTGCGACGGGGCCTCACCGCCCGGCATCGGCGGGACGACGGCGGCCACCGCCTTGCCGTCTGAGTAGGCCTGCGTGTAGTTGCCGTACTCGCTGGACGACTCGCCGAACGTCCAGCCCAGCACGTCGGAGTAGAAGGTCTTGGCGCCCTCCACGTCCTTGAACATCGCGTCCACCCAGCACGGAGCGCCTTCCGGGAACTCAGCCATGATCGATCGACTCCTGTGTCGTTTCGTCTGATTTGCGCGGTTCTCACGCTAGGCCCGCGGTGCGCCGACCGCGCGGGGAAGGCAGCCACGCGGGAGGCTGGATCCATGGACATCACGATGCGGCTGGCCCAGCAGCCGGAGGCCGACGAGCTCCTCGGCCGCAGCCCGCTCGCCGCCCTCGTCGGCATGCTGCTCGACCAGCAGGTGCCGATGGAGTGGGCGTTCTCCGGGCCGTACACGATCGCCCGGCGGATGGGGGCCGACGATCTGGACGCCCACGCCATCGCCGCCGCCGACCCCGAGGCCTTCGCCGCGCTGCTCTCCGAGAAGCCGGCCGTGCACCGCTACCCCGGGTCGATGGCGAAGCGGGTGCAGCAGCTGTGCGCGTACCTGGTGGAGCACTACGACGGGGACGCCGAGGCGATCTGGCGCGGCGTGGGCACCGGGCAGGAGCTGCTGAAGCGACTCAAGGAGCTGCCCGGCTTCGGCGAGCAGAAGGCCCAGATCTTCCTGGCGCTGCTGGGCAAGCAGCTCGGCGTGCGCCCCAAGGGCTGGCGCGAGGCGGCCGGCGGCTACGGCCCGGCGAACGTCTACCGTTCGGCGGCGGACATCACCGGGCCGGAGTCCCTGGCGAAGGTGCGGGCACACAAACAGGAGATGAAGGCCGCCGCCAAGGCGGCCAAGGCGGAGAAGAGCGGCTAGGACGCAGCCGGGGCGAGGGCCTGGGCCTGCGCCTGCGCCTGCGCCGGACGCTTCCGCAGCGCCGACGCGTAGACCTCGTCCGCGTCGAGGCGCCGCAGCTCCTCCGAGATCAGCTCGGCCATGCTGCGGATCTTCAGCGCCACCTTGCGGTCGGGGCTGCCCGGCAGGATCAGCGTGGCCAGCGCCCCGTCGGGGCGGTCCACCGTGATCTCGCCCTCCCCGGTCGCCAGCCGGACCCGGGTGATCACGGGTCCGTCCGTGGTGACCCGCTCCACCGGTACGCCGAGCCGGTCCTCCAGCCAGCGCGCCAGCAGCTCGGCGCTCGGGTTGTCGACCTCGCTCTCCACCGCCGCGCCCGTCACCGGCAGCGGTTTCTGGTCCACGGCGGCGGCCAGCAGCGCCCGCCACGGAGTCAGCCGGGTCCACGCGAGGTCGGTGTCCCCGGGGGCGTAGGAGGCGGCCCGCCGGTCCAGCACCGCCACCGGGTCGGCGGTGGCCTCCGCGTCGGTGATCCGGCGCTGCGCGAGCGCGCCGAGCGGATCCCGCGCCGTGTCGGCGGGAGCGTCGGCCGGCCACCAGGCCACCACCGGCGCGTCCGGCACCAGCAGCGGGAGGACGACCGAGCCCGCCTGCTCCGTGAGCGCGCCGTGCAGGCGCAGCAGCACGATCTCCCCGGTCCCGGCGTCCGAGCCGACGCGCAGCTCGGCGTCCAGCCGGGTCTGGCGGAGCTTGTGCGAGCCGCGCGAGGTGCGCTTGATCACCACGATGATCCGGCAGGGGTGTTCGCGCGAGGCCTCCGAGGCCGCGCGGACGGCGTCGTACGCGTTCTCCTCGTCGGTCGCGATGACGAGCGTCAGCACCAGGCCCATCGTGGGGCTGCCGACGGCCCGGCGGGCGTCGAGGAGGGCCCGGTCGATCTTGCTGGACGTGGTGTCGGTGAGTTCGGTCCGCATGGGTCGAAGTCTGTCAGCGCCGCGGCCCCCGGCGGCACCCCGTCGGCGCATCCGGCCGCCGGAATCCGTCACGTGCCAAGCGTCGGGGGCCTCACCTGCGCCGCTTCGCCGTCCCGAAGATCGACCGCGAGATCTCCCGCCCCAACTGGGTCCCGATCGACCGGGCCAGCGAGCGGAACAGCCCGCTCCCCACCACCTGCTGGGCGAGCGAGGGATCCGGCTTCGGCGCGCTGCGCGCCGCCTTGGCCGCCTCCTTGGCCTGCTTCTCGGCCTGCGCCTCGGCCGCGGCCGCCTCCGCCGCCGCCTCGGCCGCGGCCTGCTCGGCGCTGATCTTCTCGTACGCCGACTCCCGGTCGACCGGTTCCGCGTACCGCGCATGGAGGAGCGAGGACTTCACCGCCGTGTCGAGGGCCGCCGCGTCGATCGGGCCCATCAGCGACTGCGGGGCGCGCAGCCGGGTCGCCGCGACCGGGGTCGGGGCGCCCTTCTCGCTGAGTACGGTGATCACCGCCTCGCCCGTACCGAGCTGGGTCAGCAGCTCCTCAAGGTCGTACGCGGAGTTCGGGAAGGTCTTCACCGTCGCCTTCAGCGCCTTCGCGTCGTCCGGGGTGAAGGCGCGCAGCGCGTGCTGCACGCGGTTGCCGAGCTGCGCGAGCACGTCGGCCGGAACGTCCTTGGGGGTCTGCGTCACGAAGAAGACGCCGATGCCCTTGGAGCGGATCAGCCGCACGGTCTGGGTGATGGACTCCAGGAAGGCCTTCGAGGCGCCGTTGAACAGCAGGTGGGCCTCGTCGAAGAAGAAGACGAGCTTGGGCCGCTCCAGGTCCCCCACTTCCGGCAGGTCGGTGTAGAGGTCGGCCAGCAGCCACATCAGGAAGGTGGAGAAGAGCTGCGGCTTGTCCTGGACCGCCGGGAGTTCCAGTACGGAGACCGTCCCGCGCCCGTCCGCGGCGGTCCGCAGGAATTCGCTGGTGTCGAATTCCGGCTCGCCGAAGAACTCCGAGGCGCCCTGCTGCTCGAAGGCGGTCAGGGCGCGCAGGATCACCCCGGCCGTCACCGTGGACAGCCCGCCGATGCCCTTGAGCTCGGCCTTCCCCTGGTCGGAGACGAGGAAGGCGACGACCGCCCGCAGGTCCTTGAGGTCGATCAGCTCCAGTCCCTTGGCGTCGGCGTAGTGGAAGATCAGGCCGAGCGACTGCTCCTGGGTCTGGTTGAGCTGGAGCACCTTCGACATCAGCACCGGGCCAAAACTCGTCACGGTGGCCCGGACCGGAATGCCGGGTCCGATCCCGCCCAGCGAATAGAACTCGCTCGGGAATCCGGTGGCCTCCCACTGCTGCCCGACTTCCTTCGCCCGTTCCCCGATCTTCTCGTTGGCCGTGCCCGGCACCGAAATCCCCGACACGTCCCCCTTGATGTCGGCGAGGAACACCGGGACGCCGCCCGCCGACAGCTGCTCGGCGATGAGCTGGAGGGTCTTCGTCTTGCCGGTGCCGGTGGCGCCCGCGACCAGCCCGTGGCGGCCCAGCATCGACAGCGGGATGCGGATCTGGCGGTCCGGCAGGCAGGCCCCGTCCCAGAGCAGTGCACCCAGTTCGAGCGCGGGTCCGGTGAAGGCGTACCCGGCGGCGATCTGGTCGGCCGGGGACGCGGGGTCGGTGCTCTGGCTCATACATCACTCCCGAAATAGCCCTGCCTGCCACTTTTGCACCGGCTTGGCAAGGCTGCGCCCGCAGGCACCGGCCCGGTAGGCTTTCCGTGTGATCTTCAAGCGCATCGGAAACGGGCGGCCGTACCCCGACCACGGCAGGGAAACCACCCGGCAGTGGGCGGACGTCGCCCCGCGCCCGGTCCGGCTCGACCAGTTGGTGACGACCAAGGGGCAGCTGGACCTCGAGACGCTGCTCGCCGAGGACTCGACGTTCTACGGGGACCTCTTCGCGCACGTCGTGAAGTGGCAGGGCGACCTGTACCTGGAGGACGGACTGCACCGCGCCGTGCGCGCGGCCCTGCAGCAGCGCCAGGTGCTGCACGCGCGCGTCCTCGAAATGGACTACTGAGCCGGGACACGCCGTAGGCGGGGCCGCGGAAGGCTCCGGGCCGGGCCCCCCTTGGGTTTCCGGTTCGGGAGAATTGCGCCTTTCGGGTCGGTCTTGCCCTATCAACAGATCATTTGGTGGGCATCGCAGGCGGGCGGTACTACGCTGCGCCCATGAGCATGCTCACTCCCCCCGGCATGGGCGGAAAGTACCGCGTCACGGGAGCGGCCTACCCCCGCATGAGGCCACCTCGGCGCCGCCGCAGGATCGTCCTCACCGTGATCGGAGCAGTCCTCGGTCTGGCCCTGCTCGGCTACGGATCCGTGCAGCTCATGAACGTGTTCCGTGGAACGGGCGGCAGCGGCAAACACCAGGCCGCGGGCAAGGACTGCGCGACCCCGAAGCCAAGGGCGGGCGCCGCGGCGGCCGCCAGCCCCGCCGCGGCCAAGCCGGCCGCGGCCCTGCCGCAGCCCGGCGAGATCACGGTCAACGTCTACAACGCGACCCCGCGCGCCGGGCTCGCCAAGGCGGTCGGCGACGAGCTGAAGAAGCGCGGCTTCACCGTCGGCAAGGTCGGCAACGCGCCCGCCGACTTCGACAAGAAGGTCCCCGGGACGGGGATACTGCTCGGCTCGCCCAAGACCGACAAGGCGGCCTTCTCCGTACTGGGCACCCAGCTCGAAGGCGACACGCAGCAGACCGACGCCCGCGAGGGCTCGGACATCGACCTGATCCTCGGCGACGCGTTCACGGAGCTCAGCCCGAAGGAGGCGGCGGACAAGGAGCTGTACCTGCTGGCCAACCCGCAGCCCGCGCCCGCCAAGACCTGCTGAAAGCGCTCACGCGCCGACCCTCTGCCCCGCGGACCCGCCGCGTGGACCGCACTGACCCACTGACCCGCTGACCCGACCGAACGAGAACCGGCCGGCCACCTCCCAAGAGGCGGCCGGCCGGTTCGTCTTCGGTCCCGCTACTCGGCCGAGCCGTACATGCGGTCGCCCGCGTCGCCCAGGCCCGGAACGATGTAGCCGTGCTCGTTGAGCCGCTCGTCCACCGCGGCCGTCACGACCGTCACCGGGGTGCCCGCGAGGTCGCGCTCCATGACCTCGACGCCCTCGGGCGCGGCCAGCAGCACCACGGCGGTGACGTCGTCGGCGCCGCGCTTGATCAGTTCCTGGATCGCCGCGACGAGCGTGCCGCCGGTGGCGAGCATCGGGTCGACCACGTACACCTGCCGCCCGGAGAGGTCCTCCGGCATGCGCGTCGCGTACGTGGAGGCCTCCAGGGTCTCCTCGTTGCGGACCATGCCCATGAAGCCCACCTCGGCGGTCGGCAGCAGCCGCATCATGCCGTCCAGCATGCCGAGGCCGGCGCGCAGGATCGGCACGACCAGCGGGCGCGGGTGCGAGAGCTTCACGCCGGTGGTCGGGCCGACGGGCGTGACGATGTCGGCCTGCTCGGTGCGCACGTCGCGGGTGGCCTCGTACGCGAGGAGGGTCACCAGCTCGTCGGCGAGCCGACGGAAGGTGGGGGAGTCGGTGCGCTTGTCGCGCAGGGTGGTCAGTTTGTGCGCCACCAAGGGGTGATCGACGACCTGCAAACGCACAACATCCTCCAAGGCTCAGCTGCCGGGTTTCGACCTGCGACCTGCAAAAACGGCCGCACTTTTTCGCGACCCACGGTCAAAAGGCTACGCGGTGCGCGCACCCCCGTGCGTCCGAACCCGCGTCGTCGCCCGCGTCGTCGCCCTCGCGGTCGCCCGCGGGGTCGCCCGCGGATCCGCTGCGGGTCTCCTGCGGATGCGACCCGCCCGGACGCCCAGCACGCTGGACGGATGAGCAACGCACCGGTGGTCGTGGCGGTCGACGGGTCCGAGCACAGCCTCAGAGCGCTGGAATGGGCGCGGTCCGAGGCGCTCCGGCACGGCAGCGCCCTGGTGGTCTCGCACGTGCTGCCCGACAGCGCCCAGCTGTACGCGGCGCGCCGCTCCTCCCTCGCCGACCCCTCGCAGCCGCGGGAGTACGCCGACCCCGTCGGCGAGCACGTACGGGACATCCTCGCCGGCGCCCCCGAACTGCCGGCCGAGGTGCGGTACGAGTCGCTGGAGGGCTCCGTGCCCGAGGCCCTGCGGGTGACCGGGGAGGAGTCCCTGATGCTGGTGATGGGCTCCCGGGGCCGCGGCGGCTTCGCGGCCCTGCTGCTCGGCTCGAACAGCCGCGCCGTGGCCTCCACGGCGGCCTTCCCGGTGGTCGTGGTCCCCCACGCGGCGCGCAGCGCCGACGCCGGGGACGGGCCGTCCGCCGGGCGGGTGGTGCTCGGCCTGCACGCCGCGGAGACGGCGGACGACGTGGTGGCCTTCGCCTTCGCGGAGGCGGCCGCACGGGGGACCACCGTCCAGGTGGTCTCGGCGTACGCGATCCCGCCGGCGCCGGTGATGGTGGTGGACAACCCCTTCCAGGTGATCCCGCCGGAGGGCCTGGCCGACGACGGGAACGCGGTGCCGGCGGAGCGGGAGATGCTGCGCTCCCAGACGGAGCGGCTGCAGCCCTTCCGGGCCCGGTGGCCTCAGGTGCCGGTGGAGCAGGCGGCGGTGCCGGGCGACGCGGCGGAGCGCCTGGTGACGGCCTCCCGGTCGGCGGACCTGGTGGTGGTGGGCCGCCACCACCCGCGGCGCAGCGTCGGGTCCCTGATGATCGGCTCGGTGGCGCACGCGGTGCTCCACCACGCGCACGGTCCGGTGGCGGTGGTCCCGACCCTGTCGGACGACGCGTGACAACCCTTCTGAGCTGCGAAGGGGCTGTGAAGGGGTGGCATCAACCGGCCCATCCGGGGGAAGGTGGGGTGCGGGGGGTCTGCTTCGCGCCGGCGGAGGAGGACGACCGGACCAGCCGGGGTGGTGGCGGATGCCCGACACGCAGCCGAGCCGAGAGAACGACGCGCCGCAGCAGCCGGAGACTCCGGCTCAGCGCAGAGCGCGCAGGGCGCAGTTCCTGCGCGACCTGATGGAGGCGCGGGCCCTGCGCGACCGCGTCCAGCCCCGCCGCGCCCGCGCGGCCCGCATGCGCCAGCAGATGCGCATGCGCACGTTCCGCTGGTGAACTGCTGCCGCCCCCGACCGCCCTGCGGCCCTGCCGCCCGCCCCGCCCAGCCCGCACCGCCCCGCCCAGCCGCCCGGACCGCCCGGTCCGCCCGCGAATCCGGCCCCGGCGGCGTCCGGGGGAGGCGCCGCGCCGAGCGGGCGGGCGGGATCGCGGGGGCCCCGCGAGGCCTCCGCAGCGCGCCACGGCAGCCCCCGTACAACCCGCGGAGCGCACGGCACGGGACGACGCAAGCGCCGAAGACCTCTCGCAAAGCCGCGCTTTCTGCCACGATGCCGATTGGGCGGGGCACGAAACGGCGAGCAGGACAGCCGTTCCAACCCTCCCCACCTCCGGCCGGGGGGACCTCCAACCGGCACGCCTATGACCAGTGGGAGAGTCACGGTGTATTTCGCCGCACTGCTCGCGCGCACCGAAGACGGGTGGGAAGCGAGCGACATGGAACTCGACGACGTCGAGTCCCTGAGTGATCTGATCGATCTCGCCCGTGCCGCCGCTGTCGACGACGACACGGTGGTCGCCCTCATCGAGCAGGAGGACGCCTGGTTCGGCGTCGTCCGCGTGGACGGCGAGGAGGACCCGCGGTACTTCGTGTCGAACGCCGCCATGGCCTCCCGCAGCTCCTACGGCTCGATGCTGACCGACGAGCTGCTGGGCAGCGACGAGGAGGACGACGAACTCGACGAACTGGACCTGGACGGCACCGAGGACGGCGAGGAGGACACGATCGCCGCGTTCACCGGTGCCGACGACGAGGACGAGGAGGACTCGCCCGGCGCGGAACCGGTACCCGCCGGCCCGCTCGGCGACCCCCGGCTGCTGGACGACCTCGGCGTCAGCAACAAACAACTGATGACCCTCGACGGGGACGCCCTCTCGGAGATCGCCGAGTCCCTCGGCGCCACCGAGGTGCTGGAGGCCGTCCGCTAGTGATCACCACGCACCACCCCCTGCACGGCCCCGATCCCGTACGGGACCCGTGGCGGGACTCCATGCGCCTCGCGCTCGCGGAGGCCGCCCGGGCGGTGCCGGCCGGCGACGTGCCGGTCGGTGCCGTCGTGCTGGGCCCGGACGGGGAGCTCCTCGCCACCGGGCACAACGAGCGCGAGGCCATCGGCGACCCCACGGCGCACGCCGAGGTGCTGGCGCTGCGCCGGGCGGCCGCCCGGCTCGGGGAATGGCGGCTTCCGGGGTGCACCCTCGTGGTGACCCTGGAGCCGTGCGTGATGTGCGCGGGCGCGCTCGTGCAGTCGCGGGTGGCCCGGGTCGTCTTCGGCGCCGACGACGAGAAGGCGGGTGCCGCGGGGTCGCTCTGGGACCTCGTACGGGACCGCAGGCTCAACCACCGTCCGGAGGTGATCCGCGGGGTGCTCGCGCAGGAGTGTGCGCGGCAGCTGACGGACTTCTTCCGCGACCGCTGAGGGGGCTCGGCGGTATCGATTTCATTTGATGCCGATCCTTAGGCTAGGATCCATCTCGGTAGTGTGTCCGAGTGGCCGAAGGAGCTCGCCTCGAAAGCGAGTATGGGGCAACCCATCGGGGGTTCAAATCCCTCCACTACCGCTTCGTTCGAGAGCCCCGCCCCGCAAGGGACGGGGCTCTCGGCGTTTCCCGGCACGATCCGACGCGTCTTTACGGATGACGTCCGCGTGACCGGGGCCCCGCTCGGCCGTTGTCACGGCATGACCAAGACCCAGCGCATGCTCGCCGCCTTCGCCCTCGCGGGGGCCGCCGCGGGCCTCGCCGCTCCCGCCGCCTCCGCCGCCGCCCCGGCCCCGATCACCCTCCCGGACCTGCCGCAGGCGGCCCCGGGCATGCCGCAGGGGGCCACGCCCGGTTCGGTCCAGGAGATCGGCGGAAAGCTGGGCGAGCTGGACAAGCTCGGCCGGGTGACGGAGCTGCCCAACGACCTGGCGCCCGTGATCGCCCCGGTGGAGCCCGTCCTGGGCCTGCTCGGCGCCGTCCAGTAGCGGCGCCGTCCAGGAGAGGCGCCGTCCAGTAGCGGCGCCGTCCAGGAGAGGCGCCGTCCAGGAGAGGCGGAGGCCCGGGACGGCGGCGGAAGCCGAAGAAGGCCCCGACCGGGGTCGGGGCCTTCGACGTACGGGCGGGGGAAGTGGCATCGGGGGGACAAGCCACTTCCCCCGACGAGGACGGAACCTGCCAGTCCGAACCGCAGTCAGGGGGAAGCTTGCGGCTCGGACCCCGCAGTGAGGTCCTGTCCCTCACCCACCGATTTCCTGCCAGAACCGGTGGGCTCGCCTTCCATCCTGGGCCACCCCCACCCGCCCGTACTGCGGCAAAGGACCCGGACCGCCGGGTCATTGGTCCATAAAGGCCGGGTGAGTGTCCGAAGACGAACGGTTAGACTCACCTGACCAAGCAGGACCGGTTGGGGAGGCCGACACCGCTCATGGACACCAAGAAGATGATCATGGGTGGGCTCGTCGTGTTCGTGCTCTTCGTGATCATCACCCAGCCGGTCAAGGCTGCCGACATCGTCAAAATAGGCTTCCAGGGCATATCGGACGCGGCTCACGGTATCGGCGCGTTCATGACCGAATTGGTGCGCTGAACCCGTACGCTGACGCGGCCTTCCGAACGACCGGCCCCCCACTCCTACGGGTGGGGGGCTTTCGCGTTCCCGCCCCCTCGTATGGCCCCGCCAAATAGCCCCGCCCAAAACACCCCATTATGCCCAACTTGCCCTCAACACGGCGATATACGGTGCTTGCACACAGTGCACATGTCTTGTGATGCTATGACCGCTTTTGACGGATGAGTTGACATGAAGGGGTGGCGTGACCGTGCCGGCCAGTACTGCGCCTCAGGTGCCACCCCAGCAGGAGCCCCAGGACTCCCCGGTTCCGCCCCGACAGGACCCTCCCGAGGAGGCTCCAGCGCCGCCGAGACCGCAGAGCCGGGGCGCGGACACCCGGGCCCTCACCCAGGTCCTGTTCGGCCAGCTGAAGGGCCTTCAGCCGGGCACGAGCGAGCACCAGCGGGTGCGCGGGGCCCTCATCGAGGCCAACCTTCCGCTCGTCCGGTACGCGGCCGCCCGCTTCCGCAGCCGCAACGAGCCGATGGAGGACGTGGTCCAGGTCGGCACGATCGGCCTCATCAACGCGATCGACCGGTTCGACCCGGACCGCGGGGTGCAGTTCCCGACGTTCGCCATGCCGACCGTCGTGGGCGAGATCAAGCGCTACTTCCGCGACAACGTCCGCACCGTCCACGTGCCGCGCCGCCTCCACGAGCTGTGGGTCCAGGTGAACGCGGCCACCGAGGACCTCACCACCCTGCACGGGCGCACGCCCACCACGCCCGAGATCGCCGAGCGGCTGCGGATCACCGAGGACGAGGTGCTGTCCTGCATCGAGGCCGGGCGCTCGTACCACGCCACCTCACTGGAGGCCGCCCAGGAGGGTGACGGGCTCCCGGGGCTGCTGGACCGCCTCGGCTACGAGGACCCGGAGCTGGCCGGGGTCGAACACCGCGACCTCGTCCGGCACCTCCTCGTACAGCTGCCCGAGCGTGAACAAAGGATCCTGCTCCTGCGGTACTACAACAATCTGACGCAGTCCCAGATCAGCGCGGAGCTCGGCGTGTCCCAGATGCACGTTTCGCGACTGCTCGCCCGCAGCTTCGCCCGGCTCCGGTCCGCAAACAGGATCGAGGCGTAGCTGAAACGGGTGGAACCCGCTCCGCCGTTTCCCCACGGAATGGGCTCATTCCGCTCTGTCGCTGGAGATATATGTCGACTTGGCGCTACAGCGTGTTGCCGACATGTGACATTCTGCTGGAACCGCGTTTGCCGCAGCCCCGCCTCCGGTATTCAGGTGGAGGCTGCGTTCCTCCGACGGACGCGCCGTACGCGACCGTCCGCGACCTCAAGGGGGTGGCATGTCCGTAGACCAGGGCAGCTCCAAGGTGCTCACGCTCGTCAAGAGCGCGGCGCCGGCAGCGCCTGCACTGCCTGCAGCGCCTGTCCGCTCGGAAGCCATCGACACCCGCACCCTCTCCCGCTCCCTCTTCCAGCGACTCGCCGCCCTGGACGCGGACAGCCCCGAACGGGCGTACGTACGCGACACCCTGATCGAGCTGAACCTGCCCCTGGTGCGGTACGCGGCCGCCCGCTTCCGCAGCCGCAACGAGCCGATGGAGGACATCGTCCAGGTCGGCACGATCGGCCTGATCAAGGCGATCGACCGGTTCGACTGCGAACGCGGCGTGGAGTTCCCGACGTTCGCGATGCCGACCGTCGTGGGCGAGATCAAACGATTCTTTAGGGACACCTCCTGGTCCGTGCGCGTCCCGCGCCGCCTCCAGGAGCTGCGCCTCGCCCTCACCAAGGCCAGCGACGAGCTCGCCCAGAAGCTCGACCGCTCGCCGACGGTGCCGGAACTGGCCGCCGTACTCGGGGTGTCGGAGGAGGACGTCGTCGACGGCCTCGCCGTGGGCAACGCGTACACGGCCTCCTCGCTCGACTCACCCTCCCCCGAGGACGAGGGCGGCGAGGGCTCGCTCGCGGACCGCCTCGGGTACGAGGACGCCGCGCTGGAGGGCGTCGAGTACCGCGAGTCGCTGAAGCCGCTGCTGGCCAAACTCCCGCCCCGGGAACGGCAGATCATCATGCTCCGGTTCTTCGCGAACATGACGCAGTCGCAGATCGGCGAGGAGGTCGGCATCTCCCAGATGCACGTCTCCCGCCTGCTGACGCGCACGCTGGCACAGCTGCGGGTCGGCCTGATCGGCGAGTAGTCCCGGGCCGGAGGGTTCCCACCTGACGCAGAGTCAGTGAAACTACGGCGATGCGAGTGGACCGCCGAACGCTCACCCTCATCGCCCTGTGCTGCTCTCTGGCCGCCGCATGCCTGACGGGATGCGGCGGCCCGGCACGTGACGGCTACGCCGCCGCGGGCGCCGTGGCCCCGGGACCGGAACGCCGGGCGGGCGACAACGTGCCGCCGGGGTCTGCGGTGGAGCTGCAGCAGCTGGGCGACGGCTCCCCTCCCCCGGCGGGGAGTACGGCGCCCGGCGCACCGATCCCGAGCGGCTCGGCGGCCTCCGCCCAGGGCGGATCCCCGGCCTCCGCGCCCGGGACCACGCAGCCGCCCTCGCCGACCCAGGCCCCGCCGGCCCGGGCCCCGTCCACACCGGGGTCCTCCGCACCCGGGCCGGGGACGGCGCCGGGGACGACCCCGGGGGCGCCGCCCGGGACGCCGTCCGGGCCGACGGCACCGAGCACGCCGGCGAGTCTGGCCCTGAGCGCGCCGACGCGCACCGCGGCGGCGGACCGCTGGTGCGAGAAGGTCACGGTGGCGTTCACCAACAAGGGAACGAAACCGGCCACTTCCGGCACGGTCACGTTCTCGACGCACATCATCGGCGCGCTGGGCATCGACTGGGCCACGATCACCACGGCCCAGCCCCTCCCCGCCCCGATCCCCGGGGGCACGACGAAGACGCAGACCTACACGGTCTGCGTCGAGCCCTGGCGGGTCCCCCTGGGCATGCACGTGGAAACCCGGACGGCCACGGCGACCTGGAGCTAGGGGGTGTCCGCAAAGTCCCGCCTGCCCCGCGGCGCCCGGCACGCGCTCTCGGCGCACCGGACGCCGCGTGAGCGCCCTTCGGGCGCACGGCGCTACTTTGCGGACACCCCCTAGCCCCTGTCTTTCGGATCAGGCCCCGCCATGATCCGAAAGGCACGGCCTGGGCCTACAGGGCCAGCCAGGCCACGACGCCGATCAGCACCAGCGCGGCGACCCCCACCCCCAGCCACAGCCCGGCCTTCGACCCGGAGCCCTGCGCGGCCTGCCGCCGCCGGGACCCCGGAGCCACCGGGCCCGGCCCGGCCGGCGCGGCCTCCTCGACGAACGCCCGGAACATCTGAGTGCTGCCCGCGGGGTCGTAGTTGCCCTCGGGTCCCTGTGAGTTGTGGTTCGCAGCCATGCCTCAGGACCCTAGCGGGTTTTCCGATTCCTTTACCGCCCACACCCCTCCATTCGTTTGCCTGTAGCAACCAATCACTCTTATGGTTGCCCTAAGCAACAAGATGAGGAGGGGAGGGAGCCCCCATGACCGCCGAAGCCCGGACGCTGCACGCGCCACCCGCACCGCCGACACCACCCGCGCCGCCGGCATCACCCGCGCCGCACATGCCGGACATGCCGCGCGCGCGGCAAACGCAGCACGCGGCGCACGCGCCGCACACCCCCACCACCCGCTACGAAGAGCTGGCCCGCCAGCTGACCGGCATCGGCGCCGTCAAACGCGACCTGGCCCGCCTGCTCCCCCCGGACTGTCCGCCCGGCTCCGCCGCCGTCCTCACCCTGCTCGACCGCCACGGCGAGATCCGGCTCAGCCGCCTCGCCGACCTCATGGCCATCGACATCTCGGTGACCAGCCGCCACGTAGCCCACGTCGCCGACCGCGGGTGGATCACCCGCGACATCGACCCCGGTGACGGCCGCTGCCGCATCCTGCGGCTCACCCCGGCCGGCCACGCCCTCCTCGCCGAGGTCGGCGCCCGCTACACCGGCGCGCTGGAAAAGGCCCTGGCCGACTGGTCCCCGCACGACATCGACGTACTCAACACCTTGCTGACCCGGCTCCGATCGAGCTTCTAGACAAAGGAACCCCATGGCGACCACCGCACCCACCGGTGTGCAGGGAGGCAGCCGGTCGGAGACCACGTCCGGCCCCGCGTCCACCCCCGGCTCCGGCTCCCCCGCCCCCATGACCCACGCGCAGATCATGAGGGCGCTGTCCGGCCTGATGCTGGGCATGTTCGTGGCGATCCTGTCGTCCACGATCGTCTCCAACGCCCTGCCCCAGATCATCAGCGACCTCGGCGGTACGCAGTCCTCGTACACCTGGGTCGTCACCGCCGCCCTGCTGTCGATGACCGCCGCGACCCCGCTCTGGGGCAAGCTGTCCGACCTCTTCAGCAAGAAGCTGCTGGTCCAGATATCCCTGGTGATCTACGTCCTCGGCTCGGTGGTCGCGGGCCTGTCCCAGAACACCGGCATGCTCATCGCCTGCCGCGTCGTCCAGGGCATCGGCGTCGGCGGCCTCTCCGCCCTCGCCCAGATCGTGATGGCCGCGATGATCTCCCCGCGCGAGCGCGGCCGGTACAGCGGCTACCTCGGCGCCGTTTTCGCCGTCGCCACCGTCGGCGGCCCGCTGCTCGGCGGTGTCATCACCGACATCTCGTGGCTCGGCTGGCGCTGGTGCTTCTACGTCGGCGTGCCGTTCGCGATCATCGCCCTGATCGTCCTCCAGCGGACCCTGCACCTCCCGGTCGTCCGCCGCGACGTCAAGGTCGACTGGCTCGGCGCCTTCCTGATCAGCGGGGCCGTGTCCCTGCTCCTGATCTGGGTCACGCAGGCCGGCGACTCCTACGGCTGGGTCTCCTGGACCACCGCGGCGATGACCGGCGGCGCCGTCCTCCTCGGCCTGCTCTTCCTGCTGGTCGAGTCCAAGGCGAGCGACCCGATCATCCCGCTGCGCCTGTTCCGCAACAAGACCATCTCCCTCGCCTCGGCGGCCTCGCTGTTCGTCGGCATCGCGATGTTCTCGGGCACGGTGTTTTTCAGCCAGTTCTTCCAGTTGGCCCGCAACGAGTCCCCCACGATGTCCGGAATCCTCACGATTCCGATGATCGGCGGGCTCTTCGTCTCCTCCACGGTTTCCGGTCAGGTGATCACCAAGACCGGTAAGTGGAAGGCCTGGCTCGTCTCCGGCGGCGTCCTGCTGACGGCCGGCCTCGGGCTGCTGGGCACCCTGCGCTACGACACCCCGTACTGGCACATCGCGGTCTACATGGCGCTGACCGGCCTCGGTCTCGGCATGATGATGCAGAACCTCGTCCTCGCCACGCAGAACCAGGTGGCCCCCGAGGACCTGGGCGCGGCCAGCTCGGTCGTCACCTTCTTCCGCTCCCTCGGCGGCGCCATGGGCGTCTCGGCGCTCGGCGCGGTCATGGCCAACCGGGTCACCCACTACGTCAAGGACGGGCTGGCCGAACTCGGCCCGAAGGCGGCGGCCATGGGCCACGGCGGCACCGCCGGCGGTGGGATCCCCGACCTCGACAAGCTGCCCGCGCCGTTCCGCACGGTCATCGAGTCCGCGTACGGGCACGGCGTCGGCGACGTCTTCCTCTACGCGGCGCCGTTCGCGCTGCTCGGGCTCGTCCTGGTGCTGTTCATCAAGGAGGTGGCGCTGAAGTCCAAGGCGGCCGCCCACGCCCCGACGGCGGCGGCGACCCCGGCCACGGCACCGGCCACGGCCACGGCCTCCGCGGAATAGCGGCACCGAGCGGAACCGGCAGGCCCCCGTCGGGCTGCCCCTCCCCTGTTCGACAGGGCGGGGCGGCGCCCGGCGGGGGTTTTCTACGCCCCCGGGCGGGCCGCGGCCTTGGCCTCGATGCCCGCGATCAGGACGTCGAGCGCGAGGGCGAAGTCCCCGTCGGACGTCCGCCGGGCGGCGCCCCCGCAGCCGTGCAGGAACTGCGACACGGCCAGGTGCGCGCCGGTCCGGCAGGCGCCCGCCAGGCCGGTGGCGTCGAGCAGCCGCTGCAGCGCGGAGTCGAAGGCACGGGCGTGCGGGCCGATGTTCGGGTAAGCGGCCGTCAGCGGCGCCACCCACGGATGCTCCGTCAGCAGCCGCCGGTAGCCGCAGGCCAGCGCCCGCAGCCGGCCGGGCCAGCCGTCCTGGACCGGTGGGACGGGTGCGGCCGGCGCGACCGGTGGGACGAGTGCGGCCTGAGCGGCCGGCTCGGCGGGTGCGGCCCGTGCTGCCGCGGTGGTCCGGGGCAACTGGAGCTCGCCCAGGGCCCGGTCCAGGGCGAGTTCGAGCAGATCGTGCTTGGTGTCGACGTACCAGTACAGGGACATCGCGGTGACCCCGAGCCCGGCCGCGAGCCGCCGCATCGAGAACCGGGCCAGCCCCTCGGCGTCGAGCAGCCGGACGGTGGCCCCGGTGATCCGGTCCCGGTCGAGGCCGGAGGGCGCCTCGCTGCGGCGCCTGGCGGGTGCGGTGTGCCCGGGGGCCAGCCACACGCTGGTCCGGGTATCGCCGGGATCGGCCGCGGTCACCATGGAGGCACCCTCCTCACAACAGCTGGATCAGCCCGGAATGCCCGGTCCGCCCACTTGATGCTAGAGGGTGCCCCTCGCGTTCCGGCAGGTTCAGGACGGGGCGGACGCGCCGTTCAGGGGGGCGGTCAGGTCGTAGAAGGTGGCTCCTGCGACCGTGGTGGACCGGTAGTTGGCCTGGATCCAGCTCGTGATGGCGCTGCTGGTGCCGCCGCCCGGGCCGCCGCGCATGCCCTGCCCGGTCTGCCCCTCACCGCCGGCCCGGGCGCCCTCTCCGATGAAGTAGTGGATCTTGCCGGAGCGTACGTACTCCTGGAACTGCGCCAGCGTCGGCGAGGGGTCGCTGCCGTTGAAGCCGCCGATCGGCATCACCGGCTCGCCCGAGGCCAGCTGGTAGCTCGCCGCGTTCTGCGCGCCGATGGCAGCTGCCGCCCAGGTGTACTTCCCCGCGTCCTCGCGCAGGGCCGCCGTGGCCTCCTTGCCGACCTTCGTACCGCCGAGCAGGCCGCCGAAGCCGCCGCCACCACCGGGGCCGCCCGCGAAGTTCTCCGTGCCGCGTGCACCGCGCCCCCCGACGGCTCCCTGACCGCCCGGGAAGCCCTGGCCGCCCTGCGCGCCCTGACCGCCGGGGAACTGCCGGGGCCCGCCCTGCGGACCGCCGCCCTGCTGCCCCTGCTGCGGGCCGGCCTGCTGCGCGCCCTGCGGGGCCATGCCCGGCGGGAGTTCGCCTCCGGGGAAGCGCATCCCCATGCCGCCCATGCCGCCCCGGCCGCCCGAGACCGCGGGCCCGGCCGTCACGATCGACCCGCCGCGCGTGGAGTCCACCGTCGTCAGGCAGTACGCGAGCGGACCGGCGAGCGCCGCCGCCAGCCCCAGACCCGCCGCGCCCAGCGCGAAGCGGCGGCCGAGCCGGGCGCCGAGCAGCAGTCCGGCGGCCGCCAGGAGCCCGGCCACGAGCACGGTCCAGCGCAGCCACGGCAGGTATCCGGTGGAGCGGCCGAGCAGGACGTAGGACCACCAGGCGGTCAGGGCGAGGGCCGCGGACAGGGTGAGCGCGGCGGCCTTGCCGCCCCGCTCCTCCCACAGCATGGCCACGCCCATGCCGACCAGCGCGGCCACGTACGGCGCCAGCGCCACGGTGTAGTACTCGTGGAAGATGCCCTGCATGTAGCTGAAGACGAGCGCCGTGATCAGCAGGGAGCCGCCCCACACCAGGAACGCCGCCCGAGCCATCCCCTCCAGGGAGTCGGCCGCCCGGCGGGCCCGCCAGGTGATCACCAGGCCGGCGACGAGCATGACGAGGGCCGCCGGGAGCAGCCAGGAGATCTGTCCGCCGATGTTGGCCGAGAACAGCCGGTCGATGCCGGTCTCTCCCCAGCCCCCGCCTCCTCCGCCGCCACCGGGGCGGGCACCGCCGCCGCCGACGCTGCCGGTCTCGTTGCCGTTGATCCGGCCGAGGCCGTTGTAGCCGAAGGTGAGCTCCAGGAAGGAGTTGTTCTGCGAGCCTCCGATGTACGGGCGGGAGGACGCGGGCCACAGTTCCACGATCGCCACCCACCAGCCGCCGGCCACGACCACGGCGGCTCCGGCGAGCAGCAGCTGCCCGAGCCGGCGGCGCAGCCGGGTGGGCGCGCAGACCGCGTACACGAGGGCGAGCGGAGGCAGGATGACGAAGGCCTGGAGGGTCTTGGTCAGGAAGGCGAAGCCGACCGCGACGCCCGCCCAGACGAGCCACTTGGTGTGGGCTCCGTCGAGGGCCCGCAGCACGCAGTAGACGGTGACGGTCAGCAGCAGGGCGAGCAGCGCGTCCGGGTTGTTGAAGCGGAACATCAGCGCGGCGACCGGGGTGAGCGCGAAGACCGCGCCGCTGAGGAGCGCGGCCGCGGGCCCGAAGTGGCGGCGCACGGCCGCGTAGAGCACGGCGGTGGTGCCGACGCCCATCAGGGCCTGCGGGACGAGGATCTGCCAGCCGCCGAGCCCGAACAGCCGGACGGACAGGGCCATGGGCCACAGGGCCGCCGGGGGTTTGTCGACGGTGATGGAGTTCCCGGCGTCGGAGGAGCCGAAGAAGAAGGCCTTCCAGCTCTCGCTGCCGGCCTGGGCGGCGGCGGAGTAGAAGGAGTTGGCGTAGCCGGAAGCCCCCAGGTTCCACAGCAGCAGGACGGCGGTGGCCAGCAGGAGAGCCACGTGGGCGGGCCGCTCCCAGCGGGGCCGCCCCGCGGCCGCGGCACTGGCGCCGGCGGTGGTGTCGGCGGTGGTGCCGGGAGGGTTCGGGGCCCGTTCGGGGAACGGGGAGCCCATGGGTGGTACGGCCGTGGTCATCGGGTGTCGTCCTTCGCGGGAGTGGCGCGCCGCTCGGGGAAGACCCAGGCGCGGAAGAGCAGGAACCTCAGCACGGTCGCGGCGAGGTTGGCCGTGATCAGCACGGCCATTTCGGTGCTGTGGGAGGGGGCGGACGTGGCGGCGCCGAGCGCGGCGAGCGATCCGCTGGTCAGGGCCAGTCCGACGCCGAACACGACGAGGCCCTGGGCCTGGTGGCGTACGGCGCGGTCCCGGCCGCGGACCCCGAAGGTGAGCCGTCGGTTGGCAGCGGTGTTGGCGACGGCGGAGACCAGCAGGGCGCCGGCGTTGGCGAGCTGCGGTCCGGCGCCGAGCCGGAAGAGGGAGTACAGGACGAGGTAGGCGAGCGTGGACAGCACCCCGACGGCGCAGAAGCCGAGGAGCTGGCGGGCCAGCCCGCGCGGCACCCCGGGCAGGGCGCTGCGATCGCGGGGGTCGTCGCCGAAGGGGCGGGCGAGCCGGTCGAGCGGCAGCGCGCCGACGGCCAGCGCCCGGCCCACCCTCCACATGCCCTTGAGGTCCTCGGTGGCGGTGCTGACGATGTGGACGGTGGAGTCCGGGTCGTCCACCCAGTCCACCGGAACCTCGTGGATCCGCAGCCCGGCCCGCTCCGCGAGCACCAGCAGCTCGGTGTCGAAGAACCAGCCCGAGTCCTCCACCAGCGGCAGCAGCCGCTCCGCGACCTCCCGCCGGATGGCCTTGAACCCGCACTGGGCGTCGCTGAAGCGGGCGGCGAGCGAGGAGCGCAGGAGCAGGTTGTAGGCGCGGGAGACGAACTCCCGCTTGGCACCGCGCACCACGCGCGAGGAGCGGGCGAGGCGGGTGCCGATCGCGAGGTCGGAGTGCCCGGAGATGAGCGGGGCGACCAGCGGCAGCAGCGCGTTCAGGTCGGTGGACAGGTCCACGTCCATGTACGCGAGGACGGGCGCCTCGGAGCGGGACCAGACGGTCCGCAGGGCGCGGCCGCGGCCCTTCTCCTCCAGCCGGGTGCTGCGTACGCCGTCGACGTCGGCGGCGAGGGCGGCCGCGACCTCGGGGGTGCGGTCGGTGCTCGCGTTGTCGGCGATCGTGATGCGGAACGGGTACGGGAACGTACGGGTGAGGTGGTCGTGGAGCCGGCGCACGCACGGGCCGAGGTCCTTCTCCTCGTTGAAGACCGGGATCACCACGTCGAGTACGGGCTCGCCGGGCACGGGCGCGAGGTGCGCCCGTGCCGGAAGGGCGCCGGAGGAGGTGTCGGTTCGCATGTACCGACCTTCTCCGGGCGGGCTGTCACCGCTGTGTGGTGAGCCTGTGTCCCGTCTGTGAGTCCGTCGGTGAGTCCGTCCAGGAGCCGGTGCCGGAGCCGGTCCGGGAGTCCGTCCGGGGGCCCGCCTTCGGGTTCTGGTCCGGGGCGAGCGGAAGCAGGACCTCGAAGCAGGTGCGTCCCGGCTCGCTCCGTACGTCGACCTGTCCACCGTGCGCCGTCACCACGGCCTGGACGATGGCCAGCCCCAGGCCGGTGGAGCCGGCTCCCCGGGAGCGGGAGGCGTCGCCCCGGGCGAACCGTTCGAAGACATGGGGGAGCAGGGCGGGCGGGATGCCGGGCCCGTCGTCCTCGATCCGCAGCCGGACGGCGGATGTTTCACGTGAAACATGGGCGGTCACGGTGGTACCGGGCGGGGTGTGCGTACGGGCGTTGGCGAGCAGGTTGACCAGGACCTGCTGGATCCGGGCCGGGTCGGCACGGATGGGCGCGGGCTCGTCGGGAAGCTCGAGGCGCCAGTGGTGCTCGGGCCCGGCGGCCCGGGCGTCGCTGACGGCGTCGACGACGAGTGGTGCGAGGTCGGTGTCCTCCGAGCTGAGCGGGCGGCCCGCGTCGAGCCGGGCGAGGAGCAGCAGGTCCTCGACGAGGCCGGTCATCCGGGTCGCCTCGGACTCGATGCGGCCCAGGGCGTGCCGGGTGTCGGGGCCGGGCTCCTCCCGTCCCCGGCGGGTCAGTTCGGCGTACCCGCGGATGGAGGCGAGCGGAGTCCGCAGCTCGTGGCTGGCGTCCGCGACGAACTGCCGGACCCGGGTCTCGCTCTGCTGGCGGGCCGTGAGGGCGGAGGAGACGTGTCCCAGCATCCGGTTGAGGGCGGCGCCGACCTGGCCCACCTCGGTACGGGGGTCGGCCTCGGCCTCCGGGACCCTCTCGTGGAGGGCGGGTTCGCCGCTGTGCAGGGGGAGTTCGGAGACGCGGGTGGCGGTGGCCGCAACCCGGCGCAGCGGGCGCAGGGCGACCCCGACCAGGGCCTGTCCGGCGAGGGATGCCGCGATCAGCCCGGCCAGGGTGACGAAGACCTCCACGGCGATCAGCGTGCTCACGGTGGAGTCGACTTCGGCGAGCGGGAAGCCGAGGACGAGGCTCCCGTCCGGGGCGGTGAGCACCCGGTAGGAGCCGAGCTCCGGCAGGTCCAGGTTCACGGCGCCGGGCACGCCGTGGGCGGACGCCTTGCGGGCGGCTCGGGCCAGGGTTTCCGTCTGGGCCGCGGTGAGGCGCTGGATGTGGTCGTAGCCGGGCCCGCCGATGGCGGCGCTGCGTGCCGTGCTGGCCACCGTGCCGTCGGCCAGGAGCCGGATCCCGGCGGCGCCGAGCGGGGAGCCGGGGGCCAGGACGAACTTGTCGTCCTTGTCGCGGAGCGCCTTCTCCCCGAGGGGCTTGCGGATGCCCATGTCCACGGAGACCCGCAGCTGGTCGTCGAGCTTGTCGACCAGGTACGAGCGCAGCGCGAGGGTGGTGACGGCCCCGATGGCTGTGCCCACCACGGCGATCAGCGCCACCGCCGAGACGACGAGCCGGGCCCGCAGGGACCAGGAGCGGACCGGGCGGAAGAGGCGGGGCAGGCGGAAGGCGGGATGCTGCCGGGTCCGAGTCCGAGTCCGCGTCCCGGACCCGGTCCGGGTCCGGGTCCGGGTCCCGGTCCGGGACGGGCGCAGGGCCACTACTCGGCCGGCTTGATCAGGTAGCCGGCGCCGCGCCGGGTGTGGATCATGGGCGGGTAGCCGGGGCCGCTCTCCAGCTTGCGCCGCAGGTAGGAGATGTAGAGCTCGACGACATTGGCCTGGCCGCCGAAGTCGTACGACCACACGCGGTCCAGGATCTGCGCCTTGCTCAGCACGCGCCGCGGGTTGCGCATCATGTAGCGCAGCAGCTCGAACTCCGTGGCGGTCAGGTGGATCTCCCGGCCGCCCCGGGACACCTCGTGGCTGTCCTCGTCGAGCCGCAGATCGCCGACGGCCAGGACGGAGCCCCCGCGGGCGGCCTGCGCCGCGCCCGAGCGGCGGACCAGACCGCGCAGCCGGGCCACGACCTCCTCCAGGCTGAAGGGCTTGGTGACGTAGTCGTCGCCGCCCGCCGTCAGGCCCGCGATGCGGTCCTCGACGGAGTCCTTGGCGGTCAGGAACAGCACCGGGAGCTGCGGGATCTCCCGGCGCAGCTGTCCGAGGACGGCGAGTCCGTCCATGTCGGGCAGCATGATGTCGAGGACCACGACGTCCGGCCGGAACTCCCGCGCGGCCCGGACCGCGCCGGCCCCGTCGCCCGCGCTGCGGACCTCGCAGCCCTCGTAGCGCAGGGCCATGGAGAGCAGCTCCGAGAGCGAGGCCTCGTCGTCGACGACGAGCACCCGGCAGGGGCCGCCGTCGGGCCGGACGAGGGCCGTCGGGTTGCTGGTGGACGTGGACGCATGGGAGGTGGTCGTCGCAGTCATGCGACCACGCTGGCCGCAGCCTCTGAGAGCGTTCTTGTCCCTACCTGTGAATTCCCTGAGAAACCCCGGGCGCCGTCCGCCCGCCCGCTTCAGACCAGGCGGAACAGCCGGGCCCCGTTGTCGTGGCAGACCGCGCGCAGCCAGTCGTCGCCGAGCCCGAGCCGTTCGAGGGCCTCCAGCTGGTGCTCGTACGGGTAGGGGATGTTCGGGAAATCGGTGCCGAGCAGGATCCGGTCGCCGAGGTCCGCGAGCCGCCCCAGCTCTGCCTGCGGGAAGCCGCGGAACCGCTCGGAGAAGTCGGTGAAGGCCATGGTGGTGTCGAGGCGCACCGCGGCGTACCGGTCGGCGAGGTCCAGGAAGTCCGCGTACTCGGGCATGCCCATGTGCGCGACGATCAAGGGCAGCCGGGGGTGGCGGGCCAGCAGCCGGGCGATCGGCTCCGGTCCGGTGTGCTTGGCCGGGACCGGTCCCGAGCCGCAGTGGATCACCGTCGGGATGCCCGCCTCCGCGAGCAGCCCCCAGACCGGGTCGAGCCGGTCGTCGTTCGGGTCGTACCCGCCGACCTGGAGGTGCGCCTTGAAGACCCGGGCGCCGGCCTCGACGGCCTGCCGGACGTAGGCCTCGGCCCCTTCCTCCGGGAAGAAGGTGGCGGTGTGCAGGCAGTCGGGGGTCCGGGCGGCGAAGTCGGCGGCCCAGGAGTTGAGCCAGGCGGCCATCTCCGGCTTGTGCGGGTAGAGCATCGAGGTGAAGGCGCGGACCCCGAACCCGCGCAGGAGCGCGACCCGCTGCTCCTCCTCGTGCCGGTAGGTGATGGGCCACTCGACGCCGTTCAGCGGTCCGAATGCGTCGAAGTAGTCCCAGACCTTCGCCAGGACCCGGTCGGGCATGAAGTGCGTGTGGACGTCGACCAGTCCGGGCAGTCCGAGCCGCTCCCGGAAGGCACGGACCGCCTCAGCCGTTGCGGGCAAAGCCGTGGCTCCGCTCGACGGTCGCGACGTGCAGCGTGTAGCTCTCGTACCAGTCGGCGCGGCCCTTCTTCATGGCCGCCTGGTGCTCCAGGTCCTGCCGCCACACGGCGAGGGACTCGTGGTCGCGGAAGTAGGCGACGGTGATGCCGAGGCCGCCGGGGGTGCGGGCGGACTCGTAGCCGAGGAAGCCCGGATTCGCGGTCACGATCTCCTTCATCCGGTCGAGGACTTCCGGGTATCCGGCGTCGTCAGGGGTGCGGACGTTGCTGAAGACCGCCATCACGTACGGCGGTTCGAAGGCGGGTACGGGCTGGATGCTCATGCCCACCACCTTCCGCAGCAGCCCCCCGGCATGTCCACCGGAATGAGGTCCGGGAGCCCAAAGGGATCCAAGTTTTGACCTTGGCCGCCGCGCCGGTGTCCGGCGCGGACCCGGTGCTCAGAACAGCCCGTCCTGCCCGCCGGGAGCGGCGGGCGGCGCCGGTTCGGCGACCGGAAGCGCGGTCGCGGCGTCCGCCGCGGGGGCGACGAGCTCCCAGCCGGCGAGCAGCCGGGTGTCCACCACGAGCCCGTCGGCGAAGTGCAGATCGGGACCGGCCGCGCCGGCGAGCAGGCCCACGACGGCCCCGCCGGGGACCATCGCGGTGACCACCCGCGCGGGGGCGGGCAGCCCGTCCAGCCCGAACGGCCCGGCGTGGTCGGTGATTTCGCATGCCAGCCGCTCCAGCGACTCCGGCCACCCCTCCAGGGCCGCGGCCCGCGCGTGCAGCTCGGCGACCTCCCGGGCCCGCTCGGCCGGCGCCGGCAGGTGGCCTCGTACGGCGCGCTTGCGGGCGTAGGCGATCCGGTCCGGCACCCCGAGCGCGGCCCGCAGCAGCTCCTCGGTGCGGCGGGTGGCCATCAGCGGCCCCCGCCCCAGCCAGGTCCAGGTCACCGCCCCCTGCTCCAGCAGCCGGGCCGGGCCGCGCTCCTCGGCGGTGATGCCGACCTTGACCATCTCGGGCCCGAACCAGGCCAGGTAGACGCGGTAGGTGCGCGGATCGGCGGCGTTGGTGTCGGCGGCCACCGAGAACGACCGGTCCAGCCGGGCGCATTCGGGGCACTGGGCGTTCCCGGCCCGGCCGGGCACGGTGGCGGCCGTGGGGCACGGGGTCCGCTTCCCGGCGCGCCGCACACCGAGGCAGTGCCGCTCCCCGCGGGCCGCGAACGCCAGCCGCTGCCCGTGGACGAGCGGGCTGCTGCGCTCGCCGCGCCCCTCGGCGCACCACCCGATGGCGGGGACGCCGTCGCTCCACCGGATCCCGGTGCACCGCCAGGTCACAGCGGGAGCGGGCGCTCGAAGAAGGTGTCCAGCACGACGGTGGCGTGCGTACCGCTGACGCCGTCGACGGCGTAGAGGCGGCGCAGCACGTCCTGGAGCTGCTCGGTCGTGGCCGTGCGCACCTTCACCAGGACCGAGGCGCTCCCCGCGATGATGTGCGCCTCCTGGATCTCGGCGATCGCCTCGAAGGCCTCCTTCGAGTCCCCCATCCAGGCGTTCGAGTCCACCATCACGTACGCGAGCACCCCGCTCCCGACGGCGGCGGGATCCACCTCGACCGTCGTGCGCCGGATGACCCCGCGCTCGCGCAGCTTGCGGACGCGCTCGTGGGTGGCCCCGGCCGACAGCCCCACGGCGGCGCCGAGGGCGGCGTACGACTGGCTCGCGTCCTGCTGCAGGCGCAGGACGAGCGCCCGGTCGATGTCGTCCACGCGATCTTCCTCCCACATCCCCTGAAACCTGTGCGCCGACAGTACAGGATCCTGCAATGCCACCGACAGGCCGAACGAAATTCAGCTACCGGGCGACGAACTGCGTGAGGATCGCCTGCACCTCATAGATGTCCACACCCTTGGTGAACGTCTTCTCGATCGGCGCCGCGCTCCCGGAGAGCCAGATCTTGAGCTCGGCGTCGAGATCGAAGTGCCCGGCGGTCTCCACGGAGAAGTGCGTGATGCTCCGGTACGGGATGGAGTGGTACTCCACCTTCTTCCCGGTGAGCCCCTGCTTGTCGACGAGGACGAGCCGCCGGTCGGTGAACAGGATCGTGTCCCGTATCAACAGGTACGCGGCGTGCACCTGCTCCCCCTGTCCGAGCAGCCGCGCGTAGTCCCGCTGCGCCGACATCGGATCGACCGTGTGCGCGTTCCCGAACAGTCCCATGACAGTCCCCCTCTCGCGGTCCGACCGTTCCGAACCGTCTCAAAGGACCGTATCCACCCCGGGCCCGCCGATCATCCCCCACAGGACCGACGCCCACCCCCGAACAACCCCGAGGCCCGCCTCCCCACCGAGGAGGACCCCGGACAACGCAAGAGGCCCCCCGGCGAACCGGGGGGCCTCTCACACTGTGCACTCGGCAGGATTCGAACCTGCAACCTTCTGATCCGTAGTCAGATGCTCTATCCGTTAAGCTACGAGTGCTTGGGCTTCTCGGGGTTTTGCGCCCCGTTGGCCTTGCGAGAACAACAATACATGGACCTCGGCGGGACGCGAAATCCATTAGCCAAACCGGTCCTGACCTGCGGAAACGCTCCGGATGGAGATCATCCGCATGGGTTCGCACCGACGTCGGGGCGGGGTTGGGGTGGTGGCCGGCCTGGCCGGAACGCGTCAAAGCAAGACCCCGGAACGCACAGAAGCCCCGGTCCGTCAGGACCGGGGCTTCGGCAGGTGCGGAGGCGGAGGGATTTGAACCCTCGATGGGCTTTAAGACCCAAACCGCATTAGCAGTGCGGCGCCATAGACCGGACTAGGCGACGCCTCCAGCACACCCCCGCGTACGAGGGTGCGTGCAGATGATGACACAGCCACAGGGCCGCTCACCAATCCGCTCCCACGGTACAAGGACAGCCGCCACCAGAGCAAAGCCTTAAGCCCCCCGGTCCGCGTCCTCCCGCGCGCCCTCCGCCTCGTCCGTCCGCACACCGGCCCGTACAGCCGCCCGTACGCCCGGCCGTACGCAACGTCGGCGGCCGAGCGTCGTTGGTCAGGCGTACGACGTACGGACGACCTGGAGTGCCCCATGCTGCGACTCGCCGCCTTCGCCGTCACCTCAGCCCTGGCCGCCTCGGCGGCCACGGCCGCCGGGCCGCTGCCCCCGCTGCCGCCGCTGAGCCGGCTGCTGGCCGCGCCCGACCGCCTCACCATCGCCGTGTCCGCCACCGGCAACCCCCGGGCGAACGGCGAGTACCTGCTCGAGTGCAACCCCGTCGGCGGGAACCACCCCGAGGCCGAGCGGGCCTGCGAGCGCCTCGACATCCTCGCGAAGCAGGACAAGGACCCCTTCGCCCCCACCGCCAAGCGGCAGATCTGCACCATGCAGGACGGCGGTCCGGCCACCGCGCACATCACCGGAACGTGGCAAGGCCACAAGGTGGACGCGACGTTCCGGCGGACCAACGGATGCGAGATCGCCCGCTGGAACAACCTGGAACCTGTGCTTCCGGGTGGGCGCTCCTGACCTGGGAGGATGCGAAGGATGCACGGTATCCACCGAACATCCGCCACCTCAGGCCGGGGCAGTGCCCTTAGACTCCTCCCGTGACATGCCGGTAGTTGTGGTCAGGGAGGAAGCTCGTCGTGAGCAGCAGGCCATCCCGAGGCGCTGCTCGCCTCGCAGCAATACTCGACGCTCTTCCGGACGCGCTGTTGCTCGTCAACGCCAACGGCACGGTCGTCAACGCGAATTCGATCGCCCTCGAAGTGATGGAGAGTCCCGGCACCGGCCTCGTCGGCCGCGGCGTGCTGGACCTCCTCCCCGAGTTCGACTCCAAGCTGATCCCCGGCTCCATGCGCCGTCCCGGCGAGGACGAGGGCGGCCGGGCCAAGCCCAAGCGGATGGTCGCGCGCCGCACCGACGGCACCGAGTTCCCCGTCGAGGTCACCGCCGCCCATCTCGACGGCCGCGACGCCTACCGGGAGCCGCAGCCCGCGTACACGGGTGACGAGCTGCTGATGCTCGTCGTGCGCGACCTCTCCGAGACCGTGGACACCGAGGCCGAGCTGGCCCGCTCGCAGCGGCAGACGGAGATGATCCTGCGGGCCGCGGCCGAGGGCGTCGTCGGCACGGACACCGACGGGCGGGTCGTCCTCGTCAACCCGGCCGCCGCCCAGATCCTCGGCTACCGTGCCACCGACCTCGGCAACCGCGAGCTCCACGGCCTGATCCAGCACTCGCGCGCCGACGGCTCGCCGTTCCCCTTCGAGGAGTCCCCGCTCGCCGACACCCTGCGCAGCGGGCGCAAGCACCGCGTGCGCGGCCAGGTGCTGTGGAACAAGGCCGGACAGCCCGTCTCCGTCGACCTGACCACCTCGCCCGTCCGCGACGGGGAGCTGCTCGTCGGCGCCGTCATGACCTTCACCGACCGGCGGCCCTACGACGCTCTGGCCGCGCGGCACGCACAGCTGCTGGCCGTCCTCGGCGAGTCCCTGCGCGGCCCGCTGGAGGAGCTGCGCGGGGAGCTGTCCACGCTGGCAGCCGACGACGCGGGGCAGCTGTGGCCCGAGGCCAACCAGCTGCTGCACCACCTGGCCGCCGGATACTCCCGGATGACCGCGCTCGTCGACAACGTGCTCGGCTTCCAGCGGCTCGATTCGGGCGCCGAGAAGCTCAGGAAGAAGAAGGTCCTGATCGACGGGGTCGTCGCGGCCGGCATCGACGGCGCGGTCGAGCTGATCGGCCCGGGGCGCGTGCAGTTCGCCGTCCACGCACCGACCATCGAGGCCGAGGTGGACGCCGAGCGGATCGCCGGCGCCCTCGCGCACCTGGTCGCGGACGTCGCCGGGGTGGACGCCACCGGCAAGACCCGCCAGGGCAGCGGGTACAGCGACTCGACGATCGTCGTGGCCGCCGCGCAGCGGGGCGATGTCGTACGGATCGAGGTGCGCGGGCCGTACGAGGGCGGCAACCCGGTGCACGAGCCGATCGTGCGGGGCGTCGTGGCCGCGCACGGGGGCGTGCTGCAGACGGTGGAGGTGCCGGGCGCGCCCGGCGGTGCGTACGTACTGGAGCTGCCGCTCGGCGCGGGAGCCGGGACGGTGACCCTGCCGGAGCCGAAGCCCGAGCCCGCGAAGGAGCCGGCGGCCGCCGAGGGCGCGGGCAAGGGCCCTGCCGGGCGACGGGCCCGGCGCGGGGTGGACGCGTTCCTGGAGGACGCCGCCGACGAGGCGAAGCGGAACGGCGCCGCCGAGGGCGGAAGCGCGCTGGCGCTGCCTTCCGGGCGGCGGCGGGCGGGCGAGGTCGGTGCCGTCGACGCCGCGAGCCCCGAGCTCGCGCAGTCCCCGGTGAACCCTGCGGGCCTGGGCACCGGGCGCCGGCGCGGCCGGGACGGCGACGGAAGCGGAACGGGCTCCGGCGGCGAGGGCGCCGAGGGCGGTCCCGGCAGGCCCGTGCCCCCGCAGGGCACCGCCATGCCCGCGCTCCCGCCGGTGCCCTCCGTGCCGCCGGTTCCGGTGACCGAGCACCCCGCCGGGCGGCGGCGCGCGCTGGGTTCGGCCGCCACGCCCCAGCCCGGTGGTCCCGTGCCCGCGACGGGCCTCGGCCCGGCCCAGGCCCCCGCCCCGCAAGCCCCCGTACGACCCATCGCCCCCGAGGGCGGCTTCGCGCTGCCCGCCGGCCCGACCCCGGCTGCGGCTCCCGCACCGGCGCCGGCCGCGGCGGCCGTGCAGAGCCCCGCCATGGCCGGTCCGGCCGCCGCTCCCGGTGAGGCCGAGGGCGACGCCCCGGCCGGGCGGCGCGGACGCCGCGTGCTGGGTTCGCCCGCTGCCGAGCCCGCGGCTCCCGCCGCACAGCCGGCTCCCGCAGCACAGCCGGCCGCGGGCGCGGAGGAGGGCGTACCGCCGACCGGCCGGCGGCGTGCGCTGCCCGCCACTCCGGCCTGGCCGGTCCCGGCGGCCCGTACCGCTCCCGAGGACGAGGAGGCCGCCGGCCCGGTGGCCGTACCCGGAGCCAGGCAGCCCCAGGACACCCCGCCGGAGGCCGCACAGCCCATCAGCGTGCGTGCCCTCGGCACCCTCGGCCAGGGCATCTCGGTCGACTCCGGATCCACCAACGGCGCGGGCGCCACGAGCGGCTCCGGCCGCCGGCGCCGGCTCGCCGAGCCCGCGCCCCAAGGGCGGGCGTTCGCGATAGGGGCCCCCGAGGCGGGCGCCGACGAGGGCCCCGAGCCGCTGGACGGGCCCGGGGGCGCCGTCGAGGTCGTCAACCGGCCCGTACCGCTCCCCGTGGACGACGAACTGCCTCCGGAGCCCCTGGACAACCCGCGCCGCCTCCTGGTGTGGCCGGCGCCCGATGTGCAGACCCAGCAGGCGCTCAGCGACCGCGGCTACCGCCCGGTGATCGTGCACTCCCGCGAGGAGGTGGACGCGCAGATCGCCGCGTTCCCCGCCGCGCTGTTCGTGGACCCGCTGACCGGGCCGATCACCCGGACCGCCCTGCAGTCCCTGCGCCAGGCCGCGGTGGCCGCCGAGGTCCCCGTACTGGTCACGGCCGGGCTGGGGCACGCCACGCGCGAGGCGGCGTACGGAGCCGACCCGGCCGTCCTCCTCAAGGCGCTCGCGCCGCGCGACAGCGAGCAGCACCCCTCCCGGGTGCTGCTGATCGAGGAGCACGACGAGATCGCGACGGCGCTGACGGCCGCCCTGGAACGGCGCGGCCTCCAGGTCGCGCGGGCGGGAGCGGACACCGACGCGGTGGAGCTGGCGACGCGGATGCGCCCCAACCTGGTGGTCATGGACCTCATGCAGGTCCGGCGCCGGCGGGCCGGGATCGTGGACTGGCTGCGCGCCAACGGGCAGCTCAACCGGACCCCGCTGGTGGTCTACACGGCCACGGGGATCGATGCGGCCGAACTGCCGCGGCTGGCCTCCGGGGAGAGCGTGCTCTTCCTCGCCGAGCGGTCCACCACGGCGGACGTCCAGGGCCGCATCGTGGACCTGCTGGCCAAGATCGGAACGAACTAGTCATCCTGGCCCGATGGCCATCATCGACACCCGTGAGCAGACCGTCCCCGCCGACAATGGCGAGGTGAACCTGCTCATCGCCCGGCAGGTGGAGCCGGGCCACGAGGAGGCGTTCGAGGCCTGGGCCCACGGCATCCTGGAGACGGCCGCGACCTTCCCCGGGCACCTGGGGTACGGGCTGTTCCGTCCGGCGGCGGACGGCGGGCCGTGGTTCCTGGTCCACCGCTTCCGGGACCACGAGGCCTTCCAGCGGTGGCAGGACTCCCCCGAGCGGGCCCAGTGGTTCTCCAACTGCCTGGGCCACCACCACACCGAAATAGCCCGGCGCGAACTGCACGGCATGGAGACCTGGTTCGCCAAGCCGGGTACGACCCGGCCCGCGCCGCCGCGCTGGAAGATGGCGATCAGCTCGGGGCTGGCCATCTTCCCGATCTCGCTCGCCGGCAACGCCGTGCTCGGGCCGTACCTGGTGAACCTGCACTTCGTCCTGCGGACGGCCGCCTTCGCCGTCGTCTTCAGCACGCTGATGACCTACCTGGCGATGCCTGCCGTCAGCAGGCTGCTGCGGCCCTGGCTGACCAAGGCCGGCCAGAGCTGAGCATCGGACCTGCGCGCTTTCAGTCGAGCTTGGTGACTTCCAGCTCGCCGTCCGCGTACTGCTTCCTTATGACCTTCTTGTCGAACTTGCCGACGCTGGTCTTCGGGACGGCCTCCACGGTCGTCCAGCGCTCGGGCAGCTGCCACTTGGCGATGGACTGGCCGAGGAAGACGCGCAGCCCGTCGTAGTCCACGGTCGCGCCCTCCTTGAGGACGACGGTGGCCAGCGGGCGCTCGCCCCACTTGTCGTCCGGGACGGCGACGACCGCCGCCTCGGCCACCTCGGGGTGCGCCATCAGTGCGTTCTCCAGCTCCACGCTGGAGATCCACTCGCCGCCGGACTTGATGACGTCCTTGGCCCGGTCGGTCAGCGTGAGGAACCCGTCGGGGCTGATCACACCGACGTCGCCGGTCTTGAGCCAGCCGTCCGCGCTGAACTTGTCCTCGGGACGCAGCGGTTCGCCCGCGGCTCCGCCGTAGTAGGAGCCCGCGATCCAGGTGCCGCGTACTTCGAGCTCGCCTGCCGACTCTCCGTCCCAGGGCAGGATGTCGCCCCCGGGGCCCACCAGGCGCGGCTCGACCCCGGCCGGGAAGCGGCCCTGCGTGATCCGGTACGGCCACTGCTCCTCGGCGCTCAGGCCGGCCGGCGGGTGCGCCATGGTGCCCAGCGGGGAGGTCTCGGTCATGCCCCACGCGTGACAGAGGCGGACGCCGAGCTTGTCGTAGGCCTCCATCAGGGAGGGCGGACAGGCCGCGCCGCCGATGGTGACCTGCTTCATCGAGGTCAGGTCGCGCGGGTTGGCGGTGACCTCGGCGAGCAGGCCCTGCCAGATGGTGGGGACGGCCGCGGCGTGCGTGGGCCTCTCCCGCTCGATCATCTCGGCGAGCGGGCCTGGCTGGAGGAACCGGTCCGGCATCAGCAGGTTGATGCCGGTCATGAACACCGCGTGCGGCAGGCCCCAGGCGTTGACGTGGAACTGCGGGACCACGACGAGGCTGGTGTCCTTGTCGGTCAGGCCCATCGACTCGGCCATGTTGACCTGCATGGAGTGCAGGTAGATCGAGCGGTGGGAGTAGACGACACCCTTGGGGTCGCCGGTGGTGCCGGAGGTGTAGCACATGGCGGCGGCCTGGCGCTCGTCCAGCTCCGGCCAGTCGTACGAGGTCGCGCGGTCCGCGATCAGCTCCTCGTAGTCGTGGACGCGGAAGCCGCGCTCCTGCGCGAGGGCTTCGAGGCCGGAGCGGTCGCCGATGCCGGAGACGACCACGTGCTCGACGGTCGGCAGGTGCGGCAGCAGCGGGACCAGCAGCGGCAGCAGGGTCCCGTTGACCAGTACGACCCGGTCGACCGCGTGGTTGACGATGAAGACCAGCTGCTCGGGGGGCAGGCGCAGGTTGAGGGTGTGGAGCACGGAACCCATGGAGGGGATCGCGAAGTACGCCTCCACGTGTTCCGCGTTGTTCCACATCAGGGTCGCCACCCGGTCGTCCTGCTGGACGCCCAGTTCGTCGCGCAGGGCGTTGGCGAGGCGGGTGGCGCGAGTACCGATCTCGGCGAAGCTGCGGCGGTGCGGCTCGGCCTCCCCGGTCCAGGTCGTGACCTGGGATTTACCGTGGATCGTCATCCCGTGCTGGAGTATGCGGGTGACGAGGAGCGGTACGTCCTGCATGGTGCTCAGCAAAGCGTCCTCCCGGTGAGCGCTGCGGCGCTGCGGCGGCTACGGATGGAGCCGATTCTGCGCACGTACCGGTCGGCATGTCACTACCCGGGGGTACAAACACGGCAACTCATCGCGGACGTTTCACGTGAAACGCCGATGTTTCACGTGAAACGTGGGCCCGTTCAGCGGACCGGGGTGAGCTCCGGGTCCTCGCGGAGCTTGACCAGAGCGCGCGAGACGGCGCTCTTGACCGTACCGATCGAGACCCCGAGCAGCTCGGCGGTCTGCGCCTCGCTCAGGTCCTCGTAGTAGCGCAGGACGACCATCGCGCGCTGCCGGTCGGGAAGCCGGGTCACCGCGCGCCACATCGCGTCGCGCAGCGCCTGCGCCTCTGCGGGGTCGGATGCGGGGGTCCCCTCGGGCTCCGGGAGCTCGTCGCAGGCGAACTCGTCGACCTTGCGCTTGCGCCACTGGGAGGTACGGGTGTTGACCAGGGCCCGCCGCACGTAGCCGTCGAGGGCGCGGTGGTCCTCGATGCGGTCCCAGGCGACGTACGTCTTGGCAAGGGCCGTCTGCAGCAGGTCCTCGGCATCGCACGGGTTGGCGGTGAGCGAGCGCGCGGTGCGCATCAGGACCGAGCCGCGGGTCCGGACGTACGCCGAGAACGACGGGTACGGCGTCGGGTTCGAGGCGAGCGTGCACACAGGCGTGGTCATGGCTCCACGCTAGAAGCGCGGTCCGGACCTGGGATCGGCCGCAAGTGCCGAAGCTGGATCCATCTCAGGTTGTAGGGGTGGGGCCTGTCCCACCTCCTGAAGGTGGAGGGCAGGGCAGACCGCGGGCGCCCCGGGGGGACCGCCCGCGGACCGGCCCGTGGACCGGCGCCGGCCGCGGGATCAGCCGTCGGCACCCAGGATCAGTCCGGACGTCGGCACCCCGGTCCCGGCCGTGACCAGGGCGCGGGCGGCTCCCGCCACCTGGTTCACGGAGGTGCCGCGCAACTGACGGACGGCCTCGGCGATGCCGTTCATGCCGTGCAGGTACGCCTCCCCGAGCTGACCGCCGTGGGTGTTGAGCGGCAGCGCGTCCGCGGCCACGAAGTCGGCGGCCTCGCCTGGCTTGCAGAAGCCGAACTCCTCCAGCTGCATCAGGACGAAGGGGGTGAAGTGGTCGTAGAGGATGCCGACGTCGATGTCCGAGGGCCGCAGCCCGCTGGTCCGCCACAGCTGCCGGGCGACCACGTCCATCTCCGGCAGCCCGGTGAGGTCGTCGCGGTAGAAGGAGGTCATGGCCTCCTGGCGGCGCCCTGCGCCCTGCGCGGCCGCGGTGATCACGGCGGGCGCGTGGCGCAGGTCCCGGGCGCGCTCGGTGCTGGTGACGATCAGCGCCTGGCCGCCGTCGGTCTCCTGGCAGCAGTCCAGCAGCCGCAGCGGTTCCACGATCCAGCGCGTGGCGGCGTGGTCGGCGAGGGTGATGGGCTTGCCGTGGAAGTAGGCGGCGGGGTTGTTCGCGGCGTGCCGGCGGTCGGTGACCGCGACGTGGCCGAAGGCCTCGGGGGTCAGGTTGTAGGCGTGCAGATAGCGCTGGGCGGCCATGGCCACCCAGGAGGCCGGGGTCAGCAGCCCCCAGGGCAGCGACCAGCCGAGCGCCGCGCCCTCCGCCGAGGGCTCGCGCTGCTGCACACCGGAGCCGAAACGGCGGCCGGAGCGCTCGTTGAAGGCGCGGTAGCAGACCACGACCTCCGCGACCCCGGTGGCGACGGCCAGGGCCGCCTGCTGGACGGTGGCGCAGGCCGCGCCGCCGCCGTAGTGGATGCGGGAGAAGAAGGAGAGGTCCCCGATCCCGGCGGCCTGGGCCACCGTGATCTCGGGGCTGGTGTCCATGGTGAAGGTGACCATGCCGTCGACGTCGGCGGGGGTCAGCCCGGCGTCGTCGAGGGCGGCGTGCACGGCTTCGACGGCGAGCCGCAGCTCGCTGCGGCCGGAGTCCTTGGAGAACTCGGTCGCGCCGATTCCGGCGATGGCGGCGCGCCCGCCGAGTGTGTCGCGGTGCAGGACGCTCATGCCGCCGCCTCCGCGGTCACGGTGACCGTGACCGTTCCGGTCACGTGGTGGCCGATGCCGTTGGCGCCGAGCACCCGGATCTCGATCCGGTCCCCGTCGACGGCGGCCACGGTGCCGGTCAGGACCATCGTGTCGCCCGGGTAGTTGGGGGCGCCGAGCCGGATGGCCACCTTGCGCAGGACGGCGCCCGGCCCGAGCCGGTCGGTGATGTACCGGCCGACCAGGCCATTGGTGGTCAGGATGTTCATGAAGATGTCCGGGGAGCCCTTCTCGCGCGCGAGCCGGGCGTCGTGGTGGACGTCCTGGTAGTCGCGCGAGGCGATCGCGCCCGCGACGATCAGCGTCCGCGTCACCGGTATCTCCAGCGGCGCCAGTGTGTCGCCGACGTTCATGCGTCCTCCCCCTCGGGTGCTGCGTGGTCGGACAGGAGCGCGCCCAGCTCGGCCAGCAGCTCGCTGCCGCAGCCCAGGTACGCGTCCAGCTGGCGCCCCCAGAGGAAGTGCCGGTGGACGGGATGGTCCAGGTCGGCGCCCGTCCCGCCGTGCAGGTGCTGGCCCGCGTGCACGACCCGTTTGCCGGCCTCGGAGGCCCACCAGGCCGCGGTCAGGGCGTGCTCGCGCGCCGGAAGTCCCTCGTCGATCCGCCAGGCCGCCTCGTACGCGGTGACCCGGATCGCCTCGGTGTCCATGTACGCGTCGGCGGCGCGCAGCATGACCCCCTGGTTCGTGGAGAGCGGCCGGCCGAACTGCTCGCGAGTGGAGGTGTACTCGACGGCGCGGGCCAGGGAGCCCGCGCAGACCCCCGCCTGGAGCCCCGCGAAGGCGGTGCGGGCGGTGGCCAGGACCGCTTCGTAGGCCCGGCCGTCCCCGAGCGGTTCGGCCTCGGCCTGCGACAGGGTGAGCCGCCCCGCGGACCAGGGAGCGGTGGTCTCCACCTCGGGCGTGCCGACGCCGGGCGCGTCCGTGCGTACCAGCCACAGGGCTCGGTCGGCGTCCGGGACCAGCACGTGCGTGGCATCGCGCAGCCAGGGCACGAGGGGGGCGGTCCCGGTCAGCCGGCCGTCCGGCGAGGCGGTGATGCGGCCGCGGGCCGGGAACGCGCCCGTGGCTATCGCCTCGCCCGAGCCCAGGGCGGGCAGCAGCCGGGTGCGCTGCTCGGCGCTGCCGTGCGCGGCGACGGGCAGGATCCCGTACGCACAGGTGGCGGCGTACGGGACTTGCGCGGTGGTGCGGCCCTGCTCCTCAAGCAGCAGCACCAGGCCGAGCAGGCCGACGTCCTCCACGGCGGCGGTCAGTCCGGCGGCGGTGAGGGCCTTCCACAGCTCGGCGTCGCTGCCGGTGCCGGCCGCGGCGAGGCGTTCGTGGGTGGCGAGGTCGCGGAAGATGCGCGCGGCGAGCCCGGCCGCCGCGGTCTGCTCCTCGGTGGGGTGGAAGTCCATCAGCCCTCGCTCCCTCGGAAGACCGGCAGCTCCAGGTCCTCGTCGGCCCGCAGGAACTCCAGCCGCACCGGCATCCCGATGCGCACCTTGTCGTACGGGACGCCGGTGATGTTGCTGACCATCCGGACGCCCTCGGCGAGTTCGACGAGGGCCACCGCGTAGGGCGGGTCGAAAGCGGGGAACGGCGGGTGGTGCATGACGACGTAGCTGAACACCGTGCCGGCGCCCGAGGCCTCGACGGTGTCCCAGTCCAGGCTCGCGCAGGCGTTGCAGCCGGGCAGCCAGGGGAACCGGAGGGTCCCGCAGCCTGTGCAGCGCTGGATCAGCAGCTTGTGCTCCGCGACCCCGTCCCAGAACCCCTGGTTGTCGCGGTTGACCACCGGGCGGGGGCGCCGGGCCGCGGGCTTCTTCTCGCGCGCGGCGGCGGGCGCGTACTTGAGGATGCGGAAACGGTGGGTCCCGGCGAGTTCGCCGTCCGCGCGGACGTCCATGCGGGTGGTCACGAAGTGGCCGGTGCCCAGCTTGGTCGTCTTGCGCGGGGACACGGACTCGATGACGGCGTCGTAGGTGACGGTGTCGCCGGGGCGCAGCGGCCGCAGGTACTCCTGCTCGCAGTCCGTGGCGACCACGGAGGTGCAGCCCGCGCCGTCGAGCAGGGCGAGGAGCTCGTCGTAGGCGGAGGAGCGGTCGCCGTGGCCGGAGAGCCCACCCATGGTCCACGCCTGGAGCATGGTGGGCGGGGCGATGGCGTCCGGGCCGGTGTAGGCGGGGTTGGCATCGCCCATCGCCTCGCACCAGTGGCGGATCATCGGCTGGTTGACGGGGTCCTTGCCCTGGCCCGCGGTGGCGGCGGCGCGCCCTTCGAAGGTCCGCAGCAGGGCGTGGAACCGTGCGGCCTCCTGGGCGCCCGTATCCGCGCCCGCGTCGGCGCCCGTATCCGTCGCCGCGCCCTTGTCCGCACCCGCGTCCGCTGCCTGGTCCGCCGTGGCGGTCATCGCTTCCTTCCCTTCATGCCGAGCCGCATCATGGCGACGATCTCCCGCTGGACCTCGCTGACCCCGCCGCCGAAGGTGTTGATCTGCGCGGCCCGGTTCATCCGCTCCAGCTCGCCGCCGGCGAAGGCCGCCGGCCCTCGTACGAGGGCCTCCTCGCCCACCACCTCCTGGCACATCCGGTACACCTCGACGGTGGACTCGGTGCCGAGGAACTTCACGCCGCTGGCGTCGCCGGGGGCCAGGGTGCCGCCGCCCACGTCCTGGACGAGGCGCCAGTTAAGGAGGCGTACGGCGGCCAGCCGGGCGTGTGCCTCGGCGAGCCGGGACTGCACCCAGGGCCGGTCTGCGGGGCGTTCGCCGGTGACCGGGTCGGGGGTGCGCGCGTGGCGCAGGGCGCTCGCGTAGAAGTCCTCGGCCTGCATGCCGATCGCGGCGAGGGCCACGCGTTCGTGGTTGAGCTGGTTGGTGATCAGCCCCCAGCCGCCGTGCTCGGGGCCGACGAGGTTCCCGGCGGGCACGCGGAGCCCGTCGTAGTACGTCGACGTGGTCGTGAGCCCGCCGACCGTGTCGATCGGGGTCCATGCGAAGCCGGGGGCTTCGGTGGGCACCAGGATGATCGAGATGCCCTTGTGCTTGGGGGCGTCGGGGTCGGTGCGGCAGGCGAGCCAGATCCAGTCCGCGTTCTGGGCGTTGGAGGTGAAGATCTTCTGCCCGTCGACGACCCAGTCGGCTCCGTCGCGTACGGCGCGGGTGCGCAGCGAGGCCAGGTCGGTGCCGGCCTCGGGCTCCGAGTAGCCGATGGCGAAGACGATCTCGCCGCCGAGGATCCGGGGCAGGAAGTAGTCCTTCTGCTCCGGGGTCCCGTACTTCATCAGCGTCGGGCCGACGGTGTTGAGGGTGACCATGGAGACGGGGGCACCGGCCCGGTAGGCCTCGTCGAAGAAGACGAACTGCTCGTCGGGACCGCGTCCTTGGCCGCCGTACTCGACGGGCCAGCCGAGGCCGAGCAGTCCGTCTGCGCCGATGCGGCGCAGCAGTGCGCGCTGGGCGGCGGGGTCCTCGGGAGGCCCGCCCGGCAGCAGATCGTGGAAGTACTCCCGCAGTTCGGCGCGGAGCCGCAACTGGCCTTCGGTCGGGGCGAGGTGCACGGCGCTGGCCTCCCGGCATCACATCATCGAGTGAACCTGACTGTCCGTCAGATTCACCGTGGATGTCAAGGTCGGGAGAGCCGGGAGGGGGCGGTGCGCGGATCGACGCGCGGATGCGCGAACGCGCGAGGGCGCCCGCCCCACCGGACCCCAGCCGGTCCGGTGGCACGGGCGCCCTCAAGACTCAGAGGACTCGGGGAGCGCCTACCACCAGGGGTGGAAGTTGACCGCGACGTTGCCCTGCTGGATCGCCGTGAAGGCCGACCCGTTGACCTGCGCGGTGTTGTTCTGGTTCGACGCACCGGAGCCGGTGGCCACCTGCTGGGAAGTCGACGAGTTGCCGCTGTTGTTCCCGCCGACACCGCTGCCGATGATGCTGGCGACACTCGCATTCGATCCGTCGTTCGCGAAGGAGCCGTTGTCGGCCGAGGCCACACCGCCGAAGAGGGCGACGGCGAGGGGGAGAGCGGCGACGGCGGCGACTACGCGGGCGGTACGGATGCTTGCCATGTCTGAATCCTCCAGAAAAGCGAAGTGGGGCTTGCTTCAAGGCAGTTGGCCGACCGCCTCGGTCGTTGCGTGGTGACGACGTCGCGAGACCAGAGTTGCCCACCGAATCCCCGGCGAACCAGCCCGGAGTCCACGATTCCCCCGCAAGTATGAGCAACATCGGATAAACCTCATTCGCACCCCAACACCCCTGGTCAGCGCGGTAGAACCGGCTGAAACCACCGCCGGATCTGAGCTGAAACGTTCCCTCAAACTCACGTGCGTCGGACATGCCGAAAAGGGCCGCTCTGTCCGGGAACCCCACCGTCTCCCGGGCCTGCGGCCCTGCAATGCCAGGCTGCGCGCCCCCTGCGCGCCCCCGGCGCCCGCCGGGGCCATTCCACCGTGCCCCGCTCCGGGGCACGTCCTGGGCGCGATCCGCGGTCGCGACCTGCCGACCGGGCTCCAGCGCCTGCTCCTGCTCGTATTCGTACTCGTACTCGTACTGCTCTCGACTGCCTACTGCGCTGTCACGTCATACACGGAATGCGTGGTGTGCCATGTCGTACGGGCTCGGCGCTACGCGACCAGATCGAGCCCTTCGCGGCCGACTCGGGAGGCACCCGAGGCGAGGGACGCGGCGGCCGTCGTCGAGCGGCGGACGGACGGGGCCTTGCCGTGCGCCTCGGCGCGGATCCGCTGCTTGATGGTCGGCGGGAGCGATCCGCCCCGCATCATCGCCCGCCAGCTCCGCCGGCCCATCGGCCGGGCCGGCCGGCGTACGGCGGCCGCCACGCGACGGGAGGGAGCAGGGACGGCGGCGGGGGAGGCGGCGGCCGGGGCGGCCTTGGCGCCGAACCCGAGGGAGGCGAGGAGGGCGACGACGACAGCGACGACTGCGGTCCAGATCGACGTGACGGTGATGCGCTGAGCCATGACGAGGTCCTTCGTTTCGCGATGTTCCGACGGGCGGATCTGCATACATTCGTCATGATGTGGTCGCAACCGCAGCACCCCCACGACCCGCGCCGATCTTCCGACAAACACCACTCGAAGGGCCTAGGGGGCGCCTACCGTGGCCGCATGGACAGCTCCCTACAGCTCGCGCCCTGGGCGGAAGACGACTTCTGGCTGCTGCTGCGCAAGAACGAGCCCGTCATGACCGAGCACCTCGGCGGCCCGGAGACCGAGGCCAAGCTCAAGGACCGCCATCAGCGCTATCTGGCGCTGAGCGCCCGCGAGCCGTCGGCCGGACGGGTGTTCCGGATCGTCGCCGAAGGCGAGAGCGTGGGCACGATCGCCTTCTGGGAGCGCCTGTGGAAGGGCGAGGAGGTCTACGAGACCGGCTGGGGCATCCTCCCCGAGTTCCAGGGCCGCGGCCTCGCCGCGAGGGCGGCCCTCGCCGTCATCGGCCACGCGGCCGCGCACGGCACGCGCCGCCACCTCCACGCCTTCCCGTCCGTCGACCACGGAGCGTCCAACGCCGTCTGCCGCAAGGCGGGCTTCGTCCTGCTCGGCGAGACCGAGTTCGAGTACCCGCCCGGCCAGTGGCACACGAGCAACGACTGGCGGGCCGTGCTGGCCTAGGGGGTGTCCGCAAAGTAGCGCCGTGCGCCCGAAGGGCGGTCTCGCGGCGTTCGGTGCGTGCTCTCGGTGTGCCGGGCGGAAGCCCGTGTACTGGACGTACTCGGGATTTCGCCCGGTGCGCCGAGAGCGCGTGCCGGGCGCCGCGGGGCGGGCGGGACTTTGCGGACACGCCCTAGGGGGTGTCTTGTCGATCGGGCCGGATCAGGCAGCGACGGTGGGCGCCGTGGATCGCAAGGCGGAGGAGGGAGGCGACGCGGTGGGGGCACCTCCCAGCGGTAGCTGGGGGACGTCGGCGACCGAGGACAACGCGGCGAGGCGCGGTGCCCACCGCCGCGAGCCCGGCATGATCGGCGAGACACCCCCTAGGGGGTGTCTTTTGGATCAGGCCCCGCCATAGGCCGCTCAGCGCGCCGCCGCGAACAACCCGATGGCACCACCGTCCGCCCGACCACGAGACTGCACCGGTGACCCCCCTGCCACCGCCGCCCGGCCCGCACCTCCTGCCGGCACGGGACCCCCGCGCCCAGTACCTCGTCCTCGACTACGCGGACATGCACGCCCTGGTTGCCGACCTGGTCCTGCCCGGCGAGGCGTCGATGTACGTGATGAGCGCACTGGAGACCTCCCGCGAGCTCATCCGGCACTCCTACTACCGGTACGAGTTCGCCACCGTCGCCGTCACGCATTCCCTCTTCGCCCTGGAGCACGTCCTCACCGAGCGGCTGGGCGCGAAGGAACCGCTCCACGCCCTGATCGGGCGGGCCGCCGACGCAGGGCTCGTCACCGCCGGACTCGCCGCCGAACTCGACCGCGGTCGGATGCTGCGCGACAGGCTCGCACAGGGCGCCGCGTCGAGTGCGGCCCTCCACGTGCCCCAGGCCTTGGCGATGCTGCGGGCCGTCTTCGACGCCGTCTCCCTGCTCCTGCGCCCACCGTCCGGGGCGGCGGCGACAACCGCCGACGGGGGCGGGACACGGCCCGAAGGCGGACTCGCGGAGCTGTGGGAGGAACACATGCGCGCACCGTTCCCCGACGGCTTCCGCGGCGTCGACTTCGAAGGCGTGGACCTGGTCCTCCTGGACGCCGATGTCGCCGGCTACGTGATCAGGGAGCTGAAGGACGGACTCGACGAGAGTGGCATCGCGGGCCTCTGGGGCTGCATCACCGACCTCGACACGATCGCGCCCTTGATCAACGAGGAGTACTGCGCCGCTTACTTCACGAAGCTCCGGACCATGGCCCGGGTCGCGGCGGCGCGCCACATCCCCACCGCGCTCTGACCACCCGGCGCAGCGGAGAGGGCGGGCCCCCTCATCGGGGAGACCCGCCCTCTGACCTGCTATTTCTCTGACCTGGCGGTGGGTGTGGGATTTGAACCCACGGTGACTCGCGCCACGACGGTTTTCAAGACCGTTCCCTTAGGCCGCTCGGGCAACCCACCTGGCCGGTACAGAGTACCGGCAGGTGGGGGGCGGCCGGGTCAGGAATTCTGGGCCTTGTCGTAGGCCGCCTTCGCCTCGTTGCCGAAGTACGGACCGAACATCCGGTTCGGCAGGAAGGTGTAGCCGAAGCTGTTCACCGAGACCTGGGTGCCCAGGCCCGTGGCCTCGTTGAAGTCCTGGAACCAGGGGCCGCCGCTGGAGCCGCCGGTCATGTTGCAGCCCAGGCTGTGGTCCTTGGTCAGCAGGAAGTCCTTGCCGGTGTTCCCGCTGCAGTAGACCAGCTTGGTGCCGTCGTACGGCGCGGCCGCGGGGAACCCGAACGAGTACATCTTCTTGTTGTAGCCGCCATTGAACAGGATCCCCTGGGCGCCGACGACCTGGCTGAGCTTCTGGCCGCCCAGCGGGGCGACGACGGCGAGGCCGACGTCCATGTTCATGTCCTCGCTGGCGGCCCACTGGTCCGTCGCGAAGGTCTTGGTGGCCGACCACTGGCCGTAGGGCGCGTTCCCGTTGTCGTACGCGGGGACGAAGATCCAGTTGGTGTGCCAGGTGCCCTGGTACTTCACGCAGTGGCCGGCGGTGATCACCGTGCTGCCGTTGGCGCTGGTGATCGAGTCCCCGGAGCAGGACGCCGTACGGTCGCCGAAGGTGAAGAAGACCCGGCCCGAGGTCTTGACCACCGCGCCGCCGCCCGTCCACGCGCCGCCCGCCTGCGGGAACGAGGTCGGGGAGGCGGCCACGGCGGAGGGCGCGGTCGGGGCGACCAGCGTCGGCCGGGCGGCGGCCGCGACCGGCGCCCGCCCGGTCCCCGGCGCCGCCGTCACGTCCAGCGGGGTGGCGCCGCGCATCCGCTCGGCGGTCCAGAAACCCTGGGTGTGCTGCTGCTTGAACGAGGCGGGGGAGTCGGCGGCGGCCGAGGGGGCGGCCGCCGTCAGCGCGCCCGCGATCAGGGCGCCCGCCGCCATGAGGACCGATGCTGCCGTGCGATGACGATTCACGCAGGACTCCTTCTGCCGTGCCCGGTCCCGTCGGAACGGGCAGGGTGGGGGTGAAGAGCTGTCGGTGCGGATCGGCCGCAGGGTCGCACGTGCGGCACGAGAAGTCAGGAGACGGTCGGAACGTTCGGTCGGTTCCGGCCAGGAATTGGCCAACTCCCTTCGATGGGCCGCGGGAGCCGGCCCACTGAGGTCATACCGTCAGCAGCACGCCCGCGTACGAGACCCCCGCCACCACCAGCCAGGCCCCGAGCCCGAGTACCGCGGCCCGGCCGCCGGTCCGGGCCAGCCGGGGCAGGTCCACCGCGCTACCCAGCCCGAACAGGGCCGCCGCCAGCAGCAGTTCCTGGGCGGTGTGCGCCCACTCCAGTGCCGCGTCGGGCAGCACCCCGGTGGCACGCAGCGCGGCCGCCGCCAGGAACCCGGCCACGAACAGCGGTACCGGCGCCGGACGGCGCCCCGACGGCATGCGCACTCCCTGCCGCCGCGCCCGCACGGAGAAGGCCACCGCCGCCACCAGCGGAGCCAGCAGGGCCACCCGCATCAGCTTGACCAGAACGGCCTCGCCGAGTGCGCCCGGGCCCGCGGTCTGCGCGGTGGCCACCACCTGGCCGACGTCGTGGACGCTCGCGCCGACCCAGCGCCCGAAGGCCGGGTCCGAGAGCCCCAACGGGCCCTGGAGGAGCGGGAGGACCGCGATGGCCAGCGTCCCGCACAGGGTCACCAGCGCCACCGAGGCGGCCACGTCCTCCTCGTCGCTCCCCGACACCTGGCTCACCGCGCCGATGGCCGAGGCTCCGCAGATCGAGTACCCGGTGGCGATCAGCAGCGGCTGGTCTCCGGGGAGCCCGAGCCGGCGGCCCAGCCACAGGGTGCCGAAGAAGGTGGCGGCGACCACCGCGGCCACCATCGCCACCGTGGCCCAGCCCAGCCGGAGCACCTGGTCCAGGCCCAGGCCGAGGCCCAGCAGGACGATGCCGATCCGCATCAGCCGCCGCCCGGCCAGCGACAGGCCCGGGCGGGCTGCTCCGCGTACGACCTCGCGTATTCCGGGGAGGTGGGCCACTGCGATGCCGAGCACCACCGATGCGGTCAGCATGGGCACCGCGGGCACCAGCCGGTGCACGCACCACGCCACCAGCACTCCGGCGACCGCCATCCCCAACCCGGGCCAGGATGAGGATGTTTCACGTGAAACATGCCCGGCGCCTTCGGTATCCGCCCCGCGCACGGGGCGGTTCAGCAGCGCCATCAGTCGGTGGGGAGCGTATAGACGCGACGGACACTGCTGCCCAGGCGGATGACATCGGCGCCGTACACGTGCAGGGATATCGCCGTGGTGCGACAGGAGTTGTAGACCTTGTGGATATCGCCGGGCGGGGCGAATCCGCAGACGTCACCGGGGCCGTTGACCACGTGCTCGGTGGCCACCAGCCGGGCGCAGGCATCTCCCGTCGCGGGGGCCAGCCGGTAGCGGAGCTCGCTCTCCTCGCCCTCGTGGACCCCTGCCACGCACCAGGAGACGTGGTCGTGGATGGCGGTCTCCTGACCGGGCAGCCACACCAAGGCGACCACCGAGAAGCTGCCGTCCGGCTCGGCGTGCAGGACGTGCTGCCGGTACCGCTCGGGGTCCCCCACGCGCTGCTCGGGAGTGAGCAGGTCGGGCGTGCCCAGGTGCGGGGCGACGCGCTCGCCGACGAGGTAGGCGGTCAGGTCCGGGGCCAGCCCCCGGTCCACGACCGTACGGATCTCACTGACGAGGGCGGCCATCCTCGCGGTCGTACGGGCCGGCGTAGTGGTGGTCATATGGGCAGCGTCGAGCAGCCCACCCATCACGTCCAACGACAGTTCTCACCTGAAATCCCAAACGCTGCTTATGGATTCGGGAGAGGAGAAGTCGGGCGATCAGCAGCCGACGCGGTTCGAGGCCACCTGCTTGAGCGCGTTCAGGACCACGGAGGTCGCCGGGATACGCAGATGATCGCGGTAGACGTACGCGGCGATGTGCCGGCGCGCGGCGGGCTGGAGCGGCCGCCCGCATACCTTGCTCAGGGAGAGGGAGGGCAGGACGAGCGCGGGCATCATCGCCACCCCGAGCCCCTGCCCGACCATGCTCTGCACGACCAGGTTGTCATCGGTGGCGAACCGGATGTCGGGAACGAAGCCCAGCTCGGCGCATTCGTGCAGCAGGTTCGCCCGGCAGCGCGGGCAGCCGGCGATCCACCGCTCCTCCGCGAGATCGGCCAGGTGCACGGCCCGCCGCCGGGCCAGCGGGTGCCCGGTCGGAAGCAGCACCGTCAGCTGGTCCTCCAGCAGCCTGACCTCGGCGACCTCCTCCGGGATCTCCTCGTGGAGCCCGGGATAGGTGAAGGCCAGGGTGATGTCGCACTCCCCGCGCTCCAGGCGGCGCAGCGACTCCGGGGGCTCCCCCTCCAACAGCTCGACCTGGATGCCCGGATGGTCCTTGGCCAGGTCGCTCAGGGCCTCGGGGACCAGGGTGACGTTGGCGCTGGGGAAGCCGCACAGCCTGACCCGCCCGGTGCGCAGGCGTGCGTACGCCTTGAGCTGTGCCTCGGCGGCGGAGAGACTGCCGAGGATGGACTCGGCGTGCCGGGCCATGGACTCGCCGGCCTCGGTGAGCTGCATCTTGCGGCCGACCCGGGTGAAGAGCGGTGTGCCGACGGCGCGTTCAAGCGCCTTCATCTGCTGGGTGATCGCAGGCTGGGTGTACCCGAGGGCGCGGGCTGCCGCCGAGTAGGACCCGGAGGCCACCACTTCGTGGAAAGTACGTATGTGCCGGGAATCGAACACATGGGAAGCATAAGCGGACGTTGGGAGGGGCCGTAGGCGTAATCGCGCCCACGGCCCCTCCCATCAAGCCAGCGGCCCGGTCGGTTTCGCGCCCGGGCCGGGCGTCGTTACTTGTCGCCCACCCGCGAGCCGAGGGTGATGTCGACGGTGGTCGGCTTGCCGTCACGCTGGTACGTCAGCTTCACCACGTCGCCCGGCTTGTGCGTCCAGATCTCGCTGATGAGGGTCGGGCCGCTGTCGATCGGCTTGTCGCCGAACCGGGTGATCACGTCGCCGGGCTTGAGACCCGCCTTGCCGGCCGGACCGTTGGGGTCGACCAGGTCGTTGGCGGGCGCACCCTGATCGGAGATCTTGGCGCCGTCGGTCTTGGACTGGAGGTCCACGGAGACCGAGATGATCGGGTAGACCGGCTTGCCGGTCTTGATCAGCGACTCGGCGACGTTCTTCGCCTGGTTGATCGGGATCGCGAAGCCGAGGCCGATGGAGCCGGCCTGGCCGCCGCCGAATCCGCCGTTGCCGGCCGACTGGATGGCGGAGTTGATGCCGATGACCGCACCGCGCCCGTCGAGCAGCGGACCGCCGGAGTTGCCGGGGTTGATCGAGGCGTCCGTCTGGAGCGCGCTCATGTACGAGTTCTTGCCACCGGAGCCGTCACCCGAGGCCACCGGGCGGTTCTTGGCGCTGACGATGCCGGTGGTGACCGTGTTGGAGAGGCCGAAGGGGGCGCCGATCGCGATGGTCGAATCGCCGACCGCGACCTTGTCGGAGTCGCCGAGCGGCAGCGGCTTGAGGCCGGACGGCGGGTTCTTCAGCTTGAGCACGGCCACGTCGTAGCCCTGGGCCCGGCCGATGACCTCGGCCTCGTACTTCTTGCCGTCGGAGAAGGTCGCGGAGAGCTTGCCGCCGTTCGCCGCGGAGGCCACCACGTGGTTGTTGGTGAGGATGTGGCCCTGCTGGTCGTAGACGAAGCCGGTGCCGGTGCCGCCCTCGCCGTCGCCGGCCGAGGCCTCGATGGTGACGACGCTGGGCAGCGCGCCCGCGGCGAGGCCCGCGATCGAGCCGGCCTCCCGCTTGAGGTCCTTGGGGGTGCTGCTCGCGGCGACCGTGGTCGAGCCGACGCCGTTCTCGCTGCGCTCGGCGGCCCAGAAGCCGATGCCGCCGCCGACGCCGCCGGCGAGGAGGGCCGCCACGAGCACGGCGGCGATCAGGCCGCCCTTGCCCTTCGGCTTGGCGGGCGGGAAGCCGTCGGCGGTCGGCGGCACGCCCCAGACGCCGCCGTCGTGGCCGCCGCCCGAGCCGTACGCCGGGACCGCGGGCGGCGGGGGCGGCCAGCCCTCGGCGCCGTGCGCTGCCGGGGCCTGGGGCTGCGGCGCGGGGGCCTGGGCGTAGGCCGGGGCCGCTGCGGGGGCCGGGGTGGGCGGGATCTGCTGGGTCGGCTCCGTGCCGGGCGCGGGCGTCGGCGGGAGCTGCTGGGTGACCGGCTCCGCGGCGGGCGGCGCCGGAGCGGGCGCCGCCGGGGTCTCCGCCGCCGGTGCGGGTGCAGGCGTCTCGGGGGCGGGAGCGGCCACCGGGGGTGCAGACGGGGCCGCGGGGGGCGTCGGGGCCGCGGTGCCCTCGTTCTCGGTGCTCACAGCGCTCTTCTCCTCGTCACACACGGCTTCAGAAAAACTGGCGATTCGGCCCGACTGAACGTTCGACGTGCCGCACAAGTTCCTGGGAAAAGCCTTCCCCATGACCCGTCAGAGCACTGTAAGCCGGACCTGTGCGTCTTCCTCATTCTTTATATCGGGCATTCCGGGCGCATCCGCACGGCGGAGCCCGACACCCGGGGCCGTCTCGGTGGCACCATGACCCGGTGACCCACGCACTGCCGCCCATCCAGGTCGTCGCCCACCGCGGCGCCTCGGAGGATGCCCCCGAGCACACCCTGGCCGCCTACCGCAAGGCCATCGAGTACGGCGCCGACGCCCTCGAATGCGATGTCCGGCTCACCGCCGACGGCCATCTGGTGCTGGTCCACGACCGCCGGGTCAACCGCACCTCCAACGGCCGCGGCGCCGTCTCCGCCCTGGAACTGGCCGACCTCGCCGCCCTCGACTTCGGCTCCTGGAAGGACCGCGAGGAGTCCCCGGACTGGGACGCCGACCCCGAGCGCACCTCCGTACTCACCCTGGAGCGGCTCCTGGAGCTGGTCTCGGACGCCGGCCGGCCGGTTCAGCTCGCCATCGAGACGAAGCACCCGACCCGCTGGGCCGGACAGGTGGAGGAGCGCCTCCTCTTCCTCCTCAAGCGGTTCGGGCTGGACGCCCCACCCTCCGAGGGCCCGCACCCGGTCCGCGTCATGAGCTTCTCCGCGCGCTCCCTGCACCGGGTGCGGGCATCGGCGCCGACGATCCCGACCGTGTACCTGATGCAGTTCATCTCACCCCGGATGCGCGACGGCAGGCTGCCGGCCGGCGTGCGGATCGCAGGGCCCGGGATGCGCATCGTGCGCAACCACCCCGCGTTCATCCGCAAGCTCCAGAGTGCGGGCCACTCCGTGCACGTATGGACCGTGAACGAACCCGAAGACGTTCAGCTCTGCGCTGATCTGGGTGTGGAAGCGATCATCACGAACAGGCCGCGACAAGTTCTGTCACAGCTCGGGCGCTGACGTCCCCATTTGCCCACCCGTCCCGCTCGCCACGCCCATAACAGGGTGTGCACCGGCGCATCCGCTCCGCAATCGTCCGACTGAATGCGTCAGAGGGCTCCGCTTGGTCGGTTTCCGGTCCAGGCCATTGGGGCATCCAGACCATGGCGTGGGGCTAAGGAGGTTCCGGGGGTGGCGTTGGTGGTGGCACAGGAAGTGCCCACGTCTTCGCGCATGGACGTATGCCATGGTCCTGCGGGCGTGGGCGAGGCGAGACGCCGCATGCGCGAGCAATTGCGTATGAGCGGGGTGTCCGAATCGGTCGTGGACGACGCCGTACTGATCCTTTCCGAACTGCTCAGCAACGCCTGCCGGCACGGCAGACCGCTGGGCGCCGGGGAGATCGGGGACGGGGAGATACGCGCCGCGTGGCGCATCGACAAGGCGGGACGGCTGACGGTCGAGGTCACGGACGGGGGCGGCCCCACCCGCCCGGTTCCGGCCACGCCCTCGGTCACCGCGCGCGGCGGTCGGGGGCTGAACATCATCAGCGCCCTCGCCCAGGACTGGGGTGTCCGGGACGGAGCGGCAGGCGAGGTCACCGTATGGGTGACGGTTGCGTGCGGGGCCCGGCACGAGGATTTCGCTACGCGCGTTGCGCCCCCGGCGATCGACTTCAGCACAGCCTTCGACGATCTCCATCCGTGACCGGATCCCCGACCCGGATCCGCGACATCAACACCGGCCATCCGACCGAGCGGCCGCCGGGAGCGCACGCCGACCGTGCTCCCGGCCGCACCCTCCCGGTTGCGGCGGTACGAACGGCTAGGCTCGCGCCCAGACACAACGCCGTACCGCCGCAACCGGGAGACACCCACGATGGCCAAGAAGCGCCCCGCAGCGAAGACTGCAAAGCCGCAGCTCAAGAACGGGGAGATCCCGGTGGTGGGCGCACGCGAGCCCTGCCCCTGCGGATCCGGGCGCCGTTACAAGGCCTGCCACGGCGCAGCCGCCGCACACGCCGTCACCGAGCACGTGGCGCGCCCCTTCGAGGGCCTGCCCGGCGAGTGCGACTGGGTGGCGCTGCGCGAGCTCGTGCCCGCGGCGACCATCCCGCTCACCCTCAAGGGCGGCCTGCCCGAGGGCGTCCCGTCCGTCACGCTGGTGACCGTACTGCCGATGGCCTGGCCGGCGCTGCGCCGCGAAGACGGCTCCGTCCTGCTCGGCCTCCAGAACGACTCGACCACCGGGGACCTCGCCCGGGACATGGCCGACACCCTGGAGCGCGCGCTCGTCGCTGACCCGGGCACCCCGGTGGCCGCCCGCCGCGTTCCCGCCGAGGGTCCCCGACTTCAGGATCTCCTGGACACGGACGGCGTTTTCGAGCCGGTTGTGCACAGTGGCTTCGAATTCTGGATTCCGGATGCGGAGAGCGCCCAGAACGCCTCCCCGGAGATCGCCGCCTCCCTCGAGCGCGCCAACGCCGCCGCCATCCCCACCGTCAAGCTGTCCGGCGTGGACGCGGCCTACTGGTGCGAGACCCCGGACAAGAACCACCTGCGCTGGGTCATGCCGCACCCCGAGGAGAAGCTGCTCGACGCCCTCGCGCGACTGCACGCCGCGGGGACCTCTTCGCTCGGCGAAGGCACCCGACTGGTCGGTTCGTTCCGGGCGCACGGTCTGGTCGTCCCCGTCTGGGACCTGCCCACCGGAGTGACCGCCGACGACGTGGAGAAGCCCGCGGCGGAGTTCGCGGAGCGGCTGGCCACGGCCCTGGCCGCGGACGCCCCGCTGACCGCGGAGGAGCGCCGGGCGCGCGGCGGACTGACGAACCGCCAGGTCACGCTGAGCTGACCGCCGAGCCCCCGCAGGACCGGTGACTGGGGTCACAACTCCCGCTAATCGCCTGCAAATCGGTGTCTGAATATCAGAGATCGAATTTGCGAACAGGCGATCTCTTGTTACCGTTCTTGTAGCCCGGTCGCTGGTGCATCCCCCGTCGCCAGCGACCGGGCCCTTCCATTTCCGCCGTCGCTCAACCGTCGGCCGGTGCCAGTGAGTTGCTCCCGGACCGCAGCAGCAGCTTCCCTTCATCATCCGGAACTGCAAACTCCGCAACTGCCGAGTAGGCGTCCGGCGCACCCGCCGAGTCCTCACGCGGTGTCTCGCACAGTCCCGGCTCGTCGCCCGCCCCGACCGCGCAGCGGATCTGCACCGTGCGCCCCGCGGGCCCCATCACCGTCAGAACGGCGTCCAGCGGACGTCCGCTGGTGTTGCGGTAGTAGCTGCGGCCCCAGGTCCGGCCCTCTCCCGCGAGGACGCAGGTCTGCGCCTCCAGGCCCTGCGGGGAGGAGAGTTCGGGTCCGCACCGGGAATCCGTACGGGGCTGCTCGGACGGGCCCGGCTGCTGCGCCTGCCGCTGTCCCTGCCGCCCCGACTGCGGCTGCCCCTCCGGTGGCCCGGCCTGCCGCGCGGGCCCGGCGGCAGGTGTCTGCGTACGCGCCCCGCCCGATGGACCGGCGAGTCCGAGCGAGGAGAGCAGCCCGCCGCCTTTTCCGTCGTCCTGACCGGCGAAATCCGGCCCGGCGATCGCTCCTGCCAGCGGGAGCGACAAGATGATCAGCACACCGGCGCTGATACCGATCAAGCGGAGATTCATTCGGCGAAGATAGCGATGCGGGAATGGGCGCGGAGATGCCCGCGCCCAATTCCCCTGGAAACTCGTCGCGCTGGCACCCGTACGAGTGATCGGCGGGTGCCGGGAGCACCGGTTCAGTACGCGAGTCGGCTGCCGCCGCCGGAGGCTCCGCTGCTCGCCTCGACCAGCGCGTGCACGACGGCCTCGACCTCCGGCAGCCACAGGCCGCCGGCGTCGGGGCCGTCCTCGGGGTCACGCTCCCACCGCACCTGCCCGCCACCCGAGGCGGGGGAGGGCGGGAGCAACAGGTAGCCGCCCTCGCCGTGGAAGCGCAGCGCGGAGGGCACGTGGTCCTTGGCGTACAGGAGTTCGCCGAGCCGCTCCAGGGAGTACGGCGCGACCAGCAGCGCCCAACGGGTCGGCGTGGCCACGATCGGGCCGAGCCGCATGCCCTGCGCGTCCAGGCGGACGACGGCCCGGGCCGCCGCGTTGGCCGGCAGGCTCACGGCGCAGGGCGCCGACCCGCCGGTGGCCAGCAGTACGGGAGCGGTGGGCCGGTTGGTCCACCACCAGGACACCATCCGGGGGTCGGTGGTGGCCGCGAGCAGTCCGGGGTCGAAGGGGTGCGCGCCGGGGACGACGCAGTCGGGATCGGGGCAGGCGCACCGGTTGCTGTCGGCGCCGGAGCGGCCGACGCCGGGCAGCACCGGCCACTGCCGGGCGGTGGCGCAGGTGAGCGCCGCGTCGAGGAGGGGGAGGGCCGGATCACCGCTCTGCCCGGAGGCGGGACGGAGGGTTTTCAAGCGATCGCGGAGCCGCTGGAGACGCCTTCCGAGGATCTCGCGCATGAGCGCTCGTTCCTTTCCGTTGAACGCCGAGGGCCACATCACACCATGTAACCGGTGTTTCACCACACGTACACGTTTCGCGTCACTGTCCGCTCTGAAGCAGGTTCACACGGTTCGTGCAGTTTTCTTACGGGTCCATGAAACGTCCGGCGGGGGCGGAACGCGACCCGCGCCAGTGCCGAGACCGGCTGCCGCCGCTAAGGACGACGGGCCGTGCCGGGCGGTTCCCGGCGACCGCCGGGCTGCGCCAACTCTCCCCGGGCACCACCGATTAGGTACCCGGAGCCACTCCGACGCCCGACCAGTCGATCGCAAAAACCGTCCGCTTCCGGCTTTTTCCAGCCAAGTTCTAGCCTTGGCTGGACAGTGAGTTGCCGTCCCACGGACACCAGGATTCCCACATGGGCAATGCTGGACATCGATCCTCGTGTGCGTGTAGATGTGGATTCATTGATGGCGGCGCAGCACGATCTGGGGGTTTGCGATGCTATATGGCGAATCGCACCAGGTGGAAAGGCGGACGCCATGAGCGCCCCGCATCTGCCGAAAGTGGCTGGAATCGATCCAGCAGTTACCGCGGTCCCGCAGACTGCGGCGCCCACGCCCGCCCGAACCGCCCCCGCACCGGCTGCGGCAGCGGTCCCCGGACCGAGCACGGTGATCCAGGACCGGTTGGCGGGCATGGTCTCCGACCTCACCACCCTGCACGAGCTCACCGAGCGCCTCGCCCGCGCCCGTGACCTCGACTCCTCCCTCCAGGAGTTCCTGCGCGCCGGAGCCGCCCTCGTCGGCGCCCGCCGCGGCCTGATCGTCCTGGAGCCCTCCGACGGACTGGGCCCGACGACCACGATCGGCCTCGGCCTCGGCCGCGCGGACCTCGGGCACATCGAGACCGTGCCGCGCACCGCGACCTCCTACGGCCGCATCCTCGACGGACTCCCCGATGCCCGGGGCGGCTCCGACGTACTCCCCGAACCCGACGCCGCCCCCGGCTCGGGCGGGTACGGCACCCCGGTCGACCCCCGCCACCGCGAGGTCGCCGCCCGGCTGGGCTACGCCGCGAGCTACGCGCTGCCGCTGACCGCCGAGGCCACGGGCCGGCTGGGAGCGGCCGTCTGGCTCTACGACGAACAGGCCGAGCCGAGCGAGCGCCAGCGCGACCTCGCCGGGCTCTACGTCCGGCACGCCGCCGAACACCTGGCCCGGATGCTGGAGGTGGAACGCTCCCGCACCCGTCTGGCCACGGTCGCCGAGGAGCTGCTGCCCAGTCGGCTCCCCCGCATTCCGGGGGTCCAGCTCGCCGCCCGGCACCACACCGGACCGCGCGGCGGCGGCGACTGGTACGACGCGCTGCCGCTGCCCGAGGGCGCCCTGGGGCTGGCCGTCGGCTCCGTCACGGGGGCGGGGCCCAGCGCCGTCGCCGCGATGGGGCGGCTGCGGGCCTCGTTGCGCGCGTACGCCGTCATGGAGGGGGAGGACCCCGTCGCGGTCCTGTCCGACCTGGAGCTGCTGCTGCGCCTGACCGAGCCGGCGCGCTGCGCGACGGCGCTCTTCGCGTACTGCGAGCCCGCCGGGGCCCCGCATGCGGGCAACCAGGGGCGGAAGATCATCCTGGCCGGGGCCGGGCACGCCCCGCCGCTGCTCATCGGCGATCACCGCACGGAGTACGTGGAGACCACGCTCTCCGCGCCCCTCGGGATGCTGTCGTGCTGGGAGGCGCCGAGCGTGGAGATCGAACCCGCGCCTGGAGAAACGGTGCTGCTGTACACCGACGGGCTGCTGCGGCGGACCGGAGACCCCATGGACCGGGCCTACGCGCGGCTGCACGCCGCCGCCGCGGGGGCGCCCCGCGCCATCCGGGAGGATCCGGCCGCCCTGTGCGACCACATCCTGCGGACGGTGCTGCCGGCGGACGATCCCGCCGTCGCGCCCGCCGGTCCCGCCCCGGACGCGGCGGCTTCCACCGTGTCCGCCACCACGGCCGCCATGGCCGCCACGGAGGACGGAGTGGAGGACATCGTCCTGCTCGCTGCCCGTTTTGACTGATTCCTCACACCGCCGCCGGGCGTCTTCCCCTCGCACATACGATGGATGCGGTCCTACCCGGTCCTGTAGTAGCTGTCGTAGGTGTCGTAGCTGAGGAGAAGACGTGGCTGACGAGCTCACCCCGGAGACCCCGGAAGAAGAGCAGCCCCAGAAGAAGCACAAGCAGCGCAAGAACGGGCTGTACCCGGGCGTCAGCGACGAACTCGCGGAGAGCATGCGCACGGGCTGGGCCGACACGGAGCTGCACGGACTGGAGCCGATCCCCCAGGCCGCGCACACCGCCGCCCGCCGCGCCGCGCTGTCCGCGCGCTTCCCCGGCGAGCGCCTGGTCGTGCCCGCCGGTCGCCTCAAGACGCGCTCGAACGACACCGAGTACCCCTTCCGCGCCTCGACCGAGTACGCGTACCTGACCGGCGACCAGACCGAGAACGGCGTGCTCGTCCTCGAGCCCTCGGGCGAGACCGGCCACACCGCCACCATCTACCTGCTGCCCCGCTCCGACCGCGAGAACGGCGAGTTCTGGCTGTCCGGCCAGGGCGAGCTGTGGGTCGGCCGCCGCCACTCCCTGGCCGAGGCCGAGCAGCTGCTGGGCATCCCGGCCAAGGACGTGCGCAAGCTCGCCGACGACCTGACCGAGGCCGAGGGCCCGGTCCGGGCCGTCCGCGGCCACGACTCCGTCATCGAGTCGGCCCTGACCGACAAGGTCACCAAGGAGCGCGACGAGGAGCTGCGCGTCTACCTCTCCGAGGCCCGCGCCGTGAAGGACGAGTTCGAGATCGGCGAGCTCCAGAAGGCCTGCGACTCCACCGTCCGCGGCTTCGAGGACGTCGTGAAGGTCCTGGACAAGGCCGAGGCCACGTCCGAGCGCTACATCGAGGGCACCTTCTTCCTGCGCGCCCGCGTCGAGGGCAACGACGTCGGCTACGGCTCCATCTGCGCCGCCGGCCCGCACGCCTGCACCCTGCACTGGGTCCGCAACGACGGCGACGTCCGCTCCGGCGACCTGCTGCTGCTCGACGCCGGTGTGGAGACCCACTCCCTCTACACCGCCGACGTCACGCGCACGCTGCCGATCAACGGCACGTACACCGACATCCAGCGCAAGATCTACGACGCGGTGTACGAGTCCCAGGAAGCCGGCATCGCGGCCGTCAAGCCGGGTGCCAAGTTCCGCGACTTCCACGACGCCTCGCAGCACGTCCTCGCCGAGAAGCTCGTCGAGTGGGGCCTGCTGGAGGGCCCGGTCGAGCGCGTCCTGGAGCTCGGCCTGCAGCGCCGCTGGACCCTGCACGGCACCGGCCACATGCTCGGCATGGACGTCCACGACTGCGCCGCCGCGCGCACCGAGGCGTACGTCGACGGCACGCTGGAGCCGGGCATGTGCCTCACCGTCGAGCCCGGTCTGTACTTCCAGGCCGACGACCTGACCGTGCCCGAGGAGTACCGGGGCATCGGCGTCCGGATCGAGGACGACATCCTGGTCACCGAGGACGGCAACCGGAACCTGTCGGCCGGACTGCCCCGTGCGTCGGCCGATGTCGAGGCGTGGATGGCGCGCCTGAAGGGCTGACGCCCGCCTCCGGTCGGCCCTCGGGCCGGCCCCTGGGTTCGCCTCCGATGGGCGGGATCTCGTACGCGAGTCCCGTCCATCGGCGTATCCGGGAGTCCTGTCCCCGCTAGGACACCTTCAGCAGCGCTCCCTCACGCCATTTCAGGATCTTGTCGAAGCTGACCACCGCACCCTGGCCCGGCCGGTTGCGGAACCTGACGTGGTCGGCGAGTTCCGCGATCAGCCACAGGCCCCGGCCGTGCTCGCTCTCCGAGGGTTCGGAGGGGCCGGCCGGCGGGGGTCTGCGCCCCGTGACGGTCGCCGCCGGGAAGCCCGGGCCCGAATCGGTCACCTCGATGCGGCAGCAGTCCCCGTCCAGGTACGCCGTGACGCGGTACGCCGCGCTCGCCTCCGGGACGGATTCCGCGCCGGCACCGGCTTCGGCCGCCGGACCGCCGTGTTCCACCGCGTTCGCGCAGGCCTCGCTCAGTGCCACCGAGAGATCGAAGGAGATGTCCGGGTCCACCCCCGCGGTCTCCATCGTCCCCAGCAGCAACCGCCTGGCGAGCGGCACGCTCGCGGCTTCGCGCCTCAAGTGGAGAGACCACCAGATGCTCATACGGTTACGTATTGCCGCCCGTGGCGGGGCGTAAGCCCCTGGCGCTCGCCACAGCCCTCATTCGGCCGATGCGGCACTCCGAAGCAGCGGTGTATGCGGCGGCGTACGGGCCCGCGCCCCGGCGCGGACACCCGAGGTGAAGCCCTCGTACAGGGGCACTCACGACCTTCCGGACCTGCCGTATGGACGAGGTGAGGGCAGTGCGATGATGGCCCGGCCATGACTGTCCCCCACGCGACGCCCGCCGGAGCCGGACTCCGGTTGCTTCGGGCCGCGGTGTTCACCGCGGTCTGCGTCGTGCTGTCCGCGGCCGGGCACGCGCTGGCGTCCTGCGCCGCGGTGCCCTGGTGGGCCCTGGTCATCGCCTTCCTCTCCGTGTTCGCGGTCGCCGCCCCGCTCGCCGGCCGGCGGCGCTCGCTGCCGGGCATCGCCACCGGGCTCGCCCTCGGACAGCTCGGGCTGCACGCGGTGTTCGGCCTCGGCCAGCACAGCGCCGCGGAGGCCCAGGCACCCGCCGCCGCGGACGGCTCGCTCGCGGCGCTCGCCGCCCGGCTGGTCTGCGGGGGCAACTCCGTACCGCTCAGCCCGGCCGACGCGCGGCAGATCCTGGAGACCGCCGGACTCGATCCGGCCGCCCTGGCCGCCCAGGCCGCGGCGCAGGGAGCGGCACCGGTCCACACCGGCCACGCGCACCTCGCCCAGGCCGCCGCGGCTCCCGCCACCGGCCTGTTCAGCACCGGCATGCTCCTCGGCCACCTGCTGGCGGCCCTGGCCGCCGGCTGGCTGCTGGGCCGCGGCGACGCCGCCCTGTTCCGGCTCGTGGAGCTGTCCCGCAGCTCCGCCGAGGCCGATCCGGTACGTCCGCTGCGCACCGCGCTGGCCTTCGTACGGGCCCTCGGCGCCGGGCTCGCGGGTACCCCGGCCGGCGCCCCTCAGGCGGCCCGTACCGCCGCCGAACCCGCCGCGCACACCGGCCGGGACGCACTCCAGCACACGGTGATCAGGCGCGGGCCGCCCCGTACGGCGCTCGTCCTCGCAGCCTGACGCGGCACCCCCTCCCCGGAACACCCGGCGGAAGCACCGGTGCCGCGAACTCCGCGCGCACCCGTGCGCGGAGTCACCGTCACCCCTGCCTCTGTGGAGTGTTTCCGCCATGAAGACCTCTCGCGTCTCCTTCGCCGCCGCCCTTGCCGCCGGCACCGTCCTCGTCCTGTCCGGCACCGCGTTCGCGCACGTCAGCGTGCAGCCCGGCGACGCCGTCAAGGGCGGCTACGCGACCATCAACTTCAAGGTCCCGAACGAGCGCGACAACGCCTCGACCACGCAGCTGGAAGTCAACTTCCCCGTGGACCAGCCGCTGACGTCCGTCATGCCGCAGGACATTCCCGGCTGGACCGTGACGGTCGAGAAGAGCAAGCTCGACAAGCCGCTCACCGTCCACGGCAAGCAGGTCAACGAGGCCGTCACCAAGGTGACCTGGAGCGGCGGCAAGATCGAGCCCGGCAAGTTCCAGCAGTTCCCGGTCTCCGTCGGCAAGCTGCCCGACAACGCCGACCAGATGGTCTTCAAGGCGATCCAGACGTACGACAACAACGAGGTCGTCCGCTGGATCGAGGAGACCAAGGCGGGCGCGGCGGAGCCGCAGAACCCGGCTCCCGTCCTGAAGCTGACCGCCGCCAAGGCCGCCGACGACCACCACGACGACGACAAGAACGCCGCCGCCAAGGACGACAAGGGCCACGACGAGGCCGCCAAGAGCACCTCCGACACGACCGCGCGCGCCCTCGGCGTCGCGGGCATCGTCATCGGCCTCGGCGGTGTCGCCTTCGGTGTCGCCTCGCGTCGCCGCGCCTCCTGACCCTGAGCGGCCCCAGGCCGTATCCCCTTGTCCAGAACGTGCGCTGCCGGCCCTTCTTCGTGGCCGGCCCGCCCGTGCACCACATCCCCGATCCCAGGGACATCCCTCCATGCGCACCACACGTGTGACGGTCGCCGCCCTCGTGGCGGCGGCCGCGCTCACCCTCACCGCCTGCGGCGGCGGTGAGACCGCCAAGACCAACGAGGTCACCCAACTCACCGGCCAGTCCAAGGCCGGCAAGGCCACGGTCCTCGACCGCCCCTTCGACAAGCCGGAACTGGTCCTGACGGACACCACCGGCAAGCCGTGGAACCTGCGCGAGCAGACCAAGGGCAAGCCGACGCTCATCTACTTCGGCTACACCAACTGCCCCGACGTGTGCCCCCTGACGATGAGCAACATCGCCGTCGCCAAGAAGGCACTGCCGAAGGCCGACCAGGACAACCTCCAGGTCGTGTTCGTCACCACCGACCCCGAACGGGACACTCCCGACTCCCTCGGCGCGTGGCTCAAGGCCCAGGACCCGTCCTTCACCGGACTGACCGGGGACTTCGCCACCATCCAGGCCGCCGCGCGCAAGCTCGGCATCGGTATCGAGGCACCGAAGAAGGAGGCCGACGGCACCGTCGTCTCCATGCACGGTGCCCAGGTCATCGCGTTCTCGCCCAAGACCGACGAGGGATACCTCCTCTACGGCGAAGGCACCACCGTCGACGACTACACCAAGGACCTGCCGAAGATCGTCAAGGGAGAGAACCCGTGAACGCCCGCACCACCCGCACCCTCGCCGCCGCCCTCTCCCTGACGGCAGCGCTCGCCATATCCGGCTGCTCCTCGGACTCCGACGCCAAGGCCGGCGCGGACAAGCCGAAGATGACGGTCAGCGGCGCCTTCATGCCGGAGCCCGTGAACGACAAGATGGCCGGCGCCTTCATGGTCATCAAGAACGAGTCCAAGACGGCCGACAAGCTCACGGCCGTCACCAGCCCGATCTCCGACGATCTCCAGATCCACGAGACCAAGGACCAGAAGATGCAGCAGGTGGCGGCCATGCCCGTGCCCGCCAATGGTGAGCTCCGGCTGGAGCGCGGCGGCAACCACGTCATGCTCATGGGGCTGAAGAGCGTGCCGAAGGTCGGCGACAAGGTCACCGTCGAGCTGCGCTTCGAGAAGGCCGACCCGGTCAAGGTCGAGCTGGACGTCAAGGAGCGTACGTACAACGCCCAGAACACCAGCGCCCACTGACGGACCGAGGTACTGACACGCCATGACGGCCATCGCCCCCTCCCCGGCCCGCGTCCGGGCCACGGCACTCCTGCCGCGGCTCGTGCTGGTCCTCGCAGCCCTGCTGGCGGCCCTGTTCACCGCCGCCGGCCCGGCCTCGGCACACGCCGCACTCACCGCGAGCGACCCCAAGGACGGGGCGGTGGTCGCCACGGCCCCCGCCCAGGTCACCCTCTCCTTCTCGGAGCAGGTCGCCATGGGCGACGACTCCATCCGCGTCATGGACCCACAGGGCAAGCGGGTGGACACCGGCGAGCTGCGCGACATGTGCAGCGGAACCACCATCCGCTACGGCACCGCGCTGCACTCCGGACTGCCGGACGGCACCTACACCGTCGCCTGGCAGGCCGTCTCCGCCGACAGCCACCCCGTCTCCGGCGCCTTCACCTTCTCCATCGGCGCCCCTTCGGCGACCAGCGTGGCCCTGCCCACCGCGCAGGTGGGCGGCGGGCCGGTCGGCATCGCGTACGACATCGCGCGCTACGCCGCCTACGCCGGTTTCACCGTCCTCGTCGGCGGCGCGGCCTTCATCCTGCTGTGCTGGCGGCGCGGTGCGGCGCAGCGCCCGCTGCAGAAGCTCATCGTGCGCGCGTGGGTCACGCTCACCGCCGCCACTCTCGTGATGCTGGTGCTCCGCACCCCGTACACCGGCTCGGGGAAGTTCGCCGACGCCTTGGACCTCGACGGTCTGAAGGCCGTCCTGGAGACCAAGACCGGCGCTTCCCTCGTCTCCCGGTTGCTCCTCCTCGGCGCAGCCGCGCTGTTCATCGCCGTGCTGTTCGGCGCCTACGCACGCAGGACCGCCGAGGCCGCGGAAGCGGACAAGCGCAAGGACAAGGGCAAGGGCAAGGACAAGGGCCGCGGGGCGGACAAGGAGCCGGAGGCCGGGGCCGACAAGGAGGCCAACGACCTGCTCTTCGGCCTCGGTATCGGCGGAACGGTCGTGGCCGGCGGCATCGCCGCCACCTGGGCCCTGTCCGAGCACGCCTCGACCGGCATCCAGCCCGGTATCGCCATGCCCGCCGACATCCTGCACCTGCTGGCCGTCGCCGCCTGGCTCGGCGGACTCACCGCGCTGCTCGTCGCCCTCCACAAGGTCCCCGGGATCGAGCGGGAGGCTGTGCAGCGGTTCTCGCGGGTCGCGTTCGTCAGCGTCCTGGTCCTCGCCGTCACCGGCGTCTACCAGTCCTGGCGCCAGATCGGCAGCTGGTCCGCCCTCACCGGTACCAGCTATGGGCAGCTCCTGCTGGTGAAGGTCGGGCTCGTCGCCGTCCTGGTCGCCATCGCCTACGTCTCCCGCTCGTGGACCGCACGGCTCTCCGATGCCCCCGCCGGGAAGGCGCCCAAGATCGCGCGGCAACGCGATGTTTCACGTGAAACATCGCCGGCCGCCGTCACCGTCCCCGAAGACCCCAAGCGGGCCGCCCAGCTCGCCCGGCAACGCGCCGCCCGGGAGAACGCCCGCGAGAAGCAGGTCCGCGACGCCGATCCGGCCCGGGCGGGACTGCGCCGCTCCGTCCTCGCCGAGGCCGGGGTCGCCATCGCCCTGCTGGCCGTGACCACCGTGCTCACCAGCACCGAACCCGGCCGGACCGCCGAGCAGGCGAGCGGGCGGAACTCCGCGACCACCGCCGTCCCCAACCGTGCCATCAAGGTCACCCTGCCGTTCGACACCGGCGGTCAGAACGGCAAGGGATCGGTCCGCATCGAACTCGACCCGGGCCGGGTCGGCGCCAACTCGCTCCACGTCTGGGTCGACGACCCCCAGGGCCAGCCCCTCGACATCCCCGAGATCAAGGTCGCTTTCACCCTCCCCGCCAAGGACATCGGGCCCCTGCCACTCCTCCCGGAGCGCGCGGCCCCCGGACACTGGAGTGCCTCCGGCGTCCAGCTTCCGCTGGCCGGGGAATGGCGGATCGACGTGACCGTCCGTACCTCCGACATCGACCAGACGACCGTGCAGAAGAACGTGAAGATCGGCTGACCAGCGTGACCGAGAGCAACCCCGACATCGAGATCTCCCGGCGCCGACTGCTGGGCACCGTCGGCGCCGCGGGCGCCGCCGGGCTCGCGCTGGGCGCCACCGGCGGCGCCCTCGTGCAGTCCGCGTTCGACGACTCCCCGGCCGGTGCCTCCGGATCAGCCGGGAGCCTCGCCTCCCTCGGCGCCACCCAAGTCGCCTTCCAGGGCGAGCACCAGGCCGGCATCACCGAACCGCTACAGGCCAAGGGCCACGTCCTCGCCTTCGACCTGGCCCCCGGGGCCGGCCGCAAGGAAGCCGCCGCCCTGATGCGGCGCTGGTCCGACACGGCCCGCCTGCTGATGGCGGGCAAGCCGGCCTCGGGCGCGGACTCCGGCATCGCCCTCGACGCCGGGCCGTCCTCCCTCACCATCACCTTCGGCTTCGGCCACTCCTTCTTCGAGCGCACCGGGCTCACCGCCCGCCGCCCCACCGCCCTCGACCCGCTGCCCGATTTCTCCGCCGACCGGCTCGACGCCCAGCGCAGCAACGGCGACCTGTGGGTCCAGATCGGCGCCGACGACGGACTCGTCGCCTTCCACGCCCTGCGCACCCTCCAGAAGGAGGCCGGGGAAGCCGCCCGGGTCCGCTGGCAGATGAACGGCTTCAACCGGTCCCCCGGCGCCACCGCCGCACCCATGACCGCCCGCAATCTCATGGGCCAGATCGACGGCACCGGCAATCCGAAGCCCGCGCAGCCCGACTTCGACAAGCGGATCTTCGTCCCCGCAGCCGGCCCCGGTCCCGCCGAGCACGCCTGGATGGGCGGGGGCTCGTACGCCGTCGTACGGCGCATCCGGATGCTCCTCGACGACTGGGACAAGCAGTCCCTGGCCCAGCAGGAGCAGGTCATAGGCCGCACGAAGGCCACCGGCGCGCCCCTCACCGGCGGCACCGAGACCACCAAGATGGCCCTCGACAAGATCGGCCCCGACGGGAAGCCCGTCATCCCGTCCAACGCGCACGCCCGGATCTCCGCCCCCGAGCAGAACGGCGGGGCCGCCATGCTGCGGCGCCCGTTCTCCTTCCATGACGGGATCGCCGCCGACGGCACCCCGGACGCGGGGCTCCTCTTCATCTGCTGGCAGGCCGATCCGCTGCGCGGCTTCGTCCCCGTTCAGCGCAAGCTGGACCGGGGCGACGCCCTGTCCGCTTTCATCCGGCACGAGTCCAGCGGGTTGTACGCGGTCCCGCCCGGCCCCCGCGACGGGGAGTACGTGGGGCAGCGGCTGCTCGAAGGATGAACAGCAGCCCGGCGGTCGGGGACCCGGCATTAGGCTGATCACATGTCGGCCACCCGCTTCACCTATCTCGGTCCCGAGGGCACCTTCACCGAAGCCGCCCTCCGCACACTGCCGGAAGCCGCGACCCGGGAGCTCGTCCCGATGGTGTCGGTCCCGGCCGCCCTGGACGCCGTACGCAACGGGGAGGCCGCGGCCGCCCTCGTGCCGATCGAGAACTCGGTGGAGGGCGGGGTCACCTCCACCCTGGATGAGCTGGCCTCCGGCGAACCGCTGATGATCTACCGCGAGGTATTGCTGCCCATCGCGTTCGCGCTGCTCGTGCGGCCTGGGACCAAGCTCTCGGACGTCAAGACCGTCACCGGGCACCCGGTCGCCCAGCCCCAGGTGCGCAACTGGCTGCGGGCGAACCTGCCCGACGCGATGTGGGAGTCGGCCGCCTCCAATGCCGACGGGGCCCGGCTGGTCCAGGAGGGCCGCTTCGACGCCGCCTTCGCGGGCGAGTTCGCGGCGGCCACGTACGGACTCGTCCCGCTGGTCACCGAGATCCACGATGCGGAGAACGCCGAGACCCGGTTCGTGCTCGTCGGGCGGCCCGCCCGGCCGGCCGCACCGACGGGCGCCGACAAGACCTCCGTCGTGCTGTGGCTCGGCGACGACCACCCGGGTGCGCTGCTGGAGCTTCTCCAGGAGTTCGCCGTCCGCGGCGTCAACCTGATGCTGATCCAGTCCCGGCCGACGGGCGAGGGCATCGGAAACTACTGCTTCGCGGTCGACGCCGAGGGCCACATCTCCGACCGCCGGGTCAGCGAAGCGCTCATGGGGCTCAAGCGCACCTGCCCCCAGGTCCGCTTCCTCGGCTCCTATCCGCGTGCCGGTGTCGCTCAGGGTGACGTGCGTGCCCCGCGGCCCGGAACCTCCGACGGTGACTTCATGGCCGCTTCCGACTGGCTGACGCGCTGCCTCGACGGCCGGGCGTAGCTCTTCCTCCACTGTCCACAGAGTTATCCACAGGCAGAGATGGGGACCTGTGGACTAGTCGACATCACGGCGCGACAAGGTCGACAAATCGGTCGGGTGGCCCAGGTTTCGTGCTGGGGAGCGGAAGGTGAACGGCGTCACCCCTGCATCGCCGATCAACTCTTTGGAGCGAGCCATTCCCACCCGAATGAGTGTGTGAGGGTGGTTTGAACCCTGAATCGCCCCGGCGGGCCACGGGTGGGGAATGATCTATTTCCGTGTCCACAGATGCGGCGCACAGCCTGTGGACAAGTCCCCGCGGTGGACAATTCCTGTGGACAAGGATGGCCTTCCCGCCCTGCTCAGAGGGTGCCCGGATACCGGGCTTGTGCCCCTTTTCAGGGAATGGGCCGCTTTTATTGACCACCCCGGAAGGACCAGTTCCAGCCAGCGGGTTCCGGGTTTTCCATTCTCCACAATTAGGACATAGCGACACGCAGCGTGATATCGGTGTGAGCCCAGGAAGCCCAGCCCGGTAGCCTGGAGGGGTGATTGACCTCCGGCTGCTCCGTGAAGACCCTGACCGTGTCCGCGCCTCGCAGCGCGCCCGTGGAGAGGACGTCGACCTTGTCGACGCGCTGCTCTCCGCCGACGAGCGCCGCAGGTCCTCGGGCATGCGCTTCGACGAACTGCGCAATGAGCAGAAGTCGCTCGGCAAGCTCATCCCGAAGGCCTCTCCGGAGGAGCGGGCAGAGCTGCTGAAGAAGGCCGAGCAGCTCAAGACGGACGTCAAGGCCGCCGAGGCCGAGCAGAACGAGGCCGACGAGGCCGCCAAGCGGCTGCTGCTCCAGCTCGGCAACATCGTCCACGAGGACGTCCCGGTCGGCGGCGAGGAGGACTTCACCGTCCTCGAGACGCACGGCACGATCCGCGACTTCGGCGCCGAGGGCTTCGAGCCCAAGGACCACCTGGAGCTCGGCGAGTCGCTGGGCGCCATCGACGTCGAGCGCGGCGCCAAGGTGTCGGGCTCGCGCTTCTACTACCTGACCGGTGTCGGCGCGCTGCTGGAGCTCGCCCTGGTCAACGCGGCGATCGCGCAGGCCACCGAGGCCGGCTTCATCCCCATGCTGACCCCGGCTCTGGTCCGCCCGCGCGCCATGGAGGGCACCGGCTTCCTCGGCCAGGCCGCGGAGAACGTGTACCACCTGGAGAAGGACGACTACTACCTGGTCGGCACCTCCGAGGTCCCGCTCGCCGCGTACCACATGGACGAGATCATCGACGCCGATAAGCTGCCGCTGCGGTACGCCGGCTTCTCGCCGTGCTTCCGCCGCGAGGCCGGTACGTACGGCAAGGACACCCGCGGCATCTTCCGCGTCCACCAGTTCGACAAGGTCGAGATGTTCTCGTACGTCGCGCCGGAGGACGCCGAAGCCGAGCACCAGCGCCTCCTGGAATGGGAGAAGCAGTGGCTGACCAGCCTCGAGCTGCCCTTCCAGGTGATCGACGTCGCCACCGGTGACCTGGGTGCCTCCGCCTCGCGCAAGTTCGACTGCGAGGCGTGGATCCCGACGCAGGGCAAGTACCGCGAGCTGACCTCGGCCTCGAACTGCAACGGCTTCCAGGCCCGCCGCCTGTCGATCCGCTACCGCGACGGCAAGAAGACCGCGCCGCTCTCGACGCTGAACGGCACGCTGTGCGCCGTACCGCGCACGATCGTGGCGATCCTGGAGAACCACCAGCAGGCCGACGGCTCCGTGCACGTGCCGGTGGCGCTCCGCCCGTACCTGGGCGGCCGCGAGGTCTTGGAGCCGATCGCCAAGTGAGCCCGGCCCCGTTCCCGTACAAGCTCGTCGCGACCGATCTCGACGGCACGCTGCTGCGTGGCGACGACACCGTCTCGGAACGCACCCGTGAAGCGCTCGCCGCGGCCACCGCGGCGGGCGCGGCGCACATCATCGTCACCGGCCGGGCCGTGCCCTGGACCCGGGGCGTGCTGGACGATCTCGGTTACCGGGGGATCGCGGTGTGCGGACAGGGCGCGCAGCTCTACGACGCCGGGGCGCACCGGCTGCTGACCTCGGTGACGCTGGACCGGCAGCTGGCCGGGCTGGCGCTGTCGAAGCTCGAGGCCGAGGTGGGTCCGCTGGCGCTCGCGGCCAGTCGGGACGGGGTGGACGGCGACGTGCTGTTCGGTCCCGGCTACCAGGTGCAGGAGGGTCTGCCGGCGCTCTACCTGGCGGACACCGCGGAGGTGTGGACGGCTCCGCTGAACAAGCTCTACATCCAGCACCCGGAACTCGGAGACGACGCGCTGGTCAAGGTCGCCCGGGAGACCGTGGGCTCGCTGGTCGACATCGTCATGGCCGGTCCGGGGATAGTGGAGATCCTGCCGCTGGGGCTGACGAAGGCCACCGGCCTTTCGCTGGCCGCGCGCCGGCTCGGTGTGAAGGCGGCCGACACGATCGCCTTCGGCGACATGCCCAACGACATCCCGATGTTCGGATGGGCGGCGCACGGAGTGGCGATGGCCAATGCCCACGCGGAGCTGAAGGCGGTGGCCGACGAGGTGACGACCTCCAACGAGGAGGACGGCATCGCGGTGGTGCTGGAGCGCCTGCTGGGCGCCGCCTGACGATCACCCCGGGAACGGGACGGAGAAGGTCCGGAACAGCCCGCGCCGCGAGGCGCGCTCGAAGTGGCTGTTCCGGACCTTTTTGTTGCTCCCCGCACGACTCACTCTGCCCGGGGCGCAGGTCCCGTACCAGTCAATTTCCGCGGATCAGCCGTCGTCGGCGTGGTGCTCTGTTTCACGTGAAACATGCCTGGGGTGCGGGTGCCGGGTGAGCGGCCAGGAGAGCAGGCCGACGGCGAGGGCAATGGCGTGCCCGAGGTCGGTGAACGTGCCTCCGGTGAAGAGCGGCAGCCCGAAGAAGGCGACGACGCCGGCGAGGTAGAGCCAGCGCAGCGGGTTCGGGAGCCGGTACGTGAGGACCCCGATCGAGGCCGCGAGGCCGTAGCTGACGCCGACGTCGACGACATGGACCATGCTGTGCGGGGCCCGGTGGTCCTGAATGGCCATCAGGACCACCTTCTGGCTGATCAGGGTGGCCGTGATGTGGGCGGTCGCGACGATGGCGAGCCAGCGCAGGGTGCCGAGCCAGCGTTCCACGGGGGCGTGGAAGAGCTCGAAGAGGACGGCGTACAGGGCGAGCGAGGCCGGGTTCTCGATCCAGAAGGCACTGGAGAGCAGGGCCCGCACGGGGTGCCGGGTGAGCTCGTGGATATTGCTGCTGTGGCGGTGGAGCAGGACGTGCTCGAGGTGGTCGGGCGCGATCACGACGATGATGCTCGTGACGGCGAGGAGCAGCAGCCATATGTGCGTACCCGGCGAGGAGCGTATCCAGGACCGTACGGGCCTGGACGGCTCGGGCTCGGGGTGCTCCACCATGCCCTGATTTTGCCCCGTACGGCGGTGCCCCGCCCGGCCTGTGGGCCGGGCGGGGCACCTTGGTGGAGCCGGTGGGGCGGGTGGCTACTCCTCGCCCGCCAGGGTGAGGCGGCGCAGCTTCTGGCCGGCGTAGACGGTGGCGCCCACGGTGACCACGCAGAGCAGGACCACCGCGGTGGGCAGGCCGACGGTGGCGTCGACATAGCCTTCGCCGGCGACCTTCTCGGCGAGGGACAGGGCCCACTGCTGGACGCTGAGGGTCTTCGCGCCGGAGACCAGGCTGCCGAAGAGCGACTCCCAGATCAGGGCGTAGACCAGGCCGAAGACGACCGCGTGCCGGCTGACGGTGCCCAGCAGCAGGAACAGGGCGCTGTAGGCGATCGAGGCGACGAGGGCCGCCACGGTGTAGGCGACGGCGATCTGCTGGCCGTTGCCGTTGAGGATGAACCCGGCGATCAGCGTCGGGATCGCGGAGAAGGCCATCGTGACGCCGATCGCGACGATGAGCTTCGTCATGATGATCGTCGGGCGCTTCACCGGCTTGGAGAGCAGGTAGACGATCGAGCCGTCGTCGATCTCCGGGCCGATGGCGCCGGTGCCGGCGATGACGCCGATCAGCGGGACCATCGTGGCGAGGGCGAAGCCGCCCAGGAGGTCGGCTGCGACCTTGTCGTCCAGGCCGGTGAAGGCGCGGACGGCGATGGAAATGACGATCAGCAGGACGGGCAGTCCGCAGAGGATCAGCGCGCGGCGGCGGCCGAGCAGCGCGCGGTAGGTGAGCCGGGCGACGGTGGGGTTGTACATGGGTGCCAGCTCCTTCAGGCCGCGACGAGGTAGGAGAAGACCGACTCGAGGGACTCGTCCGAGGGCGAGACCGTCAGCAGCCGGATGCCGTGCGCACGCGCGACCCGCGGCAGCAGCTCGGTGAAGCGGCCGAAGTCGACGGCCTGGATGCGCAGGGCACCCTCCTTGAGGTCGACCTCGATGCCCGCGGTGGACGGGTCGGCGATCAGGGCCGCGGCGAGGGCCCGGTCGTCGGAGGAGCGGACCACGTAGCGGTGCGGGCGGTCCGTCATCAGGCGGCGGATCTTGCGGAAGTCGCCGGAAGCGGCGTGCCGGCCGGCGACGACCACCTCGATGTGGGAGGCGAGCTGTTCGACCTCCTCCAGGATGTGGGAGGAGAAGAGCACGGTGCGGCCGTCGTCGCCCATGCGCCGCAGCAGGTCCATGAGCTGCATGCGCTGGCGCGGGTCCATGCCGTTGAACGGCTCGTCGAGCAGCAGCACCGACGGGTCGTGGACGAGGGCCGAGGCCATCTTCACGCGCTGGCGCATGCCCTTGGAGTACGTGGAGATCTTGCGGTCCTGGGCGTACTCCATCTCGACGGTGGCGAGCGCCCGCTGGGCGGCCGCGTCGTCGAGTCCGTGGAGTTCGGCGTTGGCGACGACGAACTCCCGGCCGGTGAGGAAGTCGTACATGGCTTCGCGCTCGGGCACGACGCCGATCTGCTTGTAGACCTGCTCGTTCTGCCAGATCGGTGCGCCGTCGAGTGTGACGGTGCCCGTGGAGGGGGCGAGGAAGCCGCCCATCATGTTGATGAGCGTGGACTTCCCGGCACCGTTGGGGCCCAGCAGCCCGGTGACGCCGGGGCCGATGTGCATGGTCACGTCGTTGACGGCGACGACGTTCCCGAACCAGCGGGAGGTGTGGTCGATGTCGATGGTGGTCACAGCCCGGCCTTCCGGTAGCGGGCCATCAGGGCGGCATAGGAGCCGGCGATGAGGCCGAGGACGACGAGCAGGTAGACGAAGCCGACGCCGGCCGAGGGGCCGTCTCCGCCGGGGAAGGCGGAGGTGGCGCCGAGGAAGGCCGTCTGCACGCCGTCGATCAGGGTGATCGGGGAGAACAGGCCCATCCACTCGATGGCACCGGTCGAACCGGTGTTGTACGCGATGCCCTGGACGGCGGTCACGGCGCCGTAGGGGATCAGGAGCAGGGCGATGATGGCGGCGACCCCGAAGCCGCGGCGCGGGGTGAGCGCGGCCATGATCAGGCCGAGGCCGGCGAACAGCACCGAGAGCAGCAGCACGGAGACCAGTCCCTGGGCGAACCCCTTGGTCTGGTCCGCGAAGTCGAATTTGGCCAGCAGCGAGCCGATCCACATGATCAGCAGCGGGGTGGCGGTGAGGATGAAGAGCGCCGAGGCCATCGCCGCGAACTTGGCGAGGACGTAGTCGACGCGCTCGATGGGCCGCGAGAAGTAGAGCGGCACGGTCTTGAAGCGCAGGTCCCGGGAGACCGACTGGGGTGCCTGCGAGGCGAGGTACAGGCCGATGATCACCTGGGTGGTCAGGGCGTACGTCGTGTACTTGATCGGCAGGCTGGTGGAGCCGGGCACCGCGATGGCGACGGCGACGATGATCAGCGCCGGGACGCACATCACCGCGAAGAGCAGCATCGGCAGGACCTTGGACTTGGCCGAGCGGCCGAGCCCGTACGCGCCGCGCAGGGACTGGGAGAACAGCGACTTGCGGGCGTAGGCGCGGCCGAGCCGGGCTCCTTCGTAGGACCGGTAGCCGATGTTGTGGATCTGGGTCGAGGTGTCAGGCGCCATCGGAACCGGCTCCCTTCCGGAGAAGCTGCTGCTGCTCGTTGTCGCGGAAGACCTCCGCGATGTGGTGGCGGCGCTGTTCCATGCGGACCAGGCCGAGGCCGAGGTCGGCGACGGTGTCGCGCACGATGTCGTAGGTCTCCTCGCCGGTGGCTTCCAGCAGCAGGATGTGGCCGGCTCCGGGCAGGCCCTGCTCCTCGCCCGCGTGCAGGGTCAGGCCCACGTCGGCGAGCGCCTTGCGCAGGGCGGCGGTGCCGTCCGGGTGGGCGTCGGTGTCGGTGACCTCGACCGCGAGGGTCGTGGTGATCTGGGTGAAGTCGCTGGTGGAGCTGGAGCGCAGCAGCTTGCCGCCGTCGACGACCACGACGTGGTCGCAGGTCCGCTCCAGTTCGCCGAGGAGGTGGGAGGTGACGAGGACGGAGATGCCGAAGTCGGTGTAGACGCGGCGGATCAGGCCGAGCATCTCGTCACGGCCGACGGGGTCGAGGCCGTTGGTGGGCTCGTCCAGCAGGACCAGCTGCGGGTCGTGGACGAGCGCCTGGGCCAGCTTGACCCGCTGCTTCATGCCCGTGGAGTAGCCGCCGATGGGGCGGTAGCGCTCCTCGTACAGACCCACGTGGCGCAGGGTGTCGGCGGTCCGCTCGCGGGCGGCGGTCGGCGGGAGTCCGGACATGCGCGCCATGTGCACGACGAACTCGGTGGCCGAGACGTCGGGCGGCAGGCAGTCGTGCTCGGGCATGTAGCCGACGCGTTCGCGGATGGCGCTGCCATGGGTGGCGACATCGAGTCCGAGCACGGCGGCGCGGCCCTCGGTGGCGGGGGACAGTCCAAGCAGGATCTTGATCAGCGTGGACTTGCCGGCTCCGTTGGCACCCACGAGGCCGGTCACGCCGGGCCCGATGTCCAGGGAGAGCCGGTCGATTGCGGTCACTCGGGGGTACCGCTTGCTCAGGCTTTCGGTCGCGATGACAGTCACGGCTTCGACGTTAGTGGCGCGGACCGCGCCGATCGTCAGACCATGAGCGTCATCCCGTCTCCGCCTTCAGGACTACACACCCTGACGAAAGGCTGATGCGGACCGGTCAAAGGGGACCGCCGAAGCGGACCGTACGCGGTGGATCGGACAAGTTGTCCACAGGTCCGTGCACGACCCTTGACGTGATCTCCGGTCATTGTCACATTCATCAGTGTCAAGTTACGGGCGCGTAGCGCGTACGGCTCTACGGACGGACGGCTGTCATGGCTGCGGACACCAGGCAACGCACCGCGCAACTCTCGCCGGACCTGCGCGGGTTCAGGGAAGTGCAACGGCTCTCGTACGAGTGCGCGGAGACCGTCGCGGCGCAGCTGCGGCCGGGGGTGACCGAGCGCGAGGCGGCGCGGATGCAGCGCGAGTGGCTGCGCGAGCGCGGGGTGCGGGACTGGTTCCACCTGCCGTTCGCGTGGTTCGGGGACCGCACCGCCTTCGCGAACTTCAAGATCCCCCTCCAGTTCTTCCCGACGAACCGGAAGCTGGAGCCGGGGATGCCGTTCATCCTCGACATGGCGCCCGTGTACAAGGGGTACGCGGCCGACATCGGGTATTCGGGCAGCCTCGGGCTGAATCCGGTGCAGGACCGGCTCATGTCCGATCTGCGGGTGCACCGCGAGCTGATCCTGGACCAGGTCCGCGAGCGCCGCCCGCTGCGCGAGATCTACGAGAACGTCGAGCGGCTGATGATCCGCCAGGGGTATGCGAACCGGCACCGCGCCTACCCCTTCGGCGTGATCGCGCACAAGATCGACCGGGTCGCGGAGCGGCGCTGGTCCCCGACCGCCTTCGGGTTCGGGACCCAGTCCCTCAAGGGGCTGGCCTCCGACGCCCTGCACGGACACCGCGAGGGCTGGTCCCCGCTGTGGAGCCCGTACCGCTTCTCCGACCACCCGCCGCAGCCCGGGCTGTGGGCGGTGGAACCACACCTGGGGTTCCGGGGCACCGGTGCGAAGTTCGAGGAGATCCTGGTCGTCACCGACTCACGGGATCCCGCGGAAAGCGCGTTCTGGCTGGATGACGATCTGCCGCACGTGCGGCGCTGGGCCGAGGAGAGGGCAGCATGAGCGGCATGAGCGGGATCAAGGGGGCGGGCCTCGCGGGGGCGCGCGAGCGCAGGGTGGGCACCGGCGGCATCGAGCTGTGCGTCGTCGAGCTCGGCGAGGCGGACCGGCCGACCGTGGTGCTCGTGCACGGGTATCCGGACAGCAAGGAGGTCTGGTCGGAGGTCGCGGAGCGGCTGGCGGCCCGCTTCCACGTGGTGCTCTACGACGTGCGCGGCCACGGACGCTCCACGGCTCCGGTGCCCCTGCGCGGCGGCTTCACCCTGGAGAAGCTGACCGACGACTTCCTGGCGGTGGCGGACGCGGTCAGCCCGGACCGCCCGGTGCACCTCGTCGGCCACGACTGGGGCTCCGTACAGGGCTGGGAGTTCGCGACCGTCGCCCGTACCGAGGGCCGGATCGCCTCCTTCACCTCGATCTCGGGCCCCTCCCTGGACCACTTCGGGCACTGGATCAAGAAGCGGATGGCCCGGCCCACCCCGCGCCGGGCCGCACAGCTCCTCGGCCAGGGCGCCAAGTCCTGGTACGTGTACATGCTGCACACCCCCGTTCTGCCGGAGCTCGCCTGGCGCGGGCCCCTCGGCAAGCGGTGGCCGCGGATGCTGGAGCGCGTGGAGAAGGTCCCGGCCGGCTCCTACCCGACGGCCTCGCTGCCTTCGGACGCCGCGCACGGAGCCTGGCTCTACCGCGACAACGTGCGGCCTCGGATGCGCCGGCCGCGCCCCGACGCGTACGCGCACGTACCCGTGCAGCTGATCACCCCGACCGAGGACGCCTTCCTCTCCGAGCGGCTCTACGACGACCTGGAGCTGTGGGCCCCCGACCTGCTGCGGCGCACCCTGCCCGCCAAGCACTGGGTGCCGCGGACCCGGCCCGACCAGCTGACCGCGTGGATCACGGAGTTCGTCACCGCCCGGGAGGAGCCCGCCACCCGGGCTCCGGAGCAGAAGGCCCCGGGCAGGTACGCCGACCGGTTCGGCGGCCAGCTGGTCCTGGTCACCGGCGCCGCCAGCGGCATCGGCCGGGCCACCGCGTTCGCTTTCGCCGAGGCCGGGGCGCGGGTGGTGTGCGTGGACCGGGACGCGGAGGGCGCGGCCCGTACGGCCGACATGGCCCGACTCGTCGGGGCCCCCGAGGCCTGGGGCGAGTGCGTCGACGTCAGCGACGAGCAGGCGATGGAGAAGCTCGCGGCGAAGACCGCCGCCGAGTACGGCGTCGTGGACGTCCTGGTCAACAACGCCGGGATCGGCCTCTCGGGCCCCTTCCTGGAGACCACCTCGGAGGACTGGAAGAAGGTCCTCGACGTCAACTTGTGGGGCGTCATCCACGGCTGCCGGATCTTCGGCAGGCAGATGGCCGAGCGCGGCCAGGGCGGTCACATCGTCAACACCGCCTCCGCCGCCGCCTATCTGCCGTCCAAGACGCTGCCCGCGTACAGCACGTCGAAGGCCGCGGTGCTGATGCTGAGCGAATGCCTGCGCGCCGAGCTCGCCTCTCAGTCGATCGGGGTCTCGGCGATCTGCCCCGGCATCGTCAACACCAACATCACCGCGACCTCGCGCTTCGCCGGGGTGGACGCGGCGGAGGAGAAGCGCCGCCAGGAGCGCTCCTCGCGCCTGTACGGGCTGCGCAACTTCCCGCCGGAGAAGGTCGCCGAGGCGATCCTGCGGGCCGTGGTGCGCAACGAGGCCGTGGTGCCGGTGACCCCGGAGTCGAAGGGCGCCCTGTGGATGTCCCGGTTCGCGCCGGGCGCCCTGCGGCGGCTCGCGAAACTGGAGCCCCGGCTGTGAGAGCGACAGAGCCCGGCACGGCCGTATCCCGCTCCTTCCCGCGGTCGTACCATCCCTCGCAGGAGGGCTCGCTGCGCAGGGCGGTCGAGTACCTTGCGGCTTCGCCTGCCGCCCGGGCCGGGGCGGCCACGGTCGGCCGAGCCGCCATGTCGTAGGGAGCCGGGATTGTCAGAACAGGCGGTGGCCGAGTACCGGATCGAGGATCTCGCGCACCACAGCGGGGCGACGGTGCGCACGATCAGGGCGTACCAGGACCGCGGGCTGCTGCCGAAGCCGGAGCGGCGCGGCCGCTCCAACGTCTACCGGGACACCCATCTGGCGCGGCTGCGCCAGATCGCCGATCTGCTGGACCGCGGCTACACCCTGGCCTCCATCAAGGAGCTGCTGGAGGCCTGGGACGCCGGGCGCGGGCTCGGCGGTGTGCTGGGGCTCGTCGCCGAGGTGCACGGACCGTGGACCGACGAGGAGGCCGCGCGCATCAGCCGGGCCGAGCTGAACGAGCGGTTCGGCGGCCGGCCCGACGACGACGCGGTGGGCGAGGCGTGCGAGCTGGGGGTGCTGGAGGCGATCCCGGGGCGCCCGGACGAGTTCCTGGTGCCTTCCCCGCAGGAGCTGGCCGTGGCCGCCGAGCTGTACGCGGCCGGGGTGCCGCTGTCGGCGATCACCGGGCACCTGCGGGAGCTGCGCGGACAGGTGGAGCACATCGCCTCGCGCTTCCTGGAGTTCACCACGGAGCACGTTTTCGCCCGCTACCTCGGTGAGGTCCCGCCGACGGACGCGGACGCGGCGGAGGCGGCGACGATGGTACGGAGACTGCGTCCCCTGGCCCAGCAGACGGTGGACGCCGAGCTGGCGCGGGCGATGCGGCTGTTCGCGACCCGGCACCTGCAGCGCCACCTGGGGGCGGCCGGGGCCCCTCAGCCCTCGGGGCCCGCCTCGGTGGCCCTGCCGGCGGAGACGGTACGGGCGGTGCAGGAGCTGGTCGGCGCCGAGCACGTGGGGCAGTTCGTCCGGGCCGCCACGGAGCGGGAGCTCCAGGCCCGGACGATGAACGAGCTGGCCCGCCGGGGCGGCGGGTAACGGCCGGCGGTACCCGGTCAGTAGTCCACAGGGCGGACCACTCGTTTGCCCACAAATCCAACCCAACCAGCTGTGGACAACTCGGTGTTGCCTGTGGGCAACTCTGTGGACGACCCTGTGGAAGCTCCTGTGGAAGCCCGTGCGGCCAGGTCAACCGATGGTCTCGTAGGCGGGGTTCACAGGGCTGATGGGGGTGGTGCGGCTGGCGGGACCGGCGACTCTGACGAGGTCGGCCGACGCCTCCTGTTCGCCGCGCCGGGTGCTCCCGTACAGGAGTGCGGCGAGGGCCAGGCCCAGGACGCCGCCGACCACCTGGGCCGCGACGAACCCGGGCAGCGACTGCGGGGCGATCCCGGTGAAGGAGTCGCTGAAGGCCCGCCCGATGGTGCCCGCCGGGTTGGCGAAGGAGCCGGACGAGGTGAACCAGATCGCGGCGGCGATGTACGCGGCGACCGCGGCCGGGATCAGCTTCGGACGCCCGATGCGCTCCAGGCCCTGGATGACGAGGACGAGCCCGGCGGTGGCGACGATCTCGCCGACGAGCAGGTGGCCGCCGCCTCGGATCTGTGTGGAGAAGGTGCCGGGGATGCGGCCGAACATCACCTCGGCGAGGACGGCCCCGCCGATGGCCCCGGCGGTCTGGGCGGCGGTGTAGACGAGGGCCTCCCGGCCGTCGAGCCCCTCGCCGCCGGTCCGCCGGGCCCACCAGGAGGTGAGGGTGACGACCGGGTTGAGGTGGGCTCCGGACAGCGGCCCGAAGAGGGTGATGATCAGGCCGAGGCCGATGGCCGAGGCGAGCGAGTTGGCGACGAGGGCGACACCGGTGTCACGGCTGAGTTCGGCGGCTTGGATGCCGGAACCGATCACGACCACGAGAAGGCCGGCGGTGCCGACGAACTCGGCAACCGCGCGGCGCGGCAGGGAAGCGTGGATTGTCATGGGTTCTCCCCCTGGGCAGCAGTACAGCGGAAAATGTATTCCGTATCTTGGAAACGCGATAGAGGGTGTCCCACGGTGCCCGGGCCCGGCGGAGCTCCGATAAATCCCTGCTCGACCGCCGTCCGACGCGGCAAGCTGGGTCCATGGACGACAGACGCACCGTGAAGGTGTCCAAATACGTCTCGAAACATCTGCGCCATCAGCCGGAACGCATCGGACTGGTGCTCGATCCCCAGGGCTGGGTGGAGATCGACGATCTTCTCCGCGCGGCCGCCGCCCACCGCTTCCCCATCAGCCGCGCCGAGCTCGACCACGTCGTCGCGGCCAACGACAAGCAGCGGTTCGCCGTCGACGGCACCCGCATCCGCGCCAACCAGGGCCACACCGTCCCCGTGGACCTGGACCTGCCGGAGGCCGAACCGCCCGCGTACCTCTACCACGGCACCGTGGCCGCCGCCCTGGACGCGATCCGCGCCGAGGGCCTGCGCCCCATGGCCCGCCACCACGTCCACCTGTCCCCCGACCGGGAGACCGCGACCCGCGTGGGCGCCCGGCGCGGCCGGCCGGTGGTGCTCGCCGTGGACGCGGGGGCCATGCGTGCGGCCGGGCACGTCTTCCGCGTCAGCGCCAACGGGGTGTGGCTGGCGGAGGCCGTGCCGCCGCAGTTCCTGCGCTTCTCCTAGCGCGGGAATTCAGGACGAGATTGTCAGATCATCCCCCTACTCTGTTCCTCATTCCGATCCGTGAGGGGGGTACCTCGCGATCGCCGAACCATCCATGCGAGCACGCGAGGTGACGCCCCGTGACGTCCACATCCTCTTCCTCCACCCCTTCCGACCCTTCCGCCAACAGCTTCCAAGTCGATTTGCGCGGACTGGTCGACCTGCTCTCCCACCACCTCTACTCCAGCCCGCGCGTCTACGTCCGTGAGCTGCTGCAGAACGCGGTGGACGCCGTCACCGCCCGCCAGGCGCTCGACCCGGAAGCGGAGATCCGCATCCGCCTGTCGGCGTCCGCGGGACGCGTGACCATCGAGGACAGCGGCATCGGCCTGACCGCCGCCGAGGCCCACTCCCTCCTCGCCACCATCGGCCGCAGCTCCAAGCGCGGCGGCGAGCACGGCCTCGAGACCACCCGCCGGGAGTTCCTCGGCCAGTTCGGCATCGGCCTTCTCGCCTGCTTCGTCGTGGCCCGCCAGATCCGCGTCATCACCCGCTCCGCCCGCGACCCCCAGGCCGCGCCCGTCGAATGGCTGGCCACGGACGACGGCTCCTACACCGTCCGCGAACTGCCCGACGAGGCCCGCCGGGAGCCCGGCACCACCGTCATCCTGCAGGCCCGCCCGGGCTCGGAGGAGTGGACCGTCCCCGCCAAGGTCGAGCAGCTGGCCCGCGACTACGGCTCCCTGCTCCCGTACGACATCACCTTCACCGAGGGCGGGGCGGACGGCGCCGAGGGCGGCGAACCGCGGGGCATCACCGACCGCCCCGCCGTGTGGGACCGCCCCTTCCCCACCCCCGCCGCGCGCCGCGTCGCGCTCGCCGGCCACTGCGCGCAGCTCTTCGGCTTCACCCCGCTCGACAGCATCGACCTCGACCTGCCCGTCGCCGGGGTGCGCGGAGTGGCGTACGTACTCCCCGAGCCGACCAGCCCCGCCCACCGGGCCGGACACCGCGTCCACCTCAAGGGCATGCTGCTCACGGACCACGCCGACAACCTGCTCCCGGACTGGGCGTTCTTCGTCCGCGCGGTCATCGACACGGACACCCTGCGGCCGACCGCCTCCCGCGAGAACCTCTACGACGACGAGACCCTGTCCGCGGTACGGGAGGCCCTCGGCGCCCGGGTCCGGGCCTGGCTCGCCGAGCTCGCCGCGAGCGAACCGGAGCGCCTGGCAGCCTTCCTGAGCGTCCACCACCTCGGGGTGAAGTCCCTGGCCCGGCACGACGCCGAGCTGCTCGGCCTGATGCTGCCCTGGCTGCCGTTCGAGACGAGCGAGGGCTCGATGAGCCTGCAGGAGTTCACGGCCGCCCACACCGAGATCCACTTCACGCGCACCGTCGAGGAATTCCGGCAGATCGCCCCGATCGCGGCCGCCCACGGCCTCGGTGTCATCAACGCCGGATACACCTACGACGCCGACCTGCTCGCCCTGCTGCCCGCCGTCCGGCCGGACCTCAAGGTCACGGAGCTGGACGCCGGAGCCGTCACCGAGCGGCTCGACCCGGTCCCGACCTCCGCCGAACTGGCCCTCGCGCCCTTCCTGTCCACGGCGCGCACCCGGCTGGAGGCGCAGGGCTGCGACGTCGTACTGCGTGCCTTCCAGCCCGTCTCCGTCCCCGCGCTCTACCTCGACGACCGCCAGGCCCGCCAGGAGCGCGACCGTACCGCGGCGCTGGACAGCGCCGACTCCCTGTGGAGCGGCATCCTCGGCGCGCTGCGCGGCTCCGCGCCCCGGGCCCGCCTGGTGCTGAACCACAACAACCCGCTGATCCGCCGGATCTCGGCGCTGCCCGACGAGGCACTGACCGCTACGGCCGTCGAATCGCTGTACGGGCAGGCGCTGCTGATGTCCCAGCGGCCGCTGCGCCCCGCCGACTCCACGCTGCTCAACCGGGCCTTCCTCGGGCTCCTGGAATGGGCGACCCACTCCACCGACTCCCCGGAGGGACAGAAGTGACCATGCTGACGCGCGAGGAGATCGAGCAGGGCCTGGTCGAGAACAGGAACTCCGCGAACGGAGCGGCGCGCAACGCGCACGCCGAGGCGCTCGTGGGCGCCGCGGAGGCGATCGGTGACGGGGCCCTGTTCCGCACGGCCCTGGACAACCTGATCAACGCCTATCTCTGGAGCGCCGAGTCCTCGAAGATGCTGGTGCCCTTCGCCCGGCTGCTCCAGGAGTACGACAAGGACCCCGGCGCCTTCGACCGGTGGGACGCCCACTCCCTGTTCTGGCAGTTCAAGTGGGTGGCCACGGCCATCAGCGATTCCCCCGAGATCCCGCTGGAGTCCGCCGCCGGCTGGCTGGACGAGATGGAGCGCCGCTACCGGATCGCCGGCTACAGCGAGCGGCCGGTACGCGAATCCGAGATGTGGCTCGCCGACGCGATCGGCGAGGACGACCGGGCCGAACGCGCCCACCACGCCTGGCTGGCGGCCGACCGCGACGACATGAGCGACTGCCACGCCTGCGAGCTCAACGGCCAGGGGGCGTACGCCGTCCTGCGCGGGGACGACGCCCGGGCCCTGGAGCTCTGGCAGCCCGTGCTGGCGGGCGAGCGGACCTGCGCCGAGGAGCCCCACCGGCTGCTCGCCACCTCGCTGCTGCCGCTGCTGCGCCTGGACCGCTTCGACGAGGCCCGTTCGCACCACGTCCGCGGCTACCGCATGGCCCGCGGCAACGAGAGCCTGCTGCCCTCCATCGGCAAGCACATCGAGTTCTGCGCCCTGAGCGGCAACGAGTCGCGCGGCCTGGAGATCCTCGCCGAGCATGCCGCCCACATGAGCCCGCTGGTCAATGTCGACGACCAGATGGCCTTCCACGGCGGCATCCTCGTCCTGCTGCGCCGGCTGACGGAGCTGGGCCACGGCCAGAGCCCGGCCGTCCCGTACGACGGCGTCCCGCGCACCGTCTCCGAGCTGTACGAGGTGCTGCGCGCGAGCTCGCTCGAGATCGCCCGGCGATTCGACGCCCGCAACGGCACCACCCGGGTCTCCGACCGCTTCCTGGCCCGCATCGGGCAGGAGCCCCTGGTCGGCGTACTCCCGCTGGGGGTGCGCAGCACGGCGCTGCCGCGGCCGGCCGCCGCCGTGAGCTCACCTGTGGCCGAGGCCGTGCCCGCGCCGCCCGCCGCCGATGTCGAGGAGCTGGTCGAGCGGGCCCGGCGGGCCCGGGACCAGCGGCACCCGGCCGCGGACGCGCTCTGGGCCGAGGTCGGCGTACGCGTCGACGCGCGCCCGGAGGCCGAAGTGGACCCGCTGCTCGCGGCCGATGTCGCGGACCAGCGGGCCCTGACGGCGGCGCGCGGCGGGGCCGCGAACGCGGAGGAGCTGCTGGAGGCGGTCCGCGACCGCTACCTGGAGCTGGGCCGGGCGGAGCGCGCGGCGCTGGCGCAGCTGCGGCTGGCGAGCGCGGCCGCGCAGTCCGGCGCCGAGCCGCGGCGGATCCGCGAACTGCTGGCGATGGCCCTGAAGTCCGCCGAGGCACTGGCCGCCGACGAGCCCCTGCGCGGACGCCGGATCGCGCTGGCGGAGCTGGCGTCGATCCGCGTGGAGTCGTACCTGCGCTCGCTGGAGGCCGGCCCCGAGCACGCGCACCTCCACGAGCCGGGACAGGACCACGGGCACGGTGAGCTGGCGGCCGAACTCGGCGCCTTCGTCGCCGCGTACGAGGAGGCTCTGCCCGATCTGGCTGCCGAGGCCGAGGAGATGCTGGGCCGCGTCGCGCTGTCTCAGGGCGACCCCGAGCGGGCCCTGCCGCTGCTGGCCGCGTCCGCGGCGCGCGCCGTCTCGGCGGGCCTGCCGTGGCAGGCGGTGGACGCGCTGGTGCTGCGGGCCGGTGTGCTGATGTCGGTGGAACGGCCCGAGGAGGCCGAGGAGGCGGCGCGTTCCGCGCTGGAGCACTCCGCGGAGGTGACGGAGGCCGAGACGCAGGGCGTCGTACGGCTCACCCTCGCGGACATCCTGCTGCGCCGGGCCGACGCCGCGGCGGAAGCGGCCGAGCACGCCCTCACCGCGGCGCACTGGTTCGACCAGGCGGGTCTGACCGCCGACGGCGGGGCGCAGGCCCGGCTGGTGTTGGCCCGGGCGTACGCGCGGGAGGGCCGGCACGCCGACGCGGCGGAGGTGTTGCAGTCGACCCTGCCCGATCTGCTGGAGCACGGCGAGGGCCAGGCCGTGTCCGTGCGGGAGTTCCTCGGCGATCTGCTGCGCCAGCTGAACGACTCCCGGGCGGCGGCGGAGCAGTACCTGCTGGCGGCGGAGGTGGCCAAGGGCTGGGAGGACCCCCGCCCGCAGGCCGCCCTGGCGCAGGCGGCCGCGGAACAGCTGTCCGCCGCTCGCCTGGACCAGGAGGCACGCGCCGCGTACGAGCGGTCCCTGGAGCTGTACCGGGTGACGGGGGATGCCCCGATCGCCGAGGTACGGATCCTGCGGTCCCTGTCCTGGATGGCTCCGCGCGGAGACGAGAGCGCGGCGGCCTGGGCACGGGCTCGGGACCTGATGGACCAGGCCGCCGGGGTCCTGGAGGCTGCGCTGGCCGAGAGCGCGGAGCCGGGCGGGGGCCCGGCCGCCCCGCAGCTGCGGGCAGAGCTCGCCCAGACCTGGCTCCAGCTGGCGCAGGTGCTCGACTGGCGGGTCACCTCGTACGAGCAGGCCGCGGACGAGGACGAGGACGAGGACGGCGGGGCCGCTGAGGACTCCGAGGACTCCCGCCGCGCCGAGGTGGACACCGAGGCGCTGAGGCGGGAGGAGATCGATCTGACCGCGCGGGCCGGTGACCTGTACGCGGAACTGGGCCCGGCCCATCTGGGGGACCGGCTCCAGTACGTGCAGTACGCCGCCTGGACCGAGCAGGAGATCGGTCGTGAGGAGGCGGGAGCCGCTCGGCTCGCGGCACTGATCGAGGAGCTCCGTGCCCTGCCGGAGGGGACTGCGGACGAGCTGCTGGAGCGCGCCCAGTCCTCCCTCGACAGTCTGCGGTCCTGAACACGATGCCCCGTCGCCCTGCGGCGACGGGGCATCGTGTCCGTTCAGCTCTTCAGCTGTTCAGCTGGGCCAGGCCCTCGGTGGCGATCCGCTCGAAGACGGTGTCGTCGGCGGCGAACTCGGAGTCCGGGATCGGCGCGTGGATCACGATCTCGGTGATGCCGAGCTCCTGGTGGCGGCCGGCGAAGTCGACGAACGCGTCGACGGAGTCCAGCATCGCGTTGCGGTCCGGGGTGAAGCCGGTCAGCAGGATCTTGCCCATCGGCTCGGACGCGCGCCCGATCTCGGCGCACGCCTTGTCGAGCCGGCCGAGCTGGCCGCGGATGGCCTCGCGCGACTGCTCGGGAGTGCCCTCTTCGAAGAGCTTCGGGTCGCCCGTGGTCACCCAGGCCTGGCCGTGGGCGGCGGCCAGCTTCATGCCCCGCGGGCCGTTGCCGGCGACGGCGAAGGGCAGTCGCGGCCGCTGCACGCAGCCGGGGAGGTTGCGGGCCTCCTCGGCGGAGTAGAAGGTGCCCTGTTCGCTGATCTCTGCCTCGGTGAGCAGCCGGTCCAGCAGCGGCACGAACTCCGCGAAGCGGTCCGCGCGCTCACGCGGGGTCCAGGGCTCCTGGCCCAGGGCGGTGGCGTCGAACCCGTTGCCGCCCGCGCCGATACCAAGGGTGAAACGGCCGCCGGAGATGTCGTCCAGCGACATCAGTTCCTTGGCCAGCGTCACCGGGTGCCGGAAGTTCGGCGAGGTGACGAGCGTGCCCAGACGCATCTTCTCGGTGGCGGCGGCCGCCGCGGTCAGGGTCGGGATCGCGCCAAACCACGGACGGTCGCGGAAGGACCGCCAGGTCAGGTGGTCGTAGGTGTACGCAGTGTGGAACCCGAGCCGCTCGGCTCGCACCCACTGGTCACGGCCGCCCTCACGCCACGGGCGTACCGGGAGGATCACAGTGCTCAGACGCAAACTCATGCATTCGAGACTACGGCCCCGCCCATGTTTCACGTGAAACATCGCCCGTCCCCGGTTCACCGCGGGTACCCGCGCAACAGCGGCCGGGGGAGAAACATCGCCATCCGGCGCAGGAGCCCGGACCGCTCTGGTCGGCGGTCGCAAGGCCATGGGCGAAGATGGATCCGTGACCTCGGCTCCCCAGCGCCCGGACGGGCCAACCCCCACTCCCCGGCTCATCGCCACCGACCTCGACGGCACCCTGCTGCGCGACGACAAATCCGTCTCGCTCCGCACGGTCGCCGCGCTCGCTGCCGCCGAGGAGGCCGGGATCGAGGTCTTCTTCGTGACCGGGCGCCCGGCTCGCTGGATGGATGTGGTCAGCGACCACGTCCACGGCCACGGCCTGGCGATCTGCGCGAACGGGGCCGCGGTGGTCGACCTCCACGCCGGCCGGGAGTTCGTACAGGTCCGTGCGCTGCCGCGAGCCACGGCGCTGACGGTCGTGGAGACACTTCGGGCCGCTGCGCCGGGTACCTCCTTCGCGGTCGAGATGACCACCGGCATCAACTACGAGCCGCTGTACCCGCCCTTCTTCCAGGACCCCGGTGCCCATGTGGCCACCGCCGAGAAGCTGCTGGAGGAGGAGGCGGACGACACCGCCGCCCCCGTCCTCAAGCTGCTCGCACACCATGCCGAGCTCGCCCCGGACGAGTTCCTGGCCCTCGCCCGCTCGGCCGCCGGCGCCTATGCGTCGATCACCCGCTCCAGCCCGACCGCCCTGCTGGAGATCAGCGGACCGGGGGTCTCCAAGGCCAGCACCCTGGAGCGGTGCTGCACCGAGCGCGGTATCTCCCCCGCCGAGGTCGTCGCCTTCGGGGACATGCCGAACGACGTGGAGATGCTCCGCTGGGCGGGCACCTCGTACGCGATGGGCAACGCCCACCCGGACGTCATCGCGGCCGCCTCCGGCCGTACGGTCGCCAACAACGAGGACGGCGTCGCCGTCGTCATCGAGCGCATCCTCGCGGAACGCGCGGCGCACCAGCTCTAGGAGGAGCCCCCGGGGCAGGAGGGGCGCCCGGGCGAGCGCGAGGCGTCAGAGCGGGGGCCTCAGAGCGGAGCCTCCCACACCAGGGTGGTCCCGGTGCCGTCCTCGCCGATGCCCGGACCGTAGGAGCTCGACCCGCCCAGCGACTCGGCCCGCCGGCGCAGATTCCGCAGCCCGCTGCGCCGGCCGCCCTCGGGGATGCCCACCCCGTCGTCGGCCACCTCCAGCCGCACCCCGGGCCGCCCGTCGGCCAGCGTGCCGGTGCAGTCCACGACCACCTCGATCCGGGACGCCTCCGCGTGGCGGAAGGCGTTCGACAGGGCCTCGCGCAGCGCCGCGATCAGGTTCTTGCCCACCAGCTCTCCGACCATCGTGTCGATCGGGCCGAGGAACCGGTGTGCCGGCTTGAAGCCCAGCGGCACGGCGGCCATGTTGATCTCCCGCAGGACCCGGGTGCGCAGTCCCGACGGAGCCTCGGCCGGTCCCTGCTGCAGCGCGAAGATCGCGGTACGGATCTCCTGGATCGTCACGTCCAGCTCGTCCACGGCCTTGCCGACCCCGTCGACGACCTCGGGGACCACGGACCGCCGCTGGGCGCCCTCCAGCATCATCCCGGTGGCGAACAGCCGCTGGATGACCAGGTCGTGCAGGTCCCGGGCGATCCGGTCGCGGTCCTCGAACACCGCGAGCCGCTCCCGGTCCCGCTGCGCCTCGGCCATCATCAGCGCGAGCGCCGCCTGGGAGGCGAACTGCGTGGCCAGGGTCCGCTCGGCCTCGCTGAAGGGCCTCTTGCCGCGGGCCCGCGGTGTCACCAGCGCGCCCAGCACCCGCCCGCCGCTGTGCAGGGGCAGCATCATGCAGGGCCCGTACTGGCTGGTCAGCCGACTGATCATGCGGGGATCGCCGGCAGCGTCGTCCACGAAGACCGGCTCGCCCTCGAGCAGCTTCGCCACCACCGGGCTCTCGGCCGGGATCACCAGGCCGAGCGAGGTCGCCGCGCTCTCGGCGGAGACGGCGACGATCTCCATGCCGCCCTCCTCGGCCGGCAGCATCACGATTCCGGCGGCGGAGTCCGCCAGGTGGCGGGCCTGCTCGGCCACCACCGAGAGGGCGTCGTCCGCGTCCCCGCCCGACAGCAGGGCCGTGGTGACGGCCACCGAGCCGTCGATCCACCGCTCCCGCTGGGTGGCGGCCTCGTACAGCCGGGCATTGCCGATGGCGATGCCCGCCTCCGTGGCCAGGACGCGGACCATGTGGACGTCGTAGTCGTTGAACCGGCCGCCGCCGTTCTTCTCGGCGAGGTACAGATTGCCGAAGATCTCCCCCTGCACCCGGATCGGGACGCCGAGGAAGGTCTTCATGGGCGGGTGGTGCGGCGGGAACCCGGCCGAGCGCGGGTCCTTCGTGAGATCGGCGAGCTGCACCGTGTCGGGATGCGAGATCAGCGCGCCGAGCAGCCCCCGCTTCCCGTCCGGCCGGTGCCCGATCCTGCGGGCCGTCTCGGCGTCGATGCCGAAGGTGACGAAGTCCGACAGCCCGCGGCCCTCGGTGTCGACGACGCCGATCGCCGCGTACCGGGCGTCCGCGAGCTCGGCCGCCGTCTCGCAGATGCGGTCGAGCGTGGAGTGCAGTTCGAGGCCGGTGCCCACGGAGCGCATCGCCTCCAGCAGTTGTGGCACCCGGGCAGTGAGCTCGGTGGAGAGGCCCTGCAGACTCCGGGTGGCCTGGGTGGCTGCCTCCAGCGGGTCCGGTGTTCCGGGTGGCGACTCCGGCGGTTCCTGCGACTCCTGCAACGACATGCCCTTGAGCCTAGTTAGTCCCTTTTACCGGGGAAAGTCGGCCAGGACTCCGTCGGCCGCCCGCTCCCGTTCCAGCAGGTTCCGCAGCGGACCCTCGACTGCGGCCAGCCCGGCGTACGTACCGCGCTGTACGACCGCTCCGTGCTCCAGTACGAGCACCTCGTCGACCGTCTCCAGACCTGCCAGCCGGTGCGTGATCAGCACCGTGGTGCGGCCCTCGGTCGCGGCGAGCAGATCCGCCGTCAGGGCGTCCGCGGTGGCCAGGTCCAGGTGCTCGGCCGGCTCGTCGAGCACCAGGACGGGGAAGTCGGCGAGCAACGCCCTGGCCAGGGCCAGCCGCTGGCGCTGACCTCCGGAGATCCGCTCGCCGTGCTCGCCGACCAGCGTGTCCAGCCCGTCCGGGAGACCGTCGGCCCACTCCAGCAGCCGGGCCGCCGCCAGGGCGTCCCGCAGCTGCTCCTCGCTCGCACCGGTTCGGGCCAGTCGCAGGTTCTCCCGTACCGAGCTGTCGAAGAGGTGCGCGTCCTGCGCGCACAGGCCCACCATCCGGCGGACCTCGTCGCCGTCGAGCGTGCGCGCGTCGGTGCCGCCCAGCGTGTACGTGCCTTCGTGCGGGTCCAGGAACCGCAGCAGGACCTGGGCCAGCGAGGTCTTGCCCGCGCCCGAGGAACCGACGACGGCGATCCGCCGGCCGGCCTCCAGGGTGAGGTCCATCCCGCGCAGCGCGTCCCGCTCCTGCCCGGGATGCCGGACGGCGAGCCCGGTCAACCGCAGCGGGAACGGGGAGACCGGCATCGCGGCCGGCCTCTCCGGCTCGACGACCGGGACGGGAGCATCGATGACCTCGTGGATCCGCTCGGCGCTGCGGCGCACCCGCTGCCGGTACTGGACCGCCTGCGGAAGCCCGTTGACGGCTTCGAAGGCCGCGAGCGGGGTCAGCACCGCGACGGCCATGGCCACCCCGGACAGCCGTCCGCCGTGCACGGCGTCGGCGGCCAGGGCCGCGGCGACCACCACCGTCAGCCCGCACACGAGGGCGGTCAGTGCGCTCCCGAGCCCGGTGGCGGCGGCCCCGCGCGCGGAGATGGCGGTCAGGGTCCGGTCGCACTCCTTCGCGGCGTCCTTGCGCCCGGCCAGCGCACCGGCGACGGTCAGCTCGGCGGTCCCGGTCAGCAGATCGGCCACCCGGGTGGCGAGCTCTCCCCGGGCGGGCGCCAGCCGCCGCTCGGCACGCCGGGCGCATGCTCCGCTGACCAGCGGCACTGCGACCCCGGCGGTGAGCAGCCCCACGGCGAGCGCGGCCCCTGCCCCGGGCAGCAGCCAGGCGGTGAAGGCGACCGAGCCGGTGCCGACGATCACCGCGGTGCCGACCGGCAACAGCCAGCGCAGCCAGTAGTCCTGGAGGGAATCGGCGTCGGCCACCAAGCGGGCCAGCAGGTCCCCGCGCCGCTGTTCGCGCAGCCCGGCGGGCGCGATGCGCTCCAGCCGGCGGAACACCGACACCCGCAGGTCGGCGAGCATCCGCAGCACGGCGTCATGAGAGACGAGCCGCTCCGCGTACCGGAAGACGGCCCGCCCGATCCCGAAGGTCCGGGTGGCCGTGACCGCCACCATCAGGTAGAGCACCGGCGGCTGTTGCGAAGCCCGCGAGATGAGCCATCCGGAGACGGCCATCAGACCGACGCTGCACCCGACGGCCAGCGCCCCGAGCAGCAGCCCGAGCCGGAACCGTCCCTGCCACGCCTTGGCCACGGCCCGTACCCGCCGGAGCGGATCGCCCCCGCCCGAGTCGGCGCCGCCCGCTCTGGCCATCCTCTCGGGGGCGCTGCCGAGGATCCACTCCCCGGGGCCCGACGGCCCGTTGCGCTCCCCTCCGAGGCGGCCCGAGGAAGCGGGTGCGCTCTTCCCGTGCCGGACAGCGGAGGGGGCCGGCAGGGCCCCCACGGCGCCCACGCGCACCACCCGGTCGGCCACGGCCAGCAGCGCCGGCCGGTGGACGACCAACAGCACGGTCCGCCCCACCGCGAGGCGTCGTACGGCGTCGACCACGGCCGCCTCGGTCTCCCCGTCGAGAGCGGCGGTCGGCTCGTCCAGCAACAGCACCGGCCGGTCCGCGAGGAACGCCCGTGCCAGTGCCAGCCGCTGTCGCTGCCCGGCGGACAGCCCGACGCCGCCTTCCCCGAGCTCCGTGTCGACACCGCGCGGCAGCGCGGCCACGAACTCCCATGCCCCGGCGTCCTTCAGCGCCCCGGCCACCGCGTCCGCGGACGCGTCCGGCCGTGCCAGCCGTACGTTCTGTGCGATCGTCCCGGCGAACAGGTGCGGCCGCTGCGGCACCCAGGCGATCCGCTCACGCCACTGTTCGAGCGACAGCGAGGCGAGGTCCACGCCCCCGATCCGCACCCGCCCCGCGGTCGGCTCGACGAAGCCCAGCAGTACCCGGAGCAGCGTGGACTTGCCCGCCCCGCTCGGCCCGGTGAGAGCCACGCACTCGCCGGGGCCGACCTCCAGCGAAACCGGTCCCGGGGAATCCTCGCCCCGGCCCTCGTAGCGGACCGCGACCCCGTCGAACTCGATCCGCACCCCCGCGGCCGGTACCGGGGCCACGCCACCGGAGGCGGCGACGGGGGTCTCGAGCACCTCGAAGATCTCCTCCGCGGCAGCCAGCCCCTCGGCAGCCGCGTGGTACTGCGCCCCGACCTGGCGCAGTGGCAGATAGGCCTCGGGCGCCAGGATCAGGATGACCAGCCCGGTGTAGAGGTCGAGCTCCCCGTGGACCAGCCGCATGCCGATGGTCACGGCGACGAGCGCCACCGACAGCGTCGCCAGCAGCTCCAGGGCGAAGGAGGACAGGAAGGCGATGCGCAGGGTCCGCACGGTCGCCTGCCGGTATTCGTCGGTGATCTTGCGGATCGACTCCGCCTGGGCCTTGGCCCGGCCGAAGACCTTCAGCGTCGGCAGCCCCGCCACCACGTCCAGGAAGTGCCCCGACAGCCGGGACAACAGCCGCCACTGGCGGTCCATACGGGACTGGGTGGCCATGCCGATCAGCACCATGAACAGCGGGATCAGCGGCAGCGTGACCACGATGATGGCCGCCGACACCCAGTCCTCGGTGACGATCCGCGCGAGGACCGCCACCGGCACGACCACCGCGAGTCCCAGCTGGGGCAGATAGCGGGAGAAGTAGTCGTCGAGGGCGTCCACGCCCCGGGTGGCCAGCGCCACCAGTGACCCCGTGCGCTGACCGCTCAGCCAGCCGGGTCCCAGATCCGCGGCCCGGTCCAGCAGCCGGCCGCGCAGCTGGGATTTGACCGCCGCACTGGCCCGGTGGGCGGCGAGCTCCGTGAGCCAGGCGAGCAGACCTCGGCCCAGCGCGACCGCCGCGAGAAGCAGCAGCGGCGTACGCAGCGCCTCTCCGTCCAGCCCCTGCTCGAAGGCTCCGACCACGATCTCGGCGATCAGCATCGCCTGGCCGACGACCAGCCCTGCCCCGGCGAGCCCCAGGGCCACCACGGCCGCCAGGAAGAGGCGGGTGGAGCGGGCGTACCGAAGCAGGCGCGGGTCGATCGGTTTCACGTGAAACATCCCCCAGAGCAGGGTCGGGCGGAAGGGTCAGGAATCCGTACTCGGCGGATCAGTGCGCATCCGCGATGTGCTGCGTACCGATCCGCTTGCGGAACACCCAGTACGTCCAGCCCTGGTAGAGCAGGACGAGCGGCGTGGCCACCGCCGCACACCAGGTCATGATCTTCAGGGTGTACGCGCTGGACGAGGCGTTGGTGACCGTGAGGTTCCAGGCCTCGTTCAGCGAGGACGGCATCACGTTCGGGAAGAGCGTCAGGAAGAGCATCGCGACCGCGGCCGCGATGGTGATCCCGGACAGGGCGAACGACCAGCCCTCGCGGCCCGCCAGGTTGAAGCCCAGGGCCCCGACCAGGGCCAGGACGGCGACGACCATGGCGATCAGGCTCTTGCCGTCACCGCGCGAGACCTGCGTCCAGATCAGGAAGACGAGGGCCAGTACGGCGGTGAGCACACCCAGCCGGGTCGCCAGCGTCCGCGAGCGCTCCCGTATGTCCCCGACCGTCTTGAGGGAGGTGAACACCGCCCCGTGGAAGGTGAAGAGGGTGAGCGTGACCAGGCCGCCGAGCAGGGAGTAGACGTTGAGCAGGTCGAAAAGGCTGCCGACGTAGTTCATGTGCTCGTCGATCTTCACGCCGCGCACGATGTTGGCGAAGGCCACGCCCCAGAGGAACGCGGGGATCAGCGAGGTCCAGAAGATGGCGTGTTCCCAGTTGGTCTGCCACCTGTCCTCGTCCCGCTTGTGCCGGTACTCGAAGGCGACGCCGCGGATGATCAGGCAGACCAGGATGAGCAGCAGCGGCAGGTAGAACCCCGAGAAGAGGGTGGCGTACCACTCCGGGAAAGCGGCGAAGGTGGCACCGCCGGCGGTGAGCAGCCAGACCTCGTTGCCGTCCCACACGGGTCCGATCGTGTTGATCAGGACCCGCCGCTCCTTGCGGTCGCGGGCGAGCAGCTTGGTCAGGACGCCGACCCCGAAGTCGAAGCCCTCCAGGAAGAAGTAGCCGGTCCACAGGACGGCGATGAGCACGAACCAGACGTCATGGAGTTGCATGGTGTGGTCCCCTCAGCCTCAGTAGGAGAAGGCCATCGGCCGGTCGGGGTTCTTGTCGTCCCCGCCGATCTTGGTGGGCGGGTTCAGGTCGGCTTCGGTCAGCTCGGGCGGGCCGATCTTCACGTACTTCACCAGGAGCCGGACTTCGATCACCGCGAGGACGGCGTACAGGAGCGTGAAGCCGATCATGGAGGTGAGCACCTCGCCCTGGGACACGTGGGGCGAGACCGCGTCGCGGGTACGCAGGACTCCGTAGACCACCCAGGGCTGGCGGCCCATCTCGGTGAAGATCCAGCCCCAGGAGTTGGCGATGAGCGGGAAGCCCATGGTCCAGAGGGCGACGATCCAGTACCACGTGGCGAACCGGGGGCTCAGCGCCTTCCTGAAGAGGACCAGGTGCGGGACCTCGTCCTCGCCGGTGCGCAGCCCCGGGGGCAGCATGAACTTCTTCCGGGTGAGCCAGAGCCCCAGCACGCCGACGCCGAGCGAGGCCATGCCGAAGCCGATCATCCAGCGGAAGCCCCAGTAGGCGACGGGGATGTTGGGCCGGTAGTCGCCGGGCCCGAACTTCTCCTGTTCGGCCTTGTTGACGTCGTTGATGCCGGGGACGAAGGAGGTGAAGTCGTCGTTGGCCAGGAAGGACAGCAGGCCCGGGATCTCTATCGCGACCTTGTTGTGTCCCTTTTCGACGTCTCCGTAGGCGAAGACGGAGAAGGGCGCGGGCGCCTCGCCGTCCCAGAGCGCCTCCGCGGCGGCCATCTTCATCGGCTGCTGCTTGAACATCACCTTGCCGAGCAGGTCACCGCTGATGGCGGTGCCCATGCCGGCGATGATCAGCGTGATCAGGCCGAGCCGCAGCGAGGTCCGCATCACCGGGACGTGCTTCTTGCGGGCCAGGTGGAAGGCGGAGATGCCGACCAGGAAGGCGCCGCCGACCAGGAAGGCCGCCGTGATGGTGTGGAAGAACTGGGTCAGCGCGGTGTTCTGGGTGAGCACCAGCCAGAAGTCGGTGAGCTCGGCCCGGCCCCGCTCCTCGTTGATCCGGTAGCCGACCGGGTGCTGCATCCAGGAATTGGCCGCGAGGATGAAGTACGCGGAAAGGATGGTGCCGATCGAGACCATCCAGATGCAGGCCAGATGGATCTTCTTCGGCAGCTTGTCCCAGCCGAAGATCCACAGACCGATGAAGGTCGACTCGAAGAAGAAGGCGATGAGCGCCTCGAAGGCCAGCGGCGCCCCGAAGATGTCACCGACGAAGCGCGAGTAGTCGGACCAGTTCATGCCGAACTGGAACTCCTGCACGATGCCCGTGACGACACCCATGGCGATATTGATCAAGAAAAGCTTGCCCCAGAACTTGGTGGCCCTGAGGTACTTCTCTTTCCCCGAGCGCACCCAGGCGGTCTGAAGGCCTGCCGTGAGCGCGGCGAGCGAGATCGTCAGTGGGACGAAGAGGAAGTGGTAGACGGTGGTGATGCCGAACTGCCATCGCGCCAACGTCTCTGGCGCCAAAGCTACGTCCACGTCGTCGTCTCCTTCGGTGCGCCGTGGTCACTGCCGCAGTTTGCCTGGCATGCCCTACCCAATACGGGATGAAGCAGGACACGCTTGTGAACGCGTTCACATTCACAAGCATTATGTCGTACCGGCTTCGGCACGTTTCAGCCGGGGTCCCCCCTAGCCAACACATTCAACAGATTGTTGAATGCCGCTCATGAGGATTCGTATCTCCTGGCCCGCGGGCCAGCTCACGGCAACCCTTGACGAGACCCCGACCAGCAAGGCGCTGGCCGAGGCCCTCCCGATCTCCGCCTCCGCCAACACCTGGGGCGAGGAGGTCTACTTCGACACCGGCGTCTCGGTGGCGCTGGAACACGACGCCCGACAGGTCGTCGATCCGGGCACGGTCGCGTTCTGGACCGAGGGCGACGCACTCGCGCTGCCCTACGGCCCCACTCCCATATCGCGCGGAGGCGAGAGCCGCCTGGCGAGCCCGTGCAATGTGCTCGGCTCGTTCGACGGCGACCCCCGCCTGCTGTCCACCGTCCGCGACGGCGACCCGATCCGCGTGGAACTCGCGTAACCCCGCAGGGCTCGCGCAGTTCCCCGGGACTACATCTCCTTGAAGAAGGCCTCGGCCGTGTGCAGGAAGATGTCGTTCGCCTCGGGCTCACCGATCGTGACCCGCAGGCCCTCGCCCGCGAAGGGCCGGACCACCACACCGGCCTTCTCGCAGGCCGCCGCGAACTCGACGGTCCGCTCCCCCAGCCGCATCCACACGAAGTTCGCCTGCGTGTCCGGCACCACGGTCCAGCCCTGGCCGAGCAGCGTCTTGTGGACCCGGGCACGCTCGCCCACCAGCGCCCCGACCCGGCCCATCAGCTCGTCCTCGGCGCGCAGCGAGGCAACCGCCGCGTCCTGGGCGAGCTGGCTGACGCCGAACGGCACGGCCGTCTTGCGCAGCGCCGCCGCCACCGGCTCGTGCGCCACGGCGAAGCCGACGCGCAGGCCGGCCAGCCCGTACGCCTTGGAGAACGTACGCAGCACGCAGACGTTCGGGCGGCTGCGGTAGAGCTCGATGCCGTCCGGCACCTCGGTGTCCCGGACGAACTCGTGGTACGCCTCGTCCAGCACCACCAGGATGTCCGAGGGCACCCGGTCCAGGAACCGCTCCAGCTCGGCGCGGCGGACCGCGGTGCCGGTGGGGTTGTTGGGGTTGCAGACGAAAATCAGCCGGGTCCGCTCGGTGATCGCGTCGAACATCGCGTCGAGGTCGTGCACGTCCCCGTCGGTCAGCGGCACCTGCACGGACGTGGCACCCGAGATCTGCGTGATGATCGGGTAGGCCTCGAAGGACCGCCAGGCGTAGATGACCTCGTCGCCCGGGCCGGCCGTCGACTGGATCAGCGACTGGGCCACACCCACGGAACCCGTACCGGTGGCGATGTGCTCGACCGGCACCCCGAACCGCTCGGCGAGCTCGTTCACCAGGCCCGTGCAGGCCATGTCGGGGTAGCGGTTGAACTGTCCGGCGGCCGCGACCGCACTCTCCAGCACCCCGGACAGCGGCGGGTACGGGTTCTCGTTCGAGGACAGCTTGTACGCGACGGGTCCGCCCGCGGCAGCGGGCTTCCCGGGCTTGTAGGTGGGAATGCCGTCCAGCTCGGCGCGCAGCTTCGGGCTCTTCTCGCTCACCGCAGGTCCTCCTCGACCGTCCCGTACGACGTCGCCGTCGACTCAATACTGCTCACCTTATGAGGATTCCGCTCTCCCGAAAATGGGTGGCGCCGGGATTGCGGGGGAGCGCACGCATATATGCGCACGCCGGTGGCCCACGCCGTGGCGCGCATCCCTCGTACAGGTGAGTTGAGACCGTCCCGAGACCACACCGCTTTGGCATGCCCGTACCCGACGACAAACGCCCCAGTCACTCTCCGCACCGATATTCCTTCATTTCCAAGGTCATTGGGGGTGGCGAACCATGCAGAATCGTGCCTGTCAACGCGTGCATATGCACCCGGACCACCCACCCCGCCGAGCCCTACTATCGGCTCGCCATGACAGCAGCAGGGAAGCATCAGGTGAGCCGGACCGAGACCACCCGGCGGGCCGCCGGCCGACAGGGCCGGGCCGGCATCAGGGACGTGGCCGCCGCGGCGGGCGTCTCGATCACGACCGTCTCCGACGCGCTCAATGGCAAGGGACGGCTGCCCGACGCCACCCGCCGCCACGTTCGCGAGGTCGCCGACCGTCTGGGCTACCGCCCTTCCGCCGCGGCCCGCACCCTCCGTACCGGCAAGTCGGGCCTCATCGGCCTGACCGTGACCACGTACGGGGATGAACCTTTCACCTTCACCGAATTCGCGTACTTCGCCGAGATGGCCAGGGCCGCCACCTCCGCCGCGCTCGCCCGCGGCTACGCCCTCGTCATCCTCCCCGCCACCTCTCGACACGACGTGTGGTCCAACGTGGCCCTCGACGGCACCGTCGTCATCGACCCCTCCGACCATGATCCCGTCGTCAGCGAACTGGTCCGCCAAGGGCTCCCCGTCGTCTCCGACGGCCGCCCGGCCGGCTCCCTTCCCGTCACCGCCTGGGTCGACAACGACCACGAGGCCGCCGTACTCAACCTGCTCGACCACCTCGCCGCCGCCGGCGCCCGCCGGATCGGGCTGCTGACCGGCACCACCACGGACACCTACACCCGGCTGTCGACCACCGCCTACCTCAACTGGTGCGAGCGCGTCGGCCAGGACCCCGTCTATGAGTCCTACCCCGCCCACGACCCGTGCGCGGGCGCCGTCGCCGCGGACCGGCTGCTCGCCCGGCCCGACCGGCCCGACGCCGTCTACGGGCTCTTCGACCCCAACGGGACCGATCTGCTGGCCGCCGCCCGGCGCTACGGCCTGCGCGTCCCCGAGGACCTGCTGCTCGTCTGCTGCAGCGAGTCCACCGTGTACGCCAACACCGAACCGCCCATCACCACCCTCTCCCTCAAACCGCGCCGCATCGGCACCGCCGTAGTACAGCTGCTGATCGACGCCATCGAGGGGGTCGACACCGGCCGCCCGGTCGAACAGGTGGTCCCGACCGAGCTGATCGTCCGCACTTCCTCGCAGCGCAGGCAGCCCCGTACGACCGTCAGCCCGCCCCGTTCACCGGCCAAGGACTGACCGCCGCAGCGCGATACCGGCGGGGCCGACGGTCCCGCCGGGGATTTCCGCAACACCTATTTCGGGAGAAAGCGGCAGGAACTATTGGTTCCGCCCAGGATTCACCACCCCTGGTGCGTCACAGAGCGCGAGCCGCATTCCTATGATGGGCGCACGACATCACGGACCCTCCGCCCAGGAGGTCAGGAGGGTCCGCAGGTGTACGGCAGCGCGACGGTGGTGGAGGGGTCGATGACTCAGGGGGCCGGTCAGGGACCCGCGATGCGGACGGAGACGCTGCGGGACTTCCGAGTTCCGGTCACCGAGCCCGTCCCGTACGGCGTGCCCGGCGCGCTTCCCGAAGAGGCCCCGGTGTACGGCGAGTACCCCGCGTACTACGGGGAGGGCGCGCCGGTGCCCCCGCAGCCCCCCGTGCCGCCCCAGCCACCCGTGCCCCCGCAGCCGCCCGTGGGCGAGAGCCCCGCAGCGGGCGGGCCGGCCCCGGCCGACGGGGACGAGCTCGACGAGGGCTACACCCCGACCCACCGCGATCTGCCGATCATCGGCCGCGGGGGACCGGGCGACACCGTGCAGGTCCAGTACGTTCCCCAGGAGTCCCCGGCCACGGGCCCCGGACCGCTGTACGTCGTCGGCGACGTCCACGGCTATCTGGACGAGCTCGTCCACGAACTCCAGGCCCAGGGCCTCATCGACGCCGACCGCCGCTGGTCGGCCGGCAACGCCCGCCTCTGGTTCCTTGGCGACTTCACCGACCGCGGACCCGACGGCATCGGCGTCATCGACCTCGTCATGCGGCTGTCCGCCGAGGCCGCCGCAGCGGGCGGCTACTGCAAGGCCCTGATGGGCAACCACGAGCTGCTGCTCATCGGCGCCAAGCGGTTCGGCGACACCCCCGTCGCCTCGGGCGCGGGCACCGCCACCTTCCAGGCCGCCTGGCTCCTCAACGGCGGCCAGCGCACCGACATGGAGCGCCTGGAGGACGTACACCTCCAGTGGATGCAGCGGCTGGACGCGGCCGTGCTGGAGGACGGGCACCTGCTGCTGCACTCCGACACCACCGCGTACCTCGATTACGGCGACTCCATCGAGGACGTCAACGACACCATCCACGAGCTGCTCAACCGCAACGACGCCGACATCACCTGGGACTTGTTCCGCAAGTTCACCAAGCGGTTCGCGTTCCGCGACGAGGAGACCGGCCCGCAGGCCGTACGCGAACTCCTCGACACCTACGGCGGCGGCCGCGTGGTCCATGGGCACAGCCCGATCCCGTACCTGCTGGGCGAGGTGGGCACCGAGGACGGCGACGAGTCGCGCGGACCGGAGGCCGTGAACGGCCCGCACGTGTACGCGGAGGGGCTCGCCATCGCGATGGACGGCGGGGTCACGATGGCGGGCAAGCTGCTGGTCGTGCAACTCCCCCTGAACGACTGACGGTTATCAGAAGGGGGGTAATTTCGGGAAAGCCCCTGTCACGGCGTGGCATGGGCGCTCTACCATCGCCCTATCCGTAGCAGGCTCTCCTCCGTTTGTGCCGGCGCCCGGGTCTACGCGGGCAAACCGGTCCCTACGGAGCATCGGGGGATGCACATGAACAGCGCTCCGCACCTGCTGACCGAAGACCGACCCGAGTTCGATCGGCTCCTCGACGAGGCGCTGCGCACCGCGCACGAACGGCCCGAGCTCGCCGCCCTCGGTGAGCGCCTGAACGCCGAACAACTGCGCACGATGGCCATCGGGGCCAGCTCCCTGCTCACGGCCGCGGCCGCGGCCGAGTACGACCACTACGTGAAACTCCGCGGAGAGCGGCGCGACGAGGTCCTGTCCACCCCCGGCTCGGCCGGGGACCAAGGTTCCGGGCTGCAGGGTGAGGGCGAGGACGGTGCGGGCGTCAGCGCCGTCGTCGCAGTGCTCGCGCCGGTCCTGGCGGGCACCGCGATGCTGATCTTCCTGCTGGTTGGCTACATCCTGAAGGCGGTCGAACCCGAACCGGCCTTCGCGGAGACGATGCTGACGGCGGGTTGGCTGTTCGGCGCGCTGACCGTGGTGTCGCTGGTGTTCGCCGTGATCGGGCTGCTGGTGACGGCCGTCCGCAACCGGGCGACCGAGGTGGTGGCCGAGGACGAGGCCGACGCGATACCCGACGAGGTCACGCGGGCCCGCGAGGCCTGGCGGCAGGCCCTGCTGGAACGGGGCATCCTGCCGTTCCTGCGGGACGCGCTGGCCGATCCGAGCGCGGGACCGGCGGGTCCGGCGTTTCCGGCCCCGCACACGCCGAAGGCCGGGCGCATCCCCAATCTGGGATACACCCGGCCCGACTTCACCAGTCCGGGGTCCCCTTCACAGGGCCCCCGCCCCGGCTACACCCCGCCTGACTTCACGAGTCCGGACTTCACCGGCCCGGACGGCGGCGCTCAGTAGCGCCGCGGCCCGCAGCGGGCCGCCTGTCCGTGTTTCACGTGAAACATCGCGTGACGGGCCGGGACACTGCCCTGGGAAGCCCCCTCAACCTCCCCAGAGCAGCGCCGGCCGTCACGGGCGGGGTCAGTCCGCCAGCGGGAGGTACACCCGGTTCCCGCTCGCCGCGAACTCGGCGGACTTCTCCGCCATGCCCGCCTCGATCTCGTCGGCCTTCAGGTCCCCACCGTGCTCACGGCGGATGTCCTGGGAGATCTTCATCGAGCAGAACTTCGGACCGCACATGGAGCAGAAGTGCGCGGTCTTGGCCGGCTCGGCCGGGAGCGTCTCGTCGTGGAACTCGCGGGCCGTGTCCGGGTCGAGGGCCAGGTTGAACTGGTCCTCCCAGCGGAACTCGAAGCGCGCGTCCGACAGGGCGTCGTCCCACTCCTGGGCGCCCGGGTGGCCCTTGGCCAGGTCCGCCGCATGCGCAGCGATCTTGTACGTGATGACGCCGGTCTTCACGTCATCGCGGTTGGGCAGGCCCAGGTGCTCCTTGGGCGTGACGTAGCAGAGCATCGCGGTGCCCCACCAGGCGATCATCGCGGCGCCGATGCCCGAGGTGATGTGGTCGTACGCCGGGGCGACGTCCGTGGTCAGCGGGCCGAGCGTGTAGAACGGCGCCTCCTCGCAGATCTCCTGCTGAAGGTCGATGTTCTCCTTGATCTTGTGCATCGGGACGTGGCCCGGGCCCTCGATCATGGTCTGCACGTTGTGCCGCTTGGCGATGGTGTTCAGCTCGCCCAGCGTCTTCAGCTCCGCGAACTGCGCGGCGTCGTTGGCGTCCGCGATGGAACCGGGGCGCAGGCCGTCGCCCAGCGAGTACGTGACGTCGTACGTCGCGAGGATCTCGCAGAGCTCCTCGAAGTTCGTGTAGAGGAAGTTCTCCTTGTGGTGCGCGAGGCACCAGGCGGCCATGATCGAACCGCCGCGGGAGACGATGCCGGTCTTGCGGCGGGCGGTCAGCGGCACGTACGGCAGCAGCACGCCGGCGTGGACCGTCATGTAGTCGACGCCCTGCTCGGCCTGCTCGATGACCGTGTCCTTGTAGATCTCCCAGGTCAGGTCCTCGGCACGGCCGTCGACCTTCTCCAGTGCCTGGTACAGCGGCACGGTGCCGATCGGGACCGGGGAGTTGCGCAGGACCCACTCGCGGGTGGTGTGGATGTTGCGGCCGGTCGAGAGGTCCATGACCGTGTCGGCGCCCCACTTGGTGGCCCAGGTCATCTTGTCGACCTCCTCCTCGATGGAGGAGGTGACGGCGGAGTTGCCGATGTTGGCGTTGACCTTCACCAGGAACCGCTTGCCGATGATCATCGGCTCGATCTCCGGGTGGTTCACGTTCGCGGGAAGCACCGCGCGACCCGCGGCGATCTCCTCGCGGACGACCTCGGGGGAGACGTTCTCCCGGATCGCGACGTACTCCATCTCCGGAGTGATCTCTCCGCGGCGGGCGTACGCGAGCTGGGTGACGGCGGCGCCGCCACGGCCTCGGCGGGGCTGGCGCGGGCGGCCCGGGAAGACCGCGTCGAGGTTCTTGAGGCCACCGCGCGGCGAGGTGTGCTTGATGCCGTCGTCCTCGGGGCGCACGGGACGGCCCGCGTACTCCTCGGTGTCGCCGCGGCCGATGATCCAGTTCTCACGCAGGGGCGCCAGGCCCCGGCGGACGTCGGTCTCGATCTGCGGGTCGGTGTACGGACCGGACGTGTCGTAGAGCGTCACGTCCTTGCCGTTGGTGAGGTGGACCTGGCGGACCGGCACCCGGAGGTCGGGCCGGGAGCCCGCCAGGTATCCCTTGTGCCAGCCGGGCTGGCGCTCGGTCTGGCCGTCGGCGTCCTGGCTGACGGCAGGCGTGCGTGCGTCCTGAATGGTCATGAGACCTGATCTCCCTACGCCGGCATTACCCGGTAACAGGTTCGGCGGTCGACGCAGCCTCTTCCCGTCCGCATGTGTGCTGCGTACGGTGATCAGCGCCCTCTCAGCCCGGTGCTCCGAGCTCCCGCGTTGTGCAAAGGTGCCCCCACGCTAGCGTCATCTGTGGCGTGCTGAACAGTGGGCCCCCTCAACTCTTGCGATGATCTGCCGGTGACGTCCTCGCCGCAGCCTCCCTCCTCGCCCACAGAGCCCCCGGGTCACACCGACCACGCACACGTGGGCCACGGGCATGACCACGGCCATGACCAGAGCCCAGCCCCGGCCCACTCCCACGGTCATTCCCACGGCCACGGGCCGGCGGCTCCCGTCTCGAAGCACCTGCGCAAGGTCATCGCCGCGGTCCTGATCCCCTTCGCCGTCGCCGTCTTCGTCGGCATGGTGGTGCTCTGGCCGGGCGGCGCCCCCGCCCACGAGCGCTCCGGGGTCGGCTTCGACCGGCAGACCCAGCAGGGCCGGGTCGTCGCGCTCGAACAAGTCGACTGCAAATCGGTGAACGCCTCGCAGGTGCCGACCACGGGCAGCGTCTCCACTCCGGAGGGCCGCCAGACCCGGGCCGAGCAGACCGGCGACTGCAAGAAGGCCACCGTCGAGGTCGGCACCGGGCCGGACAAGGGCCGCACGTTCATCGAGATCGTCCAGCCGGGCGCGCCACGGCAGTTGGAGGAGGGCCAGGAGGTGGTCGTCGCGTACGCGCCGGACGCGCCCCGAGACCTCCAGTACTCCGTGGTCGACGTGAACCGCAAGCTTCCCTTGGCGGTACTGGCCGGCAGCTTCGCGGTGGCCGTGGTCGTCGTCGGGCGGATGCGCGGCGTGTTCGCACTGGTCGCACTGGTCGTCAGCTTCGGCGTACTGACCCTCTTCATCCTCCCGGCGATCCTGCAGGGCTCGAACCCGCTGCTCGTCGCGGTCGTCGGGGCCAGCGCCATCATGCTCATCGCGCTCTACATGTGCCACGGCCTGAGCGCCCGTACGTCCGTCGCCGTCCTGGGCACGCTCGTATCGCTGCTGCTGATCGGCTTGCTCGGCTCGGTCTTCGTCGACTGGGCGTTCCTCAGCGGCAACACCGACGACAACACGGGGCTGATCCACGGGCTCTACCCGGACATCGACATGAGCGGTCTGCTGCTCGCGGGCGTGATCATCGGATCCCTGGGTGTGCTCGACGATGTGACGGTCACCCAGACATCGGCGGTCTGGGAACTCCACCAGGCCGATTCCTCGATGGGGTCCCGTGCCCTGTACCGGGCAGCCATCCGGATCGGCCGCGACCACATCGCCTCGGTGGTCAACACCTTGGTACTGGCCTATGCGGGCGCGGCGCTTCCGCTGCTGCTGTTGTTCTCGATCGCGAACAGCAGCATGGGCTCGGTGGCCAACAGCGAGCTGGTCGCGGAGGAGATCGTACGGACCCTCGTCGGGTCGATCGGCCTGGTGGCCTCGGTCCCGGTGACCACCGCGCTCGCCGCGCTGGTGGTCTCCGCCGACCGGCCGGGATCCCCGGCCGGAGCGGCGGCCTCGGGGCCGGTCCGCGGCGGCCGGGGACGGCGGCGCAAGCGCTGAGCGACCCGGGTGGCTCGGGGGCCCGGGGCAACTCGGCACGTACGCTCGGCTCGGCTCGGACGGTCGGCCCGCTCTGCTCGCCCGGTCGGTCCGCTCAGCCCGCGTTCTGCTCGTTCTGCCGGGACTCGGCCAGGATCCGGTCCAGCGCCTCGTCGAGGTTCTCCTCGAAGTCACCGAGGTTGCGCTCCTGACCGAGCGGAACAAGCCGATCGGTACGGTCGAGGAACGCGACGAGCGGCGCCGCGCCGGCGCGGAACAGGGCCCGGTCGCAGCCGACCTGGAGCCGGATGTGAACGTCGGACAGTTCCTCGGGGTCGGTGGGGGCGATGTGCACATCCCCGTCGCCGCACGGCTTGTTGATGCCGTCGAGGAGCAGCTCCCGGCCGAACGCCCAGGTCACGGGGGCGTCTCCGGGAAGGTGGAACGTCAGGCGCACTGCGTAGGGGTCACGGGTGTCGTACCGGAGTTCCACCGGGATCCGGAAGGAGAGCTCCTCGGAAACGAGGAAGCTCATCATGACCTCTGCCTGTACCGACTCGCGCATGGACTACCCCGCTGTAGTGGAAGTGGCCAGGAATGATCCCCCAGGGCCCTCTTGACAAGGGTGGTGGAAGCTCATGCAGATCACAAGGAGTGAGTTTTCAGATACTGATAGAGAACGAGAGGGTGCTCAACAGCGCGCCTACTTCACTCCGTAGTCGATCGACCACATACAGCAATCGTTCCTGCTGGTGCAAAGGGAGAGAAATCGCCATTGTTGCGGCGGTATCGCCCGCGGTGATGGGGATGGCTGCACAGACAGTGCCCAGCGCGTACTCCTGACGCTCCGTAACCGGCTCCATCCGTCCGAGAGAGCCGATGCGATCTTCGAGGGCTCTCTGATCCCGGACGGTGTACTGGGTGACGGCCTCGACCGGGTGCCGCTCGTAGTAGTCCCTGCGCGTCTTCTCGTCGAGCTGGGCCAGCAGGCACTGCCCGATGGCGTGCGCATGGCCGGTCGCGCGGAAATCGGCCCACTCCTCGACCGCGGGGCTGGCCGGGGTGTCCGAGACTCCCACGAGTTCGATCTCACCTTCGCGGAACACTGCGAAGTAGACGGGGGCCCCGACCGCGTCGCGGAAGTGCGCGAGGGAGTCGAGGATCATGCTGCGACGTTTCTGCTGCAGTCCGCCGCCCGCCAGCCGCCCGGCGGCGGCGCCGAGCACGAACACTCCACCCTCACGCCGGAGATAGTTCTCGTGCGTGAGGGTGCGCAGCAGGTGGTACGCGGTGGGGAGGGGGAGCCCGGCCTCGCGCGCCAGTTGTTTCGCCGGGGCTCCCTCGCTGTGGGAACCCACTGCTTCGAGCAGCCTCAACGCGCGCTGCACCGAACCGATCAGCGTCGGCACACCGGCATTGTGAACCGAAGACAAAGCTCACCCCCAGGCGTGGCGGCGGACCTGGGGAGGGCCCGCCCTGCGGGGGCCACCCCCGCACGCGCCGCGGCTCCTGGGAGTCGCACTCAGCCAGCACTAGAGAAAACCACAGGTCAGGGCGGCACCGACGGCGTCCGGCGCCCAGGAAACGGCACAGATTGCCACTCTATCCGCCGATTCCCACGGTGTGGGCGGTTTGCCACCTCACGTTCCCCCGCCCGGGTTAATCCCCTGCATTGACCCGGGGCCAGGGAGCTGGGCTCCGAGAGCTACCAGTCGCGGGAGGAGGACTTCGAACCGCTGCCGGTGAACTTCTTCACGACGAAGATCAGGCCGCCGACGAGTGCGACGAACAGCAGCAGCTTGAAGACGAACGAGATCAGGGCGCCGAGGATGCTCGTGATGACACCGCCGAAGACGAACAGCACCAGAAGCGGGATCGCGACCCACTTAACCCACCAGGGCATGCCTGCGAATGTCTCTCGGATGCCGTCCATGTCCTCAACCTCTTCCTGAGCTTCTTGAGCTTCGTGAGCCGTGACTTCCTGCTCTCGATGCTAGGAGGCCGCACAACCGTCCGGGGGCCCGCGAGCCCCCGGACTCCCCTGATCCGCCCCCTAGGGGGATCAGGGGGTCCGACCCTGGGTCGAGGCCTGCCCGGCTAGGCCTCCGGCGGGGAGAACACCACCAATACCCGCAGGTCCTCGGTGATGTGGTGGAACTTGTGCACCACCCCGGCGGGCACGTAGACGACGCTGCCGCGCGCCACCGTCGTCGTCTCCTCCCCGACCGTGATCGAGGCCCGACCGCTCACCACGAAGTACACCTCGTCCTGGCGGTGGGGCTGCTGCGGGTCGCTCTGACCGGCGTTGAGGGCGTACAGCCCGACCGACATGTTCCGTTCGCGCAGGAACTGCAGATAGGCGCCGTCGTTCGCGAGCCGCTCCGCCTCGAGCTCGTCCAGCCGGAAGGCCTTCATCGTCGTTGTGCCCCTTGCTCTCTCGCGTTCCCTGGCATCCGCTGATCTGCTGATGTCCCACCGGGATCTTCTCTGCCACGATCAGACACATGACGAATTTCGTAGTCAAGACGCTCGCGAACGCCGCGGCCCTGGCCGTCGCCATCTGGTTGCTGGCCGGCATCACGCTGGACGACCACAGCTCCCTGGGCCGGCGGACCCTCACGCTGATCCTGGTCGCCCTGGTCTTCGGCCTGGTCAACCTCATCGTCAAGCCCGTGGTGAAGTTGCTCTCGCTCCCACTGTTCGTCCTCACCCTCGGGCTGTTCACCCTCGTCGTGAACGCACTGATGCTGATGCTGACCTCCTGGCTGGCCAAGCAGCTTGATCTCAGTTTCCACGTCGACAACTTCTGGACCGCGCTGATCGGCGGCCTGATCATCTCCGTCGTCTCCTGGGCCGTGAACATGGCCCTGCCCGACAAGGACTGAGCCCACCGCCATGTACCGCGTCTGCTTCGTCTGCACGGGCAACATCTGCCGCTCCCCCATGGCCGAGTCCGTCTTCCGCGCCCGCGTCACCGAGGCGGGGCTCGATGCCCTGGTCGAGGTGGACAGCGCCGGCACCGGCGGCTGGCACGAGGGGGACGGCGCAGATCCGCGCACCGTCACCGTCCTGGAAGCCGCCGGCTACGAGCAGAACCACCGGGCCCGACAGTTCCGGGCCTCGTGGTTCGCCGGCCTCGATCTCGTCATCGCGCTCGACGCCGGGCACCTGCGGGACCTGCGGGCGCTGGCGCCCACCCCGGAGGACGCCGCCAAGGTACGGCTGCTGCGTACCTACGACCCCTCGGCGAAGGCCGAAGACGCCGACGTACCGGATCCCTATTACGGCTCCCTCGACGGGTTCGAGCAGTGCCTGGAGCTGGTCGAGGCGGCCAGCGCGGGCCTGTTGGACGCCGTACGCGAGACAGTGAAGGAGCGCACCGCATGAACGACCACACCGACGAGCCGGCGGCGGCCGGGGCCGGAGCGGACGGGATCGGCGACGGCACCCGGGCCGTACGCGCCGGGCTGCCCGAGCCCGTCAAGAACGAACCGCCGCTGCCCGGACCCGTCTTCGCCGCCCACTTCCACCTCCCCGGCGACGTGGCGGGCCCGTACACCTACGGCCGCGACACCAACCCGACCTGGACCCTGCTGGAGCGGGCCATCGGGGAACTCGAAGCGCCCGGCCAGGAGGTCGACACCGTCGTCTTCGCCTCGGGCATGGCCGCGGTCTCCGCCGTCCTCCTCTCCCAGGCCCGCACCGGCGACACCGTCGTCCTGCCCGACGACGGCTACCAGGCCCTGCCACTGGTCCGCGAACAGCTGGAGGCGTACGGGATCCACGTCCGCACCGCCCCGACCGGCGACGACGCACAACTCACCGTCATCGGCGGAGCCAAGCTGCTGTGGATCGAGACCCCGTCCAACCCCGGGCTCGACGTATGCGACATCCGGCGCCTGGTGGAGGCCGCCCACGCGGGTGGCACCCTGGTCGCCGTCGACAACACGCTCGCCACCCCGCTCGGCCAGCGGCCCCTGGAACTCGGCGCGGACTTCTCCGTCGCCAGCGGCACCAAGGGCCTCACCGGCCACGGTGACCTCCTGCTCGGCTACGTCGTCTGCCGCGACCCGGAGCTCGCTGCCGCCGTCCGGCGCTGGCGCAAGATCGTCGGTGCGATCCCGGGCCCGATGGAGGCCTGGCTGGCCCACCGATCCCTGGCCACCATCCAGCTGCGCGCCCAGCGCCAGTGGGCCAACGCGCTGGCCGTCGCCGAGGCACTGGCCGACCGTGCAGACGTCACCGGGCTGCGCTACCCCGGCCTGCCCGCGGACCCGTCGCACAAGACGGCCGCCCGGCAGATGCGGGGCTTCGGCTCCGTCGTCTCCTTCACCCTGCCGGACCGTGCGCACGCCGAACGGTTCATGGCCGCCCTGCACCTGGTCGAGGACGCCACCAGCTTCGGCGGCGTACGGTCCACCGCGGAGCGGCGCGGGAGGTGGGGAGGCGACCCCGTACCGGAGGGGTTCATCCGCCTGTCCGCCGGGGCCGAGGACACTGATGACCTGGTCGCGGACGTGCTGCGGGCTCTCGACGCGGCTGGCACGGGCGTCTGAGCAGCAGGAACGAGAGCGGTCCGAGCCTCCCCCCTAGTGGCTCGGACCGCTCCGGGTTCCGCGCGAAGAACCACGCTCACAAGGCTAGTTGACTCAGCGTCAGAGTCCAATCACGGTAACGACAGGGGCCTATCGGCATATTTATAGTTGAAGGCCCCCACCGAGAGGGGCCTTCATGGACCTGGCCCTGTTGCGCACCTTCGTCGCCGTGCACCGGGCGGGCTCGTTCACCCGGGCCGCCGCGCTCCTCGGGCTGTCGCAGCCCGCCGTCACCTCACAGATCCGCACCCTCGAACGCCAGCTGGGCCGACCGCTGTTCCACCGCAGGGCCCGCGGGGTCACCCCCACCGCGGTCGGCGACGAACTCGCCCACAAGGCCGCCCCCCACCTCGACGCACTGCTGCGGATAACCGAGGCGGAACGCGAGGCCGCCGGCGCGTTACGCACCCTGCACCTCGCCGGCCCGCCCGAGTTCCTGTGCCTGCGCGTCCTGCCCGCCCTCGCGCCGCTCGTCGGCCAGGGCCACACCCTGCGCACGGTGCTCCAGGCCGGAGCCGAGGAAGCCCTCGACGGGCTCGCCGCCGGCCACCACGACCTCGTCGTCACCACGGCCCGCCCACGCGGCGGACTCTTCAGCGCGACCGCCCTGTGCGACGAGGAGCACGTCCTGGTCGCCGCGCCCTACTGGGCCGCACTCGTCGATCCGGACCGGCTGCGCGAGGCCGGCCCCGCCGCCCTCGACGGCATTCCGCTCGTCGAGGTCCACGAGACCCTGCCGCTCGTCGCCCGCTACTGGGCCGCGGTCTTCGAGACCCGACCCGGCACCCGGCCGGACGCGGCCACCGTCGTCGCTCCCGACCTCCGGGCCGTACTGGAGTGCGTCCGGGCCGGCGCCGGACTGGCCGTCCTGCCTCGGTACCTGTGCCAGGACGCCCTCGACCGCGGGCAGATCGTCGCCCTGCTGGAGCCACCCGTACCGCCGCTGCGCACCTGGTTTCTCGTCGTACGGACCGGCAGCCTCGCCCTCGCCCACCTCGCCCGTGCGCACGACCGGCTGCTGCACGCCGCCGCCCACTGGTGAGCCTCCGCTTCCGGTGTGCGGCGCGTTTCACCGACACGCGTTTCAGACACCTCCGTCTGGGCCACTCTTCTCCCATGACCGAACGTCCCGTGGTCAAACGCACCGCCCGCGCGATCCTGCTCGACGGTGACGACCTGATCCTCATCAAGCGCACCAAGCCCGGCGTCGATCCGTACTGGCTCACCCCAGGCGGGGGAGTGGAGCCTTCGGACGCCACCGTCGTCGACGCCCTCCACCGAGAGCTCCACGAGGAACTCGGCGCGAAGATCACCGATGTGGTGCCCTGCTTCGTCGACACCGTCGAGCACATCGCCGACGGAGGGGTGACCGGAGTGAAGGTGCAGCACTTCTTCGTCTGCCACCTCGAATCCATGGACCCCAGCCAGCGGCACGGCCCCGAAGTCGACGAGCCCGCGGGCGAGTACGAGATCGTCCGCGTACCGTTCAGCCGGGTCGGCATCGCCGCCGTGCATCTCGTCCCGCTGTCCCTGCGTCACTACCTCGACGGCAACATCGAGGGCGTCCGCGCGATGCACGCTCCCGACCTGGGCTGATCCCGGCGGGCCTTCGCCCTGATCGGCCCGGGTCGCTTCGGCCCGGGCACGGTCGGCGGGCCGGCTCTCAGCCGGCCGCGCCCACCAGCTCCTCCACCGCGTCGAAGCGGATCCGGTCGACGGGTATCCCGATGCGCTTGAGCTCGCTCACACCGCTGCGGATCATCGCTGGCGGCCCCGAGACGAACGCGTCGTACGAGCTCCACGGCCCGTGTTCGCCGACCGCCTGGGGCAGTTGGCCCGCGAGGCCTTCACCGACCACGGGGCGCACCGACAGCCACGGGTGCGTGCGCTGCAAGCCCAGCAGGGTGTCCTTGTCGTAGAGGTCGCCGTCGCTGCGTGCCCCGAAGAACACCTCCACCGGGCGGCGCTCACCGTGCTCGGCCACGTCCTCGATCAGCGCCTTGATCGGGGCGATGCCGGTCCCGCCGCCCAGGCACAGCATCCCGTTGTCCGTGGTGTGGTCCACCACCATCGACCCGGCCGGCGGCCCGAGCCGCAGTACGTCGCCCGGGCGGGCGTGCCGCACCAGCGCGTTGGAGACCCAGCCCGCCGGAACGGCCTTGACGTGGAAGGACAGCAGCCCGTCGGCGCGCGGCGCCGAGGCGAACGAGTAGTGCCGCCACACCCGAGGCCACCACGGGGTCTCCAGGGTCGTGTACTGGCCGGCGAGGAAGGAGTACGGCTGGTCGGGGCGGACGGTGAGCACCGCGATGTCCGGGGTGCGCAGATCGTGCGAGACCACCTCCGCGTGCCACCACGCGGGGCTCTTCACCTCGTCTTCCGCCGCCGCGTCGATCATGGTCTGGGACATCACGGTGTAGGCCCGCACCCACGCGGCCTGCGTCTCGGGCCCCCAGGTGTGTTGCGCGTACCGGGACAGGGCGCCGATGAGCGCCTCACCCACCACCGGGTAGTGCCCGGCCATCGTCCCGTACTTCCGGTGCCCGGTGCCCAGCCGGCGCAGGTACGGGACGAGCACCTCCGGCTCGTCGATGTGCTCGGCTGCGGTCAGCAGTGCCTTCAGCAGCCGGTCCCGCTGTGCGTCCATGGCGGCCGGGAACATGCCCCGCACCTCCGGGTGGCCGGTGAACACCAGGGCGTAGAAGTACGAGGTCACCCGGTCGGCGATGGGTGCGATCTCCTCGAGGGTCCGGCGGATGAGGACCGCGTCCGGGGAGGGCTCGACCGCACCGCCCCCGGACAGTATCCGGGCCGTCCGTCTTGCCGATCTGGTGGGCGGAGCGTCCATGCGGTGCCTCGCTTCGAACATCTCGGTCGGTAAGCACGCCACGGCCTTCGAATCCGTGGTTCCGGGCCTCAGAGACTGCCAGTCGCCCCAACCGGTCGCGGGAAAACCCGGAAAGTCCGCGTTTCGAACCCGCTTTCCTCTTAAGATGCTCGGACTTCCGGGCGCGCCGCCCCGACGAGCTGGTATGCCTCTCGCAGGTCCCGGCCCTCGTAGACGTGTGTCGCCCGCTCCGCCAGGTACGGCCGTGCGTTCACCGCCACCGACACCGAGACGGCCTCGAAGAGCACCGCATCGGTCGCAGAATCGGCGTACGCGACACAGTCCGCCCGAGTGACCCCGAACTGCTCGCAGAGCCGGTCCGCCACCGCGACCTTTCCCTCGGGCGTCAGGAGCCCGGCCGCTTCCACGGGCCGTGTGAAGGGCACCTCGGGGAAGACCGAGCCGTGTGCGGCATGCGCCCCCCACTCCAGCAGCAGTTCCACGAAGAACGACGGGGACAGCGAGACCACCGCGCAGTAATCGCCGCGTTCCCTGATCTCCCGCCACACCTCGCGAATCCCCGCCAGCCAGGGGGCTCCGTCGAACGCCGCCCGAACGTGCGCGGGCGTCAGCCCCGCCCACAGCGCATGAGCCGCCACCGAGAACTCGTGCGGCCCTATCTCCTGCGCACCGAACGCCCGCTCCAGCTTGGCGATCTCCGCGCTCAGGCCGAGCTGTCGGGAGATCTCGACCGGCGCCGCCGAGCCGTACATCAGCGTCCCGTCGAGATCGAAGAGGTGAAGAAGGGTCATGGAAGACGAGGCTAGCGATGTTTCACGTGAAACATCCACGGCTCCCACCGAGCCGCCTCGGCGCCACGGCCCGGGGGAGGCAGCGCGATGTTTCACGTGAAACATCGACCCAAATCCTCTGGACGCCCCCCGGCTGATGATCCAGTCTGGGCCCGTGACACCACCACACCTCACCGACCTGCCGATCCGTGCGCTGACCGTGGATGATCTCCGCCACTGCGCCGACCTCTCCGAAGACCGCGGGTGGCCGCGCGAGGACCACAAGTGGGGGCTGCTTCTCGCTGCGGGCAACGGCTACGGCATCGATGCCCCCGATGGACAAGGGCTCGCGGCCGCCTGCATCGTCACCTCGTACGGGCACACCCACGCCGGCCCGGAACTGGCCGCCATCGGGATGGTCCTCGTCGCCGAGCGCTATGCCCGTCAGGGCCTGGGCCGCCGTCTCATGACGTACGTCTGTGACGATGTCCTCAAGGGCGTCCCGCTCACCCTCCACGCCACTCCCTACGGCCGCCCCCTCTACGAGGAACTCGGCTTCGACACCACCGGCCGTGCGGAGATGCTCCGGGGTACCTTCCTCACCGAACCCTCGGGCCCGGCGTCCGAGGCGGGCTCCGTTGCGGTCAGGCCGGCGACCGGCGAGGACATCCCGCGGATCGTCCGCCTGGACACCGAAGTCTTCGGCTCGGACCGGACACACATGATCACGCGGCTTCCTGCCTTCGCGGACCGGCTGCTGGTCGCCGAGGACAGCAGGGGCGAGCTCGTCGGCTACGCCGCGATCTGGCCCAACATGGAGACCCATGTGATCGGGCCGCTGATCGCGTGCGACACGGCCGGCGCCCAGGCACTCGTCACGGCACTCGCGGCTGCCACCGACCGGCCACTGCGGACCGACATCGACGTGCGCCACGAGGAGCTGCTCGCCTGGCTCAAGGACCGCGGCCTCGGCTCCGTGGCGTTCAACTCCGTCATGACCCGCGACATCCCGGCGCTCCCCGGCGACTGGACCCGCCGCTGGGCCCCGCTCACCGTGGCAGCGGGCTGAGAACGGGCCAAGGAAGGAACCTCGCCATGACCGATCCCGACGAGCCGGCGATCCGCCCCGCCACCGAGGAGGACCTGCCCGCCATCGTCGCCATGCTGGCGGACGACCCGCTGGGCGCCACCCGCGAATCGCCGGACGACCTCACCCCGTACCTCGCGGCGTTCAAGCGTCTGGCCGACGACCCCCACCAGCACGTGGTGGTCGCGGTCCGCGAGGGCCGCGTGGTGGGCACCCTCCAGCTCACCATCGTCCCCGGGCTGTCCCGCAAGGGAGCCACGCGCTCGATCATCGAAGGTGTCCGGGTCCACGCCGACGAACGGGGCAGCGGTCTGGGGACACGGTTCATCCAATGGGCCATCGAGGAGTCCCGCCGTGAGAACTGCCGACTCGTGCAGCTCACCTCGGACGCGACCCGCACCGACGCCCACCGCTTCTACGAGCGGCTCGGGTTCACCGCATCCCACGTGGGGTTCAAGCTCTCTCTCTGATCGCCCGTGAGGGCAGGCCGGGCCGGTGTCCGCGGCCCGGCCTACGATCGGGAGGATGAGCCCCAGCCTCCCCCTCGTCACCACCTCCGAGCGCCGCCACCGGCTCGGACGCAGACACCGCCTGGCTCCCTCGGCACACGCCTCCACCGTCGCCGAGGCCGCGGATGCCGTCGTCGCCCTGCACGCCACCGACGCCGCGACCCTGTTCCTCTCGGCTCGCGCCCGGATCGCGGGAGGCGGCCCCGGCGCCGTCGAACAGGCGCTCTACGAGGACGTCTCCCTCGTCCGGCTGCTCAGCATGCGCAGGACGCTCTTCGCCGTCTCCTGCGAACTGGCCCCGTACGTGGACTCCTCCACCGCCCGGGGCATCGCCGTCAAGGAGCGCCGCACCCTGCTCAAGCACCTCGACGAGGACGGCCAGGGTCTCGACGCCGAGTGGCTGGCCGGGGCGGAGGCCGCCACACTCGACGCCCTCGACGCCCAGGGCCCCTGCACCGGTAGCCAGCTTTCCGCTGCCGTACCCGCGCTGCGCCGGAAGATCACTGTCGGCCGGGGCAAGAGGTACGAGGCCGAGACCGGCGTCGCCACCCGGGTGATCCGGCTCCTGGCGGCCGACGGCCGGATCCGCCGTGACCGGCCGCGCGGATCGTGGACCTCCAGCCAGTTCCGCTGGGTGCATACCGAGCCCTGGCCCGCCGTACCGCCGGCCGAGGCACGTGCCGAGATCGCCCGCCGCTGGCTGCATGCCTACGGGCCGGCCACGGAGGCGGACCTCAAGTGGTGGACGGGCTGGACCCTCACCGACGTCCGCAAGGCCCTCGCAGTCGTCGGCCCCGAACAGGTCCGCCTCGACGACGGCAGCACCGCCCTGGTCGGCCCCGGCGACACCGCGCCCGAAACCGCACCGGAACCCTGGGCCGCGCTGCTGCCCGGCCTGGACCCCAGTGGAATGGGCTGGGCCGACCGGGGCTTCCACCTCGATCCCGCCCACCGGCCCGCGCTCTTCGACTACGCCGGCAACATCGGCCCCACGGTCTGGTGGAACGGGGAGATCGTCGGCGGTTGGGCCCAGCGCGCGGACGGCGAGATCGTCTGGCGGATGCTGGGCGATCGCGGCCGCGCCGCCGACGAAACCATCGCCGACGAAGCCGCCCGACTCGCCCGTTGGCTGGGCGAGGCCCGGATCACCCCGCGCTTCCGCACCCCGCTGGAACGCGAACTCGTCGCCTGAACCTGCCGGCCCGCCCTGATCCGAAAGAAACGGCCTAGCCGATACCCCGCCAGCCCTGCGGGTCCACCCCGCCGGGCACCGGGGCCTGTGCGTCGTACGGCTCCCTCGTGAACACGAACGAGCCCAGGTCGAGATGGCTCACCGAGCCGTCCTCACGCCGGACCGCCCGCAGGGTCTCCCCCGCGTAGTAGCCGGAGAGCCCGGTCCAACTGCCGTCGGGCTCCGCCCGGAACCGGGCCGCCCGACCCGTCGCTCCCACCGGCGCGAGCTCCAGCAGACCCTCCGCCTTCAGCCGCAGCACCTGTGGCGACGTGCCCCAGTACCAGGGGCCGCACAGGTCCAGGGCGACCGGATCGGCCTCCCGGAACGGCTGCCAAGGCTGCGGGAACCGCGGCTCGGCATCCGCGACGATCGCCACCAGGTCGGCGGCCACCGTCGCGGCGGGCAGTCCCGATGTGCAGTTCGCCAGCACCACCGCGGCCACGTCGTCCGCCTCGCTCAGCCAGAGCCCCGCCACGAACCCCGGCAGCGAACCGGTGTGGCCCGCGAGGCTGCGGCCGCCCGTGTCCATCAGCTGCATGCCGAGCCCGTAGCCGAGCTGGGCGAAACCGGGCTCCGGGGGCGCGGCCGGCGTCCGCATCTCCCGCACCGACTCCGCGCACAGCACCCGCTCGTCACCCCGGGCGAGGAACATCGCGAAGCGCGCCAAGTCGCGTGTCGTGGACCAGAGTTGTCCGGCGGCTGCCATCAGCCCCAGGTCCTCCGACGGCTCGGGCATCATCACGTCGGCCCATGGATGCACGGCCCAACCACCCGCGTGCGGGGCCTGCGGACGCGGGGTCGTACGGTCCAGACCGAGCGGCTCCAGCACCTCTGATCCGAGCACCTCGTCCCACGGCTTCCCGCGCAGGGCCTCGACGAGCGAACCCAGCAGCGTGTAGCCCGGGTTGGAGTAGTGGTGCCGTCGGCCGGGCCGGAAGCGGAAGGGCTCCTCGCCGAGCACGTCCGCGAGCTCGGGCCTCAGCGCCGCGGGCGTGCGCTCCCACCACTCGCCCGGCGTCTCGGCCGCCAATCCGCCGGTGTGGGCCAGCAACTGGGCGATCGTCACCTCTCCGGCGCCCGTCCCCGGCAGGTGCTTCTCCAGCGGGTCCTCAAGGCGCAGCAAGCCTTCGTCCCGCAGGCGCATCACCAGCACCGCGGTGAAGGTCTTGCTGATCGACCCGATCCGGTACTGCACGTCCCCGTCGGGACCGTGCCCCTCCACGGAGGTCCGGGAGCCCTCCCAGACCACCTCGCCACCGCGGGCCACGGCCGCCACCACCGACGGCGCCCGCCCCTCGCTCTGCGCGACGGCGATCCGGTGCCTCAGCGCACGTCGGGTCGCGGGGAGCAGATCCAGGTCTTCAGATACGGCATCCATGATCGGATGCTACGTGTTGGCCATGTCCACGAACCGCGAATAATGGCCCTGGAAGGCGACGGTGATCGTCGCCGTGGGGCCGTTACGGTGCTTCGCCACGATGAGGTCCGCCTCGCCCGCGCGGGGCGACTCCTTCTCGTACGCGTCCTCGCGGTGCAGCAGGATCACCATGTCGGCGTCCTGCTCGATCGAGCCCGACTCACGCAGGTCGGAGACCATCGGCTTCTTGTCGGTGCGCTGCTCGGGACCACGGTTCAGCTGGGACAGCGCGATCACCGGCACCTCGAGCTCCTTGGCCAGCAGCTTGAGGTTTCGGGACATGTCCGAGACCTCCTGCTGGCGGCTCTCGGGACGGCGCGAGCCGCCCGACTGCATGAGCTGGAGGTAGTCGATGACCACGAGCGAGAGGTCGTTGCGCTGCTTGAGGCGCCGGCACTTCGCCCGGATCTCCATCATCGACAGGTTCGGGGAGTCGTCGATGTAGAGCGGGGCGGCGGAGACGTCCGGCATCCGGCGGGCCAGCCGGGTCCAGTCGTCGTCCGTCATGGTGCCGGAGCGCATGTGGTGCAGGGCGACCCGGGCCTCCGCGGACAGGAGACGCATCGCGATCTCGTTGCGCCCCATCTCGAGGGAGAAGATCACGCTGGGCAGGTTGCTCTTGATGGAGCAGGCCCGTGCGAAATCGAGCGCGAGGGTGGACTTGCCCATGGCGGGGCGGGCCGCGATGACGATCATCTGGCCCGGGTGCAGGCCGTTGGTCAGGGAGTCGAGGTCCGTGAAGCCCGTCGGGACGCCCGACATCTGGCCGCTGCGCGAGCCGATGGCCTCGATCTCGTCGAGCGCGCCCTCCATGATGTCGCCCAGCGGCAGGTAGTCCTCCGAGGTCCGCTGCTCGGTGACGGCGTAGATCTCGGCCTGGGCGCTGTTGACGATCTCGTCGACGTCGCCGTCCGCCGCGTATCCCATCTGCGTGATCTTCGTACCGGCGGCGACCAGGCGGCGCAGGACGGCTCGCTCGTGGACGATCTCCGCGTAGTACTCGGCGTTCGCCGCGGTCGGCACCGACTGGACGAGGGTGTGCAGGTAAGAGGCCCCGCCGACCTTGCTGATCTCACCGCGGCGGGTCAGCTCGGCGCCGACGGTGATCGGGTCGGCCGGCTCACCCTTGGCGTACAGGTCGAGGATCGCCTGGTAGATCGTCTCGTGCGAGGGCCGGTAGAAGTCGTGGCCCTTGATGACCTCGACGACGTCCGCGATGGCGTCCTTGGACAGCAGCATGCCGCCGAGCACGGACTGCTCGGCGTCCAGGTCCTGCGGGGGCACCCGCTCGAAGCCGCCTCCGCCGCCGTCCCAGGAGCCGCCCTCACGGCCCCGCTCGTGCTGTTCGTCCCCGCGGCCGCGGCTGTCGTTGTTACGGCGCGGACGGGCGGGCAGACGGTCACCTGGACCGCTGTCGGCCCAGGGGTCGTCCATGGGCTCGGGCATACTCACCGGGCCGCCTCCTCCCGTCCGCAACGCGGACCTCGCCGTGCCACTCTTTCTACGACACGGCTCTGACATGTGGGGCACCCGAATCCGCCGTCGGCGAGTCGGGCAACGCACAACGGTAGGGCCGAGAGCGACGTCAGCCAATCTTGTTATCCACAGGCTGTGTGGATGAGATGTGGATGACCGACCCAATGCTGTGGGTAAGTCGCCGGAAGCTGTGCACGGACCGGGGGACGGCGCTGTGGACAAAATCACCTGCCCTACCCAACCACCCACCCTGACCTGCGATTTCTTCCTCCACGGGCTGTGGGGGAGAAATTTCTCGGCCCCAGTTCCGAGATCGCCTCCAATGGGGTGCCGAGAACGCGTGAACCAACTCGTCGGTAAGGATCCAATGACGGTTGCGTCCATTACCTGTGGAAGATTAGATTGAGCGCATGACACAGGCCATCGCCCCGCTGAAGCCTGCCCCGGGACGGCACGACCGCGAGATACTCGCGCTCGCCGTCCCGGCCTTCGGCGCGCTCGTCGCCGAACCCCTGTTCGTGATGGCCGACAGCGCCATCGTGGGGCACCTCGGCACTCCCCAGCTGGCCGGCCTCGGCATCGCCGCGGCCCTGCTCACCACCGCCGTCAGCGTCTTCGTCTTCCTCGCCTACGCCACCACCGCGGCCGTCTCCCGACGGGTCGGCGCGGGAGACCTCCGGGCAGCCATCCGGCAGGGCATGGACGGAATCTGGCTCGCCCTCCTGATCGGCGCCGCCGTCGTCGCCGTCCTGTTGCCGGCAGCGCCCTGGCTGGTCTCCCTCTTCGGAGCCTCCGACACCGTCGCCCCGTACGCGGTCACCTATCTGCGAATCTCCGCCCTGGGCATCCCGGCCATGCTGATGGTGCTCGCCGCCACCGGTGTCATCCGCGGCCTCCAGGACACCCGTACACCGCTCTACGTCGCCATCGCGGGCTTCGCCCTCAATGCGGGCCTGAACGTCACTCTCGTGTACGGGGCGGGCTTCGGCATCGCCGGTTCCGCCTGGGGCACGGTGATCGCCCAGTGCGCCATGGCCAGCGCCTACCTCTTCGTGGTCGTCCGCGGAGCCCGTACGCACGGAGCCTCCCTGCGCCCCGACCCCGCGGGCATCCGGGCCTGTGCCCAGGCCGGCGTACCGCTGCTGGTGCGCACCCTGTCCTTGCGCGCCGTGCTGATGATCGCGACTGCCGTGGCCGCACGGCTGGGCGATGCGGACATCGCGGCCCACCAGATTCTGCTCTCCCTGTGGAGCCTTCTCGCCTTCGCCCTCGACGCGATCGCCATCGCCGGGCAGGCCATCATCGGCCGCTACCTGGGCGCCGGCGATACCGAAGGGGCCAAGACCGTCTGCCGCCGCATGGTGCAGTGGGGGATCGCCTCCGGGATCGTCCTCGGTGCACTGGTGATCGCGGCCCGCCCCTTGTTCATCCCGCTCTTCACCAGCGACCCCGTGGTCGAGAACGCCCTGTTGCCCGCCCTGCTGGTCGTCGCGATCTCCCAGCCCGTGTGCGGCATCGTCTTCGTGCTCGACGGGGTCCTGATGGGCGCGGGGGACGGTCGCTACCTGGCCTGGGCCATGCTGCTGACCCTCGCCGTATTCACCCCGGCCGCCCTGCTCGTCCCGGCCATCGGCGGCGGTCTCACCACGCTCTGGTGGGCCATGACCCTGATGATGCTGGTCAGGATGGCCACCCTCCAGCTGCGTGCCCGCTCCGGCCGCTGGCTGGTCGCGGGGGCGACCCGCTGATCCGCGGGCCGGTGTTTCACGTGAAACATCGGCCACTCCCTCGGATGTTTCACGTGAAACATCGACCGGCGATCCCCGCGATCCCCAGGAACGACGAAGGGCCGCACCCCACAGGGGTGCGGCCCTTCGCTCGCAGCACTTAGGCGGCGACGACCTCGACGCCCACGTTCGCGGCGACCTCGGCGTGCAGACGCACGGAGACCTGGTACGAACCGAGGGTCTTGATCGGGGCAGCCAGCTCGACGCGGCGCTTGTCGACCTTCGGACCACCGGAAGCCTCGATCGCCGTGGCGATGTCGGCCGGGGTCACGGAGCCGAAGAGACGGCCGGCGTCACCCGAGCGGGTGGCCAGACGGACCTTCGTGCCCTCGAGCTTGGCCTTGACCTCGTTGGCCTGCTCGATGGTCGCGATCTCGTGGATCTTGCGGGCGCGGCGGATCTGCGCCACGTCCTTCTCGCCACCCTTGGTCCAGCGGATCGCGAAACCACGCGGGACCAGGTAGTTGCGAGCGTAACCGTCCTTGACGTCGACGACATCGCCGGCGGTGCCGAGGCCAGAGACCTCGTGGGTCAGGATGATCTTCATTAGTCGGTCACCCTTTCCTTATCGCGCGGTGGACGTGTAGGGCAGCAGCGCCATCTCACGGCTGTTCTTCACGGCCGTGGCGACGTCACGCTGGTGCTGCGTGCAGTTGCCGGTAACGCGGCGGGCACGGATCTTGCCGCGGTCGGAAATGAACTTCCGCAGCATGTTGGTGTCCTTGTAGTCCACGTACGCGGTCTTGTCCTTGCAGAACGCGCAGACCTTCTTCTTAGGCTTGCGCACAGGCGGCTTCGCCATTGTGTCTCTCCTGTGTGATCAAGAAGTGGGGATGCGAGCTTCCCTAGAAGGGAGGCTCGTCCGAGTAGCCACCGTTGGAGCCGCCGGAGCTTCCGCCCCAGCCGCCCCCGCCGCCCTGCTGCTGCTGGCCGCCGGCCGGTGCGCTGGACGCCCACGGGTCGTCGGAGGGAGCTCCGCCGCCCTGCGGGGCGCCGCCGCTGGGGGCTCCGCCCCAGCCACCGCCGCCGCCCTGCTGCTGACCGCCGCCGCCGTATCCGCCCTGGCCACCGCGACCGGTGGTCTTGGCGACCTTGGCCGTGGCGTTCTTCAGGCTGGGGCCGACTTCCTCGACGTCCAGCTCGTAGACCGTGCGCTTGACACCCTCACGGTCCTCGTACGACCGCTGCCTCAGCCGGCCCTGCACGATGACGCGCATGCCTCGCTGAAGGGACTCGGCGACGTTCTCGGCCGCCTGCCGCCACACCGAGCAGGTCAGGAACAGGCTCTCGCCGTCCTTCCACTCATTGGTCTGGCGGTCGAAGGTGCGGGGGGTGGACGCGACACGGAACTTCGCGACCGCCGCACCCGAGGGGGTGAAGCGCAGCTCGGGGTCGTCGACGAGATTGCCGACGACCGTGATGACGGTCTCGCCTGCCATGGATGAACCTCTCGGCGGGGATTGCTGCTGGGCTGCTGTGCTACTCGGTCCCGATTACCGCTGAACCGAAGTTCAGTGGGTCTCGGGGCGAAGGACCTTGGTCCGGAGAACCGACTCGTTCAGGTTCATCTGTCGGTCAAGCTCCTTGACGACCGCAGGCTCGGCCTGAAGGTCGATGACCGAGTAGATGCCCTCGGGCTTCTTCTTGATCTCGTAAGCGAGACGACGACGGCCCCAGGTGTCGACCTTCTCGACCTTTCCGTTGCCCTCACGGACGACGGAGAGGAAGTTCTCGATCAGCGGGGAGACAGCGCGCTCCTCGAGATCGGGGTCGAGGATGACCATCACTTCGTAGTGACGCATGTGGAACCCACCTCCTTTGGACTCAGCGGCCACGGTCGTTCCGTGGCAGGAGGGTCGTGATGCGTGCGCACGGCGTCTGTGAGCAGACACCGCGCAGCTGTACAGACTACCTGCTCCACTCCTTCCGGTTGAAATCCGACGGGAGGAGGCCACACTCTGTATGCATCGGGTGTGCTCGGTGCTATGCCCCCGGCCCCTGCCGGAGGCGCCCGTGCACCGCTCTGCTTCAGCCAGGAGGTGCCTTCCGATGGCACAGGCCATGCAACCCAAGTCCTCCATCTCGCTCCTCGCGACCGACGGCAAGCCCCATCCGCTGCAGGACACCCTCGTGGTCGCCACGGTGGTGCTCGGCATCGTGGCGTTCGTCACGGGGTTCTTCGACAATCTGCACCTGCTGAGCTCGTGGACCGGACTCGTCGGCATCCTCACCGGCGCGTACGGACAGTTCATCTCGGAGACGACACGCGAGCGCTTCGCACTGATCATCGGGCTTGGCGCCGCGGGCGTGGGCTTCTATCTCGGCATGGCGCACGGCGGTCTCTTCGGCGGCTGGGCGGGCTGACCAGGGCACCTCGGCGACAGGGCGTCGGCCACTCACCGGCCCGGGCCCGGCCCGTCCCCCAGATGGGTGGCGCCCTTGTCGCAGTAGGCTTCGCGCCATAGCCAGCGAAGCCGCCGGAGGAGACGCCCCGCATGAGCCTGTCCCTGAGGACCATCAGCCGAGAGCAGCATCTGGGATACCTCCAGAGCCTGCCCTCGGCTAGCCACTGCCAGGTCCCGGCGTGGGCCGACGTGAAGAACGAGTGGCGCTCCGAGAACCTCGGTTGGTTCGACCAGAACAACGAACTGGTCGGCGCCGCCCTCGTGTTGTACCGGCAGCTGCCCAAGGTGAAGCGGTACCTCGCGTACCTCCCCGAGGGCCCGGTCATCAACTGGTACGCCCCGAATCTGGAGGAGTGGCTCCAGCCGATGCTGGCCCACCTCAAGCAGCAGGGCGCCTTCACCGTGAAGATGGGTCCGCCCGTCGTCATCCGCCGCTGGAACTCGGCCGCCATCAAGGCCGGTATCCAGGACCCGGACGTGAAGCGCCTGCGCGACGTGGAGGCCTCGGTCATCGAGCCCCGCGCCTTCGAGGTGTCGGACAAGCTGCGCCGCATGGGCTGGCAGCAGGCCGAGGATGGCGGCGCCGGCTTCGGTGACGTCCAGCCCCGCTACGTCTTCCAGGTGCCGCTGGCCAACCGCTCGCTGGACGACGTCCTCAAGGGCTTCAACCAGCTGTGGCGCCGCAACATCAAGAAGGCCGAGAAGGCCGGTGTCGAGGTCGTCCAGGGCGGCTACGAGGACCTGCCGATCTGGCAGGAGCTGTACGAGGTCACGGCCGAGCGCGACAAGTTCCGCCCGCGCCCGCTCAGCTACTTCCAGCGCCAGTGGACGGCCCTCAACTCCGAGGACCCGAACCGGATGCGGCTGTACATCGCGAAGCACGAGGGGGAGCCGCTGGCCGCCGCCACGATGCTCACCGTCGGCCAGCACGTCTGGTACTCGTACGGCGCCTCCGCGAACCACAAGCGCGAGGTGCGGCCCTCGAACGCGATGCAGTGGCGCATGCTGCGCGATTCGTACGCACTCGGTGCGAGCGTCTACGACTTGCGCGGCATCAGTGACACGCTGGACGAGAACGACCACCTGTTCGGCCTCATCCAGTTCAAGGTCGGTACGGGCGGCGAGGCCGTCGAGTACGTCGGCGAGTGGGACTTCCCGCTCAACAAGGTGCTGCACAAGGCTCTCGACATCTACATGTCGCGCCGCTGACCCGCTGTCGCACCCCCACACACCGCACCGCTGCACAGGCAGCTTTTAGAGAGAGGCTCCGGACGGGCATGGCGCTCACGCTCTACGTCGACACCGCGCGCTGGCGTGCGCACCAGAAGCAGATCCAGGACCAGTTCCCCGGGATGATCCCGGTCTGCAAGGGCAACGGCTACGGCTTCGGCCACGAGCGGCTGTGCGAGGAGGCGACCCGGCTGGGCGCCGACGTACTCGCCGTCGGGACCACGTACGAGGCCGCCAGCATCAAGGACTTCTTCGGCGGCGACCTGCTCGTCCTCACCCCGTTCCGGCGGGGCGAGGAGCCGGTGCCGCTGCCGGACCGGGTGATCCGCTCGGTGTCCTCGCTGGACGGGGTCCGCGGCCTGGTCGGAGCCCGCGTGGTCATCGAGTGCATGAGCTCGATGCGCCGTCACGGCATCTCCGAGCAGGACCTGGGTCAGCTGCACGCGGCGATCGAGGACGTGCGGCTGGAGGGCTTCGCCCTGCACCTGCCGCTGGACCGCCCGGACGGCTCGGACGCCGTCGAGGAGGTCATCGGCTGGATGGACCGGCTGCGCGCGGCCCGGCTGCCGCTGCACACCATGTTCGTCAGCCACCTGCGGGCCGAGGAGCTGGCCCGGCTCCAGCAGCAGTTCCCGCAGACGCGCTTCCGGGCGCGGATCGGCACCCGGCTGTGGCTGGGCGACCACGAGGCGACCGAGTACCGCGGAGCGGTCCTGGACGTCACGCGCGTCGCCAAGGGCGACCGGTTCGGCTACCGCCAGCAGAAGGCCGCCTCCGACGGCTGGCTGGTCGTGGTCGCCGGCGGCACCTCGCACGGGGTGGGCCTGGAGGCTCCCAAGGCCCTGCACGGTGTGATGCCGCGCGCCAAGGGCGTGGCCCGGGCCGGTCTGGCGACCGTGAACCGGAACCTGTCGCCGTTCGTGTGGGCGGGCAAGCAGCGCTGGTTCGCGGAGCCCCCGCACATGCAGGTGTCGATCCTGTTCGTGCCGTCGGACGCCCCCGAGCCGAAGGTCGGCGACGAGCTGGTGGCGCACCTGCGCCACACCACGACGCAGTTCGACCGCGTGCTGGACGCCTGACCGGTCAGTCCCTGGGGGCCGTGCCCCACTCCACCCGCTGTCCCTCCGAGGGCGCCGCGTCCTGCGGCGCCCTCGCTGCGTCCGACAGCACGAACACGTCCTCGGCCCCGTCCAGGACTCCGCCGGACGGGTCGTCCGATCCGTCGCGGCGCACGACGTCCCGCTCGGGCAGCAGGATGTCGCGGACGACGACCGCGCAGAGGTAGAGGGTCGCCAGCAGATGGGCGGCGATCGCGAGCTGGTAGCCCTCCACGGGCAGGCCCTGGTGCTTGTCACCGCTGGTCGTGTAGGCGAGGTACAGCCAGATCCCGAAGAAGTACACGACCTCGCCGGCCTGCCAGATCAGGAAGTCCCGCCAGCGCGGCCGGGCCAGCGCCGCGAGCGGGATGAGCCACAGCACGTACTGCGGCGAGTAGACCTTGTTGGCCAGGATGAAGGCGGCCACGACCAGGAAGGCCAGCTGCGCGAAACGGGGCCGGCGGGGGGCGGTCAGCGTCAGCACGCCGATGCCCGCGCACAGCAGCAGCGTCAGGCCCGTCGCGTACGTGTTGGCGTCGTGCAGGGGGTTCCCGGAGCGCTGGGAGATGAGCAGCCACACGGAGCCGAAGTCGATCGGGCGCTCCTGGCTGAAGGTGTAGAACTTCTTCCAGCCGTCCCAGGCGTAGATCATGACGGGCAGGTTCACCACGAGCCAGGCGACGGCCGCGCCGAGGACTGCGGAGCCGAACGCCCGCCACTTCCCGGCCCGCCAGCACAGCACGAACAGCACGCCGAGCAGCAGGACGGGGTAGAGCTTGGCGGCGGTGGCCAGGCCGATGAGGACGCCGAAGAGCAGGGTGCGGCCGCGGGACCACATGAGCATCCCCGCGGCGGTCAGGGCGATGGCCAGCAGGTCCCAGTTGATCGTCGCGGTGAGCGCGAAGGCAGGCGCGAGGGCGAAGAGCAGCGCGTCCCAGGGCCGGCGGCGGTGGGTGCGCACGACGCACACGGCGATGACCGCGGTGCAGGCCATCAGCATCCCGGCGTTGACCATCCAGTACATCTGTTCGCGGTGCTGCAGGGAGCCGCTGCCCGGGGTCAGCCAGGAGGCGACCTCCATGAAGAGGCCGGTGAGCACCGGGTACTCCAGGTACTCCATGTCGCCGGGGAGGCGGTCGAAGTAGGGCGTGAGCCCGTCGGCGAAGCCGCGCACGGAGAACAGGTGCGGGATGTCGGAGTAGCAGGCGTGCGTGTACTGGGAGCCGGCTCCCCGGAACCACGCCCAGTCGTAGCAGGGCAGCTTCTGCACCATGCCGAGCGCGAACATCCCGAGGGCCACGAGGGCCACGACGCGGACCGGGGTCAGCCAGTGGCCGCCCAGCCGGGCGTAGCGGCCCATCGGGCCGCCGAGGAACTCACTGCCGGCCGCGGCGACCTCGTCCTGCTGGGTGGGCAGTACGGGCCTGTCCTCGTGCACCTTCGTCATGCGCTCATCCTGCCGTACCGGGCCGGACATGCGGGAGGGCCGCCGCACGGTGTGCGACGGCCCTCGTCGGAGCGGGGGAGGCGGGTCAGCCCGAGGTGCCCATCGAGGTCCCCCAGCTGGTGCCTCCGGGACGGCCCGGTTTGCCCGTTGGCGACCCCGTCGGCGAACCGCTGGGTCCGCCGGGTCCGCCGCCGGGGCCCCCGTTGGTGTTGCCGCTGTTCGTACCGCCGCTGGTGTCCGGGATGCAGTACAGCTCCCACGGCTTGCAGGTCGGCTTGCCGCCCTTCGACGGGGAGGGGGAGACCGGCGGGGAGGAGCTCGCCGAGGGCGAGGGCATCGAGGCGGAGGGCGAGGGCGCGATGGACGGAGACGGCGAAGGGGCACCGGACGCGTCCGCGGTGACGCCGATCTTCTCGGCCTCCGGGAAGTCCTTGACCGGGGCGCCCTTGAGGGCTTCCTTCATGTACTCGGTCCAGATCGCGGCGGGGATGTCACCACCGTGGATGGAGTCGACGCCGCCCACGCCGTTCATGGAGATCAGCTTCTTGTCCGCCGAGTTCGGGTCGGTACGGAACAGGGCGACCGAGGTGGACAGCTCCGGGGTGTAGCCGACGAACCAGGCCGACTTGTTCTGGTCGGTGGTGCCGGTCTTGCCGGCGGCGGGCCGGGTGAAGCCGAGCTTCCTGACCTTGGTGCCGGTGCCGTTGTCGACGACGTTCTCCAGCACCTTGGTGACGTTGTCGGCGATGGCGTCGTCCATCGCCCGCTGCTCCTTGGGCGCCCCGAAGCCGGGCACCTCCTTGCCGTCCTTCTCGACGCTGGTCACGGAGAACGGATCGTGGTGGGTGCCGGAGGCGGCGAAGGTGGCGTACGAGTCGGCCATGCGGATGGCGCTCGGGGTCGAGGTGCCGAGGGCGAACGAGGCGTCGTTGTTCGGGTTCATCGAGTCCTTGAGGATGCCCGTGGCCTCGGCCACCTCCCGGACCTTGTTGTGGCCGACGTCGAAGACGAGCTGTGCGAACGGCACGTTGATGGACTTCTCCATCGCCTCGTTGAGGGTCACGTAGCCGTAGGGGTAGGTGCTCTCGTTCTTCTGCTTGAACGGCTTGCCCGAGGCGTCCCGCAGCGGCTTGCCGTCGCGGTTGTTGATGACGGTCAGGTCGTTCGCGTTGTACTTGCTGTCGGCCGAGATGCCCTGGTTGTGCGAGTTCTGGGTGCCGTACTGCATCGCGGCCGCCAGGACGTACGGCTTCCAGGTCGAGCCGACGGGGACACCGAGCGTGTCGGCGTTGTTGCTGAAGTACTTCTTGTCCATGCCCGGGCCGCCGTACAGGGCCACGATCGCCCCGCTCTTCACGTCGACCGAGGCGGCCCCGAACTGGACGAAGGTGTCGTACTCGGGCCGCGCCTTCTCGTCCAGGAAGTCGTTGCGGGTGTCCTCGACGGCCTTGACCAGGGCGTCCACCTTGGGCTTCTGGAAGGTGGTCTTGATCTGGTAGCCGCCGCGGGCCATCTCCTCGGCCGTGAGGCCGGTGACCTTCATCACGTACTTCTTGGCCGTGTCGACCAGGTAGCCCGTCTGTCCGGACAGGCTGCGGGCCTGCTCGGAGTCGACGATCTTCGGGAACTCCGTGAACTGGTCCCGCTCGGTCTTCTGCATCCGGCCGACCGCGACCTCGCGGTCCAGGACCCAGGCCCAGCGCTCCTTGGCCCGCTCGGTGTTCTTCTCGGGGGTGGCCGCGGTACCGACGCCGCCGTCCGGGTTGTAGAGGTTGGGCCCCTTGAGCACGGAGGCCAGGAAGGCGCTCTCGGACGGTGTGAGGTCCTTGCAGTCCTTGCCGAAGTAGGCCCGCGCGGCCGCCTGGATGCCGTAGGCGTCACGGCCGTAGTAGGCGGTGTTGAGGTAGCCGGCGAGGATCGTGTCCTTCTCCTCGGACACGCCCAGCTTTATCGAGATGAAGAGCTCGGTGACCTTGCGCTTCAGCGTCTGGTCGGAGTCCAGGTACGTGTTCTTCACGTACTGCTGGGTGATGGTCGAGCCACCCTGGGTGGAGCCGCCCTTGGCCATGTTCCACACGGCGCGGGCGATGCCCATCGGGTCGACGCCCTTGTCCGTCTCGAAGGACTCGTTCTCCGCGGCGATCACCGCGTTCTGCATCGACTTGGGGATCTTGTCTATGGGCACGATCTGGCGGTTCATCGAGCCGCCGGTGGCCACCATCTGGGTGCCGTCGGCCCAGTAGAAGACGTTGTTCTGGGCCTGGGCCGCCTTGTTCGGGTCGGGGGTGTTCACCGACGCGATGCCGATGCCGGCGCCCGCCGTGACGACGGCGAAGAAGCCGAGGGCGGTGCCGGAGACCAGCTTCCAGGACGGTACGAACCGCTGCCAGCCCTCCTTGTCGGAGCGCGGGTAGTTGATCAGCCGCTTGTCCGGGCGGCCCGCGCCGGCGGCGGCTCCGCGTCCGCGCCCTCCGGATCCGCGGGGGACGGCCCGGCGCGCACCGGCCCGGCCGCCGTGGCCGGGCGGATCTGCGTACGGTCCGCTCGGCGACGCGGTGGGGACGTCACGTGCGGGTCCGGCACCCCGGCCGGGGCGCTGCTGGGCGGCCCGACGGGCCGCGGCACGTCCGCCCCCTTCGGGCTGCGGCGGTTTGCGGCGGTGCTCGCTCATCGAACGACTACTCCTCGGGCAGGCGAGTGGCCTGGAAGCGGCAGGTGAATTCCGGTTCCCCCGTTGTCATGGCCCACAGACTACGCACGCTCAAAACCCGAACAGTGCCGAAGTTCACCCCAAATCAGGCAACTCGCTTGGTACGAATTAGTGATGTGACACCGGTCACCACATCTCCCCTTGTCGTCGGAGACAGCCCGCTCTATCGTCTGGATGTATCGAGCCGATACATCAGCTCGGTATAAAACTCAGGGGCGAGGGAGAGGCAGGCGGATGAGCAGGCGCTCAGGCATCCTCGAGTTCGCCGTCCTCGGCCTGCTCCGCGAATCCCCCATGCACGGGTACGAGCTCCGCAAGCGGCTCAACACCTCTCTGGGGGTGTTCCGGGCGTTCAGCTACGGAACGCTCTATCCCTGCCTCAAGACGCTGGTCGCCAACGGCTGGTTGATCGAAGAACCGGGCAACGCCCCGGAAGACGCTCTCGCCACTTCACTCGCAGGGCGCCGCGCCAAGATCGTCTACCGGTTGACGGCAGCGGGCAAGGAGCACTTCGAGGAGCTCCTGTCCCACACGGGCCCCGATGCCTGGGAGGACGAGTCCTTCGCCGCGCGCTTCGCCTTCTTCGGCCAGACCGAGCGAGAAGTGCGCATGCGGGTCCTGGAGGGCCGCCGCAGCCGGCTGGAGGAGCGTCTGGAGAAGATGCGCGCCTCACTCGCCCGCACGCGGGAGCGCCTCGACGACTACACGCTTGAGCTGCAGCGGCACGGTATGGAGTCCGTGGAGCGCGAAGTGCGCTGGCTGAACGAGCTCATCGAGAGTGAGCGGGCGGGACGGGATCGGAGACGACCCGGTCCGCCCGACGAAACTGCAAAGTGAGGCCTGCATCTCGCAGGCCTCGTCCAAGAACGAACAGGGAGCAACCGGAATGGGTTCGGTTCGCGTAGCCATCGTCGGCGTGGGCAACTGCGCCGCCTCGCTGGTGCAGGGCGTCGAGTACTACAAGGACGCCGACCCGGCGGCCAAGGTCCCCGGTCTGATGCACGTCCAGTTCGGCGACTACCACGTGGGTGACGTCGAGTTCGTCGCCGCGTTCGACGTCGACGCGAAGAAGGTCGGCCTCGACCTTTCGGACGCCATCGGCGCCAGCGAGAACAACACCATCAAGATCTGCGACGTCCCCAACGCGGGCGTGACCGTGCAGCGCGGCCACACCCTGGACGGCCTGGGCAAGTACTACCGCATGACGATCGAGGAGTCCGCCGAGGCCCCGGTCGACGTGGTCCAGGTCCTCAAGGACCGCGAGGTCGACGTTCTGGTCTGCTACCTGCCCGTCGGCTCCGAGGAAGCGGCGAAGTTCTACGCCCAGTGCGCCATCGACGCCAAGGTCGCCTTCGTCAACGCCCTCCCGGTCTTCATCGCCGGCACCAAGGAGTGGGCCGACAAGTTCACCGAGGCCGGTGTCCCGATCGTCGGCGACGACATCAAGTCGCAGGTCGGCGCGACCATCACGCACCGCGTGATGGCGAAGCTGTTCGAGGACCGCGGTGTCCGTCTTGAGCGCACCATGCAGCTCAACGTCGGCGGCAACATGGACTTCAAGAACATGCTGGAGCGCGACCGCCTGGAGTCGAAGAAGATCTCCAAGACGCAGGCCGTCACCTCGCAGATCCCCGACCGTGAGCTCGGCGAGAAGAACGTCCACATCGGCCCGTCCGACTACGTGGCGTGGCTCGACGACCGCAAGTGGGCCTACGTCCGCCTCGAAGGCCGCGCCTTCGGCGACGTCCCGCTGAACCTCGAGTACAAGCTCGAGGTGTGGGACTCCCCGAACTCCGCCGGTGTCATCATCGACGCCCTGCGCGCCGCGAAGATCGCCAAGGACCGGGGCATCGGTGGCCCGATCCTGTCGGCTTCGAGCTACTTCATGAAGTCCCCGCCGGTGCAGTACTTCGACGACGAGGCCCTGGCCAACGTCGAGAAGTTCATCAAGGGCGAGGTCGAGCGCTAAGTCGGACCCCACGGGTCTTCGGACACCTGGTCTTCGGCTGTTCTTCCGCGGAGGGTCCCCGGGCAATGTGCCCGGGGACCCTCCGCGTATGTGACCCTTGCCCTCATGCCTGTCGTACGTGATCTGCGCGTACTCCTGCGCCTGAGGGATTTCCGCAACCTGCTCGCCGTACGGCTGCTCTCCCAGGCCGCCGACGGCGTGTACCAGGTGGCGCTCGCCACGTACGTGGTGTTCTCCCCCGAGAAGCAGACCTCGCCCGCGGCCATCGCCTCGGCCATGGCGGTCCTGCTGCTGCCGTACTCGGTGATCGGCCCCTTCGCCGGGGTGCTGCTCGACCGCTGGCGCCGCCGTCAGGTCTTCCTCTACGGCAACCTGCTGCGGGCGGTCCTGGCCTGCGTGACGGGCGTGCTGATCGTCGCGCACGTCCCCGACTGGCTCTTCTACGCCTCGGCCCTGTCGGTCACCGCCGTCAACCGCTTCGTACTGGCCGGGCTCGCCGCCTCGCTGCCCCGCGTCGTCGCCCCCGCCCAGCTGGTCACCGCCAACTCGCTCTCCCCCACGGCCGGGACGCTCGCCGCGGTCGCCGGCGGCGGGCTCGCCTTCCTCGTCCGGCTGCTGGCCTCCGACTCCAACGCCCTGGTCGTGCTGCTCGGCGCCGGGCTCTACCTGTGCGCGGCGCTGCTCTCGCTGCGCCTGGCCGTGGGCCTGCTCGGCCCGGACCACCCCGCCGGACGGGCCCACCCCTCGGCGGCCCAGGGGATAGCCCTGACCGTCCGCGGCATGGCCGAGGGGCTGCGGCACCTGGCTTCCCGACGCGAGGCGGCCCAGACGCTCACCGCCATGACCCTGATGCGCTTCTGCTACGGGGCCCTGTTCGTGACGCTGCTCATGCTCTGCCGGTACTCCTGGTCGGACAGCGAGTCCGCCGGCCTCGCCCTGCTGGGCATCGCGGTCGGCGTCTCCGGGGCCGGGTTCTTCGCGGCCGCCGTCGTCACCCCCTGGATGGTGGGCCGGCTGGGCACCCGCGGCTGGATCACGGCCTGCTCCGCCGGGGCGGCGGTCCTGGTGCCCCCGCTCGGCCTGTTCTTCACACCCGGACCGATGCTGGCCGCGGCCTTCGTGCTGGGCCTCGCCACCCAGGGCGCCAAGATCTCCACCGACACCGCCATCCAGTCCCATGTGGACGACGACTTCCGCGGCCGGGTGTTCTCCGTCTACGACGTGCTCTTCAACATCGCGTTCGTGAGCGCGGCCGCCGTGGCCGCCCTGATGCTCCCCCCGGACGGGCGGTCCGTCGCGCTGATCGTGAGCGTGGCCGTCCTCTACGCGGTGACGGCGGTCTACCTGAGGCAGCGCGGAGCGCAATCGTGACGCGTCCGAGGCATCGGTCGGGTCGATGTTTCACGTGAAACATCGACCCGGCCGACCGCGGGTCAGGCCTGCCCCGCCCACCACTCCTTGAGGGCGGCGACCGCGGCGTCGCGCTCCATCGGGCCGTTCTCCAGCCGCAGCTCCAGCAGGAACGCGTAGGCCTTGCCGATCACCGGCCCCGGGCCGACACCCAGGACCTGCATGATCTCGTTGCCGTCCAGGTCGGGCCGGATGGCGTCGAGCTCCTCCTGCTCCTGAAGCTGCGCGATGCGCTCCTCCAGACCGTCGTAGGTGCGGGAGAGGGCATTGGCCTTGCGCTTGTTGCGCGTGGTGCAGTCGGACCGGGTGAGCTTGTGCAGGCGGTCCAGGAGGGGACCGGCATCGCGGACGTAGCGCCGCACCGCGGAGTCGGTCCACTCGCCGTCCCCGTAGCCGTGGAAGCGCAGGTGCAGCTCCACCAGCCGGGACACGTCCTTGACCATGTCGTTCGAGTACTTCAGCGCGGTCATGCGCTTCTTGGTCATCTTCGCGCCCACCACCTCGTGGTGGTGGAAGGAGACCCGGCCGTCGTTCTCGAACCGGCGGGTGCGCGGCTTTCCGATGTCGTGGAGCAGGGCCGCCAGGCGCAGCACCAGGTCCGGGCCGTCGTGCTCCAGCGCGATGGCCTGCTCCAGCACGATCAGCGAGTGGTCGTAGACGTCCTTGTGCCGGTGGTGCTCGTCACTCTCCAGCCGCAGGGCGGGCAGCTCGGGCAGCACGTGATCGGCGAGCCCGGTGTCCACGAGCAGGCCCAGTCCCTTGCGCGGGTGCGCGGACAGCAGCAGCTTGTTCAGCTCGCCCTGCACCCGCTCCGCCGAGACGATCTCGATCCGGTCCGACATCGCCTTCATCGCCGCCACGACCTCGGGGGCGACCTCGAAGTCGAGCTGCGCGGCGAAGCGCGCCGCGCGCAGCATCCGCAGCGGGTCGTCGGAGAAGGAGTCCTCCGGAGTGCCGGGAGTGCGCAGGATGCCCGCCTGGAGGTCTTCCAGGCCCCCGTGCGGGTCCACGAACTCCTTCTCCGGGAGCGCGACCGCCATCGCGTTCACGGTGAAATCGCGGCGGACCAGGTCCTCCTCGATCGAGTCGCCGTAGGAGACCTCCGGCTTGCGCGAGGTACGGTCGTACGACTCCGACCGGTACGTGGTCACCTCGATCTGGAAGCCGTTTTTCTGGGCTCCGACGGTGCCGAAGGCGATGCCGACGTCCCAGACCGAGTCGGCCCACGGCCGGACGATCTTCAGGACGTCCTCGGGACGGGCGTCGGTGGTGAAGTCGAGGTCGTTGCCGAGACGCTCGAGCAGCGCATCGCGTACGGACCCGCCGACCAGGGCAAGGCGGAAGCCGGCCTCCTGGAACCGGCGGCCGAGCTCGTCGGCGACAGGGGCGACCCGCAGCAGTTCACTGACCGCGCGGCGCTGCACCTGACTCAGGGCACTGGGGTTGTCTTCGTTGGCGTTCGGCACAACAGAAAAGGGTACGTGCCCCGCCCGGCGGGGGCTTCCCCGTTTGTGGCCGCCCCGGCATGCGCCGCCCCCGGGGCGGCCCCGATCATGTGGAGCAAGGCGCGGCACTCGCGCACAGCGCGTCTCGTTACCATGCGTGGACGCACAAACGACGACCACTGACACTTCGAGGGACGGGCTAGCGCGTGGCCGAGGCGGCAGACATCCAGGGGGCTTCCCCCGCACCTGCCCGGCGCCGCTGGCTGCGGCGCGCAGTCGTTCTGCTGGCCGGGACCCCCGTGCTCGCCGCTCTGGTCTACTCACCCGCCCCACAGGCCGCCCAGGCCGCCGAGGCGGGCACCGTCGACGTGCAGCTGGACGCCATGGCCCCGGCGGCCCCGGTCAAGGGCGACACGCTCACCATCTCCGGCAGCGTGGTCAACAACGGCCGCGAGACGATCACCGGCGCGCACGTGGGTCTGAGGGTCGGGCCGGCGCTCGGCGACCGGGCCTCCATCGACGAGGCGGCGGAACGCGCCGGGTTCCGGGCCGGCACGGATCCCGGTGAGATCGACCCGGCCTACGCCGTGAAGATCCCCTCGCTGCCTTCGAAGGTCAAGCAGGACTTCACCCTCACCATCCCGGTGAACAAGCTGGAGCTGGACAAGGACGGCGTCTACCAGCTCGGCGTCTCGCTCTCCGGAGAGACCGAGAGCCGCCAGTACGAGCAGGTGCTCGGCATCAAGCGGACCTTCCTGCCCTGGCAGCCGGAAGCCGCCTCCAAGCGCTCCCAGCTCACGTACCTGTGGCCGCTGATCTCCACCACGCACCTGACCGCGGAGACCGGCTCGGACGAGCTGCAGACCCCCGTCTTCCTCGACGACTCCCTCGCCGAGGAGCTCAAGTCCGGCGGGCGCCTCCAGCAGATGGTCGCCCTCGGCAAGGACCTGCCCGTCACCTGGGTCATCGACCCCGACCTGCTCTACACGGTCGACGCCATGACCAAGGGCTACCGCTACCGCACGCCGGACGGCCGGATCGTCCAGGGCAAGAACAAGGCCGTCGCCGAGCAGTGGCTGAGCGCCCTGGAAGCCGCTGTCCAGGGCAAGAAGATCGTCGCGCTGCCATTCGCCGACCCCGACATCGCCTCCCTCGCCCACCAGGGCAAGGACGTCTCGGGCACCCTGGGCCAGCTGAGGCCGGCCACCGACAAGGCGAAGCAGGCCGTGGAGACCGTCCTGCACGTCACCCCGTCCACCGACTTCTCCTGGCCCGTGGACGGCGCCATCGACCCGTCGATCGTCAACGTGGCGACCTCGGCGGGCGCCCACAACGTCCTGACCCGCAGCGACAGCCTCCAGGAGACCGGCGCCCTCGGCTACACGCCCTCCGCGGCCCGTCCCATCGGCGCGGGCACCACCGCCGTCGTCGCCGACGCCGACCTGTCCACCGCCTTCGAGGGCGACATGCTGAACGCCGGGAACGCCACGCTGGCCGTGCAGCGCTTCCTCGCCCAGAGCCTCGCCCTGAACCTGCAGAAGACCGACAACCAGCGCAGCTTCGTCGTCACGCCGCAGCGGATGCCGTCCACCAGCCAGGCACAGACGATGGCGGCCGCCGTACGGGGGCTGCAGGCGGGGCGCTGGACCCAGCCGGCGGACCTCGACACCGCGGCCGCGGCCAAGCCCGACCCCGGCGTCAACACCCAGGTCCCGGGCGCGGGCCAGTACCCCGAGGCGCTGCGCAAGACGGAGCTGCCGGTCTCCGCCTTCGAGAAGATCCGCACCACCCAGAACACCCTGGACCACTTCAAGGTGATCCTCAGCGCGCCCGACCGCGTGGAGATCCCCTTCGGCAACACCACCAACCGCGAGATGTCGACCTCCTGGCGCGGCCGCCCCGAGGAGGCGCGGCTCTACCGGGACCAGGTGCAGGAGTACCTGATCGGTCTCACCGAGAAGGTCAAGGTCGTCCCCAAGTCCGACGCCACCCTGTCCGGACACAGCGCGACCATCCCGGTCAGTGTCCAGAACAGCCTCGTCCAGGACGTGCACAACCTCGTCCTGCGGGTGAAGTCGGCCAACCCGACCCGCCTGATGTTCGGCGACAGCGGTCAGGCCGAGCAGGAAGTGACCGTCACGGGCGGACACAGCCAGACGGTCAAGTTCACCGCCAACGCCACCGCGAGCGGCCCCGTGGAAGTCACCGCGCAGCTCTACACCACGGACGGCGTGCCCTACGGCAAGGCGCGCAAGTTCACCGTGGAGGCCACCGAGATCACTCCGACCGTCATGCTCGTCATCGCGGGCGGCGTTCTCCTCCTCGTCCTGGCGGGCATCAAGATGTACGCCAGCCGCAAGCGCGTCGCGGCCCGCGCGACCGGCGAGGAGAGCACGCAGCCGAGTGACGAGACCCCGGACACCGGACCGCAAAGCACCGGGCCGTCCGGCACGGGTGAGACAGTGGACCGTTGAGCGATGCCGTGGCCGGTCGGCCTGGGGACGATGAGGTGGGGTTTCGATGAACGCGCCGTACGACGGTGACCGCGCGCAGGGCACTGGTGGGCCCGCGCCCTACCAGGGCGCTGCCCCGGGCACCCCGGTGGCCGGGCAGGTCCCCGCACCTGCGCCCGCGCCGGACCGTGACCCGTACGTCCAGGACGCCTACGACTACGACCCGTACCGGTCCCAGGACCTGTCGGCCCAGGACCCCGTGGCCGAGGTCCTCTACGACCGGGCCTCGCACCCTCCGCCGCCGCCCGGCACCTACCAGGAGCCCGGACCGCTCTACGCGGCGCCGCAGGCCCCCGTGCACGCCCCCGACCCGCACGTCTGGGCCCAGACCCCGCCGCCCGAGCCGGACGGACCCTCCCGGCACCTGCCCTACGGCGACCACGCGACGACCACCCAGTTCGTCGGCGTGGACTCCCTGGTCACCAAGGCCGCGGACGAGAAGCCCGAGCCGGACGCCTTCGCGCACCTCTACCGGGACCAGCAGGGCACGCCCGGCACGCCCGCGGAGGACGCCCCCGTCGCCGCCCCGGCGCCGAGCAAGCCCGCCGGCCGCGCCTCCAGCCTCCTCAAGTCCAGCGCCCTCATGGCCGCCGGCACGATCGTCTCCCGCATCACCGGCTTCCTGCGGACCCTGGTCATCGCCGGCGCCATCGGCGTGGGCACCTTCAACGACACGTACCAGATCGCCAACACCCTGCCGACGATGATCTACGTACTGGTCGGCGGCGGCGCGCTCAACGCCGTCTTCATCCCGCAGCTGGTGCGGGCCATGAAGCAGGACGACGACGGCGGCGAGGCCTACGCCAACCGCCTGCTGACGCTCGTCGTCGTGCTGCTGGCCGCCATCACCACGATCTGCGTCCTCGCGGCACCGGTGTTCATCACGATGATGTCGCCGAAGCTCGCGTCCGACCCCCAGCAGATGGAGGTCGCGGTCGCCTTCGCCCGCTACTGCCTGCCGACCATGTTCTTCATGGGCGTGCACGTGGTCCTCGGGCAGATCCTCAACGCACGCGGCCGGTTCGGCGCGATGATGTGGACCCCCGTCCTCAACAACATCGTCGTCATCGCCACGTTCGGCGCCTTCATCTGGGCCTTCGGCGGCTTCACCACCTCCGGGGTGGGCGCGACCACGGTCACCCCCGAGGGCATCCGCCTGCTGGGCCTCGGCACCCTCCTGGGCCTCACCGTCCAGGCCCTCGCGATGCTGCCCTACCTGCGCGACGCCGGCTTCAGGCCGCGGCTGCGCTTCGACTGGCGGGGCCACGGCCTCGGCAAGGCCGCCCGCCTGGCCAAGTGGACGTTCTTCTTCGTCCTGGCCAACCAGGTCGGCCTCGTCGTCGTGACGCAGCTGGCCACCTGGGCCGGCTCCGTCGCGGAGAAGCAGGGCCACCCCGGAACCGGCATCACCGCCTACAACTACGCGCTGCTGCTGTGGCAGATGCCGCAGGCCATCATCACCGTCTCCGTCATGACGGCCGTGCTGCCGCGCATCTCCCGCTCCGCCCACGACGGGGACGCAGCCGCCGTCCGCGACGACATCTCGTACGGTCTGCGCACCTCGGCCGTCGCGATCGTGCCCTGCGCCTTCGCGTTCCTCGCCCTCGGCGTCCCCATGGCCACACTGCTGTACGCCGGTTCCGGATCCGGCGCCCAGAACATCGGCTACGTCCTGATGGCCTTCGGCCTCGGACTCATCCCGTACTCCGTCCAGTACGTCGTCCTGCGCGGGTTCTACGCCTACGAGGACACCCGGACGCCCTTCTACAACACGGTCATCGTCGCCGGCGTCAACGCGGCCGTCTCCACCGCCGCGTTCTTCGTGCTCCCCGCGCGCTGGGCCGTCGTCGGCATGGCCGCCGCCTACGGACTCGGCTACACGGTCGGCGTGGGCGTCGCCTGGCGGCGCCTGCGCAACCGGCTGGGCGGCGACCTCGACGGCGCCCACGTGATGCGCACCTACGCCCGCCTCACCGGCGCCTGCGTGCCCGCGGCCGCCGTCGCGGGCGCGGCCGCCTACGCGGTCACCCAGTGGCTCGGAAGCGGAGTCACCGGCTCCCTCGCCGCGTTGGCCGCCGGCGGTGTCGCGCTGGCCGCCGTATTCCTCGTGGCGGCCAAGCGGATGCGCATCGAAGAGCTCAACGCCATGGTCGGAATGGTCCGCGGACGCTTGGGTCGCTGATGCGCACAACCGTCGGACCCTTTCGCGTGTCGTGCATAGCGCCGGACTGTGGGCACAATTGGCATGGCTTCGCAGACTGGCCGACAGCGCGTAACGGATGGGGAGGCAGGAACGACGGTGGCGGAACGTAGCACGGCTGCCGTCGACGTGGCCGACAACGGCGGCGACGAGCCGCCGGCCGCAGATGCGGCGAAGGCCACGGCCGACGGGGTGGACACCCAGAACGGACGAGCCGCGGACGGATCCATGCCCGAAAAGGACGGCGAGCGCAGAAAAGCGGCCCCTGCTGCCGCCCCCGAACTCCACAGCGGCCACAAGCTCGCCAGGCGGTACCGCCTCGAAGAGTGCGTCACCCGTCTGGACGGATTCAGCAGCTGGCGCGCCATGGACGAGAAGCTGCGCCGCGCCGTGGGCGTCCACCTGCTGCCCGCCGACCACCCGCGGGCCCGCGCCGTCCTGGCCGCGGCCCGCTCCTCCGCGCTGCTCGGCGACCCGCGGTTCGTCCACGTCCTCGACGCCGTGGAGGAGAACGACCTCGTCTACGTCGTCCACGAATGGCTGCCGGACGCCACCGAGCTGACCGCGATCCTCGCCGCGGGCCCCCTCGAGCCCCACGAGGCCTACCAGCTCGTCACCCAGGTCTCCCAGGCGATGGCCGCCGCACACCGCGAAGGCCTGGCCCACCTGCGGCTGACGCCCAGCGCCATACTGCGGACCTCCACGGGCCAGTACCGCATCCGCGGGCTCGCCGTGAACGCCGCCCTGCGCGGCATCACCAGCGACACCCCGCAGCGCGCGGACACCGAGGCCATCGGCGCACTCCTGTACGCCGCCCTGACACAGCGCTGGCCGTACGAGGACGACGCGTACGGGCTGACCGGCCTGCCCAAGGGCGTCGGCCTGATCGCGCCCGACCAGGTCCGTGCCGGGGTGCACCGCGGGCTGGGCGAGCTCGCCATGCGCGCCCTCGCCAACGACGGGGCCACGGCCTCCAGGCAGGAGCCGCCCTGCACCACCCCGGAGGAACTGGCCAAGGCAGTCGCCGCGATGCCCCGCATCCGGCCGCCGGAGCCCGCTTTCACCGCTCCGCCCGAGTACCAGCACACCACCTACCAGCAGGGCAGCTACGGCCGTCCCCAGCCGCACCACGGCGGCCCGGGCAACCACACCATGGCCATCCCGCCACCGCCGCCGCCGTTGCAGAGCCGCACCGGTCGCGTCCTGAAGTGGGGCGTGGCCGCCCTGCTCATCGCCGCGCTCGGCCTGGGCAGCTGGCAGCTCGCCGACACGCTCCTGGAGCGCGTCAAGGGCGACACCGGCAGCAACGGCTCCAACCAGCAGCCCAAGACGGACGACGCCTCCAAGGGGGCCAAGCCGAGCAACCCGGGCAAGCCCCTGCGCATCGGCAACGCCACGACCTTCGGCAAGGAGCCGATCAAGCCGGAGGACGCGGACAAGGCCGTCGACGGCAACGCCGACACCGCCTGGATTACGAAGGTGTTCTACGGGTACGCCAACTTCGGCAACCTGGACAGCTACGACGACGGCAGCGGCATCATCGTCGACCTCGGCAGCGTCCAGGAAGTGGCCGGCCTCGACGTCGACCTGTACGCGGCGGGGCAGAAGGTCGAGGTCCGGGCCGCCTCTCCGGAGGCCTCTCAACCCCGTTCCCTCTCGGACTTCTCCCACGAGATCGTCAAACTGACCACCGCGGGGAAGAACCTGAAGACCACGCTGGAGACCCCGGTGAAGACGCGCTACCTGGTGATCCACATCACCGCGCTGCCCACCGACTCGAACGGCGGCTACCGGGGCGGCATCAACGAGATCAAGGTGCTCGGCACGGCCGAGTAGAGGCCGGGCCGCCACGCGTACGGGACCGCTGCGCCGACTGGGCAGCGGTCCCTCGTATTCATCCCGTGCGACCCGTACGCTCCCTTCCGGAGGGGAGGTGTGATGCACTCAGCAACGGGAGACGACCGGAGCGACCAAGAGCTGCTGGCGCTGCACGCCGCCGGTGATCCCGATGCCTTCGGGGAGCTCGTACGGCGGCACCGCGATCGCCTGTGGGCCGTGGCCCTGCGCACCCTCGGCGACCGCGAGGAAGCCGCCGACGCGGTGCAGGACGCGCTCGTCTCCGCCTACCGGGCCGCCCACACGTTCCGCGGCGAATCGGCCGTCACCACCTGGCTGCACCGCATCACCGTCAACGCCTGCCTCGACCGGGCCCGCAAGGCCGCCTCCCGCAAGACCTCGCCGCTGGACGACACGGAGCGCCTGGAGCGCCTCCTGGAGCCCCACGAGTCCGCCGAGGCACCTGCGGAGCGCCAGGACCTCCACCGGCAGCTCCTGGCCGCTCTGGGCACGCTCCCGGCCGAGCAGCGGGCCGCCCTGGTCCTCGTCGACATGCAGGGATACCCCGTCGCCGAGGCCGCACGTATCCTCGACGTCCCCACCGGCACCGTGAAGAGCCGGTGCGCGCGCGGCCGGGCGAAGCTCCTCCCGATGCTCACTCATCTGCGCTCGAATGCCGGGGATAACACCGCCGCCGAGCGGGGAAGGAACCGGACGCCGGGGACACCCGTCCCACCAGCGGCAGACCCCAGTCGGCCGGCCCCAGACGCAGACACGGTGAAGGGCGGAGGTGGACGAACGTGACTCCCACAACCGGCACGATCCGGCACCCTGACGTCTCGGAGATCTCCGACCTGACGGAGGGGCTGCTCTCCCCGGTCCGGAGCGGGGAGGTGCGCCGCCATCTGGGTGACTGCCCGCTGTGCGCCGACGTCCTCGCCTCCCTGGAGGAGATCCGAGGGCTTCTCGGCACCCTGCCGGGGCCTCCCCGGATGCCCTCCGACGTCGCCGGACGCATCGACGCGGCCCTCGCCGCCGAAGCCCTCCTCGATTCCACCGCGCCCAGGGCGGAGGCCGCGGCCCCGGTCTCCGATGGTTCACCGGGAGCGCCCCCGGAGGTGGCCGGGGGAGGAACGTCGCCTGCCGCGCCCTCGGCTCCGGGTACCGGCCGGCCTGCCGGTCACCCGGCCGGAGCAACCGGTCCCGGTCGCCGTCGAGCCCGCCGCCGGATCGCCGTCATCGCCGGCCTGGCCGGAGCGGCCGCCTGCGCACTCGGCGTCTTCCTCGCGGGCAACCTGCTCGGGAGCGGCTCCCCGGACACCGCCGCCCGCAGATCCGCGACGAGCACGGCAGCCGCGTCCCCCGGCGACGGCACGTACACCGCGCAGGGCCTCCAGGACAACGTGCGCCGACTCCTGGCCTCCGGACCGGGCGCCAAGACCGCCCCGCAGGAGGAGCAGCAGAACACGTACGGACTGGAGAAGAGCACCACGCCCCCGCCGGGCATGCCCCCCGGCGACGGCAACCGGACGACCGCCTCCTCCGTGCCGGCGTGCGTCCAGGAAGCCACCGGCCGTCCCGACACCCCGCTCGCGGCCGAACAGGGCAGCTACCAGGGCACCGAGGTCTACCTCCTCGTCCTGCCGCACCCCGGAGACTCTGCCCGCGTGGACGCCTACCTGGTGGGCGCCGCGTGCAGGAACGCAGGGTCGGGCAGCCTAGACAAACCATTGCTGACCAGGACATATCCTCGAAGCTGACACCTTCGCGCTCGCGAGGGAGCGGGTCGGGAATGCATGCGCCGTAGGATCCGTTGGGTGGGGTGAGACAACACACCGGCCCCTCCGGCAGCAGCGTGCAGTCCACAGAGACGAGGAAGAAACCCGTGAGCGACGTACGAAACGTGATCATCATCGGTTCCGGGCCGGCCGGCTACACCGCCGCCCTGTACACCGCACGCGCTTCGCTCAAGCCGCTGGTCTTCGAAGGCGCGGTCACTGCCGGTGGCGCCCTGATGAACACCACCGAGGTCGAGAACTTCCCCGGCTTCCAGGACGGCATCATGGGTCCGGACCTCATGGACAACATGCGCGGCCAGGCCGAGCGCTTCGGCGCCGAGCTCGTCCCCGACGACGTCGTGTCCGTGGACCTCACCGGTGACATCAAGACCGTCACCGACACCGCCGGCACCGTGCACCGCGCCAAGGCCGTGATCGTCACGACCGGCTCCCAGCACCGCAAGCTCGGTCTCCCCAACGAGGACGCCCTGTCCGGCCGCGGTGTCTCGTGGTGCGCCACCTGTGACGGGTTCTTCTTCAAGGACCAGGACATCGCCGTAGTCGGCGGCGGCGACACCGCGATCGAGGAGGCCACCTTCCTCTCGCGCTTCGCCAAGTCCGTCACCATCGTGCACCGCCGTGACAGCCTGCGTGCCTCCAAGGCCATGCAGGACCGTGCGTTCGCCGACCCGAAGATCAAGTTCGCCTGGGACAGCGAGGTCGCCGAGATCCACGGCGAGCAGAAGCTCTCCGGTCTCACCCTGCGCAACACCAAGACCGGTGAGACCTCCGAGCTCCCCGTGACCGGCCTCTTCATCGCCGTCGGCCACGACCCGCGCACCGAGCTGTTCAAGGACCAGCTGGAGCTCGACGAGGAGGGCTACCTCAAGGTCGACGCCCCCTCGACGCGCACCAACCTGACCGGCGTGTTCGGCGCAGGAGACGTCGTGGACCACACGTACCGTCAGGCCATCACCGCCGCGGGCACCGGCTGTTCGGCCGCCCTGGACGCCGAGCGCTTCCTCTCCGCCCTCGCGGACGCCGAGAAGGCGCACGCGACGGTCTGACCCCCGCCTACTCCCCACCCCACACCCCGCAGGAAAGAATTAGGAGGCCGCAGTGGCCGGCACCCTCAAGAACGTGACCGACGCCGACTTCGACGCCGAGGTCCTGAACAGCGACAAGCCTGTCCTGGTGGACTTCTGGGCCGAATGGTGCGGCCCGTGCCGCCAGATCGCCCCGTCCCTGGAGGCCATCGCGGCCGAGTACGGCGACGAGATCGAGATCGTCAAGCTCAACATCGACCAGAACCCGGACACGGCCGCCAAGTACGGCGTCATGTCCATCCCGACCCTGAACGTCTACAAGGGCGGCGAGGTCGTCAAGACCATCGTCGGCGCCAAGCCGAAGGCCGCCATCCTGCGTGACCTCGACGGCTTCGTGACGATCAAGCCGGCCGTCTGACGGTTGGAACCCCCGCCCGGCGACAGCCGGGAATGTTTCACGTGAAACGGGGCCGCCCCTTGAAGGGGCGGCCCCGTTTTTCGTCCATCACAGCGGGCGCAGCGCGGGCTCCTTGCGTGCCGCACCGAGCAGCCGGTCCAGCGCGAGCTCCACGTCTTCCTTCCACGAGAGCGTCGAGCGCATCTCCAGCCGCAGTCGCGGGTGGACGGGATGCGGCCGTACCGTCTTGAAGCCCACGGCCAGCAGGTGGTCCGCCGGCAGCAGACAGGCCGGGCCCTCCCAGCGCGCGTCCCCGAACGCCTCGATCGCACGGAACCCGCGCCGCAGCAGGTCCTTCGCCACCGTCTGGACCATCACCCGGCCCAAGCCCTGGCCCTGATAACCCGGCATGATCCAGGCCGTGATCAGCTGCACCGCATCCGGGGAGACCGGACTCGTCGGGAACGAAGCGGCCCGCGGTACGTATGCCGGCGGCGCGTACAGCACGAATCCCACGGGGATCTCGTCCACGTAGACCACGCGACCGCACGAGCCCCACTCCAGCAGGACGGCGGAGATCCACGCCTCCTTCTCCTGCGCCGGAGTCCCCGCCTTCACTGCGGCTTCACCGCTGACGGGATCCAACTCCCAGAACACACAGGACCGGCAACGCCGAGGCAGGTCCTGGAGGTTGTCCAGCGTGAGTGGTACCAACCGACGCCCCATGAGCGCATCGTATCCACAGCCCGAATCAGGCGAAACCGCGACAAGGCAAAGGGGCGGACCGCGCCGATTCGCACCGGCACGATCCGCCCCTCGGCGGCCGGGGACTCACTCCCCGGACAGGCCCTGCTCCAGCACCCGGCCCTCGCCCGGCGCCAGCGTCCCCAGAATCCGCTCCAGATCCTCCATCGAGGCGAACTCGACGGTGATCTTGCCCTTCTTCTGGCCCAGATCCACCTTCACCCGCGTCTCGAACCGGTCCGACAGCCGCGTCGCCAGCTCGCTCAGCGCCGGAGCCACCCGGGTACCGGCCCGCGGACCCTTCGGCTTCACAGGCCCCTCGGGCTCGGAGCCCATCAGCGAGACGATCTCCTCGACCGCACGCACCGACAGTCCCTCGGCCACGATCCGGTGCGCCAGCTTGTCCTGGGCCTCGGAGTGCTCCACCGACAGCAGAGCCCGCGCATGTCCGGCGGACAGCACCCCCGCGGCCACCCGGCGCTGCACCGGAGGCGACAGCTTCAGCAGGCGCAGCGTGTTGGACACCTGCGGACGCGAACGCCCGATCCGGTCCGCCAGCTGGTCGTGCGTGCAGTTGAAGTCCTGGAGCAGCTGGTCGTACGCGGCCGCCTCCTCCAGGGGGTTCAGCTGCGCCCGGTGCAGGTTCTCCAGCAGCGCGTCCAGCAGAAGCTTCTCGTCGTCCGTCGCCCGGATGATCGCCGGAATGCGCTCCAGCCCGGCCTCCCGGCAGGCCCGCCAGCGGCGCTCACCCATGATGAGCTCGTAGCGGTCCGGAGCCGACTGGCGCACGACCACCGGCTGGAGCAGACCCACCTCCTGGATGGAGGTGACCAGCTCCGCCAGAGCGTCCTCATCGAACACCTCACGGGGCTGCCGCGGGTTCGGCGTGATCGAGTCCATCGGGAGCTCGGCGAACGTCGCCCCGGCCACCACGTTGGCCTCGGGCGCCACCGTCTCCGGCTCATCCACCACGGCGACCGCGTTCACGCCGGCAGCAGCAACCGATGTTTCACGTGAAACATCGGCCTGCGCCAGCGAAGCCAGCTTCGCCGCCGCGACCCCGCGCTCCGAAGGCAGCGTCGGCACCGCCGACGGAGACGTCGAGCCGGCACCGATCACCGGCGGCGTCTTCTCCTGGGGAGCGGCGGGGATCAACGCGCCGAGCCCCCGCCCCAGACCCCTACGTCGCTCACTCACTGGATCCCCTCCGCCACACTCTGCGTGCTGTTCATGCCCGCGCCCAGATGGGCGTGCTGGGCGTCGTACGAAATTCCGGCCCCCCGCAGCGCGATCTCACGCGCCGCTTCCAGATAGGAGAGAGAACCACTCGAACCCGGATCGTAGGTGAGCACCGTCTGGCCGTAGCTCGGCGCCTCGGAAATGCGCACCGAACGCGGGATGCTCGTGCGCAGCACCTCCTTGCCGAAGTGGGTGCGCACCTCCTCCGCCACCTGCGAGGCCAGCCGGGTCCTGCCGTCGTACATCGTCAGCAGGATCGTCGACACGTGCAGCGACGGGTTCAGGTGGGCCCGCACCAGGTCGACGTTGCGCAGCAGCTGCCCCAGCCCCTCCAGTGCGTAGTACTCGCACTGGATCGGGATCAGTACCTCGGCGCCGGCCACCAACGCGTTAACGGTCAGCAGTCCCAGCGAGGGCGGGCAGTCGATCAGGATGTAGTCCAGCGGCTGCTCGTATGCCTGGATGGCCCGCTGGAGCCGGCTCTCGCGGGCCACCAGGGACACCAGCTCGATCTCCGCACCCGCCAGGTCGATCGTGGCCGGAGCGCAGAAGAGCCCCTCCACGTCCACCACCGGCTGGACGACCTCCAGCAGCGGCCGGCTGTCCACGAGCACGTCGTAGATCGAGGGCACATCCGCGTGGTGGTCGATACCGAGCGCCGTGGACGCGTTGCCCTGCGGGTCGAGGTCGACCACCAGGACGCGAGCACCGTGCAGGGCCAGTGAGGCCGCCAGGTTCACGGTCGTCGTGGTCTTGCCCACGCCGCCCTTCTGGTTGGCGACCACGATGACCCGTGTCTGCGCCGGGCGGGGCAGCCCCTCGCCGGCGCGCCCCAGAGCTTCGACCGCCATCTGGGCGGCACGGCCGATGGGCGTGTCGTTGTCTACAAGAGGCGACGATGTTTCACGTGAAACATCGTCCCCCGCTGATTCAGAGCGGGGACCGGGGACCGGGTCGGCCATCGGCCCCGCGAGGTTGGCGTCGGACCGCACGGTGTCACTCTCCTCGACATCAGGCTCGCGATGAACAGAGCCTGCCATGACACCCGGGTCGCGAACCAGCGGGGCCCGTACTCCTGTGGATGAATCCACCGTTGTGGACAACTCCGTCCCCCCTTCGCCCTTGCGCGAACGAGGGGACGCAGCCGCACGGCCGCGGCTGATGATTCCGTGCAGCAGAGAGCGACGTTTCACGTGAAACACGATGCCCGGACACAGCCCAGACAGGGTCTTCGGGCCGCTACGACACTCCGAAATCCATACCTATAGGGCTCAATACCCCGGAAATCAGCGGCGTCGACGAGTCCGGCTGGTCCGCGCGGCCTTAGCCCGCTTGGCCGCGAACCTCACCCCACCGGGGCTTTCTCCGACCTCGACCCGGACCACGGTGGACAGCGGATCCACCACACCTTCGCCCACCTGCAGCACCGAGGTCTTCACCACACCGAGCTTCGCCAGTGCGGTCTTCGCCGCCACCAGCTCCTCCTCGGCGGTGTCGCCCTTGAGCGCCAGCATCTCCCCGTACGGACGCAGCAGGGGCACGCCCCAGCCCGCCAGACGATCCAGCGGAGCCACGGCTCGCGCCGTCACCACGTGCACCGGCTGCACCTTGCCGAGCATCTCCTCGGCCCGGCCGCGCACCACCGTGACGTGGTCCAGGCCCAGCAGCTCCACGGCCTCCTGCAGGAAGGTCGTACGCCGCAGCAGCGGCTCCAGCAACGTGATCTTCAGATCACGCCGCACCAGAGCGAGCGGAATGCCGGGCAGGCCGGCACCCGAGCCGACATCGCAGACGGTGACACCCTCGGGCACCACCTCCGAGAGCACCGCACAGTTCAGCAGGTGCCGCTCCCACAGCCGCGGTACCTCACGCGGGCCGATCAGGCCGCGCTTGACCCCCGCGTCCGCCAGCAGCTCCGCATACCGCACAGCTTCCGGGAAAAACTCGCCGAACACCGCGCGCGCCTCTTCAGGCGCCGGGGGAAGCTCCGCTGCCTCCGTCACGGGGACCGTCCTTCCGTACCGCATGGATCGTTGAAAACGCACTGCTCGAACTGGCACCGCCGGGACCGGCACTGCCAGGCTGACAAACTTCGGCCCCGTCTGCGACACAGACGGGGCCGAACACTCAGGCTTGCGATCAGGCCGGGAGCACGACGACGAAGCGCTGCGGCTCCTCGCCCTCCGACTCGCTCTTCAGGCCGGCGGCCGCCACGGCGTCGTGGACGACCTTGCGCTCGAAGGGGGTCATCGGCGCCAGCTTCAGCGGCTCACCGGAAGCCTTCACGTCCGCCGCAGCCTGGGCACCGAGCGCCGCCAGCTCATCGCGCTTCTTCGCACGGAAGCCCGCGATGTCCAGCATCAGGCGGCTGCGGTCCCCGGTCTCGCGGTGCACGGCGAGGCGGGTCAGCTCCTGCAGAGCCTCCAGGACCTCACCGTCGCGGCCCACGAGCTTCTGAAGGTCACGGCTGGCCGAGTCACTGACGATCGACACCGCGGCCCGGTCGGCCTCGACGTCCATGTCGATGTCCCCGTCCAGGTCGGCGATGTCCAGCAGACCCTCGAGGTAGTCGGCCGCGATCTCACCCTCCTGCTCGAGGCGGGTCAGGGTGTCGCCACTCTCAGCGGCGGCGGTGGTGGTGCCTTCCGTCACGGGAGGGACTCCTTCTTACTTCTTGGAAGAGGGCTTGGGGGGCGTCTGGCGCTGCGACTTCGTCTGCCGCTTCGGCTGCTGCCGCTTGGCGGCACCGCCGCTCGCCGCGTCAGAGTCGGCCGTGGCCTCGGCGCTCTTGATCACAGACCCGTCCGCCTGCGCAGCCAGACCCTGCTTCGTGAGAGCCGTGATGAACTTGCGCTCGTTGTCATTGCGGTCCGGGCCCTTGGCCACGATCGCCGCGACGATCTTCTTCTTGCCCCGACCCTTGACCTCGCCGTGCGTGGTCACGTGCTTCACCAGACGGGTCAGGTACTGGTCCTGCGCCTTGCTTCCCGGCGTCGGGTTCTGGTTGATCACGTACATCTGCTGGCCCATGGTCCACACGTTGGTGGTCAGCCAGTAGACGAGAACACCCACGGGGAAGTTGATGCCCATGAAGGCGAAGATCAGCGGGAAGATGTACATCAGCATCTTCTGCTGCTGCATGAACGGCGTCTTGACCGAGAGGTCGACGTTCTTCTGCATCAGCTGACGCTGGGTGTAGAACTGCGACAGCGACATCAGGACGATCATGACCGCGGTCACGATCCGGACGTCGGTCAGAGAGGCGCCGAGCGCGGCGACCTTCTCCTCGCTGTCCGTGAACTTCGCCGCCAGCGGGGCACCGAAGATGTGCGCCTGGCGGGCGCTCTCAAGCAGCGACTCGTTGATGACGCCGATGGTCTTGCCGTTGGCGATGGCCGAGAGCACGTGGTACAGCGCGAAGAAGAACGGGGACTGCGCGATGATCGGCAGGCACGAGGAGAGCGGGTTGGTACCCGTCTCCTTGTACAGCTTCATCATCTCTTCGGACTGGCGCTGCTTGTCGTTCTTGTAGCGCTCCTGGATCGCCTTCATCTTCGGCTGGAGCGCCTGCATGCCACGCGTCGCCTTGATCTGCTTCACGAAGAGCGGGATCAGGCAGATCCGGATCAAGACCACCAGGGACACGATCGACAGGCCCCAGGCCCAACCGCTGTCCGGGCCGAAAATCGCGCCGTACAAGCTGTGGAACTGGACGATGACCCACGAGACGGGCGTGGTGATAAAGCTGAACAGACTGGCAATCGTGTCCACTAATCAGGCTCCTTGAGCATTGCGAGATCTACGCAACGCACTGCGCAGCTGCTCGTGCCAACGCGGGCGTTTACGGGGTGGGACATGATCGACACCACCGGCGGACCACGGATTGCACCGCAGGATCCGCCAGCCGGTCAGAACCGTCCCCTTCACCGCACCATGCCGGTCGATGGCCGTGAACCCGTAGTGCGAGCACGAGGGGTAATAACGGCACACCGGCCCGAGCAGCGGACTGATCGTCCACTGGTACAGCTTGATCAATGCGAGCAGCGGGTACTTCATCGAGCCACGCCTCCCAGGAGCCGCGTCAGAGCGGCATCCAGGTCCCGGGCCAGTTCGTCGGCACCGGCATCACCCGCGCCGGGCAATGCCCGCACTACCACCAGGCTACCGGCGGGCAGCCGGGAGAGGCGCTCGCGGACAAGATGGCGCAAACGGCGCTTCACCCGGTTACGGACGACGGCGCCACCCACGGCCTTGCTGACGACGAAACCCGCACGCGTCGAGGGATCGATCTCCCCCGGCTCGTGCGGGTCCGTTGCACCGCTTGTACGTAGGTGGACGACGAGGAGCGGGCGACCAGCCCGTCGACCTCGGCGTACCGCGCTCGCGAAGTCCTCGCGCCGCCTCAGCCGATTCTCGGGAGACAGCACGACGTCACGACCTGCGCGTTGTTACGCGGAAAGGGCGGCGCGGCCCTTGCCACGGCGGTTCGCGAGGATCGCGCGACCGGCACGGGTACGCATCCGGAGACGGAAGCCGTGGGTCTTGGCACGACGGCGGTTGTTCGGCTGGAAGGTGCGCTTGCTCACTCGGGGGCTCCAGAGAATGAATCGTTGTGGCGGGACATCGCCTGGCTGTCACCGTGCGCCCACGAGGAAACTCGCGTGTTCGCCCGAGTGGCACCGCTAAACGATCACAAAAGGTGATCTTCGCCCATCGGTAGGCAGGCGGCAGCAGCCATCGACAACTCGACCTCGTTACGGTACGCGCGGCTACGCCATCCGGTCAAACCGAGGTGATGTGCCCCCACACTGTGCACAGGCTGTGGACAACGACTTGAACCGTACCCGTCGGCCTGACTACCGTTGTCTGATCCCGGATTTTTTGTCCCGACCGTCCCAAAGAACCACACATTCGTGGGACCCCTGTGAGAGAGCGTGCTCTGTGGCTGACGTACCTGCCGATCTTGCCGCAGTGTGGCCAAGGGTGCTCGAAAAGCTCCTCGGGGAGGGACAGCAGGCGATCGAGCCCAAGGACAAGCAGTGGGTCGAGCGCTGCCAGCCCCTGGCCCTCGTCGCCGACACCGCGCTGCTCGCCGTCCCCAACGAGTACGGCAAGCGCGTCCTGGAGGGCCGGCTCGCCCCGCTGATCAGCGATGCGCTCAGCCGCGAGTGCGGCCGCCCCATCCGCATCGCCATCACGGTCGACGACTCCGCGGGAGAGCCCGCGCCCCTGCCCGCGGCCGCGCAGCAGCGCTCCGAGTCGTACGAGCCGTACGGCAACCAGCGCGGCGGCGGCCACAACGGCCCCGGCGGACCCTCCGAAGACCAGCTCCCCACCGCCCGCCCCGCCTACCCGGACTACCAGCAGTCGCGCCCCGAGCCCGGCTCCTGGCCCCGCGGCGGCCAGCAGGACGACTACGGCTGGCAGCAGCCGCGCCTCGGCGGCTTCCCCGAGCGCGATCCGTACGCCTCCCCGCAGCCGGGCTACCTCCAGCAGTCCGATTCCGGCGGGTACGAGCAGGGCTCCTTCGACCAGCAGCAGTACGAGCAGCAGCAGTACGAGCCCCGCCCGCCCCAGCAGTCCCATCAATACGAGCAGCAGCCGTACGAGCAGCCGGCCCCGCGCCCCGCGCCCGGCCGGCCCGCGCCGCCCCCGTCCTCCTCGGGCGGCTCGACCTCGGGCCCGCTGGAGCCGACCGCCCGGCTCAACCCCAAGTACCTGTTCGACACGTTCGTCATCGGCGCGTCCAACCGCTTCGCGCACGCCGCCGCGGTGGCCGTCGCCGAGGCGCCCGCCAAGGCGTACAACCCCCTCTTCATCTACGGGGAATCGGGCCTGGGCAAAACGCATCTCCTGCACGCCATCGGGCACTACGCGCGGAGCCTGTACCCCGGCACGCGGGTGCGGTACGTGAGCTCCGAGGAGTTCACCAACGAGTTCATCAACTCGATCCGCGACGGCAAGGGCGACGCGTTCCGCAAGCGCTACCGCGAGATGGACATCCTGCTCGTCGACGACATCCAGTTCCTCGCGAGCAAGGAGTCGACGCAGGAGGAGTTCTTCCACACCTTCAATACGCTCCACAACGCCAACAAGCAGATCGTGCTGTCCTCCGACCGGCCGCCCAAGCAGCTCGTCACCCTCGAGGACCGGCTCCGCAACCGCTTCGAGTGGGGCCTGATCACCGACGTCCAGCCGCCCGAGCTGGAGACCCGCATCGCGATCCTGCGCAAGAAGGCCGTACAGGAGCAGCTCAACGCCCCGCCGGAGGTACTGGAGTTCATCGCCTCCCGCATCTCGCGCAACATCCGCGAGCTGGAGGGGGCGCTGATCCGGGTCACGGCCTTCGCGAGCCTGAACCGGCAGCCGGTCGACCTGGGTCTGACCGAGGACGTCCTCAAGAACCTGATCCCCGGCGGCGAGGACTCCGCCCCCGAGATCACGGCGACGGACATCATGGCGGCCACCGCGGACTACTTCGGCCTCACCGTGGACGACCTGTGCGGCTCCTCGCGCAGCCGCGTGCTGGTCACCGCCCGGCAGATCGCCATGTACCTGTGCCGGGAGCTCACGGACCTCTCACTGCCCAAGATCGGGGCACAGTTCGGCGGCCGCGACCACACCACCGTCATGCACGCGGACCGCAAGATCCGGGCCCTGATGGCGGAGCGGCGGTCGATCTACAACCAGGTCACCGAGCTCACCAACCGCATCAAGAACGGCTGAGCCGGGGGCCTGTAGCCGTGCCGGCGGGCCCGGCCGGGCCTCTTCAAACGCTTCCAGAGGGCGCTCCCGGGGTACTTCGGGGGCGCCCTTCTTCGTCCGCGCGCCCCTGACCTGTTCGAATACGCCCCCTGTGGAGCAACTCATCCACAGATTCCCCGACTTTCTTCCGTCCACAGGCTGGGGACGGGTTCGGCCACCCACAATCTGTCCACAGGGCTGCCTGATGAGGCACCATCAGCACTGGTCAGAACCCTGTGGATTTGTGCGCAAGCCCCATCCACAGGCTGTGGACAGAACTTTCATCCACAGGCTCATCCACTCCTTCGTCCACCGCCGACCCACAGGTTCCCGCACTCTGTGCACAGGATCCGACGAGTTACCCACACCGCTGTCCACTGTTCGGCAACATTCCACCTCCCGTCACCACCGGGAGTGAAAGCGGTCACACGGAAGTCGACGTTTGGGCTGTGGAGTACTGGGGGAAACCTGGGGACACACCTGTGGAGTAGTCGGGGCCACCTGGGGACGGCCTGTGCAGAAGTTTTTGTTCTCCACAGACACACCGTGTTGTCCACCGGTGTCACCCACAGGCCCGGTGGATAAAAAACGCGGGTTGACCTGCGACAACGGGCTTATCCACCGTTTCCACAGGCCCTACTACTACCCCCATAGAGAGTTAGCCCGGTTTCGGCTTTCAAGCGGGTCCTGTGCACAACTCGGTGGGGACGCCTCCCCGACACCTCGCTCCCGACTTGACCTCCGGCAGCACCGACTGTCGGCGCCGTACGTCAGACTGGTGCCCGGCACCGAGGCTCCGAGCCATCGAGGGCATCGAGGCATCGGGCCGAGAACGAAGGCCGGCAGACGAGCGAGCAACAGCAGGAGGCGGTTCCGGTGAAGATCCGGGTGGAGCGCGACGTACTCGCGGAGGCGGTGGCCTGGGCTGCCCGTAGCCTCCCGGCCCGGCCGCCGGTGCCCGTTCTCGCGGGCCTGCTGCTGAAGGCCGAGGAGGGCACGCTGTCCCTCTCCGGCTTCGACTACGAGGTCTCGGCCCGCGTCTCCGTCGAGGCGGACGTCGAGGAGGACGGCACCGTCCTCGTCTCCGGCCGGCTGCTCGCCGACATCTGCCGCGCCCTCCCCAACCGCCCGGTGGAGATTTCCACAGACGGTGTACGGGCGACCGTGGTCTGCGGCTCCTCGCGGTTCACACTCCACACCCTGCCTGTGGAGGAGTACCCGGCGCTGCCGCAGATGCCGACCGCGACCGGCACCGTGCCCGGTGAGGTCTTCGCCTCCGCCGCCGCCCAGGTCGCCATCGCGGCCGGCCGCGACGACACGCTGCCCGTGCTGACTGGTGTCCGCATCGAGATCGAGGGCGACCGCGTCACCCTGGCCTCCACCGACCGCTACCGCTTCGCGGTCCGCGAGTTCCTGTGGAAGCCGGAGAGCCCGGACGCCTCCGCCGTGGCCCTGGTGCCCGCGAAGACGCTCCTGGACACCGCCAAGTCCCTGACCAGCGGTGACACCGTCACCCTGGCGCTGTCGGGCTCCGGCGCGGGCGAGGGGCTCATCGGCTTCGAGGGCGCCGGCCGCCGCACCACCACGCGCCTGCTCGAAGGCGACCTGCCGAAGTACCGCACGCTGTTCCCGACGGAGTTCAACTCCATCGCCGTCATCGAGACCGCCCCGTTCGTCGAGGCCGTCAAGCGCGTGGCCCTGGTCGCCGAGCGCAACACCCCGGTCCGCCTCAGCTTCGAGCAGGGCGTGCTGATCCTGGAGGCCGGCTCCTCCGACGATGCACAGGCTGTGGAACGTGTGGACGCCAAGCTCGAGGGCGACGACATCTCGATCGCCTTCAACCCGACCTTCCTGCTGGACGGCCTGAGCGCGATCGACTCGCCGGCCGCGCAGCTGAGCTTCACCACCTCCACCAAGCCGGCGCTGCTGAGCGGCCGTCCGGCGGTCGACGCCGAGGCGGACGAGGCCTACAAGTACCTGATCATGCCGGTGCGCCTGTCCGGCTGACGCGCGCGTTCGTCGGGCCCGGTCTCGCAGGCGCGGGGCCGGGCCCGACGTCGTCCGCCCCCGTACGGAAGAGCCCGTACGGAGCAGCCCGTACGAGAGCCGTACGCGGGGCCCGCGCGCAAAGGCCGCACGGACCCCGCACCGGCCGCGTACAGACCCCGCACGGGCCCCGTACGGCCCTCCCTGGAGCGCCCGTGGCGCCCGGCGGCACCGCCCGGCGTAGGCTCGGAGCCTGGGTGCCCCGGGTGATTTCCGGGAAACCCGGCACAGACGGCCACAACGCTTAAGGAACCACCTGATGGAGCTTGGTCTCGTCGGTCTCGGCAAGATGGGCGGCAACATGCGCGAGCGCATCCGCCGCGCAGGCCACACCGTCATCGGATACGACCGCAACCCGGACCTTGCCGATGTCCACAGCCTGCGGGAACTTGTGGACAGCCTGCAGGCCCCCCGCGTGGTGTGGGTGATGGTCCCGGCAGGTGCGGCGACGCAGTCCACCGTCGACGAGCTCGCCGAGCTGCTCTCGATCGGCGACATCGTCGTCGACGGCGGCAACTCGCGCTGGACCGACGACGAGAAGCACGCCGCGGAACTGGCCACCAAGGGCATCGGCTTCGTCGACTGCGGTGTCTCCGGCGGCGTGTGGGGCCTGGAGAACGGCTACGCGCTCATGTACGGCGGCGAGAAGGACCACGTCGCACGGGTCCAGCCGATCTTCGACGCCCTCAAGCCCGAAGGCGAGTTCGGCTCCGTGCACGCGGGCAAGGTCGGCGCGGGCCACTTCGCGAAGATGGTCCACAACGGCATCGAGTACGCCATGATGCAGGCTTACGCCGAGGGCTGGGAGCTGCTGGAGAAGGTGGACTCGGTCACCGACGTCCGCGAGGTCTTCCGCTCCTGGCAGGAAGGCACCGTCATCCGCTCCTGGCTGCTGGACCTGGCCGTCAACGCCCTCGACCAGGACGAGCACCTGGAGCAGCTGCGCGGCTTCGCGCAGGACTCGGGCGAGGGCCGGTGGACGGTGGAGGCGGCGATCGACAACGCCGTGCCGCTGCCCGCCATCACCGCCTCGCTCTTCGCGCGGTTCGCGTCCCGCCAGGAGGACTCCCCGCAGATGAAGATGATCGCCGCGCTGCGCAACCAGTTCGGCGGCCACGCGGTCGAGAAGGCGTAATCCACAGCCTGTCCACAACCGCTCCACAGCAGCACAGAGCAGAGCAGCAGGAAGCCGGGGGAGGTCGGCGCCGTATGCATGTTTCGCATCTCTCACTGGCCGACTTCCGCTCGTACGCCCGGGCCGAGGTACCCCTCGACCCGGGCGTCACCGCTTTCGTGGGACCCAACGGCCAGGGCAAGACGAACCTGGTCGAGGCCATCGGCTACCTGGCCACGCTCGGCAGCCACCGCGTCTCCTCGGACGCCCCGCTGGTCCGGATGGGCGCGGACCGCGCCGTCATCCGCGCGGCCGTCACCCACGGCGCGCGCCAGCAGCTGGTCGAGCTGGAGCTGAACCCGGGCCGCGCCAACCGCGCCCGCATCAACCGGTCCTCGCAGGTCAGGCCCCGGGACGTACTGGGGATCGTCCGGACGGTGCTGTTCGCGCCGGAGGACCTGGCCCTGGTGAAGGGGGACCCCGGGGAGCGCCGGCGGTTCCTCGACGAGCTCGTCACGGCCCGCTCGCCGCGGATGGCGGGGGTCCGCTCGGACTACGAGCGGGTGCTGAAGCAGCGCAACACCCTGCTGAAGTCCGCGGCGATGGCGCGCCGGCACGGCGGCCGCTCCATGGACCTGTCCACCCTCGACGTCTGGGACCAGCACCTCGCGCGCGCGGGCGCGGAGCTGCTGGCGCAGCGCCTCGACCTGATCGCGACGCTGCTGCCGCTCGCGGACAAGGCGTACGAGCAGCTCGCGCCGGGCGGCGGCCCGCTGGGGCTGGCGTACAGGTCCTCGGCCGCCGGCGAGGCCGGGGAGGCCGTCGACGGCGGCGGGGCCCGCACCCGCGAAGCCCTGTACGAGGTCCTGCTGGCGGCCCTGGCCGAGGTCCGCAAGCAGGAGATCGAGCGCGGCGTGACCCTCGTCGGCCCGCACCGGGACGACGTGCTGCTGCGCCTGGGCGAGCTGCCAGCGAAGGGGTACGCGAGCCACGGCGAGTCCTGGTCGTACGCGCTGGCGCTGCGGCTGGCCTCGTACGAGCTGCTGCGTTCGGAGGGCGCCGAGCCGGTGCTGATCCTGGACGACGTGTTCGCCGAGCTGGACGCGCGGCGCCGGGAGCGGCTGGCGGAGCTGGTGGCCCCGGGAGAGCAGGTACTGGTGACGGCGGCGGTGGACGACGACGTTCCGGGGGTGCTGGCGGGGACCCGGTTCGGGGTGTCCGGCGGTGAGGTGACCCGGCTGTGAGCGACACCAAGGGCGACGACAAGGGCGACGGCAAGAAGGAATCCGGTACGACCGGCCCCCGCAAGGTCCCCGAGCCCTCGGGCGTGGACCTCGCCCGCCAGGCGCTGGCGGCCGCCCGCGAACAGGCGCGGGCCCGGGGCAACGCGGCCGGCGGGAAGAACAGGCACCGGCCCGGTCTGCGCTCGGGCGCCCGCGCCGACGGCCGCGACCCGATGCCGCTCATGGCGGCGCTGGACCGGCTGCGCACCGAGCGCGGCTGGGAGATGCCGATGGCGGTCGCGGGCGTGATGGAGCGCTGGCCGGAGATCGTCGGGCCGGAGATCGCGGCGCACTGTGAACCGGACCGGTACGAGGACCGTGAACTTCTCGTGCGCTGTGATTCCTCGGCCTGGGCGGCGCAGCTGAAGCTGCTGGCCCCGCAGCTGGTGGCCCGGCTCAACGCGGACCTGGGCCAGGGAACGGTCCGGATGATCAAGGTCCAGGGCCCGGGCGGGCGCCCGAAGCGGTACGGGCCGCTGCGCGCGCCGGGCAGCACGGGGCCGGGGGACACGTACGGATAGCCCCGGATCGCGTGGCGTCCCTCACGGTAGCGAGAGGTTGACAGGCCGAAGCGCTGGACGCCCGCGTGAGCCTCTTTGAGCCCCTTCCCGGATATGGGGAGTCGGAGAGAGGAGGTTCAGGGCGGCACATGCGGACTGAGGTACCGGCAAACCCCCATTCATGTCCGTGGTACCGGTAGACTGAAGCGAATCCCGCCCTGTGGCGGGATCCCGCTGACAAACGCTGACAACGCAGATCGACGCAGCCGCTCCTGCTTGCATGCCTGCTGGCCCGGAGTACGGCCTGTGCTGTGCCAGAAAGGGCGCTTCGTGGCCGATTCCGGCAACCCCAACGACAACCAGTCCACAGCCGGCGAGAACGGCGAGGTCACCGCCTCGTACGACGCGAGTGCGATCCAGGTCCTCGAGGGCCTGGACGCGGTCCGCAAGCGGCCAGGCATGTACATCGGCTCGACCGGTGAGCGCGGGCTGCACCACCTCGTGTACGAGGTGGTGGACAACTCGGTCGACGAGGCCCTGGCCGGGCACGCGGACACCATCGACGTGACGATCCTCGCCGACGGCGGGGTGCGCGTGGTCGACAACGGCCGAGGCATCCCGGTCGGCATCGTGCCGTCCGAGGGGAAGCCGGCCGTCGAGGTCGTCCTGACGGTCCTGCACGCGGGCGGCAAGTTCGGCGGTGGCGGCTACGCCGTCTCCGGCGGTCTGCACGGCGTGGGCGTGTCCGTTGTGAACGCCCTGTCGACCAAGGTCGCGGTCGAGGTCAAGACGGACGGCCACCGCTGGACCCAGGACTACAAGCTGGGCGTGCCGACGGCCCCGCTGGCCAAGAACGAGGAGACGGTCGAGACCGGCACCTCGGTCACCTTCTGGGCCGACGGCGACATCTTCGAGACGACCGAGTACTCCTTCGAGACGCTGTCGCGGCGCTTCCAGGAGATGGCCTTCCTCAACAAGGGCCTGACCCTGTCGCTGACCGACGAGCGCGAGTCGGCGAAGGCGACCGTGGGCGCGGACTCGGCCGAGGAGGCCGACGACCAGCAGGCGCGCACGGTCAAGTACCACTACGAGGGCGGCATCGTCGACTTCGTGAAGTACCTGAACTCGCGCAAGGGCGAGCTCATCCACCCGACCGTCATCGACGTCGAGGCCGAGGACAAGGAGCGCATGCTCTCGGTCGAGATCGCGATGCAGTGGAACTCGCAGTACACGGAGGGGGTCTACTCCTTCGCGAACACGATCCACACGCACGAGGGCGGTACGCACGAGGAGGGCTTCCGGGCCGCGCTGACGGGTCTGGTGAACCGTTACGCGCGCGACAAGAAGCTGCTGCGCGAGAAGGACGACAACCTCGCCGGCGAGGACATCCGCGAGGGTCTGACGGCGATCATCTCGGTGAAGCTGGGCGAGCCGCAGTTCGAGGGCCAGACGAAGACCAAGCTGGGCAACACCGAGGCCAAGACCTTCGTGCAGAAGGTCGTCCACGAGCACCTCAACGACTGGTTCGACCGCAACCCGGTCGAGGCCGCGGACATCGTCCGCAAGTCGATCCAGGCGGCCACGGCCCGCGTCGCGGCCCGCAAGGCCCGCGACCTGACCCGCCGCAAGGGCCTGCTGGAGAGCGCCTCGCTGCCGGGCAAGCTGTCCGACTGCCAGTCGAACGACCCGACCAAGTGCGAGATCTTCATCGTCGAGGGCGACTCCGCCGGCGGCTCCGCGAAGTCCGGCCGAAACCCGATGTACCAGGCCATCCTGCCCATCCGCGGCAAGATCCTGAACGTCGAGAAGGCCCGTATCGACAAGATCCTCCAGAACACCGAGGTCCAGGCGCTGATCAGCGCCTTCGGCACCGGTGTGCACGAGGACTTCGACATCGAGAAGCTCCGCTATCACAAGATCATCCTGATGGCGGACGCCGACGTCGACGGCCAGCACATCAACACCCTGCTGCTCACCTTCCTCTTCCGCTTCATGCGGCCGCTGGTCGAGGCCGGTCACGTGTACCTGTCCCGCCCGCCGCTCTACAAGATCAAGTGGGGCCGGGACGACTTCGAGTACGCGTACTCGGACCGCGAGCGCGACGCGCTGGTGGAGCTCGGCAAGCAGAACGGCAAGCGGATCAAGGAAGACTCGATCCAGCGCTTCAAGGGTCTGGGCGAGATGAACGCCGAGGAGCTGCGCGTCACGACCATGGACGTGGACCACCGCGTGCTCGGCCAGGTCACCCTCGACGACGCGGCCCAGGCCGACGACCTGTTCTCCGTGCTGATGGGCGAGGACGTCGAAGCACGACGCTCCTTCATCCAGCGCAACGCCAAGGACGTTCGGTTCCTCGACATCTGAGTCGGCCTCCGCTGACCGCCGCCTGAAAGGACTTCTGACCAGCAATGGCCGACGAAACCACCCCCACCGCCGAGAATCCCGCGGAGGAGCAGCCCGTGCTGCGCATCGAGCCCGTCGGGCTCGAGACGGAGATGCAGCGCTCCTACCTCGACTACGCGATGTCCGTCATCGTGTCCCGCGCGCTGCCCGACGTACGGGACGGCCTCAAGCCGGTCCACCGCCGCGTGCTGTACGCGATGTACGACGGCGGCTACCGGCCCGAGAAGGGCTTCTACAAGTGCGCCCGCGTCGTCGGCGACGTCATGGGCACGTACCACCCGCACGGCGACAGCTCCATCTACGACGCCCTGGTCCGCCTGGCCCAGCCGTGGTCGATGCGCATGCCGCTGGTGGACAGCAACGGCAACTTCGGCTCCCCGGGCAACGACCCGGCGGCCGCGATGCGCTACACCGAGTGCAAGCTGATGCCGCTGGCCATGGAGATGCTCCGGGACATCGACGAGGAGACCGTCGACTTCACGGACAACTACGACGGCCGCAACCAGGAGCCGACCGTCCTGCCGGCCCGCTTCCCGAACCTGCTGGTCAACGGCAGCGCCGGTATCGCGGTCGGCATGGCCACCAACATCCCGCCGCACAACCTGCGCGAGGTCGCGGCCGGCGCCCAGTGGGCGCTGGAGCACCCGGACGCCTCGCACGAGGAGCTGCTCGACGCGCTCCTGGAGCGGATCAAGGGCCCCGACTTCCCGTCGGGCGCGCTGGTCGTGGGCCGCAAGGGCATCGAGGAGGCGTACCGGACCGGGCGCGGCTCGATCACGATGCGCGCGGTGGTCGAGGTCGAGGAGATCCAGAACCGCCAGTGCCTGGTGGTCACGGAGCTTCCGTACCAGACCAACCCGGACAACCTGGCGCAGAAGATCGCCGACCTCGTGAAGGACGGCAAGATCGGCGGCATCGCCGACGTCCGCGACGAGACCTCGTCGCGCACCGGCCAGCGCCTGGTGATCGTGCTCAAGCGCGACGCCGTCGCCAAGGTCGTGCTGAACAACCTGTACAAGCACACCGACCTGCAGACGAACTTCGGCGCGAACATGCTGGCGCTGGTGGACGGCGTGCCGCGCACGCTGTCGATCGACGCGTTCATCCGCCACTGGGTCACGCACCAGATCGAGGTCATCGTCCGGCGGACGAAGTTCCGCCTGCGCAAGGCGGAGGAGCGCGCGCACATCCTGCGCGGCCTGCTCAAGGCGCTGGACGCGATCGACGAGGTCATCGCACTGATCCGGCGCAGCAACACCGTCGAGATCGCGCGCGAGGGCCTGATGGGCCTGCTGGAGATCGACGAGATCCAGGCCAACGCGATCCTCGAGATGCAGCTGCGGCGCCTGGCGGCCCTGGAGCGGCAGAAGATCGTCGCCGAGCACGACGAGCTCCAGGCGAAGATCAACGAGTACAACGCGATCCTGGCCTCGCCGGAGAAGCAGCGCTCGATCGTCAGCGAGGAGCTGGCGGCTCTCGTCGAGAAGTTCGGCGACGACCGGCGCTCCAAGCTGGTGCCCTTCGACGGCGACATGTCCATGGAGGACCTGATCGCCGAAGAGGACATCGTCGTCACGATCACGCACGGCGGCTACGTCAAGCGCACCAAGACCGAGGACTACCGCTCGCAGAAGCGCGGCGGCAAGGGCGTGCGCGGCACGAAGCTGAAGCAGGACGACCTGGTCGACCACTTCTTCGTGTCCACCACGCACCACTGGCTGCTGTTCTTCACGAACAAGGGCCGGGTCTACCGCTCCAAGGCGTACGAGCTGCCGGACGCCGGCCGCGACGCCCGCGGGCAGCACGTGGCGAACCTGCTGGCCTTCCAGCCGGACGAGAAGATCGCCCAGATCCTCGCGATCCGCGACTACGAGGCCGCCCCGTACCTGATCCTGGCCACCAAGGGCGGCCTGGTGAAGAAGACGGCGCTCAAGGACTACGACTCGCCCCGTTCGGGCGGCGTCATCGCCATCAACCTCCGGGAGACCGAGGACGGCAGCGACGACGAGCTGATCGGCGCCGAGCTGGTCTCCGCCGAGGACGACCTGCTGCTCATCAGCAAGAAGGCGCAGTCGATCCGCTTCACGGCGACCGACGACGCGCTGCGCCCGATGGGCCGCGCCACCTCGGGCGTGAAGGGCATGAGTTTCCGCGAAGGTGACGAACTGCTCTCCATGAGCGTTGTGAGGCCGGGTACGTTCGTCTTCACCGCGACCGACGGCGGCTACGCCAAGCGGACGCCGGTCGACGAGTACCGCGTCCAGGGCCGTGGCGGTCTGGGCATCAAGGCCGCCAAGATCGTGGAGGACCGCGGATCGCTCGTCGGGGCGCTCGTGGTGGACGAGACGGACGAGATTCTCGCCATCACGCTGGGCGGTGGTGTGATTCGTACGCGAGTCAACGAAGTCAGGGAGACCGGCCGTGACACCATGGGCGTCCAGCTGATCAACCTGGGCAAGCGCGATGCCGTGGTCGGTATCGCTCGTAACGCCGAGGCCGGTCAGGAAGCTGACGAGGTCGAGGAGACCGACGCAGCCGAAGGACAGGCCGCCGAGGCCGCCGAGGGCACGCAGCCCTCGGCCGGGGAGCACGAGGAGTAAGTCGTGAGTGGAGCCACGGGCGCCGGACCGGCCAAGACTGGGGAGGACGGTACCCGTGGCCCCGCCGCGGACTCCCCGGACGCGGGCGCCGAGGCCGCCGAGGGCAGGGGGAGAACCGTGACGGACACCCGCAAGCCGAAGTCGAAGCCGGATCCGGAGCCGAAGGCGGCCGCTGCGGCGGCCACCGGTGCCGCGCCTGCGGCCGGCCGGCCGCAGGAGCAGCCGTACCACCCGCCGCAGGCGTACGCGGCGCCTGCGGCCCCGGGCGCGCCCCGCGCCGCCGGGGACGCCGCCGCGCAGCGCAAGGCGCGTACGGGGGCCCGTACGACGCCCAGGACGCGCAAGGCGCGGCTGCGGGTGGCCAAGGCCGACCCGTGGTCGGTGATGAAGGTCAGCTTCCTGCTGTCGATCGCGCTGGGCGTGTGCACGATCGTGGCGGCGGCGGTGCTGTGGATGGTCATGGACGCCATGGGCGTCTTCTCGACCGTCGGCGGCACCATCAGCGAGGCGACCGGGTCGAACGAGAGCAACGGCTTCGACCTCCAGTCGTTCCTGTCGCTGCCGCGCGTTCTGATCTTCACGTCGGTGATCGCGGTCATCGACGTGGTGCTGGCGACGGCGCTGGCGACGCTGGGCGCGTTCATCTACAACCTGTCGGCGGGCTTCGTCGGCGGTGTGGAGCTCACGCTCGCCGAGGACGAATGACCGCTGATTGACCTGCGGGGACTGCCCCGGGGAACGGATTTTGGCGGGACCGTGTCTGTGCGCTAATCTTCAGGAGTCAGCGCGCAGCGCGGATGGGGCTATAGCTCAGTTGGTTAGAGCGCATCCCTGATAAGGATGAGGCCACAGGTTCAAATCCTGTTAGCCCCACAGTGAAGAAGACCCCCAGGCCCCCGGCCTGGGGGTCTTCTTCGTAGGGTCAGTTGAGGGCTTCCCAGGTCACCGAACGGTATCGGTGCGTGTGTATTGTTGGCCGTCAGAAGTCCCCAACGTCAATGAAAGACGAGGTCGCGCGGTGAAGAAGCTGCTCCTGGTCGCACTGGCCGCCATCGGCGGGCTCCTCGTGTACCGCCAGATCCAGGCGGACCGCGCCGAGCAGGACCTGTGGACGGAGGCAACTGACTCCGTGCCCTCTGGTTCCGGTGTGTGAGACCGAAAGCTGATCTCATGAAGCCCCGGCTGCCGCTGCGGCCGGGGCTTTGTGCTGTTCTGTGACAAAAAGTTACGTTATGCAAAGATTTGGCTTGCGCTAGCAAAATCGGGGTGGCGTGATGGGGCGGGTACGGACGACGGCGCTGGCGGGGGCGGCGGCCCTGGGGCTGGCCGGAGGCCTTCCGGGGGCGGTGCAGGCCGCCACGGCGCCCCCGCAGCCGGTTCCGGCGTACCAGGGCGCCGAGGGCGCCAAGAGGATCGAGGGCAGGCCCAGCAGCGCGGACGCCCCGCTCGTGGCGGCCGGGCAGGCCTACACGGACGCCGTCGGCCCGGGCGAGCGCTACTACCGGCTGAATCTCGACGACGCCTCCAGCGTGTACTTCTCCGCCGTCCTCCAGCCGCCGCGCGGCGCCAAGGTCGGCTACGGCGACGGCCTCGAGGTCGAGATCATGACCAAGGAGGGCGATCGCTGCCCGACCAACCCCGGCCGGGCCGGTTTCGGCTACGACCCCGTCCCCCTCGGTGCGGTCGCGGTCCGGCGGCTCGAGGAGGACGCCGAATGCCAGGGCGCCGGCGTCTACTTCGCGAAGGTCACCCGCACCGCCGCCAAGACCTCCGATCCGGGCGCGTGGCCGGTGGAACTGCTGCTCCAGCGCGAGCCCGGCCTCGTCGCCGGCAGCGCCCCCACCACCGCGCCCAGCGTCTGGCCCTCGGCCTCGCCCACGCTGCCCGGCAGCGAGCCGGTGGCGCGCAGCGGGGGCACCGGCTTCAACGACGCCCGGGCGCTGGGCAGCGGGGTCTGGCGGGACGACCTGCGGCCCGGCCAGACCCGCTTCTACCGGGTCCCGCTCGACTGGGGACAGCAGTTGGGGCTCAGCGCCGAGCTCGCCGACGCCAGGATGACCAAGTCGTACGGCTCGGCCTCGGGCGGGCTCAGCGTCGCGCTGTACAGCCCGTACCGGGGCCTGGTCGAGGACAAGGACATCTCGTACGGCGGCAAGCAGGCGGGCCTCACCCTGCCGAAGACGGCGCCGGTGGCGTACGAGAACCGCTTCTCGGACGCCAACGAGGTACGGGGGGCCCGGCTGGCGGGCTGGTACTACATCGCGGTGACCCTGGGCGGGAAGGTCGCCGAGTTCACGCAGGACGCGAGCCCGGTGCCGCTGACCCTGCGCATGGACGTCACCGGTGCCCCGGCCAAGGGGCCCGCGTACAAGGAGAGCCTGACCGCGGCCGGGTTCGGGGTGGGCGCGGACGAGCGGGCCGCGGCCAAGGACGGGCTCACCGCCCCGGAGGCCGCGGAGGCGGCCGACGGGCGCTCGGTGATGCGGGTGGTGGCCGGTGCGGGCTTCGGTACCGGGACGGCGCTGCTGCTCGTACTCGGCGGCTGGTACTTGCTGGCCCGGCGCGGGCGCCGCGCCTAGGGGGTCAGATCCGGGTCAGGGCCCAGACGCCCACCGCGAAGCACAGCAGCGCGGCGGCCAGGATGCCGGCGGCGGCCTTCGGCGGGGGCGGGGCGATCCCGCCGGTCCGTACGGGAGGCGCGTACGGGGAGGACACGGCGGCGGCGACCGCGGTGCCGGCGGTCGTGCCGGCGGTCGTGGCCGGGGCGCCGGGGGCATCGGGCCGCCCCGGCGGCGGGAGGTGGAAGCTCCCCGTCTCCGAGGGCCCGAACACCCCGGCCGGCGGCGGCCCGAACCCCGCGGGGGCGGCCGGTACGGGGGCGGCCGCGGTCGCGGGAGCCTGCGCAGGGACCCCCGCCGCGGTGGGGGACTCGGGGGTCACCGCGGCGGTGCTCTGCGGCCCCTGGGGGCCGAAACCGGGCGGGAGCGGACCGAGTTGGTCGAACACCTCCACCGGGTCCGCGTCCGGTGCGGACCGAGGGAGCAGCTCCACCGCCTCGGCGAGGGCCTTGCGGGCCCCTGTGGCCGTCTTGAACCGGCTCCGGGGGTCCGGCTGGAGGAGGCCCGCGACGACGTCCCAGAGCGGCGCCGGAACGCCATCGGGGGCCGCGGGGGTGCCGCGGGCGAGGAAGTGCTCCACCAGGGCCTGGGAATCGGGCTTGGCGCCCCGCAGGAGGTAGAGGGCGACGAGCCCGACGGCGAAGAGGTCGGCGGGGAAGTCGGGTTCGGAGCCGAGCAGTTGTTCCGGGGCGAAGTAGCCGGGCGTGCCCACCACGTAGTCGGTCTCGGTGAGGCGGGGCTCGCCCTTGCGCATCGAGATGCCGAAGTCGGACAGCCGCAGGTGCGGCCGTCCGGACCCGGTGGCCTCCATCAGGATGTTGGCCGGCTTGATGTCGCGGTGGACGACGCCTTCCGAGTGCACCGCCGCCAGCCCCGACAGGAGCTGGTCGAGCAGCGTGCACACGAAGCGGGGCGGCAGCGGGCCGTAGTCCCCGATGACGTGGGCGAGGGAGCCGCCGGCGACGAGGTCCATCGTGAACAGGACCTTGTCGTCGTCCGCCGCCCAGCTGGCGGGGGCCAGCACGTGCGGGTGGTCGATGCGCAGGGCCTGCTCCCGGACGAACCGGAGGAGGGTGTGGGCGTCGCTCTGGCGCAGGACCTTGGCGGCGACGTACCGGCGGCGCCGGTGGTCCCAGGCCCGCCACACGGCGCCGGCGCCCCCGCGCCCGATCGGATCGATCAGCTCGTACCGGCCGGCGAAGATCTCACCCATCGCTGCGCCCGTCCCCCGTCTCGTGCGTGCGTCCCGTGCGTGCGGTGTCGCGTCAGTTCTGGTGGGACTCGTAGTGGGCGACCGCGTCGGCGGTGCGGCCCGCGCCGTAGACCCGGAGGAACTCTGCCAGTTCGGGATGGCTGGGGGCGAGGGAGTCGGCCGCGTCGATGATGTCGCCGGCCGCGGAGACCGAGCGCAGCAGCGACTGGATCTCGCGGACGACGCGCTTGACGGTGGGTGCGCCCGAACCGGTGGTGGTCTGGCCGCTGTTGCTGAGGACGGAGCCTCCCTGGGTCTTCTTGATCTCGTCCATCCGGTCGGTGGCCTCGGCCGCGCTGACGCTTCCGTCCGCCACCTGGCCCGCGAGATCCTGGAGGGCCTGGACGCGCTGCACCACGGCCGGGTTCCCGATCTTGGCCCGCTGGCCGCTCATCAGCTGGGACAGCATGGGCGCCGACAGTCCGAGGACGGCAGCGAGGCGGGCCTGGTTCAAGCCGAGGTCATCTATGAGCCGGCGGAAGAGAGCGCCCAGCGGCTCCCCGTACCAACTGCGCTGAAGCTCTCTGGCTCTGGCCGTGGCCTCTTGCTGAACAGCGTCCACTCTTACTACTCCCCTACTTCGCTGGTGCGAACCTCGCGAGCATCTTACGGAGGGTGGTCGCATGGCGGGAGCCCCCATAATTTTGCGAGATGCGGGGGTACACCCGGTACTCTGTTCTGCGGAACGGCCACACCTTCACGGGAGGCGGTCGCGTCCATCTTTTCGGGGCTTTAGCTCAGTTGGTAGAGCGCTGCCTTTGCAAGGCAGATGTCAGGAGTTCGAATCTCCTAAGCTCCACAGCACCAGAGGCCACCTGACCAGCGGAAACGCAGGTCAGGTGGCCTCTTTGCGTGGTGCGGTGCGCCCGGTGGCGGCCCGGTTAGAGGTCGATCCAGTACCGGCGCTTGGGGCCTATGAGGGTCTCGCGGACGTCCTCCAGGACGCCGCCGCAGCCCTCTATCGTGCGCACGGAACCCGTGTTGCCGGGGTCGCACGTCAGGAGTACCCGGTCCATCCCCAGGAGCCGGGCCTCGTACAGGACCGAGCCGAGGGCCCAGCCGGCCAGCCCGCGCCGCCGTGCGGAGGGGCGGACTCCGTAGCCGATGTGGCCGCCGGCGTCGAGGAGGAAGCCGTTCAGGTAGTGGCGCAGGTCGATGGCACCCAGATAGGTGTCTTCCTCGGTGATCCACCAGTACGTGGCGTGCACGCGACCCTGCTCGACGGGGCGGGTCCGGTCCCCGTACCCGCGCAGCCGCTCCGTCCAGGCGGCGAAGCCCTCGGGGCTGTCCACATCGTCTTCGCAGCCGAGTCCGGCGCCGTCCATGTGGGCGTCGGACCCCCACTCCTCCCGGGCTTCGAGCCAGGAGGCGTGCAGGCGGGAGGAGGGGAAGACGAGCTCGGGCATCCGTCGACGGTAACAGCCGGGGGCCCCGCGCCCGGGTCCCCCGGTTGGCCCTGTCACAGGGCCGGGCGGCCCCGGCTGCCCGACAGTGGGGGAAGGCACCGGAAGGCACCGAGCCAGGGGGCGACACCACGCCGGAGGCGCACAGACCATGGGACTCTTCGACTTCCTCAAGTCCGACAAGAAGAAGCACGAGGCGGCAGAGAAGGCCGCGGCGGCCGCCTCGGCGGACTACGCGGCGAAGTACAGCGACGGCGTATCGGCCACCAAGGCCGCCGCCGAACGCATGGCCGCGGCGGCCCGGCCGAAGGCCGCACCGGCTCCGCACACCCCTACGCCCACGTCCGCCGCGCACAAAGCGGTTCCGGCGGCTCCGGCTCCGGCTCCCGCTTCGGCGCCGAAGCCGATGCCGGCGGCCAAGAAGCGTACGTACACCGTGCGGTCGGGCGACTCGCTCTCCGCGATCGCCCGCCGGGAGCTGGGCAACGAGGCCCGCTGGCGCGAGCTCTACGCCATGAACCGGGGCGTCATCGGGTCGAACCCCGAACTGATCCACCCCGGCCAGGTGCTCACCCTCCCGCACTAGGGCGGGACGTGGCGCAGGGCCCGGATCCGACGGATCCGGGCCCTGTCGCCGTCTGCGGTCCGCGGTCGGGAACCGTCCGCGGTCAGGACCGGCTCACTCGTCCGCCGCGCCGTTGGAGGCCTCGCGCTCCTTGGCCGCCAGCTCGTCGTCGAAGCTGGCCGGCTCGCGCTCGCGCGAGAGCTCGGTCGCGGCCGGCGGCTCGACGAGCCAGTCCGGGTTCGACTGCTGGTCCCACCACCGCCACGCCAGGTACGCCCCGGCGGCCAGGACCCCGACCACCGCCGTGAACTTGAGCGCCCGGCCGGCCCGGCACCGTCGCTCGTGGCGCTTCACCAGCTTCTGGACCTCCTTGGCCGACACCTGGCCGCGCAGCGCTGCCAGGGCCGCCGTCGACCGGGACGCGGCCTCCTCGGCCACCGGCTGGGCCGCGGCCAGCGCGCTCTCCAGCCTCGGCTGCGTGTAGTCGGCCGCCTGCCGCGCCGCCCGGCGCGTGTGGTGCACGGCCATCGTCGCCGCCCGGTCCACGTTCGGGGGCACGTGCGTGCGGGCCGCCCTCATCCTCGGGTGCAGATGCTCGTCGTACGCCGTACGGGCCTGCCGGGCCGCCTCGGCGGTCGCGTACGAGACCTTCGGTGCCAGCCGCTCGTTCGCCTCGGCCGCGTAGTGCGCAGCGGCGTCCCTGGCGGCTGCTGCGTACGGCGCCACCGCTTCCGCTGCGTGCCTCGCCGTTTCCCTGGCGCTTTCGGCGGCCAGGTGCACGCTGTCCTTGCGGGTCACAGGATCCTCCTCCTCGGTGGCGGACACAGTTCACCTTTCCACCCTTTGTCGGATCATGCCTGCCATACCGCCGGGCGGCATGCGTGACAGGGCATACGGGTGGAGGATTTCTGTGCCGCGCGGCGCTCCGTGGGAGGATCTGGAACCGACAGTGATGACTATGGAAGGCAGATCCGTGGCCGAGAAGCTCTACGCCACCCTGAAGACCAACCACGGCGACATCGAGATCGAGCTCCTGGCGAACTTCGCTCCGAAGACGGTCAAGAACTTCGTGGAGCTGGCCACGGGCGCCCGCGAATGGACCCGTCCCACCGACGGCCAGAAGACCACCGATCCGCTGTACGACGGCACCGTCTTCCACCGCGTCATCAGCGGGTTCATGATCCAGGGCGGCGACCCGCTCGGCAACGGCACCGGCGGCCCCGGCTACCAGTTCGCCGACGAGTTCCACCCCGACCTGGCCTTCACCAAGCCGTACCTGCTCGCCATGGCCAACGCCGGCCCGGGCACCAACGGGTCCCAGTTCTTCATCACCGTCGCGCCCACCGCCTGGCTGACCCGCAAGCACACCATCTTCGGCGAGGTGACCGACAAGGCCAGCCAGAAGATCGTGGACGACATCGCGGGACTGAAGACGAACCCGCGCACCGAGCGCCCCCTCGACGACGTGATCATCCAGTCCGTCGTCGTCGAGAAGCGCTGACCGCCCCCGCGCCGCCCCGGGAACCTTTCCGCCCCGCCCGTCCGTCCTGCTTGCGTGGGAACCGACGGGGCCACGGCCGGACGACCGGCGGGGTGCGCCGCCCGTCCGGCCGCTGATCGAGGGGACCGATGGACACCGACCGTCTGCCGGGCTGCTACCGCCACCCGGACCGCGACACGGGGATCCGCTGCACGCGCTGCGAGCGCCCCATCTGCCCCGAGTGCATGATCAGCGCCTCGGTCGGCTTCCAGTGCCCCGAATGCGTCCGCGGCGGATCCGGTACGGGGCACGCCCCGGCCGCGAACGTGCCGCGCACCGTCGCGGGCGGGGTGGTCGCCGCCGATCCGCACCTCGTCACCAAGATCCTCATCGGGCTCAACGCCGCGGTGTTCCTGGTGGGCCTGCTCGCACCGGCGGTCGTCGTGCGGCTGGAGCTGCTCGGGCGGTACGTCGAATACTTCGGCGGCCCCGTCGAAGGCGTGTCCACAGGCGAGTACTACCGGCTGCTGAGCTCGGTGTTCCTGCACGTGGAGTGGTGGCACATCGGGGGCAACATGCTGGCCCTGTGGGTGATCGGCGGGCCGCTGGAGGCGGCCCTGGGCCGGGTCCGCTACCTCGCCGTGTACCTGCTGTCGGGCCTGGGCGGAAGCGCCCTCGTCTATCTGCTGACCGCGCCGAACACCCCGACCCTCGGCGCCTCCGGCGCGATCTTCGGCCTGCTCGGCGCCACCGTCGTGCTGGTGCGCCGGCTGCGCTACGAGATGCGGCCGGTGATCACCATGGTCGTGCTCATGCTGGTGCTGACCTTCGTGCCCTTCGGCGGCAGCCTGTCCGTGTCCTGGCAGGCCCACATCGGCGGCCTGGTGACCGGCCTGCTGGTCGGTCTGGGCATGGTCGGACCGGCCGCCGGCAGGACGCGCGCACTGGTCCAGTGGGGGACCTGTGGAGCGGCATTCCTGCTGGCAGCGGCGGTGGTCCTGGTGCGTACGGCCGAACTCACCTGATCACACCGGCGTCAACACTCCACAGGGTTATCCACAGATCTTCTGTCTTTTCCTCAGGTGTGGATGACGCTGTGGATAACTCATGGGGAGAGCTTGCCGGACCCGGTGCGCCTGTGCTTGCGGCGCCCGGTCAGGGGCCGGTCATTTCCACTGCGTGGACACGCCGAATCCCGCCGCGATGAAGCCGAATCCGACCACGATGTTCCAGTTGCCCAGCGCCTCGATCGGCAGCTGGGTCTCGGTCACGTAGAAGACGACGATCCACGCGAGACCGATCAGGAAGAACGCCAGCATGACCGGGGCGACCCAGCTGCGGTTGGTCAGCCTGATGGCCTGCGCCTGCTTCGCCGGCGGCGGCGTGTAGTCGTCCTTCTTGCGGATACGTGACTTCGGCACGAGGGGCTCTCCTGTCGATGCGCTGGGGACCTTGCCTGCCCCGGGCGTCCGTTAGCGTAGTGGACCTGTGGCGTTGAAGGAGAAGGGTACGTTGAGCAATTCCGACGACTCCTCCGCGGGTCCCCGTCGCCGGGCCAGACCGGTCCGGCTGCTGACGGCCGCCGTTTTCGCCCTGGCCGGTCTCATCTTCGTCACCAGCTTCAACACTTCCAAGGGTACGAACATCCGGACGGATGCCTCGCTCCTCAAGCTCTCGGACCTCATCCACGAGCGCAGCCAGAACAACGCGCTGCTCGAACAGAGCACCGCGGCCGTCCGCGGCCGGGTGGACGCCCTCGCCGACCGCGACGACGGCAGCACCAAGGCCGAGGACGCCAAGCTGGCCGCCCTGCGGGCCGCCTCGGGCACCGAGCCGCTGTCCGGCAAGGGCCTCACGGTCACCCTGAACGACGCCCCGCCGAACGCCACCGCCCGCATCCCCAACGTGCCCGAGCCGCAGCCCAACGACCTGGTGATCCACCAGCAGGACCTCCAGGCCGTCGTGAACGCCCTGTGGCAGGGCGGCGCCGAGGGCATCCAGGTCATGGACCAGCGGCTGATCTCCACCAGCGCGGTGCGCTGCGTCGGCAACACGCTGATCCTCCAGGGCCGCGTCTACTCGCCCCCGTACAAGGTGAGCGCGGTCGGGGACCCGGCCGCGCTGCGCAAGGCGCTGGCCGCCTCCCCGGCCCTGCAGAACTACCAGCTGTACGTGTCGGCGTACGGGCTGGGCTGGAAAGTGGACGAGCACAAGGAGCTGACACTCCCCGGCTACTCCGGCACAGTGGACCTCCACTATGCGAAGCCGCTGGACGCCACCTCCGCGAGCAGTACGCCGTGACGTCGTACTGCGCCTGGTGGTGCGGACGTTCAGCGAGGTGTGCCTGACGGCGGGCACGCTGATCGTGCTCTTCGTGGCGTACGTACTGCTGTGGACCGGGGTCAAGGCCGACCGGGCCATGGACGGGGAGATGGCCCGGATGCGCGACCGCTGGGCCGCGGCGCCGGCCGCGGCCCCCGCTCCGGGCCCCACCCCCGCCCCCACCGCCCCGCAGCAGCAGACGCCGGCCCCGCAGGCCCCGCCGGCCGCGTCGCCCGCGCAGGAGCAGTCCGGATACCCGCCCGGCCGGGCCTTCGCCGAGATGTACATCCCGCGCTTCGGCCCGGACTGGAACAAGCCGGTCCTGGAGGGCACCGGCACGGAGCTGCTGAAGAAGGGCCTCGGCCACTACACGGGCACCGCCCGCCTCGGCGGCACCGGGAACTTCTCGGTCGCGGGCCACCGGCGGACGTACGGCGACCCCTTCAAGGACTTCCCCGAGCTGCGGCCCGGAGACGCCGTGATCCTCAAGGACGCGACGGCCTGGTACACGTACACGGTCCGCAGCGAGCCGCTGCGCACCGTGCCCACCGACATCGGGGTGGTCGACCCGGTGCCGCGCCGGTCCCCCTTCACCGGGCCCGGGCGGTACCTGACGCTGACGACCTGCGACCCGGAGTGGGGCCACAGCCACCGGCTGGTCGTCTGGGCGGAGCTGACGCAGACCCGCACGGCCGCCCAGGGCCGTCCCGAGGGTTTGCCGAGCTGACCCATCCGGCCGGGCCGCTGCCTTTAGTCTGTTGGCGTACCGCCCCCGCGGTGCGGTGGTCGATCGTGGACGGATAGGAAACAGACGGCATGTACGGCTGGATCTGGCGGCATCTGCCGGGCAACGCGTGGGTTCGCGCGCTGATCTCTCTCGTACTGGTCCTCGGAGTGGTCTTCGTGCTGTTCCAGTACGTCTTCCCGTGGGCCGAGCCGCTCCTGCCGTTCAACGACGTAACGGTGGACGAGGGATCGGGAGCCACTCCGTGAGCGCGCGCATTCTGGTTGTCGACAACTACGACAGCTTTGTCTTCAACCTGGTCCAGTACCTGTACCAGCTCGGCGCCCAGTGCGAGGTGCTGCGCAACGACGAGGTCGAACTCGCCCACGCGCAGGACGGCTTCGACGGCGTGCTGCTGTCGCCCGGACCGGGTACGCCGGAGCAGGCGGGCGTCTGCGTCGACATGGTCCGCCACTGCGCCGACACCGGTGTCCCGGTCTTCGGCGTGTGCCTCGGCATGCAGTCCATGGCCGTCGCGTACGGCGGTGTCGTGGACCGGGCGCCGGAGCTGCTGCACGGGAAGACCTCCCCGGTGGTGCACGAGGGCCTCGGCGTCTTCGAAGGGCTGCCGTCGCCGTTCACCGCGACCCGCTACCACTCGCTCGCGGCCGAGCCGGCGACCCTGCCCGACGTGCTGGAGGTCACCGCCCGCACCGAGGACGGCATCATCATGGGGCTGCGGCACCGGGAGCACGACGTCGAGGGCGTGCAGTTCCACCCCGAGTCGGTGCTGACCGAGTGGGGCCACCGGATGCTCGCGAACTGGCTGGTGCGCTGCGGGGACGCGGGGGCCGTCGAGCGCTCGGTGGGGCTGGCCCCGGTGGTGGGCAAGGCCGTCGCGTGACCGCGGTCGCGCCGTCCGCGCCCACGGAGGGCCGGGCCGCGCGGCGCAGGGCAGCTCAGGAGGCCGCGAAGCGCACGCGCAGGCGCGGCGGGGGCCGTCGGCGCAGGCGGCCCGCTTCGGGCGGTCCGGTGGTCGTGGCGAGCCGGCTCGCCGGTGAGCTGTTCATCACGCTGGGCGTGGTGATGCTGCTGTTCGTCGCCTACCAGCTCTGGTACACGAACGTACTGGCGGAGCGGACGGCGAACGGGGCGGCCGGCTCGCTGCGGCAGAACTGGGAACGCACCCCCGGCGGGGCCGCCGCCCCGCAGGTCTCGGCGTTCGAACCCGGGGAGGGGTTCGCGATCCTCCACATCCCGAAGCTGGACGTGAAGGTGCCGGTGGCGGAGGGGGTCAGCAAGCCGAAGGTGCTCGACAAGGGAATGGTCGGGCACTACGCGGACGGCGCGCTGAAGTCGGCGATGCCGGCCGACAAGCAGGGCAATTTCGCGCTGGCGGGCCACCGCAACACCCATGGCGAACCGTTCCGCTTCATCAACAAGCTGGTGCCGGGCGACCCGGTCGTGGTCGAGACGCGGGACGCGTACTACACGTACGAGATCACCTCGTCGCTGGCGCAGACCCCGCCGACGAACGTGTCGGTGATCAAACCGGTGCCGGTGGGCTCGGGTTTCACCGCCCCGGGCCGGTACATCACGCTGACGACCTGCACCCCCGAGTTCACGAGCACCTACCGGATGATCGTATGGGGCAGGATGACCGACGAACGCCCCCGCAGCCAGGGTGCTCCGCCCGCGCTGGCCAGCCCGTAAGGACGAACAAGCAGTGTCACGTGCCGCGTCGCCGCCCCAGAACCGCAGTGTGCTCGCCGGCTTCCTGAGCCTGCTGGGCGAGTTCCTGATCACCGTGGGCCTCGTCCTCGGCCTGTTCGTCGCGTATTCGCTGTGGTGGACCAACGTGATCGCGGACCGGCAGGCGCAGGCGCGCGGCGACGAGATCCGCCAGCGGTGGCAGACCGCCCCGGGGGCGAACGGGTCCGCGGCGCCGGGGGCGCTGGACACCGGGGACGGGATCGGCTTCCTGCACGTACCGGCGATGAAGAACGGCGAGGTCCTGGTCAAGAAGGGCACGGCGCCGGACGTCCTCGACGACGGCGTGGCGGGGTACTACACGGACCCGGTGAAGGCGGCCCTGCCCTGGGAGGCGTCGGGGAACTTCTCCCTGGCGGCGCACCGGGACGGGCACGGAGCCAAGTTCCACGACATCGACAAGGTGAAGAACGGCGACGCGGTCGTCTTCGAGACGCGGGACACCTGGTACGTCTACAAGGTCTTCGCCGAGCTGCGCCAGACGTCGAAGTACAACGTGGACGTGATCTCGGCGGTCCCGAAGGAGTCCGGGCGGACGGCGCCGGGCCGCTTCATCACGCTGACGACCTGCACGCCGGTGTACACGTCGAAGTTCCGGTACGTCGTGTGGGGCGAGCTGGTGCGCACGGAGAAGGTGGACGCGCAGCGCACGCCCCCGGCGGAGCTGCGCTGACACCGGGCACCGCAGGCTCGCGACGGGAAAGCCCCTGTGAGCGGCTCTGAGGCCGCTCACAGGGGCTTTCGCGTGTCTCCGTGAGGAAGGGGACCGACTAGCTCCGGCCGCCCGTCAGGCCGTCGAAGATGCCGCCGCCCCCGTTGTTGCCGCCGTTCTGCTGGCCGCCCAACGTCTGGACGTTGATGACCCGGCCCGCTTCGACCGGGGTGCCGGCCTGGGGGTCGGTCGCCACGATGACCGCCTTGTCGTCCGTCGAGCCCGCGATGACCTGGAGGCTCAGGCCCCGGGTCGCGAGGTCCGCCTTGGCCTGGGCGACGGTCTTGCCGATCAGCTGCGGGACCTGGGTCTGCTGCGAGGCCTTGGCGATCTGGACGTTGACCGTCGTGCCCACCGCGAGCTGCTCGCCCGGCTGGTACTGCTGCTGGACGATCGTCTTCGGCGCGGCTCCCGGGGAGTCGACCTCCGTCTGGCTGCCCAGCTTGAGCTTGGCGTCGTTCAGCGCCTTGATCGCCTGCTCCCGGGTCTTCCCGAGGAGGTCCGGCATCTCGGCCTTCGCCTGCTCCTTGGCGACGGTCACCGTGACGGTCGAGCCCTTCTGGGCCTTCGCGCCGCTCTTGGGGCTCTGGTCCAGGACGGTGCCGGCCGTCCGGTCCGACTCCTGGGTCTTCTTCTCGACCGCGAAGCCCTTGTCCTTGAGAGCCTTCTCCGCATCCTCGAACTTCACGTTGAGGACATCGGGCACGGCCACGTCCGGCGCGCCCGAGGAGACCTTGACCTTGACCGTGGTCCCCTTGTCGACCTTGGTGTCGGGCTCCGGGTTCTGCGAGCAGATGTTGCCCTTGGGCTGGTTGTCGCAGGCCTCGTCGGCTTCCTTCTCGACCTTGAGGCCGACGTTGTCGCCGGTCTTCTGGGCCTGCTCGAGGGTCTGGCCGATGAGCTTGGGCACGTTGGGCCGGTTGTCGGCCCCGCCGCTGAAGAGGGAGCGCCCGATGAGGATCGCGCCGACCAGGACGAGGATGCCCGCGGTCACCAGCAGGATCGTCGAGGCCTTGCTCTTCTTCTGCGGGCTGCGGCCGTGGCCGCCCTGGTCGTAGCCGCCCTGTCCCTGGCCCGCGTACCCGCCGGGCCCGTTGTACCCGCCGTCGCCCGGCGGCATCGGCGGGAGCATGGAGGTCTGGCCGGCGTCGGACGCGCGCAGGGCGGTGGTGGGCTGGTCGTAGCCCTGGTGTCCGTAGCCGCCCTGGTCGGGGTAGCCGTAGCCGGGCGTGCCCATGGCGGCCGCGGCCGCGACGGGCTGGCCGTCGAGGCAGGCCTCGATGTCGGCGCGCATCTCGTCGGCGGACTGGTAGCGGTAGTCGGGGTCCTTGACCAGCGCCTTCAACACGATCGCGTCCATCTCGGGCGTGATCTCGGGGTCGAAGTTCGACGGCGGCTGCGGTTCTTCCCGTACGTGCTGGTACGCGACGGCGACCGGGGAGTCGCCGATGAACGGCGGCCGGACGCTGAGGAGTTCGTACAGCAGGCAGCCGGCGGAGTAGAGGTCGGAGCGCGCGTCGACCTGCTCGCCCTTGGCCTGCTCCGGGGAGAGGTACTGGGCGGTGCCGATGACGGCCGCGGTCTGCGTCATGGTCATGCCGGAGTCGCCCATGGCACGGGCGATGCCGAAGTCCATGACCTTGACCTGGCCGGTGCGGGTGAGCATCACGTTGGCGGGCTTGATGTCACGGTGCACGATGCCGGCGCGGTGCGAGTACTCGAGGGCCTGGAGGATGCCGATGGTCATTTCCAGGGTGCGCTCGGGCAGCAGCTTGCGCCCGGAGTGCAGGAGCTCGCGCAGGGTGGAGCCGTCGACGTACTCCATCACGATGTACGGGATGGAGATGTTGTCGACGTAGTCCTCGCCGGTGTCGTAGACCGCGACGATCGCCGGGTGGTTGAGCGACGCGGCCGACTGGGCCTCGCGACGGAACCGGGCCTGGAAGGACGGGTCGCGGGCGAGGTCGGCGCGCAGGGTCTTGACGGCGACGGTACGGCCGAGCCGGGTGTCGTGGGCGAGGTAGACCTCGGCCATGCCACCGCGGCCGAGCACGTGGCTCAGCTCGTACCGGCCGCCGAGGCGACGCGGCTCTTCCATAACGTTGCAGCCCTCTCCGTCAGTCCCGACCGCACCCGTGTGTGGTCCGGCGGTGTGCTGTTCGCGCAAAGGCTACCGGCCGATCGTCGGTGATCGGTTCGTGACCACAGGCTGATACCGGACCGGTACCGTACGCTCGGATCCGGGCGGGAACAGTGATGTGGATCACTCCGGTTCGGCTTTCGCGCCGCTGTCGCTGTCGGCTCCTTGTTCCGGATCCGTCAGCCGTTGTTCTGGTTCTTGAGCACGGCTTCCATGACGGCCTTGGCGACGGGGGCCGCGAGACCGCCACCGCTGATGTCCTCGCGGTCGGCGTCGCTGTCCTCGATGACGACGGCGACCGCGACCGGGGAGCCCTTGTCGGTCTTGGCGTAGGAGATGAACCAGGCGTAGGGGCGCTTGGCGTTCTTCTCGCCGTGCTGGGCGGTGCCGGTCTTGCCGCCGACGCGGACGCCCTTGATCTTCGCCTTGCCGCCGGTGCCGTTCTCGTTGTCGACGACGTTCTCCATCATCTGCTGGAGCTTCTGCGCGTTGGCGGGCGAGAGCGGGCGGCTCATCTCCTGCGGCTCGTGCTTCTCGATGACGTCGAGGTTGGGGGCGGTGAGCTGGTCGACCATGTACGGCTTCATCAGCTTGCCGTCGTTGGCGACGGCCGCGGCGACCATCGCCATCTGCAGGGGGGTGGCGGCGGTGTTGAACTGGCCGATCGCGGAGAGCGAGTTGCCGGGCCGGTCCATGTTCTTGTCGTAGACGCTGGCGAACGCCCGGACCGGGGTGTCGATCTTGTCGTTGTTGAAGCCGAACTTCTGCGCGGTCTCCAGCATCTTGTCCTTGGTCACCTTGTCGGCGACGTTGGCGAAGACGGAGTTGCAGGAGACCTGGAGCGCGAAGTTGAGGCTCGCCTTCTCGCAGCCCTTGGCGTGGTTGACCATCGGCGTCTGGGTCGTCGGCAGCAGGAACGGCTCGGGGGTGTCCGTCGGCGCGTTGATGTCGGAGACGACGCCGTGCTCCAGCGCGGCCGCGGCGGTGACGACCTTGAAGGTCGAGCCGGGCGGGTACGTCTCGCGCAGGGCCCGGTTGACGAGCTTCTTCTCCGGGCTGTCCTTCAGCTCGACCCAGTTCTTCTCGTCGGTCTTGGAGTTCCCGGCGAAGACGGAGGGGTCGTACGAGGGGGTGCTGACCAGCGCGAGGATGGCGCCGGTGCGCGGGTCGATCGCGGCGACGGCGCCCGTCTTGTCGCCGAGCTTCTCGTACGCGGCCTTCTGGACGTCGGGCATCAGCGTGGTGACGACGTTGCCGCCGGCCTTCTTCTCGCCGGTGAACATGCCGATGGTGCGGTCGAAGAACAGCCGGTCGTCGTTGCCGGTGAGGATCTTGTCCTCCAGGGACTCCAGCTGGGTGGAGCCGAAGGCCTGGGAGGCGTAACCGGTCACCGGTGCCCAGAGCGCACCTTCGTTGTAGACCCGCTTGTACTTGTAGTCGCTGCCGTCGGTGGCCGCGGAGCCCGTGATGGCCTGGCCGCCCGCGACGATGATGTTGCCGCGCTGGGTGGCGTACTGGGCGATCTGGACCCGGCGGTTCTCCTTGCGGGTGCTGAGTTCCTCGGCCTGGACGTACTGGAGCCAGTTGGTCCGGATCAGCAGCGCGAGGACGAGCAGCCCGCAGAAGATCGAGATGCGGCGCAGGGGCTTGTTCATGACGGACGGACCACCTGGGTCATCTCGGAGTCGGGGGACGGTGCCGGGGCCGGGGCGGGGCGGCGTGCGGTGTCGCTGATCCGGATGAGGATCCCGATGAGGGCCCAGTTCGCGAGGACGGACGAACCGCCGGACGCGAGGAAGGGCATGGTCATGCCGGTCAGGGGGATGAGGCCCATGACGCCGCCGGCGACCACGAAGATCTGCAGGGCGAAGGCGCCGGAGAGGCCGATGGCGAAGAGCTTGCCGAAGGGGTCGCGGGCGGCGAGGGCGGTGCGCACACCGCGCTCGATGATCAGGCCGTAGAGCAGGAGGAAGGCCATGACGCCCGCGAGGCCGAGTTCCTCGCCGACCGTGGAGAAGATGAAGTCGGAGTTGGCGGCGAAGCCGATGAGGTCGGAGTTGCCCTGGCCCCAGCCGGTGCCGAGGACCCCGCCGGAGCCGAAGCTCATGATCGACTGGCCGACCTGCTCGCAGGCGCCCGACTTGGTGTAGCAGGCGAAGGGGTCGAGCCAGGCGGTGACACGGGCCTTGACGTGGCTGGCGGTCGCGCCGACGACGGCCGCGCCGGCCACGCTCATGACCAGGCCGATGACGATCCAGCTGGTGCGCTCGGTGGCCACGTACAGCATGATCACGAACATGCCGAAGAAGAGCAGCGAGGTGCCGAGGTCGTTCTCGAAGACGAGGACGAGCAGGCTCATCGCCCAGATCATCAGGATCGGGCCGAGGTCGCGGCCGCGCGGCAGGTAGAGGCCCATGAAGCGGCGGCTGGCCAGCGCGAGGGCGTCGCGCTTCACCATCAGGTAGCCGGCGAAGAAGATCGCGATGACGATCTTCGCGAACTCACCGGGCTGGATGGAGAACCCGGCGACGCTGATCCAGATCTTCGCGCCGAAGACGTCGGCTCCGAGGCCCGGGATGACGGGCAGGATGAGCAGCACCAGCGAGGCGGCCATGGAGATGTACGTGAAGCGCTGCAGCGTGCGGTGGTCCTTGAGGAGCAGCAGCACGGCGGCGAACAGGGCGATGGCGAGCGCCGTGTACATCATCTGCCGGGGGGCCGACTCGGAGAACTGGCCGAACTGGCGCTTGGCCAGGTTCTGCAGCCGCTCCGACTGGTCGAGCCGCCAGATCAGGACGCAGCCGAGCCCGTTGAGCAGCGTGCCGATCGGCAGCAGCAGCGGGTCGGCGTACTTCGCGTAGCGGCGCACCACGAGGTGGGCGATGCCGGCGAGGACGGCCAGGCCGCCGCCGTACGCGATCATGCCCGGCGGCAGCTTGCCGTGGATCGACAGGCCCACGTTGGCGTAGGCGAAGATCGGGATGACCACGGCGAACGCGAGCAGCAGGAGCTCGGTGTTCCGCCGGCTCGGCAGCTCGATGGCGCCGATGGTGGTCGTGTTGGTGACTACGCTCATGGTGTGGCAGGCCCCCTGTGCCCGCAGGTGTGTACTACTGCTTGCCGCAGAGGCCGACCAGCGACTGCTCCGTGGGAGACAGGCTGGGGCCGGGTGCCGGTGGGTTCTGCGCTTCCGCGGCGCGGCGCTCCTCGTCCTTCTTGCACGCGGTGACCTGGACGCCGAGTTCGTCGATCTTCTGACGGGCGCCTTCGAGGCTGGTCTCGGTGATGGTGGCCTCGACCAGCTTCCGCTTGAAGGGCGGCAGGTACTTCAGTTCGATGTCGGTGCGGTCGGTCTCCACCTTGGAGAGCTCCAGCGGCCCGAGGTTCTGGCTGATGCCGCGGAACAGCGCCACGTGCTCGCCCTTGACCCCGATGTAGTACTGCGTCTGGGTCCAGCGGTGGGCGGCGTAGAGGCCGCCTCCGACCACACCGGCGACGATCAGCAGGATCAGGGTGCGGGTGGTCCACTTGCGCCCTTTGCTGCGGCGCCGGCGGGGGTGGTCGTACGTGTCCTCGTAGCGCGAGTCGTCGTCGTACGGGTCGGGTTCGCCGAAGCTGCCGTACGTGCCGCCGCCCTGGCTCTGGTCGGGGTATCCGTAGCCGGGGGCCTCGCCGCTGCCGGGGGGCCCGAAGGCGCCGGCCGGCGGGGGGGCCTGGCGGCCCAGGCCCGAGGCGCGGCCCGCCGGGGTCTGCATGGCGTTGCCGTCGAAGAGCTGGTGCTGGTTCTCGGCGACCGCGCCGACGACGACCGGGGTGTCGTTCAGCTGGGCGGCGAGCGTGTCGCCGCTGTCGGTGTCGAGGACGTCCGCGACGATGCAGGTGATGTTGTCCGGTCCGCCGCCCCGCAGGGCGAGCTGGATCAGGGCCTGCACGGTCTCGTGGGGGCCGTGGTAGTCGGCGAGGGTCTCTTCCAGGGTCTGGTGGGAGACGACGCCGGACAGCCCGTCGGAGCAGATGAGGTAGCGGTCGCCGGTGCGGACCTCGCGGATGGAGAGGTCGGGCTCGACGGTGTCGCCGCTGCCGAGCGCCCGCATGAGGAGGGAGCGCTGCGGGTGGGTGGTGGCTTCCTCTTCGGTGATGCGGCCCTCGTCGACGAGGCGCTGCACCCAGGTGTGGTCCTGGGTGATCTGCGTGAGGACGCCGTCGCGGAGCAGGTAGGCGCGGGAGTCGCCGACGTGGACGAGGCCGAGGCGCTGGCCGGTCCACAGGAGCGCGGTCAAGGTGGTGCCCATGCCCTCGAGCTGGGCGTCCTCCTCGACCATGACGCGCAGTTGGTCGTTCGCGCGCTGCACGGCGGTGGCGAGCGACGTGAGGATGTCGGAGCCCGGGACGTCGTCGTCGAGCTGCACGAGGGAGGAGATCACCTCGGAGCTGGCGACCTCGCCGGCCGCCTGGCCGCCCATGCCGTCGGCCACGGCGAGGAGACGGGGACCGGCATAGCCGGAGTCCTCGTTGCCCTCGCGGATCATGCCCTTGTGGGATCCGGCGGCGAACCGCAGGGACAGACTCATGCGCACCTGCCCAGTCGATTCCTCCGGGTACAACCGGTCTCGAGCCACACTGCCCACCCTCCGGTCGGGAGCGCGCTCGGGTCCGTGTCCTGGGTGGTCCGGACTGCCGCGGCTCGCTCGCTCCGCTCGCTCATTCTCGTACTACTTCCGCAGCTCGATGACGGTCTTGCCGATGCGGATCGGGGCGCCCGGCGGAATGGGCGTCGGGGTGGTCAGCCGGGTCCGGTCGAGATACGTGCCGTTGGTGGACCCGAGATCCTCGACGATCCACTGGCCGTCACGGTCGGGGTAGATCCTGGCATGGCGGCTGGACGCGTAGTCGTCGTCCAGCACGATCGTTGAGTCATGTGCCCGGCCGAGCGTGATCGTCTGTCCCGCGAGGGCGACCGTGGTGCCCGTGAGGGTGCCCTCGGAGACGACGAGCTTGGTCGGCGCTCCGCGGCGCTGGCGCTGCTGTGGCGGCGCGGCGGCCTGGCGGCCGCCCTGCGCCGGCGCTCCGGAGGCGTTCCCGCCGCGGCGTGAGCCGCGCTGGGTGACGCGCGTACCGAAGAGGTCGCTGCGGATGACCTGGACGGCCACGATGACGAACAGCCACAGAACGGCCAGGAAACCCAACCGCATGACCGTCAGGGTCAGCTCTGACATTGCCCCCGCTTCACCCTTCGGCTTGCCGGTAAATGATGGTGGTGCTGCCCACGACGATCCGCGAGCCGTCGCGGAGCGTAGCGCGGGTGGTGTGCTGCCCGTCCACCACGATGCCGTTGGTGGACCCGAGATCCTGGATCGTCGAGGGCGTTCCGGTCCGGATCTCACAGTGCCGGCGCGAGACGCCGGGGTCGTCGATCCGCACGTCGGCTTCGGTGCTTCGGCCGAGTACGAGCGTGGGGCGCGAGATCTGGTGGCGGGTGCCGTTGATCTCGATCCAGTGGCGCCGGGTGGCGCCTCCGGTGGGTACGGGGGCCGGTCCGGCGGCGCCCGGCCGGCGCGCGGGCGCGCCCGGGGGCGGTCCGGCCGGCATCGGCGGTGCGGCGACCGGGGGGTAGCCGTAGCCGCCCTGCTGGTTCTGGGGGGCCTGCTGCGGCGCCTGGGAGGTGCTGGAGGCGAGCGTGCGGCTGCGGACCCGGTAGAGACCGGTGTCGAGGTCGTCGGCCTTCTCCAGGTGGACCTTGATCGGGCCCATGAAGCTGTAGCGCTGCTGCTTGGCGTAGTCGCGGACGAGGCCCGCGAGCTCGTCGCCGAGCTGCCCGGAGTAGGGGCTCAGGCGTTCGTAGTCGCCGGTGCTGAGCTCGACGATGAAGTCGTTCGGGACGACCGTCCGCTCCCGGTTCCAGATCGTCGCGTTGTTGTCGCACTCGCGCTGGAGGGCGCCGGCGATCTCGACGGGCTGGACCTCGGACTTGAACACCTTGGCGAAGGTGCCGTTCACCAGACCTTCGAGTCGCTGCTCGAACCGCTTCAGGACTCCCATGGGGCACCTCCTCCGTCGTTGTCGCCCTGTACTGCTTACTGATCGTATCCACGCGTGGCGGATTCGGCTGGTTCCCCCTGGGTCCCATGCGCATGAGTGTTGGTACTCACAAGGGATCGTAGGGGCGCTCAGGGGACAGTGTCCCGCACCGGGAGCGCGGTGCGGGAGGGGCAATCGGGCCCGGGCCCGGGGGTGCGGGGAAAGCGATGTGAATCCACCCCGTCCGACGTGCTAATGTTTCGACGTCGCCAGGGGAACGGCCCGAAAGGGAAGATCCACTGGGGCGCTGCTCGGGCGAGTGGCGGAACGGCAGACGCGCTGGCTTCAGGTGCCAGTGTCCTTCGGGACGTGGGGGTTCAAATCCCCCCTCGCCCACATCGACGAAACGGTCGTCATCGCGAAAGCGATGGCGGCCGTTTCGCATTTCCCGTGCCCTGGTGGGGTGTTGATCGCGTGCGCGGCGATCCCGGTCCGTACGCGGGGAGTTGGGGCCGCGCGGTGTCCGCCGGACGACTTTCGTCGGGGAGGGCGCGACGAAAGAGGGCGGCCCCGCGGGGGCGGCGGTGTCTAGGGTCGGGCGCGTGGATGCGACGGCGAGGATGCGAGCGGGCTGGGACTGGCTGAAGGGTCCCGAGCCGTGGACCCCGCGGATGCTGGCGGGCGACCTGGTGCTCGCCGGGGTGATCGCGCTGCTCGGGCTGGGGGTCGAAGAGCTCGACAACGGCAGCGTGCAGCGGATGGCGGGCAGCGCCGCTGCTGTGGTGCTGCTCACGTTGGCGCGGCGCCGGCTGCCGGCGACGACCCTGATCGTCGCGTCGGCGGTCTCCCCGTTCCTGCCCGGCTCGTTCCTGATCACCATCTTGCTGGGCTGGTCGGCGGGGCGCCGGATCGTCGGGGTGGGCCGGGCGCTGACCGCGTTCACCGTGGCCTTCCTCGCCGCGGTGGGCTTCGGCGTGGTGCAGGCGTGGTCCGACCAGCGGCCCGTACTCGTGATCGTGTTCTCCACGCTGATGTTCCTCGCGATGACGGTCATGCCGGGTCTGGCCAGCCGCTACTGGTCGCAGCGCCGGACCCTGCTCCAAGCGCTCCAGGAGCGCAACGGGCAGCTGATGCGGGAGCGCGTGATGGTCGCCGGGCAGGCCCGGCTGCGGGAGCGCCAGCGGATCGCCCAGGACATGCACGACAGCCTGGGGCACCAGTTGGCGCTGATCGCGGTGCACACCGGCGCCCTGGAGGTGGACCCGCAGCTCACCGAGCGCCAGCGCGAGGCCGTGGGGGTGCTGCGGCAGGCCTCGGTGGCGGCGATGCACGAGCTGCGGGAGGTCGTCGGGATCCTGCGGGACGGAGTCGAGGCGCCGGTGCCGGCCGAGGAGGCGCAGCCGGCGGCGCGCGGGGTGGCCGGGATCGCGGGGATCGTGGAGGCGGCCCGGAGCGCGGGGACGGACGTGCGGATGGCCGTGTCGGGGCGGCCGAGGCCGCTGGTCGCGGCCTGTGACCACGCGGCGTACCGGATCGTGCAGGAGGCGCTGACCAACGCCTACAAGCACGCTTCGGGGGCGCCGATCGCGGTGGAACTGCGCTACGAGGACGACTCGCTGGTGGTGGAGATCGCCAACGGGCCGGCGGCCGGACCGGGCGTCGGCGCGGTGGTCTCGGGCGGCCAGGGGCTCACCGGTCTGCGGGAGCGGGCCCGGCTCGTCGGCGGGATGGTGCACGCGGGCGGGACCGAGGGCGGCGGCTTCCGGGTGGCCGGAGTGCTCCCGTACGGGGCGGAGCCGGCGGGGGTCGAGGACATCGCCGACGACTTCGGGCAGCAGGCGCAGGCGCAGGCACAGGGGTTCGCGCTGGCGCCGCCGCCGATGGACTGGGCGGCCGTGGACCGGGAGCTCGCCGTACGGGGCCGCAGCCGGGTCGGGGGCGTCGCGATGGGCTGCGGGATCGCCGTCGCGGCGGTGGTGCTGCTGGTGATCGTGATCGGGGCGGGGGTGGTGCTGCTCGTGGGCTCGGCGGGCAGCGCGATGATCAGCCAGGCCGACTACGACAAGGTCCAGGTGGGCGAGTCGGAGGAGGCGGTCCGCAAGAAGCTGCCCGACGGCGACAGCTTCATGACCGACGGCCTGGACCGCAAGGGCCCGGAGCGGCCCGCGGGAACGGACTGTCTGGCCCTGCTGTCGTCGGACGACTCCGGGCTGACCACCAATACTGTTTTCCGGTTCTGCTTCAAGGACGGCAAGCTCGTCGACAAGCAGGCGTACGAGTCCGAGCAGTAGGAGCACGGGTGACAGCCAAGGTGATCCGCGTGGTGATCGCTGACGACGAGCCGCTGATCAGGGCCGGGATCAGGATGATCCTGACCTCGGCACCGGACATCGAGGTCGTCGCCGAGGCGGCGAACGGGCGCGAGGCGGTGGACCTGGCCCGCGCCCACGCGCCGGACGTGATGCTGCTGGACATCCAGATGCCGGTGATGGACGGGCTGACCGCGCTCGGAGAGCTGGGCCGGGCGGTCCCGGAGGTCCGGGCACTGATCCTGACCACCTTCGGGGAGAAGGAGAACGTGCTGCGGGCGCTGGGCTCGGGCGGCGCAGGGTTCCTGCTCAAGGACTCGGCCCCGGGCGAGCTGATCGGCGCGGTCCGGGCCGCCGCGGCGGGGGACGCGTACCTCTCGCCGGGGGCGACCCGGCACGTGGTCGACCAGCTGGCTTCGGGGCAGGGAGCGGCGCGCGGCGAGGAGGCCCGGAGGCGGGTGGCGGAGCTGAGCGAGCGGGAGCGCGGGGTGCTGGCGCTGCTCGGCGAGGGGCTCTCGAACGCGGACGCGGGCCGGCGGCTGCACATGAGCGAGGCGACGGTGAAGACGTACGTGAGCCGGATCCTCTCGAAGCTGGGCTGCGAGAACAGGGTTCAGGCCGCCCTGCTGGCCAGGGACGCCGGGCTGTAGATACGGTCGGGCCGAATCGATGTTGGTGGGGCCGGGCGGATCGATGCCGCCGGGCCGGAACAGTACGACGGGTACGGGCGGGGGCGGCACGGATGGTGGCGGTACCGGAGCAGCGGTCGGCGGAGCCGATATCGGAGTCGGCGGGGGCGGCGGGCGCGCCGTCCGGCGGACGGATCCCGTCCGTCGGCGGGTTCGCGGCGCGGGCCGTGGCCGGTTCGCCCAAGGAGGCGGGCAAGGCCCTGCGGCTGCGGGTGCCTCGCTCGGCACACGCGCGCTTCGAGGCCCCGGCCGGGCGCCCGGACGCGGTGCGGGCGGTGGAGGAGTCCAACGTCGGCCGGGTCCCCGAGCTGGCACCGATACGGGTCGGCCGGATGGCCGCCAACCCCTTCGCGTTCCTGCGCGGGGCGGCCGGGCTGATGGCGCACGACCTGTCCGGCGGCCCGGTGACCGGTGTCGGCGCACAGATCTGCGGCGACGCCCACGCGGCCAATTTCGGCCTGTACGGGGATGCCCGCGGCCGCCTCGTCATCGACCTGAACGACTTCGACGAGACCGTGTTCGGCCCGTGGGAGTGGGACCTGAAGCGGCTCGCGACCTCGCTGGTCCTGGCCGGGCGGGTGGCCGGCGCGGACGAGGACACCTGCCGCGCCGCCGCGCATGACACGGTCGGGGCCTACCGGCGGACCATGCGGCTGCTGGCCAAGCTTCCGGCGCTGGACGCCTGGAACGCCATCGCGGACGAGGAGCTCGTCTCGCACACCGACGCCCGGGACCTGCTGGGCACCCTGGAGCGGGTCTCGGAGAAGGCCCGCAACAACACCTCGGCGCGGTTCGCCGCCAAGTCCACCGAGGCCTGCGCCGACGGTGCCCGTCGCTTCGTGGACGCGCTGCCGGTGCTGCGCCGGGTCGGCGACGGGGAGGCGGCGGCCGTCGCGGCCGCGCTGGGCCCGTACCTGGAGACCCTCCAGGGGGACCGGCTGCCGCTGCTGGCCCGGTACGCGATCCATGACGTGGCGTTCCGGGTGGTGGGCACCGGGAGCGTCGGCACCCGCTCGTACGTGGTGCTGCTGCTGGACCACCGGGGCGAGCCGCTGGTGCTCCAGGTGAAGGAGGCGCGGCCGTCGGTGCTGCTGCCCCACCTGCCCGCGCTGGGCTTCGAGAGCCCGGTCGAGGAGCACGAGGGCCGGCGGGTGGTGGCCGGGCAGAAGCGGATGCAAGTGGTCTCGGACATCCTGCTGGGCTGGACCACGGTGGAGGGGCGGCCGTACCAGGTACGGCAGTTCCGCAACCGCAAGGGCAGCGTGGACCCGGCGGCGCTGGCCCCGGACCAGATCGACGACTACGGGCGGATGACCGGCGCCCTGCTGGCCCGGGCCCACGCGCACAGCGCCGATCCGCGGCTGCTGGCCGGGTACTGCGGCAAGAACGACGAGCTGGACGAGGCGATGGCCGCCTTCGCGGTGGCGTACGCCGACCGGAGCGAGGCCGACCACGCGCACCTGGTGGCGGCGGTGAAGTCCGGGCGGATCGCGGCGGAGGCCGGGGTCTGAGCGGGTCGGGGCCCTGGCCCGGGGGTCACGGTCGCGGGTCGATGTTTCACGTGAAACGTCGGCCCGGGCCGACCGGCCTTAGGCTGGCCGGGTGAGCGAGCAGCAGACTGAAGAGACGGGCGACGAGCGACCCGAGGCGCGCCTGGAGCGGGCCGTGCGGGCCGCCGAGCAGGCGCTGATCGAGTTCGAGATCGCGGTGGAGACCTTCCGGGTGGAGGTGGAGAACTTCTCCCGGCTGCACCACCAGAAGCTCGGCCCGATGTACTCGCGGCTCGACGAGCTGGATGCGCTGATCGCCGAGGCGAAGGCGGAGCGCAGCGGCGACGCCGAGGATCTGCGACGGGCCCGGGACGCCCGCGCGCTGGTGATGCCGATGCCCGGGGTGGACGAGCTGTTCCACGACTGGATGGACTCGTCCGGCATCTCCGACGACGCGTCCGCGATGCTCACCGACCGACCGGTGCAGCCCCCGCAGCGGGTGCGGCCGACGGAGGAGGTACGCCGCCTCTACCGCGAGCTGGTCCGCCAGGCGCACCCGGACCTCGCCCGGGACGAGGCCGAGCGCGAGCGCCGCGATGCGTTCATCGCGCGGGTCAACGCGGCGTACGGGCGGGGCGAGGAGCAGCTGCTGCGCGAGCTGGCCGAGGAGTGGGCCGCCGGCCCCGTGCCGGAGGCCGTGCGGCAGCTGAACGAGAGCGAGGAGCTCTACGCCCGGCTGGAGTGGCTGGCACGGCGCAAGGAGCTGCTGGCGACGCTGGCGCGCGAGCTGGAGGACAGCGCGATCGGATCGATGCTGCGGATGGCTCCGGACGACCCGGACCGGCTGCTGGAGGAGATCGCGGAACAGCTGCTCGCCGATGTCGCGAAGCGTGAGGCCGAGCTCGCCGCGCTCGTTGGATAGGTTGGGACACAGATCTGCGATGAGAGAAGGCGACGTATGAACTTCGGACCGCTTCCCTCGGTGGACGCCGCCGCGGTGCCCTCCGAAGGCTTTGTCCTCGACGTCCGGGAGGACGACGAATGGGCTGCCGGACATGTGGAAGGTGCCCTGCACATCCCGATGAGCGACTTCGTGGCCCGCTTCGGTGAGCTGACGGAGGCCGTCGATGACGGCCGCCGCGTGCACGTGATGTGCCGGGTCGGCGGGCGCTCCGCGCAGGTCACCCAGTACCTGGTGCGCCAGGGCATCGACGCCGTGAACATCGACGGTGGCATGCAGGCCTGGGACGGCGCCGGGCGCCCGATGGTGACCGACCACGGGAACCCGGCCTTCGTGCTCTGACTCCGGTTCCGGCTCCGGCTCCGCTCCGGTCCCGGCTTTGGTCCGGGCTCCGGAACGTCAGGCGAGGGCGTGGGCGGCCAGCAGGTCGCCCAGCGCCTCCTCGTGGGCGGCGGCCGGGCCCAGCTGGAGCTCCAGCTGCTTGGCCCACGCGTGGTAGCGGTGCAGCGGGTAGTCGGTGTCGGCGCCGAAGCCGCCGTGCAGGTGCTGCGCGGTCTGGACGACCCGGCGCACCCCTTCGGAGGCCCAGATCTTGGCGACCGCGACGTCCCCGGCGCTCGGCAGCGGGCCGCCGGCTCCGCCGGTCGCGGCGTCGAGCCGCCAGGCGGCCTGCCAGAGGGTGACCTCCATGGCGCGCAGGTCGATGTAGCGGTCGGCGGCTTGGACCGCGACGGCCTGGAAGGTGGCCACCGGGAAGCCGAACTGTTCGCGCTTGCCGGTGTATTGGCTGGTCATGGTGAGCACGTTCTCGCCCAGGCCGAGTGCCAGGGCGCAGGTCCCGGTGGCCAGGAGCTGGCGCAGCCGCTCCCAGGCGCCGGGGGTCTCGATGAGGTGGCTCGCGGGCACCCGCACGCCGTCCAGGGCGAGTTCGGCGAGCCGTTCCCCGCTGGTGGAGACCTGGTCGGCCAGGGTGAGCCCCTCGGCGGTGCGCGGGACGAGCGCCAGGACGGCCTCCCCCTCGCCGGTGTGGGCCGGTACGGCGATCCAGTCGGCTCCCTGCGCCCACGGGACGGCGGTCTGCACCCCGTCGAGGGTCCACCCGGAGCCCTCGCGGCGGGCGGTGACGGCGAGTTCGGCGGGATCGTGCCCGCTGCGGCCGTGGGCGGCGGCGGTGAGGACGAGCGTGCCGCGCCCGGCGGCGGGCAGCAGGGCGGCGGCCAGTTCGGGGCTCCCGTGGGCCTGGACGGCCATGGCGGTGGCGCAGTGCTCCAGCAGCGGCACCCGGGCCAGCACCTTCGCCGCCTCGCGCAGCACCAGGCACAGGGCGATCGCGTCGAGGCCCGCGCCGTCGTGCTCCTCGGCGAGGACCAGGCTCAGCAGGTCGGACGCGGCGAGCTTGGCCCACAGCGGCCGGTCGAAGTCCTCGGCGACGGCCCCCGGGGTCAGCGCGGGGCTGGGCACGCCGTCCGGGGCGACGTCAGCGAAGACGGCCCTCGCCGCTTCGACGGCGGCCTGCTGCTCCTCGGTGAAGGTGAAGTCCACTGCCTGTCCTCCCGCGCGCACCGGATCCCGTCAGGCCCGGTCCGGACCTGACGGTGCGTCAAGATAGAGCAGGATGGAGGAAATGGACAGACTCAGCGGTCGAAGTCGATCTCCACTTCCTCGGTCACCGCGTGCGACTGGCAGGCCAGCACGAACCCGGCTTCCGTCTCCTCCGACTCCAGCGCGAAGTTGCGGTCCATCCGGACCTCGCCCGTGACCAGGAAGGCCCTGCAGGTGCCGCAGACCCCGCCCTTGCAGGCGTACGGGGCGTCCGCGCGGTTGCGCAGCACGGCGTCCAGCAGGGACTCGCCGTCCTGGACGGGCCAGGTCCCCGAGCGGCCGTCGAGGCGGGCGGTGACCCGTACGTGGGACGGGGTGGCGGCCGGGGCCGGCGCAGCCGTGTCCTCGACGTGGAAGATCTCCTCATGGATCCGGGTCCGCAGGACGCCGAGCGTGCCCAGAGCCCGCTCCGCGCCCATGACCAGCCCGTAGGGGCCGCACAGGAACCAGCCCGTCACCTCCGCGACCGGCAGCAGCGCGGGCAGCAGCGCCTTCAGCCGCTCCTCGTCGAGGCGGCCGGACGGCAGCCCGGCCTCCTGCTCCTCGCGGGAGAGGACGGTCACCAGCTGGAAGCGGTCGGGGAAGCGGTCCTTGAGGTCGGCGACCTCGTCCAGGAACATCGTCGACGCGGCCGAGCGGTCGCTGCGGACCAGGCAGAACCGGGCATCGGGCCGCGCCGCCAGCAGCGAGGCGGCGATCGACAGCACCGGGGTGATCCCGCTGCCGCCGACGATCGCCGCATAGTGCCCGGCGGCCGGAGCGGCGGCCGGCTCCAGGACGAACCGCCCGGCCGGGACCATCACGTCCAGCACGTCCCCGGCGGCGATCTCCTTGTGGGCGAACGTGGAGAACTCGCCGCCCTCCACCAGCCGCACACCCACCCGCAGCGCCGCCGGTCCCGGGCCCGCGGGGGCCGGGGCGGGCGAGCAGATCGAGTACGTGCGGCGGACTTCCGTGCCCTCGGGGGTGCGGCGGCGCAGGGTGAGGTGCTGGCCGGGGGCGTGCAGGTACTCGCCGCGCAGCTCCTCGGGGACGCGCAGGGTCAGCGCCACGGAGTCGTCGGTGAGCCGGTCGACCGCCGCCACCGTCAGCGGGTGGAAGGCGCCGTGGCGCGCGGGGCGCCCGGAGCCCGACGTGGGCGACGGCGTGGACGCGGCCATCTACAGCTCCTTGAAGTGGTCGAACGGTTCACGGCAGGCGGTGCAGCGGCGCAGCGCCTTGCATGCGGTGGAGGAGAACCGGCTGAGCAGTTCGGTGTCGGTCGATCCGCAGTTGGGGCAGCGGACCGAGAGGGTGACCGGGACCGGCCCGCCGGCCGCGTGCGGGCGCGGCGGGGCGATGCCGAACTCGGCGAGCTTGCGCCGCCCCTCGGCGCTGATGTCGTCGGTGGACCAGGCCGGGGCCAGGACGGTGCGCACCCGCACGTCCGGGATGCCGTGGCCGGTCAGGACCCGCTCGATGTCGGCGGACATGGCCTCGATGGCGGGGCAGCCGGTGTAGGTCGGGGTCAGGGTGACCTCGACGTGGCCGTCCTCATGCATCCGCACGCCCCGCATCACGCCCAGCTCGGCGAGGCTGAGGACGGGCAGTTCGGGATCGGGGACCGAGCCCGCGAGCTCGGCGAGCTCCGCCTCCAGGCGGGTCATGGCCTCCGGGGCCCCCGGCGAGGCGGGCCCGGCCGCGGGGGCCGCGGTGCGCGGCTCGTCCGTCACCATGACGCCCCCGGATGGCTGCGGTGCAGGTGCTGCATCTCGGCGAGCATCCGGCCGAAGGACTCGGTGTGCAGGCCCTGGCGGCCCGCTCCGGCGGCCCAGGCGCCGGTGCGCGGGCCTTCGGGCAGCGCGAGCCCGGCCCGCTCCAGTACGCCGCCCACGGCGGCCAGCCAGCGGCCCTCCAGGGCGGCCCAGTCCACGCCGTCGACGCCGTCCACCGGCTGGAACATCTCGCCGGTGTACTTCCACAGCGCGTCGAGGGCGGCCCGCATGCGGGTGCGGCTCTCCTGCGTGCCGTCGCCGAGCCGCAGGGTCCACTGCTCGGCGTGGTCGCGGTGGTAGGCGGTCTCCTTGACGGCCTTGGCCGCGAGCGGGGCGAACGGGCCGTCACCGGCCGCCAGTTCCGTGTAGAGCTCGTGCTGGTGGAAGGAGAAGTACAGCTGGCGGGCGATGGTGTGGGCGAAGTCCCCGTTCGGCTGCTCGACCAGCTGGAGGTTGCGGAAGGACCGCTCCTCGCGCAGGAAGGCCAGCTCGTCCTCGTCGCCGGCCATGGACAGCAGGACGCGGGCCTGGCCGAGCAGGTCCAGCGCGATGTTCGCGAGGGCGACCTCCTCCTCCAGGACGGGGGCGTGTCCCGCCCACTCGCCGAGGCGGTGGGAGAGGATCAGCGCGTCGTCCCCGAGCGCGAGGGCCGCCGACCGGGCGACGTCGGCCTGGACGCCATCGGGCTGAACGGCATCGGACTGAACGGCATCGGTGCTGGTCACAGGTGGTGCACCCCCTCGGGGATCTCGTAGAAGGTCGGGTGCCGGTACGGCTTGTCGGCGGAGGGCGCGAAGAAGGGGTCCCGCTCGTCCGGCGAGGACGCGGTGATCTCGGTGGAGGGCACCACCCAGATCGAGATGCCCTCGCCGCGCCGGGTGTAGAGGTCGCGGGCGTTGCGCAGGGCCATCTCCGCGTCGGGTGCGTGCAGGCTGCCCGCGTGCGTGTGCGAGAGGCCGCGGCGCGAGCGCACGAACACCTCCCACAGTGGCCAGTTCTGCGTCATACCCCTGCCTCCTCGTTCGTCGCCGTGCTCTGTACGGCGTGGTGTGCGCTGTGCTTCTCCGCGTACGCCGCGGCCGCCTCGCGGACCCAGGCGCCTTCCTCGTGGGCCCGGCGCCGCTGGCCGATCCGCTGTTCGTTGCAGGGGCCGTTGCCCTTGAGCACGTCCCAGAACTCCGCCCAGTCGATCGCGCCGAAGTCGTGGTGCCCGCGCTCCTCGTTCCACTTGAGGTCCGGGTCGGGCAGGGTCAGGCCGAGCGCCTCGGCCTGCGGAACGGCGATGTCCACGAAGCGCTGGCGCAGCTCGTCATTGGAGTGCCGCTTGATCCGCCAGGCCATGGACTGGGCGGAGTGCGCCGATTCGTCGTCCGGCGGGCCGAACATCATCAGCGAGGGCCACCACCAGCGGTTCACGGCGTCCTGCGCCATCGCGTGCTGCGCCTCGGTGCCCTTGGACAGCGCCATGAGGAGCTCGAAGCCCTGGCGCTGGTGGAAGGACTCCTCCTTGCAGATCCGGACCATCGCGCGGGCGTACGGACCGTACGAGCAACGGCAGATCGGGACCTGGTTGGTGATCGCCGCGCCGTCCACGAGCCAGCCGATCGCGCCGACATCGGCCCAGGTCAGGGTGGGGTAGTTGAAGATCGACGAGTACTTCTGCTTGCCGGAGTGGAGCTTGTCGAGCAGCTCGTCGCGGCTGGTGCCGAGGGTTTCGGCGGCGCTGTACAGGTAGAGGCCGTGCCCGGCCTCGTCCTGGACCTTGGCCATCAGGATCGCCTTGCGGCGCAGCGAGGGCGCCCGGGTGATCCAGTTGGCCTCGGGCTGCATTCCGATGATCTCGGAGTGGGCATGCTGGGCCATCTGGCGGACCAGCGAGGCGCGGTACGCCTCGGGCATCCAGTCCCGCGGCTCGACGCGCTCCTCGGCCGCCACCGCGGCATCGAAGGCCGCCGCGAGCTGTGCCCCGAGGTCAGCCCCGAGGCCTGAGTCCTGCCCCGTTTCCGGGGTCACTGCCACCATCCCGGCCCCCTGCCAGAGATTGTTGACCGCCCGACCGACCGATCGTTCGGTTCGTACTCTTCAATGGTGGGTCGGCGGCCCGTAGGGTGTCAACCTCTGAGGTCAACCCTGTGGACGCCGGATGATCGGGGCGGGATGGAATCGAACGAGCGCGAGCCCGCGGAAGCGGCCGTTCCGCCGGCCGGTCCCCCGAGCGGTCCGCCGCCCGGCGCAGCGGCGGCCGTCCCCGTCCCGTCGGCCCGTCCGCCGATCGATCCGGAGGCCGTGCCCCCCGCCGATCCCCCCGCCGCGGCGGCCGCCCCGCCGCCCGCCGACCGGGCCGCGCCGGTGCGGGCCCCCGGGATCGCTGGCCTGTCCGCCCCGTACCGCGTCGTCACGGCCCTGGCCCTCGCGGCCGTGGGCCTCGCCGCCTGCGCTCACCTGGCGCTGGTCTTCCTGCACGTCGCCCCGTCCAACACGGTGAGCAAGCAGCACGCGCGGACGGTCGACGACTGGATCTACCCCGAGTTCGAGCAGAACTGGAAGCTCTTCGCCCCCAACCCGCTCCAGCAGAACATCGCCGTGGAAGTACGGGCCGAGGTCCGCAGCGGCCTCGGCGGCGAGCTGATCTCCGTCGACTGGCGCGACCTGTCCGCGCAGGACGCCGCGGCGATCCGGCACAGCCTGCTGCCGAGCCACACGCGGCAGAACGAGCTCCGGCGGGCCTGGGACTTCTTCACCGGTTCGCACGACGAGGACAACAAGCCGATCGGCGAGCGCGGCGAACTGTCGGAGCAGTACCTGCGGCGGATCGCGCTGAACCGGCTCGCCGAGGACGGGGCCGTGCGGGGCGGGATCGTACGGATCCAGCTGCGCTCGGTGACGCGGGCGGTGCCGGCGCCGCCGTGGAGCGACGAGAAGACCGACACCCAGACGTACTACCGGGAGCTGCCGTGGTGGACGGTGTGAGACGGGCACCGGCCGCGCGGGCACCGGCGCGCGCACTGGCGCCGGCGCGGGCCGCCGCCGGCCGGGCCGTCGCCCGGGTCAGCGGGCGGGCGCTCGGCCCGTACCAGAGCGCCGTCGTGCGGATCGGCTTCTCGGCGACCTGGCTGTTCTTCCTGCTGCGGGAGTTCCCGAACCGCGGCGAGCTGTACGGGCCGCACGGCCCCTGGAGCTTCGCCCTGGCGGAGCGGCTGATCGCCTCGAACCACGCCTTCTCGGCGCTGATGTGGTCGGACTCGGAATGGTGGTTCCAGACCGTCTACGCGGTGTCGGTGCTGTCGAGCCTGCTGCTGATGCTGGGCTGGCGTACGCGCGCGACGTCCGTGGTGTTCATGGTCGGGGTGCTGTCGCTGCAGAACCGCAGCGTGTTCATGGGCGACGGCGGGGACAACGTCATCCACCTGATGGCGATCTACCTGGTGCTGACCCGGTGCGCGCAGGTGTGGTCGCTGGACGCACGGCGCGCGCGGCTGCGCGGGTCTGCCTCGGCGGGGGCGGCCGGGCCGGTGCTGTGGGGCGTACTGGGCGCGGTGTTCGCGTACGGGGCGGTGACGGAGCGGTTCGGCTCCGGCTGGCTGGCGGCGTTCGCCGCGCTGTGGGTCGTGTGCGCGCTGTGGTGGATGGTGGACCGGTACGAGCCGGAGGGCGAGGGGCGGGCGGTCCTGGACGTCCTGGCGAACCTGGTGCACAACGCGGGGCTGTTGGTGATCATGGCGGAGGTCTGCCTGATCTACGCGACGGCCGGCTGGTACAAGATCCAGGGCTCGCGGTGGCAGGACGGCACCGCGCTGTACTACCCGCTCGGGCTGGACTACTTCACGCCGTGGCCGGGGCTGTCGGGGATCCTGGCGGGGAGCGGCGTGCTGGTGATGCTGCTGTCGTACGGGACGGTGGCGGTGCAGGTCGCCTTCCCGTTCACGGTGTTCAACCGGCGGATCAAGAACGTGCTGCTGGCGTTGATGATGCTGGAGCACGCGGGGATCGCGGTGCTGCTGGGTCTGCCGTTCTTCTCCCTGGCGATGATCGCCGCTGACGCGGTGTTCCTGCCGACGGCGTTCCTGCTCTGGCTGGGAGCCAGGGCCTCCGGCGTGACGGGGCGATGGTGGGCGGCCGCCGCGGGCGGAGGCGGGTCCGGGGCCGAGCGGGCGCCGACCGGCTGACTACCCTCAGCGGTATGAGTGAGCTGGAGCAAAGCGGGCGGGAGTGGCGGGAGACCGCGGAGCGGGGGGACCTCGTACTCCTCGACGGGTTCCACGCGCTGAAGCACGCCCTGCGGTTCGGGGCGGATGTGCGGGTCGTCGTGGCCGACGATCCCGATGCCGTACGGGCGCTGGCGAACGAGCTCGCTCCGGATGTGGCGGGCGAGGTGGGCCGGCTGGTGCGCAGGGGCGAGCTGCGGACGCTCCTGAACCGGGTGCATCCCACCGGGGTGGCGGCGCTGGCCGTACGGCCCGATCGGGCCGCGGGGCGGGCACGGCTCGACCGGCGGCCGCGGACGGCGCCCGTCGTCGTACTCGACAACCCCCGCAACCTCGGCAATGTCGGCGCGGTCGTCCGCCTCGCCGCGGGCTTCGGCGCCACCGGCGTCGTCACCCGGGGCGATCTCGACCCCTGGCACCCCAACGTGGTCCGCGCCGGAGCCGGTCTGCACTACGCCACCACCGTGGACCGGGTCGGCATCGACACCCTGCCCGCGGGGCCGGTGTACGCGCTCGACCCGGAGGGCGAGGACATCCGCGCCCTCACCCTCCCGGACGACGCCCTGCTCGCCTTCGGCTCGGAGCGGCACGGCATCTCGCCCGAGCTGCGCGAACGGGCCGACCACCTGGTGGCCCTCCCGATGCGCCCGCAGGTCTCCAGCTACAACCTGGCCACCAGCGTGGCCATGACCCTCTTCCACTGGGGCGGGCCGAAGCTCACGCCTCGAGACTGACCGGCATCAGGAGCGAGAAGACGTCCTCGACGTCGGGGCGCAGCAGGACGAGGGGGGCCTTGGGCCCGATGTACTCCAGCAGCAGTTCGTCCCCGGCGGCCAGCGCGTCGAGCAGGAAGGCGGGGTTGACCCCGACCCGGTCGCCGCTGGAGTCGTCGTCGCCGACGGTCACCGTGTCCGTCAGGACGAGGACGCACACCTCGCCGTCCTGCGCGGCGAGGGCCTGTCGCAGGGCCGGTACGTCCAGGGTGAGGCGGCGGCCCTCGGGCAGTCGCGTGAGGCGGCGGTAGTCGGGGAACTCCTCGCCGAGGCTCTGCCCGGCGGTCTGGCGGCCCTGGGTCTCCAGTTCCACCTTCCCCCCGTCCACGGTGAGGCGGGCCGGTGCCCCGCCGGTCAGCAGGGCGCGCATCGCGTCCGCGAGCGGGGTGGGCACGGTGACCTGGACCCGCCCGCCGCCGTGGCCGGTGGTGGGCGTGCGGGCGACGCCCATCCGATAGCGGTCCGTGGCCACCAGGTGCAGGGCATCGCCCTCGATGTCGAAGTGGATCCCGCCGAGCACGGGCAGCTCGGGGTCGGTTCCGGCGGCGAAGCGCACGGCGTCCAGGGCGGCCGCGAGCTCGCCGCCCGGCACGGTCAGCCGGGCGGTGGCGGCGGTGGCGGTGGTCATGGAGGTCTCCTTGTGTCCGAGTAGGGCTCGTACCGTGGAGAGTTCCTCGCGCGCCTTGGCCAGCCCGCGCTCGAGCCGTCGCAGATGCCCGTCGAGCAGCCGGGGCACCAGGCCGGTGTCCCCTCCGGCCCAGCCGGCCAGCACCAGCCGGATGTCCGCGAGCGGCATCCCGGAGCGCCGCAGCCGAGCCAGCAGCCGGGCCTCGCCGAGCTGTTCGGGCGCGTACCAGCGGTATCCGGTCACCGGATCCACCCACGCCGGTACGAGGACGCCCGCGCGGTCGTAGAACCGCAGGGCGCTCACCCCCAGCCCGCTGTCCCGGCCCATCTCGCCGATGCTGCGCATGTCGCTCTCCACACCCACGACTCTGGGACCTCCACCAGGTCGAGGGTCAAGCGGGCCCGGCGCCGCCACGCCGGGCCCGCCGCCGCCGTGGCCTCAGGCCTGGCGGCGGATCTCCACCATGCGGAAGCGGTTCGAGACGAAGGCCCCGTCACACAGGGCCGCGTTGGCCGCCGGGTTGCCGCCCGATCCGTGGAAGTCCGAGAAGGCCGCGGTCTGGTTGACGTAGACCCCGCCCGTCAGGTTCAGCGAGAGCTGCGCCGACTCCTCCAGGCAGACCTCCTCGATGGCCCGCTCGGTGTCCGCCGACGTGGTGTAGGCGCCGACGGTCATCGCGCCCTTCTCGCGCACCGTGCGGCGCAGGAGCTCCAGGGCGTCCGCCGTCGAGTCCACGGCCACCGCGAACGAGACCGGGCCGAAGCACTCCGACAGGTACGGGGCCTCCGGGTCGGCCTTGGCGGCGTCCAGCTTGACCATGACCGGGGTGCGGACCACCGCGTCCGGGAACTCGGGGTTCACCACCTCGCGCGAGGCCAGCGCGACCTCGCCGAGCCCGGCCGCCGCCTCCAGGCGGGTCTTGACGTCCGGGTTGACCAGCGCGCCGAGCAGCGCGTTGGCCCGGGCGTCGTCGCCCAGCAGTCCGCCGACCGAGGCCGCCAGGTCGGCGACGACCTCGTCGTAAGACTTGTGGCCGGCGTCCGTCTGGATGCCCTCGCGCGGGATCAGCAGGTTCTGCGGGGTGGTGCACATCTGGCCGCTGTACAGGGACAGCGAGAACGCCAGGTTGGACAGCATCCCCTTGTAGTTCGAGGTGGAGTCCACGACGACCGTGTTGACGCCGGCCTTCTCCGTGTAGACCTGCGCCTGGCGGGCGTTGGTCTCCAGCCAGTCGCCGAACTCCGTCGAACCGGTGTAGTCGATCAGCTTGATCTCGGGGCGGACGGCCAGGGTCTTGGCGATGCCCTCGCCCGGCCGCTCCACGGCCAGCGCCACCAGGTTCGGGTCGAAGCCCGCCTCGGCGAGGACCTCGCGGGCCGTCTTCACCGTCAGGGCCAGCGGGAGCACGGCCCGCGGGTGCGGCTTGACCAGCACCGCGTTGCCCGTGGCCAGGGAGGCGAACAGGCCCGGGTAGCCGTTCCAGGTCGGGAAGGTGTTGCAGCCGATCATCAGGGAGATGCCGCGCGGGACGGCCGTGAAGGTCTTGCCGAGTTCCAGCGGGTCCTTCTTGCCCTGCGGCTTCGACCAGTCGGCCTGGCCGGGGACGCGGGTCTGCTCCTCGTACGCGTAGGCCACCGCCTCCAGGCCGCGGTCCTGCGCGTGCGGGCCGCCCGCCTGGAACGCCATCATGAAGGCCTGGCCGCTGGTGTGCATGACCGCGTGCGCGAACTCGTGCGTCCGCGCGCCGATCCGCGCCAGGATCTCGATGCAGACCAGGGCGCGCGCCTCGGGCCCGGCGTCCCGCCAGGCGCCCATGCCGGCCTTCATCGCGGGCAGGAGCACGTCCGGGTCGACGTGCGGGTACTCGACGCCCAGCTCGGGGCCGTACGGGGACACCTCCCCGCCGGTCCAGCCGTCGGTGCCGGGCTGGCCCAGGTCGAAGCGGGTGCCGCGGACGGCCTCGAACGCGGCGAGCCCGTCGGCCGGCGCGGTCTCCCCGTAGGCCTTGGGGTGCTCCGGATGCGGAGACCAGTAGGCGCGGCTGCGGATGGCCGCCAGGGCCTGGTCCAGGGTGGACCGGTGCTTGTCGGACAGCTGGTGGACGGTGAGCTCGGCGGCCATCAGGGACCAACTCCTCGTTGAGCCGGGCAAGATCAGGCTGGGTCGCAGACTGAGATCAGGCAGGGGCGGGTGAAGAAGAGCAGACTGGAGTTAGAGTAACCGAACGATCGGTCGGGACAAGAGGGCCCGGCGGACCTGTGGATAACCCGGTGCGGGAGGATCAGGACATGACAGCAATCGAGCGGTCCCGCACTGTGGCGGTCGTCGGCGCCGGCACCATGGGGCAGGGCATCGCCCAGGTCGCCCTTCTCGCAGGTCACCGGGTGCTGATCTACGACATCAACGCCAGCCTCGCCGCCGGCGGCGTCGGCATCGTCCAGGACCGCGTCGACCGCATGGCCGCCAAGGGCCGCCTCGATCGCGCCGAGGCCGAGGACGCGATCGGCCGGATCGAAGCGGCCTCCGCCCTCGCCGACCTCGCGGGCTCCGCGCTCGTCATCGAGGCCGTCGTCGAGGACGTCGCCGTCAAGCGCGCGCTCTTCGAAACGCTGGAAGAGGTGGTTTCGCCGGACGCCCTGCTGGCCACCAACACCTCCTCCCTCTCCGTCACCGAGCTCGCCGCCGGTCTGGCGCACCCCGGCCGCTTCCTCGGCCTGCACTTCTTCAACCCGGCCCCGCTGCTCCCGCTCGTCGAGGTGGTCAGCGGTTTCGCGACCGACCCGGGTGCCGCGGAGCTCGCGTACCGCACCGTGCTGGGCTGGGGGAAGACGCCGGTCCGCTGCGCCGACACCCCCGGCTTCATCGTCAACCGGATCGCCCGCCCCTTCTACGCCGAGGCCTTCGCGGTCCACGAGGAGCAGGGCGCCGACCCGGCCACCATCGACGCCGTGCTCCGCGAGAGCGGCGGCTTCAAGATGGGCCCGTTCCAGCTGACCGACCTGATCGGGCAGGACGTCAACGAGGCCGTCACCCGCTCCGTGTGGGAGTCGTTCTTCCGGAGCCCCAAGTTCACCCCGTCCCTCTCGCAGCGCCGGCTGGTCCAGTCGGGCCGCCTGGGCCGCAAATCGGGGCACGGATGGTTCCCCTACGGTCCGGACGCCGAGGCCGCGGCCCCGCACACCGCCGGTCCCGAGGAGGCCCCGGACAAGGTCACCGTGGTCGGCGACCTCGGCCCGGCCGCCGGGCTCGTCGAGCTCCTGGAGGAGGCCGGGATCGCGGTCACCTCCACCGAGCACGGGGGCCCGTACATCCAGCTGCCCGGCGAGGGCCAGCTGGTGCTCGCGGACGGCAAGACCTCGATCGAGTTCGCCGACGTCGTCTACTTCGACCTCGCGCTCGACTACCGCGGGGCCACCCGGATCGCGCTCTCCGCCGGCGAGGACACCAGCGAGCGGACCCTCGCCGAGGCGGTCGGCCTCTTCCAGAAGCTCGGCAAGAAGGTCTCCGTCATCGGCGACGTGCCCGGCATGATCGTGGCCCGCACCGTCGCGATGCTGATCGACCTGACCGCCGACGCCGTCGCGCGCGGCGCGGCCACCGCCGAGGACATCGACACGGCGATGCGGCTCGGCGTCAACTACCCGCTGGGTCCGTCCGAATGGCACGAGCGGCTCGGCCGCGACTGGGCGTACGACCTGCTGCACCACCTCGACGAGCGCTGTCCCGGCGGCCGCTACGCGCCCTCGCTGGCGCTGTTCAAGCTCGGCTACACCGAGGGCGAAGAAGGCGGCGACGACAGCGACGAGAGCGCCGCGGAGGAGACCGCATGACCACCGCCAAGCGGGACACCTACACCCCCGAGACGCTCCTGTCCGTCGCCGTCCAGGTCTTCAACGAGCGCGGGTACGACGGCACTTCCATGGAGCACCTCTCCAAGGCGGCGGGCATCTCGAAGTCCTCGATCTACCACCACGTGGCGGGCAAGGAGGAGCTCCTGCAGCGGGCCGTCAGCCGCGCGCTCGACGGGCTCTTCGCCGTACTGGAGGAGCCGGGCGCGGTACGCGGCCGGGCGGTCGAGCGGGTCGAGTACGTCACGCGCCGCACGGTCGAGGTGCTGGTCGCCGAGCTCCCGTACGTGACGCTGCTGCTGCGGGTGCGGGGCAACACCCGGACCGAGCGCTGGGCCCTGGAGCGCCGCCGCGAGTTCGACCACCAGGTCGCGGAGCTCCTGAAGGCCGCGGCGGCGGACGGGGACCTGCGGGCGGACGTGGACATCCGGCTGGCCACCCGCCTGCTCTTCGGCATGGTGAACTCGCTGGTCGAGTGGTACCGCCCGCACCCGGGCACGACGGCGGACCAGCTGGCCGACGCGGTGGTCCACATGGCCCTGGACGGACTGCGGACGGTGCGCGGCTAGCTCCCCGTCATGATCCGTACGATCTTGCCGAATATTTTCTGATGAATTGCTGTGCGAACTCTGTACGATGAACGAGCTTTCGAACGCGTTCAAGCAGTAACAGAAAATGGGGGGCCGGTGCGCAGTCGCCGTCTTGTAGTTTCCGCTGCCGTTGTCGTCGCGGCCAGCGTTGGTTTCATCCCGGGCCTGGCCCAGGCGGCCGGTCCGGCCGGGGGGCCGTCGGCGCCGGTGGCCAAGGGGGCGTCCGCTCCCGCGGCGGACCTGTCCAAGCTCGGCACGGCCGACGCCAAGACCTTCCACAGCCCGAAGGGCAACTCGGTCCGCAAGGCCCTGCCCGCGGCGAAGGGCAAGTCCGCCCCGAGCGCCACCGCGCAGGGCGCGGAGACCGCCGCCGCCGGCAACCCGGAGCTGGGCCTCGTCCTCGACGCGAAGAGCTTCTCCGCGCACGGCATCGAGCTGCGCGCCCAGGTCGTCAGCGTCGCGGGCGCCACCCTCAAGGTCACCTACGACTGGGGCGACGGCTCGACCGACGGCACCGACGCCTACCCGGGCCAGGAGGTGTCGCTCAAGCACAGCTACGCCGAGCTCGGCGAGTACAAGGTCAAGGTCACCGTCACGGACACGGTGAACCAGGCCGAGTCCGTCAACGAGCTGCCGCTCTCGACGGTCGGCTCGGACTTCACCCCGTACGCCCCGACCCGCCTCCTGGACACCCGGGACGGCACCGGAGCCCCGCGGGGCATGGTCCAGGCGTACTCCTCGACCAAGGTCAAGATCGCCGGCAACGGCAAGATCCCGGCGGGCGTCACGGCCGTCGCCCTGAACGTCACCGCGACCAACACCTCGAACCCCGGTCACGTGACGGTGTTCCCCGGTGGCACCACGCGCCCGACGACGTCCAACGTCAACTTCGTGGCCGCGCAGACCGTCCCGAACATGGTCATCGTGCCGGTCGGCAAGGACGGCACCGTCGAGCTCTACAACGGCAGCTGGACGCCGATCGACCTGATCGCGGACATCACGGGCTACTTCACCCGCACCGCGGCCAGCGGCTACACCCCGATGACCCCGGTCCGCGCGGTGGACACCCGCTCCGGCCAGGGCGCGCCCCAGGGCCAGGTCGGCGGCCGCAAGACCATCGGCGTGCAGCTGGGCGGCTGGTACGTGCCCTCCAACGCCACCGCCGTGGCGCTGAACGTGACCGTCACCAACCCGCGCGAGGACGGCCACCTGACGGCCTACCCGAGCGGCCAGTCGGCCCCGAACACGTCCAACGTGAACTTCAAGGCCAAGCAGACCGTCGCCAACTCGGTGATCGTCCCCGTCGGTGCCGACGGCAAGGTCAACATCTTCAACGGCGCCTGGGCGGGCACCGACGTCATCGTCGACGTCGTCGGCTACTACAGCCCCGACAGCTCGGGGGCCTTCATGCCCCTCGCGCCGCGCCGCATGCTCGACACCCGCGCCTGGGGCTACGGCCCGATGTACGCCCGCGGCTACATCTGGATGCCGATCTCCACGGACGAGGAGGGCATCGCGGGGTACGTCCTGAACACGACGGTGACCAACACGAAGCAGGACGGGTTCCTGTCGGTCGCCCCGGACCCGAACCACCCGGAGGACTACGACAAGGGCACCGACGTCACCCCGGCGCGGCCCACGTCGTCCACCCTCAACTGGACGGCCGGCCAGACCGTCCCGAACCTGGTCCAGGCGAGCTCCGGCGGCGTCAACGGCGTCGTCGACTTCTGGAACCAGAGCTGGGACACCACCGACCTGATCGTCGACATGTTCGGCTACTACGAGACCAAGTAAGCGCGGAACCGGTCTCGTACAGAGCCCCGGGAAGGCCCTCACGGCCCTCCCGGGGCTCTGTCGTTCCCGCGGCCGCTCCCCGGGGCCGGCTACTCCTCGGAGATCGCCTGGGCGCCGTTCGGGCCGAGGCCGGAATCGAGCAGATCCGTTTCCTCGAACACCAGCAGCGTGCGGGTCGACAGGACCTCCGGGATGGACTGGAGGCGGGTCAGGACCAGCTCGCGCAGCGTGCGGTTGTCCGGCGTGTGGACCAGCAGGAGGACGTCGAAATCCCCGCTGACCAGGGCGATGTGAGCCGCGCCCGGGAGCTCGCGGAGCTTCTCGCGGACCGTGCGCCAGGAGTTCTGGACGATCTTCAGGGTGATGTACGCGGAGGCGCCCTGGCCCGCCCTCTCGTGGTTGACGCGGGCCGTGAACCCGCGGATCACGCCGTCGTCGATCAGCCGGTTGATCCGGGCGTAGGCGTTCGCGCGCGAGACGTGGACCTGCTCGGCCACCGAGCGTATCGACGCGCGGCCGTCCGCCTGGAGCAGGCGCATGATCGAACGGTCGATGGGATCCAGGGGGCGCGGCGGGCTGGGCGGGGTCTGTGGGGCCGAAGGTGCACCTCCCGGTGGCACCTGTGCCGAACCCGGCGTGGAACCCGATGCGGCCATTTGTTCATCCGGCATTGCCCACTGCCTCCCTCTCCTGGACGTCCTGCACCCATCCCAGGGCCCCGGCGCCACTTTGTCCACAGCCTGGAGCCGCCTGTAGCCAAATTGCGCCATCGACCGAACAATCGGTTGGTGAGGCGCCTCACATCCCCCGGCCACCGTCGGGGGTACACCCCGGGGCGTCCAGACGACTTCCCACGAGGAGGTGTACGCCGCCATGACGGTCCAAGAGCTGCCCGGTGCCGGTGCGTCCCACCGATCCACCCCGCCGCCCGCCTGGAGGCCCCGTACGGATGCCGCCCCGCTGCTCCCGGACCCCGAGCCGTACCGGGTGCTGGGCACGCCGGCCGCCGCGAAGCTCGACGCCGAGCTGATGCGCCGGTGCTACGCCGAGCTGGTGCGCGGGCGCCGCTACAACGCCCAGGCCACCGCCCTCACCCGGCAGGGCCGACTGGCCGTGTACCCCTCCACCGTCGGCCAGGAGGCCTGCGAGATCGCGGCCGCGCTGGTCCTGGAGGAGCAGGACTGGCTCTTCCCGAGCTACCGCGACACCCTCGCGGCCGTGGCGCGCGGCCTGGACCCCGTCCAGGCGCTGACCCTGCTGCGCGGCGACTGGCACACCGGGTACGACCCGCGCGAGCACCGCATCGCCCCGCTGAGCACCCCGCTCGCCACCCAGCTGCCGCACGCGGTCGGCCTGGCGCACGCGGCCCGGCTGCGCGGCGACGACGTGGTCGCGCTCGCCCTGGTGGGCGACGGCGGCACCAGCGAGGGCGATTTCCACGAGGCGCTGAACTTCGCGGCCGTCTGGCAGGCCCCGGTGGTCTTCCTCGTCCAGAACAACGGCTTCGCCATATCGGTCCCGCTGGCCAAGCAGACGGCCGCCCCCACCCTGGCCCACAAGGCCGTCGGGTACGGGATGCCCGGCCGCCTCGTCGACGGCAACGACATCGCCGCCGTGCACGAGGTGCTGTCCGAGGCCGTCCGGCGGGCCCGGGCCGGCGGCGGACCGACGCTGATCGAGGCGGTCACGTACCGCATCGAGGCCCACACGAACGCCGACGACGCGACCCGCTACCGCGGTGACGCCGAGGTCGAGGCATGGAAGGCGCACGACCCGGTGGAGCTGCTGGAGCGCGAGCTGACCGCCCGCGGAATGCTGGACGAGGCGGGCATCCAGGAGGCCAAGGACGCCGCCGAGGTGATGGCCGCGACCCTGCGCGACCGGATGAACGCCGAGCCCGTGCTCGACCCGATGGACCTGTTCGAAAACGTCTACGCGGAGCAGACCGGCCGGCTCCGCGAGCAGGCGGAGATGCTGCGCGCCGAGCTCGACGCGGAGGAGCAGTCGTGACCACGGTGGCCGTGAAGCCGGCGACGATGGCGCAGGCGCTGCAGCGGGCCATGCGCGACGCGATGGCGGAGGACCCGACGGTCCACGTCATGGGCGAGGACGTCGGCACGCTGGGCGGGGTCTTCCGGATCACGGACGGCCTCGCGAAGGAGTTCGGCGAGGAGCGCTGCACGGACACCCCGCTGGCGGAGGCCGGGATCCTGGGCGCCGCGGTGGGCATGGCCATGTACGGGCTGCGGCCGGTCGTGGAGATGCAGTTCGACGCGTTCGCGTACCCCGCCTTCGAGCAGCTGATCTCGCACGTGGCGAAGATGCGCAACCGGACGCGCGGCGCGATGCCGCTCCCGATCACCATCCGCGTGCCGTACGGCGGCGGGATCGGCGGGGTGGAGCACCACAGCGACTCCTCCGAGGCCTACTACGTGGCCACCCCCGGCCTGCACGTGGTGACCCCGGCGACCGTCGAGGACGCGTACGGGCTGCTGCGCGCGTCGATCGCGAGCGACGACCCGGTGGTCTTCCTGGAGCCGAAGCGGCTCTACTGGTCGAAGGCGCAGTGGGACCCGGCGGCGCCGGCGGCCGTGCCGGGAATCGGGAAGGCACTCGTCCGGCGTACCGGCACGAGCGCCACGCTGATCACCTACGGGCCCTCGCTGCCGGTGTGCCTGGAGGCGGCCGAGGCGGCGCGCGAGGAGGGCTGGGACCTCGAGGTCGTGGACCTGCGCTCGCTCGTCCCCTTCGACGAGGAGGCGGTCGTGGCCTCCGTACGGCGCACGGGGCGCGCGGTGGTGGTCCACGAGGCGAACGGTTTCGCCGGACCGGGCGCGGAGATCGTCGCCCGCATCCAGGAGAAGTGCTTCCACCACCTGGAGGCGCCGGTGCTGCGGGTGACGGGCTTCGACATCCCGTACCCGCCGCCGATGCTGGAGAAGCACCATCTGCCCGGTGTGGACCGGATCCTGGACACCGTGGCCCGCCTGCAGTGGGAGAACTGATGCCGCAGGTAATGGAGTTCAAGCTCCCCGACCTCGGGGAGGGACTGACCGAGGCCGAGATCGTCCGCTGGCTGGTGGCGGTGGGCGACGTCGTCGCCATCGACCAGCCGGTGGTCGAGGTCGAGACGGCCAAGGCGATGGTGGAGGTGCCGTGCCCGTACGGCGGTGTGGTCACCGCCAGGTTCGGGGAGGAGGGCACGGAACTCCCCGTCGGAGCACCGCTGATCACGGTGGCGGTGGGTGCGGGGGCGGACGAGGTGGCGGAGCCCGAGGACTCCGGCTCGGGCAACGTCCTGGTCGGCTACGGGACGGACCACTCGCGCACGGCGCGTCGGAGGCGGGTGCGACCTGGCTCCGCAGCGCCGGCCGTCGCCGCTGCTCCCGCACCCGCTCCCGCCGCTGCTCCCGTTCCCGTCGCGACGGGTCCGGTCGCCGTGATCTCGCCGCTCGTGCGCAAGCTGGCGCGGGACCACGGGATCGACCTGCGCGCGCTGCGCGGGTCCGGTCCCGAGGGGCTGATCCTGCGTGCGGACGTCGAGGCGGCGCGCCGGGCGCCGGAGCCGGTCCCCGCGGCCGCCCCGGCGGCGGCGGTGCAGGGTGAGCGGGTGCCGCTGAAGGGCCTGCGGGGCGCGGTGGCGGAGAAGCTGTCGCGCAGCCGCCGGGAGATCCCGGACGCCACGTGCTGGGTCGACGCCGATGCGACCGAGCTGATGGCGGCGCGGGCCGCGATGAACGCCGTGGGCGGGCCGAAGATCTCGGTGCTGGCGCTGCTGGCCCGTATCTGCACGGCCGCGCTGGCGAAGTACCCCGAGCTCAACTCGACCGTGGACCTCGCGGCGAACGAGATCGTCCGCCTGCCCTCCGTGCACCTGGGCTTCGCGGCGCAGACGGAGCGCGGGCTGGTGGTCCCGGTGGTCCGGGACGCCCAGACGCGCAACCCGGAGTCGCTGTCGGCGGAGTTCGCCCGCCTCACCGAGGTGGCCCGGGCCGGGAAACTGGCCCCTGCCGATCTCACGGGGGGCACCTTCACCCTGAACAACTACGGGGTGTTCGGAGTGGACGGCTCCACGCCGATCATCAACCACCCGGAGGCGGCGATGCTCGGCGTCGGCCGGATCATGGCGAAGCCGTGGGTCCACCAGGGCGAGCTGGCGGTCCGCCAGGTCGTCCAGCTGTCCCTGACGTTCGACCACCGGGTCTGCGACGGCGGAACGGCGGGCGGCTTCCTGCGCTACGTGGCGGACTGCGTGGAGTCCCCGGCGGTGCTTCTGCGTTCGCTGTAACGGCATGGCCCGCCGGGCCCTCTCCCCGCCCGGGGAGAGGGCCCGGCGGCGCGGCCGTCAGGTGGTGAGCAGCAGCTTGCCCACGTGCGTGCTCGATTCCATCGTGCGGTGAGCCTCGGGGGCTTCGTGCATCGGGAACGACCCGTGCACCACCGGGCGGACGCGGCCCGCGGCCACCAGCGGCCAGACGTGCTCCCGCACCGCCGCGACGATGGCGGCCTTCTCCTCCAGCGGCCGGGCCCGCAACGAGGTGGCGGTGATGGCCGCCCGCTTGGCCAGCAGCGCGCCCAGGTTGAGCTCCGCCTTCACCCCGCCCTGCAGTCCGATCACCGCGAGCCGGCCGTTCACGGCCAGCGCGTCCAGGTTCCGCGCCAGGTACTTCGCTCCCATGATGTCCAGGATCACGTCCGCCCCGGCGCCGCCCGTGGCGGCCCGCAGCTCCGCCACGAAGTCCTGCTCGCGGTAGTCGATGAGGATGTCCGCGCCCAGCTCCTTGCAGCGGGACAGCTTCTCCGGGCCGCCCGCGGTCACCGCCACCGTCGCGCCCACCGCCTTGGCCAGCTGGATCGCCATCGTGCCGATACCGCTGGAGCCGCCGTGCACCAGCACCGTCTCTCCGGGGCGCAGGCCCGCCACCATGAACACGTTCGACCACACGGTGCAGACCACTTCGGGCAGGGCCGCCGCCGTCACCAGGTCCACCCCCGCCGGGACCGGCAGCAGCTGCCCCGCAGGGACGGCCACGCGCTCCGCGTACCCGCCCCCGCCGAGCAGGGCGCACACCTCGTCGCCCACCGCCCAGCCGGACACGCCCGGCCCGATGGAGGCGATCCGCCCCGAGCACTCCAGGCCGGGGTAGCGGGAGGCGCCGGGCGGGGGATCGTAGAACCCCTGGCGCTGGAGGACGTCGGCGCGGTTCACGGCGCTCGCCGCGACGTCGACGAGGACCTCGCCCTCGCCGGCCACCGGATCGGGTACCTCGGCCCAGACGAGGGCCTCGGGGCCGCCGGGCTGTTCGATGGTGATCGCATGCATGGCCCGGAGGGTACGCCACCTCCGTGACCGATCGGCTAGTCCGCGGGCCCCAGCGTCACCGTCGGCGAGGCGGGCGGGGCCGCGCGCACGATGGTGATGAGACGGTCCGTCAGCTGGAGCGGGCTGGCGTGCGGGTCGTCGTACGCGAGCAGCCGGTGGCCGCGCAACACGCTGACCACCAGGTCATCCGTCTCGCGCACCCCCTTGCCGGCCTCGGCCTTCTTCACCGGCCGTTCGATCAGGTCGAGCCCGCTGCCCTGGTGGATCAGGTCCTCCATCACCGTGCCCGCGCTCGGGCTCAGCACCGAGAGCCCCAGCAGCCGGCCGGCGGCGCTCGCGCTCGTGATGACGGCGTCGGCTCCCGACTGGCGCAGCAGCGGCGCGTTCTCCTCCTCGCGGACCGCCGCGACGATCTTCGCGCCCCGGTTCATCTGCCGCGCCGTCAGCGTGACCAGTACGGCCGTGTCGTCCCGCTGCGTGGCGATGACGATCTGACGGGCCTTCTGGAGCTCGGCGCGGAGCAGGACATCGGAGCGGGTGGCATCGCCGACCACCCCGGTGAACCCCTCCGCGTTGGCCATGTCGATCACCTTGGCGCTCGGGTCCACGATGACGACCTGCTCCTTCCGGAGGCCGGTGGTCAGCAGCGTCTGGAGGGCCGAGCGGCCCTTGGTGCCGAAGCCGACGACGACCGTGTGCTCACGCAAGTTCTTCCTCCAGCGGTTCAGCCGCCACTCTTCCCGGGTCTTCTCGGTCAGGACTTCCAGGGTGGTTCCGACCAGGATGATCAGGAACAGCACGCGCAGCGGGGTGATCAGCAGGATGTTGGTCAGCCGCGCGCTGTCGCTGTACGGGACGATGTCGCCGTAGCCGGTGGTCGACAGCGTCACCGTGGCGTAGTAGACGCAGTCGAGGAAGTCGACTTGCTCGTTGGCGTTGTCGTGGTAGCCGTCGCGGTCGAGCCACACGATCATGACCGTCAGGAACAGCACGAACAGGGCCATCAACAGGCGTTTGCCGACCTGCAGGAGCGGCTTCTCCACGATCCGCTTGGGCAGTTTGATGCGCCGTGAGACGAGTTTCTCGTCGGCGCCGCGGGCCATCGCATCGTGGCCGTGAAGTTTCACGTGAAACATCCTCCGGAGACCCACGGCAGGTCCAGGATCTCCAGGTCCTGTCCGTCGCGCGCGCCGTGCGGCGGTACGACGGCCAGCCCGTCGGCGGCGGCCACGCCGCGCAGCATCGCGGGACCGTTGTAGCGCAGCGGTACGGCGTGCTCGTCGGTCAGCAGGACGGGCACGAGCCGGGTGTCGTACGGGTGGCCGGGCACCTCTCCCTGCACCGGGACGGTGTACCGGGGTCGCTGGCGGCGGCCGGCCAGGGCGCGCAGCAGCGGTTCGGCGAGGGTCAGCAGACCGGAGACGGCGGCGAGGGGGTTGCCGGGCAGGCCGACGAGGTGGCGTCCGTCGGTGCGGTGGCCGAGCCGGGCCAGCAGCATCGGGTGTCCGGGGCGTACGGCGACCCCGTCGACCAGCAGCTCGGCGCCGGCTTCGCGCAGGACGGGGTGGACGTGGTCGACGGGGCCGGAGGCGGTGCCGCCGGTGGTGACGACCAGGTCGGCGTCGGAGTCCGTGACGGCGGCCAGCAGGGCCTTGGCCCCGGCCGGGTCGTCGCCGAGCCGCCGGGTGGCGGTGACCTCGGCGCCGAGCCGGGTGAGCCAGGGGCCGAGCATGGGGCTGAGGGCGTCCCGGATCAGGCCGTCGTGCGGGCGGCCTTCGGTGAGCAGCTCGTCCCCGAGCACCAGGATCTCGACGCGGGGCCGGGGCCGGGTGGTGAGCTCGTCGTACCCGGCGGCCGCGGCGAGCCCCAGGACGGCCGGGGTGACGAGGGAGCCGGCGGGCAGCAGCAGGTCGCCCGAACGGCATTCCTGGCCGCGCGGGCGGATGTCCTGGCCGGTGAGGACGGCCCGGTCGGCGTGGAGCTGGGTGCCGGACTCGCGCGCGTGCTCGCTGCGGATCACGGCGGTGGTGTCGGCGGGAACCCGGGCGCCGGTGGCGATCTGTACGGCCTCGCCGTCGGCGAGCGGCTCGGGGCGGTCGGAGCCGGCCAGTACTCCGCCGCCGGGGCGGATCGTCCAGGGACCGGGGCCGGCGACGGCCCAGCCGTCCATGGCGGAGCTGTCGAAGGACGGCAGGTCGGTGAGGGCGTCCAGGGACTGTGCCAGCACCTCGCCGAGCGCGTCCCCGAGGGGGACCCGGTGGGTGCGGGGGCGGATGCCGGAGCCGGCGCGGGCCGCGGCATCCCGGGCCTGCGGCCAGGCGCTGGCGCGGTGGCCACCGCCGGCGGCGGCGTCGCCCGAGCGGGGGTCTCGGCTGACCAGGGCCAGGGCCTCGTCGAGGGCCCGGAGGGCGTGGTCGGCGTCGGTGGGGGTCATCCTGAGCCGTTCTCTCGGGCCTCGGTCTCGGCCTTGTCCTCGGGCTTGGCCTTGTCCTCGGCTTCGGCCTCGGTCTTGGCTTCGGCCTCCGCCTCGGCCGCCCAGCGCAGGGCGAGGTCGGCGGCCTTGCGGGAGGCTTCGGCGACCGCCGTGGCGGGGTCGGCGCCGGCGGCTTCGGCCCGTGCGGCCGCGTAGCCGACCAGGAAGGTGGTCAGGGGGGCGGCGGGCCGGGCGACGCCGTGTGCGGCGTCACGGGCGAGGTCGAGCAGGGTCTTGGTGTCGACGGAGACGTCGATGCCCAGCTCGCTCTTGACGGCGGTGATCCATTGGTCCAGCACGTTTCCATGCTCCCTGATCCGGGCCCGGGCGGCTGCGAGATCCTCCCAGGTGTCGCAGTCGAAGGAGGCGAGTGGCGCGGAGTTTGTCACCTTGGCCAGGTCGAGTTCGGCGGTGAGGGCGCGCAGCGGGAGGCCGGACAGGGTGCCGTGCTCGGTCGCCAGGAGGGCGATCTCGCGGCGCAGGGGCTCGGCGCGGTAGGCGGCGACGAGGGGCTGGTCGCGGCCGGTCGGATCGCGCAGGAGGGCGCCGTCGCCGCCGGCGGCCGGAGCCCGCAGCAGCGTCCGTACCGTCTCCCGGTCGAGGAAGGGCAGGTCGGCGGAGAGGACGAGGACCAGCTCGGCGGTGGTCGCGCGCAGACCGGCGTCCAGGGCGGCGACGGGCCCGGCGCCGGGCGGGTCCTCCCGGGTCCAGCGGACCGGGCGGGCGGTGGGGCGGCGGCCGCCGACCACGACAGTGGTGGCGGCGTCGGCGCAGGCGTCCAGGACGCGGTCGAGGAGGGCGCGCCCGCCGACCTGGAGGGCGGGCTTGTCCGCGCCTCCGAGCCTTCTCGCAGCGCCGCCGGCCAGGACGATCGCGTCGTAGGTCATACCTGTGAGTATGCGCGGCTCATGTCCCCTGTGGGGAGCTGCACTTACGGGAGGCTTATAGAGGCTTAGATACGGGACCGGGGTCCCGGGGCCCAAGCCCCCGGGACCCCGGGCCTTATGTCACATCGCTATGTCACAGCGCTGCTCTTACCCGTCGCCGCTTACAGGTACGGGCCCGAGCGGATGGCGCCGTGGCCGTCTTCCTCGTCCGTCGGGGCGCCCGGCGGGAGGGCGCGGCGCATCTGTTCCAGCTGGGCCCGCGCGGCCATCTGCTGTGCGAACAGCGCCGTCTGGATGCCGTGGAACAGGCCTTCCAGCCATCCGACCAACTGGGCCTGGGCGATCCGCAGTTCCGCCTCGGAGGGGATCGCCTCCTCGGTGAAGGGGAGCGACAGGCGTTCCAGTTCCTCCACCAGTTCCGGAGCCAGACCGTCTTCCAGCTCCTTCACGGACGCTGCGTGGATGTCCTTCAGACGGACCCGGCTGGCCTCGTCCAGAGGTGCGGCGCGGACCTCTTCCAGAAGTTGCTTGATCATGCTGCCGATCCGCATGACCTTGGCGGGCTGTTCGACCATCTCCGTCACCGGGACCTCGCGCGACTCGTCATCGGCGCCGCCGACCGGCATCCCGTCCTGTCCCACGATCAGGCCGGGCGGGGGGCTGTCCTGCGACCGTTCACTCCTCGGCATCTCCATGCCGTCATTCTCTCGCACACCGTCTTACTCACACGGTGTGCCCCCGTACGGGCGTGATCCACCCTGTACGGGGGCGAGAACGCAGAGTGACCGTCAGCCCGCCTCGCGCCGCGCCACGGCGCCGCTGGACTTGGTGACCAGGGCGGCCAGCAGGGCCGCGCCCAGCGGGACCACGATGAGCAGCCCGCCGAGGGTCTCCCACGGCACCGCGATCGGCACGTACAGCGAGTCGTTCGCGTCGCCGGCCATCTCCAGGAGGTGTTCGGTCTCCCGGCGCTGGACCAGCCGCAGTCCGACCGCCGGCAGGATGCCCGCCGCCGAGCCGAGGACCACGCCCATCAGCGCCACCACTCCGCACTGGAAGCCGCTGAGCGTGCGCCGCACCCGCGGCGGCGCGCCGACCGCGGCCAGGGTCTTCAGATCGGCCTCGGCATCGGCCTGCGCGAGTCCGGTGGCGATGCCGGCCGCGCCGATGGTGACCAGACCCGCGAAGATGGTCAGGGCCAGCATCGTGATGTCGGCCTCGGCCTGGTAGCCGGCCTCGATGGTGACGGGGGCCTCCACCCCGATCTGGTCGATCCGCGCGGCCACCCGCTGCTTCTGCTGGCTGGTGGCCTTGCCGTCCAGGGTGAAGTACGAGGCGAACGGCAGGGTGGTCAGTCCGGCGCTCTTGGCCGCACCGGGCGGCAGGACGAGCTCCAGGCCGTACCCTTCGGCGGTGTCGGAAGCCTGGTGGACGGCGAAGACCTTGTCCTGCCCCTTCGGATCGACCCCCGGCTCGTAGATCTCGTCCTTGTTGTCGATCAGCCGGACGGTGACCTTGCCGTCCTTGACGTTGCGCTTGTCGAAGGAGACGCCCTTGCCCTCCTTCAGGGCGGACGCCGCGCCCGGATCGGCGACCGCGAGCGCCGCCATCAGCTTCTCGTCGGCGACGACCACGTCGAACTGCGCGGAGTGGCGGTTGTACGTGCACCGCGGGTCCTTGCGCAGCGCCTTCTTGTCCGCGGCGCTGAACGAGTCGATCCCGTCCTTGGCCTCGAAGAGCGGGCAGCGCTGCTCCTTGGGCCGCATGATGTCGACCCGGCCGCAGCCCTCGGAGCCGGTGAAGCGCTCGCAGCCGGGCTTGCCGTACGAGATGTAGTCCACGTCCGCCCGTACGGCGACCGGGAGTTCCTGCGCCAGGGCCTCGCGGACGGCGGGCATGTCCTTGCTGCGGCCGAGCTCGTGGATCGCCACCACACCGGCGCCGTCCGGGAGATCGGCGACGTACTCGTGGCGGGCCTGGATCTCCGAGCTGTGCTGGTACGTGGCCACCGCGACGGTGCCCGCGACGGCGGCCAGGACGGCGGCCACGGCGGGGGCCGTACGCCCCCGGTTGCGCACGGCGTCGCGCAGCGCGAGCCGCGGCGACAGCGGCAGCCAGCGGCCGAGCCGTCCGAACAGGCCGACCAGCACCGGGGTGAGGGCGACGATGCCCAGTTCGGCGATGGCGCTGCCGCCCGCGACGACGGTGGAGCCCATCCGGGAGGCGGTGCCGTAGAGGGCGATCGCGGCGCCGGCGGCGAGGGCGATCAGGCCGAGTACGGGCAGCACCCGGTTGGCCCGGCGGACCCCGCGACGACCGGTCAGCGAGGCCAGCACGGTCTGCCGGGAGGCGGTGACGGCCGGGGCGATCGCCGCCAGCAGGCCGGTCACGACGGCGAGCAGGGCGATGCCGAGGATCTCCAGCGGGCGGAACGTGAATCCGCCGAAGCGGGCGCCCAGATACTCCTCGAGGGTCGGCCGCAGCCCCAGGGTGAGGGCGACGCCGAGCACCGTGCCGGTGACGGCGGCCGCGGCGCCGATGACGAGGCCGCCGGAGAGCACGATGGCCCGGATGTGGCGCCGGTCGCCGCCGTTGGCGCCGACCAGTCCGAGCTGGCGGCGCGAGCGCCGGGCACCGACCGCGAAGGCGGGGCCGGCCAGCAGGCAGATCTCCAGCATCGCGAGGCCGACGACCGTGGCCAGGACGGCCAGTTCGGTGGTCGGGAGCCCCCTGTCCCGGTTGTCGTAGCCCAGTTCCTTCTGCTGGACGATGTACGGCACGTCGGAGTCGGCGGGCGGGTCGAGCTGCACGGCGCGGGAGACGACCTGCACGCTCTTCGTGTTGAGCGCCTTGACCATGTTCCACGTGAAACCATCGCCGCCGACCTTGACCAGGTAGGTGTCGGTGGCGACCACCCCGGGAACGCCGGCGGCCTGGAAGGCCTTGTCGAGCGGGGCCAGCAGGGTGCCGGGAGGGGCGAGGATCTCGGACTTCCCGAGGTCGGACGGCAGCTCGTACGCGCCCACGATCCGGTACCAGGCGTCCGAGCCGCGCGCGCGGAACTCGGAGCCCACGAAGAAGCCGGACTCTTCCAGGAAGGCGGTCGTGGTGACGACCTCGCCCGCCTCTTGGGCCGGCCGGCCCCGCTTCATCTCGATCATGCCCTTGACCAGCGGGCTGGTCGCGTCGATCTCCCGCAGATCGGTCTCCAGCAGGCCGTACCGCGTGCGGATCTTGGTGTGCGCCGTGCTGTCCTTGAGGGACTGGACACCCGGTCGGATCGCGGAGGGCAGCCGGTTCGGATCCGGCTCGGACCTGGGGTCGTACTTGTCGTAGCCGCCGACGGGCATGGAGTTCTTGCCCTCGACGTCCTGGTAGACGGGCCCGCTCAGCTCCGAGTCCTTCAGCCGGGCGTCGGCCGTGCCGATCGCGCGGGACACCTTCTGCTCGGGGGAGAGCTGGGCGCTGCGCGTGGTGAGGTCGGCGGCGCTCACGCCGACGATCGGCAGGGCGATCATCGCGAGGACGAGGGCGCTGCGGCCCTTGGCCCGCCAGGCGTCGCGGCGGGCGATGCGGATGGCCGCGATCCACGCGTGGTACGAGGACTTCACCGGCCGGCCTGCCCGGACAGCAGGGAGTCGGCCTGGCTGCGCAGGGTCTCGTCGACCACGCTGCCGTCGCGCAGGAAGACCACGCGGTCCGCCCAGGCGGCGAACCGCGGTTCGTGGGTGACGAGGATTCCGGCGGCGCCGGCGTCGCAGCGCGAGCGCAGCAGGGCGAGGACGGATTCGCCGGTCTCGGAGTCGAGGGCGCCGGTGGGCTCGTCCGCCAGGACCAGGCGGCGGTCGCCGACGAGGGCGCGGGCGATGGCCACGCGCTGCTGCTGGCCGCCGGACATCTCGTCGGGGAAGCGGTCGGCGAGCTGTCCGAGGCCCATCTCCTCCAGGGCCGCCAAGGCCGAGACGCGGGCCTTGCGGGCGGAGGTCCCGTCGAGCTCCCGGGGCAGCGCCACGTTCTCGGCGGCGGTGAGGGCCGGGATCAGGTTGTAGTCCTGGAAGACGTACCCGATGCTGCGGCGGCGCAGTGCGGCCAGCTGCTTGCGGCTCGCCGTGGTGATGTCGGTGCCCTCGACGATGACGTGGCCGCTGGTGGGCGTGTCGAGGCCGCCGGCCAGGGTGAGCAGCGTGGACTTGCCGGAGCCCGAGGGGCCCATGACGGCGACGAGTTCGCCGGGGTACACGGACAGGTCGATGCCGCGCAGTGCGTGCACCTCGGTGGCGCCGCTGCCGTGCGTGCGGACGAGCTTGGTGAGCTGGAGCACCGGCCGTGCGGAGGGCGCGGGCGGCCCGGGCTGTATGTGGGGTGCGGACTGCTGGTCAGGCATGGAGGTCCCCCTGGGACGGTGGTGGCTTCAGCCCCGCGGCGTACGGAAGGCGCGGGGCTTGGGTGCGGCGGCGGCCGCGGGGGCTTGGGTGTCGGCGGCCTGGGGTGGTTCGGGCTCGGCTCTCCGGTCGGCCGGCAGGGAGAGCCGTACGAGGCGTGATTCGGAGTGGTCCAGCCAGCGGGCCTCGGCCTCGGTCTGGAAGATCAGCTGCTCCAGGACCAGCAGCCAGGCCACGTCGTCGCGTTCGCGGGACTTCCCGCTCTCGATCGCGGCGAGTGCCTGCGCCTTGAGCCGGGTGTAGTCCTGCATCGCCTTGATCGTGGCGTGCCGCTGGGCCTGGATGACGGCGCGGATGTCCACGCCGGGGGCGCCCACGGCCATGGCGAGCTTGATGGACAGCTCGTCACGGGGCGGGTTGGTGCGGTCGACGGGGCGCTCGTACCACTGGTGCAGTTCGGCGCGTCCGGAATCGGTGATGGCGTAGAGGGTGTGCCCGGCGGTGTCCTCGCCGCCGGGCGCGACGAGGCCGTCGCGCTCCAGGCGGGCGAGGGTGGTGTACACCTGCCCGACGTTGAGCGGCCAGGTGGAGCCGGTGCGGGATTCGAACTCGGTACGCAGCTGAGAGCCGTACCGAGGACCCCTTTCCAGCAGGGCGAGGAGGCCGTGGCGGATCGACATACTCAGTATGTATACCGAGTATGCAGGCGCGCGCAACCATCCTGAGGTGTAGGTCGAAAGGGGGACCGGCGCCCTCGCCTCCGGCTCGGGACGGGGTCGCAGGGGCGTCAGAGGCCCTTGCGCAACCGCATTCCGAGGTAGCCCAGACCCAGTCCCATCAGGGCGAATCCGGTGCCGAGCGGCAGTATGTGCGCGGCCAGGTCGGCGGCGCGCTCGTTCGGCCCGGTCCCGATCGCGGTGACCACGGGCGGCGGGCTCGGCGGGTCCGGCGGGCTCGGCCGGCTCGCCGGGGGCGGCGGCTGCACCGGCCGCGGGACGGCCGGCCGGTGGTGCGGGCGGACCGGGAGGAGGGGGCGGGCGGCGAGCACGGTCCCCGGGTTCGCCGGCTCGGCGGCGGGCCGCCCGGGCCGCTCCCGGCCGACCCCGGCGGCGCTGCCGGCGAGCTCCTCGTACGCCTCGTGCGGTACGTCGGCCACCGGATCGGGGTCGGGCTCGGAGTCGGTGTCGTCGGCCTTCGGCGCGGCCGCGGGGGCCCTGCCGGGGAGGGCCGCGGCGAGGGGCCGGGCGGCGTCGGCCCGCCCGTCCGCGGACGGGGCGGCGGCGGAAGCGGCGGACACCGCCGACGCTGCGGGGGCGGCGGGGGACAGCGCGGCGGCGGCCACCGCGGCCGCGGCCAGCCAGCGCTGAGCGCGGAGGCGTTGAGTCACGGGGAGCCCCTCCCGTCCCGAGCAGCCGAGATGTTGGGCTCAGGTTCACATACCGGGACAAAAGCGGCATCCCGGGCGCCCCATCGGGGTCGCCCGGGATGCCGGGACGGGCTAACCGCTCCGCTCGGGACTACTCCGGATTGCCGGTCGACACGGTCAGCGTGTACTCCGTGCCTTCCTTGTCGATCTTTTCCCCGGGGCGCGGGCTCTGGTCGAGCACGGTGTCCTTGCCGTACACGGCCTCGTCCTTGTCGACGATCTTGTACTTGCCGCCGGAGGCCTGGATGCACGCCTTGACCGAGAGCAGGTTCTTGTAGCGCAGGTCCGGCGCCGTGTACTTGGTGGCGTCGCTGTAGTGCTTGCTCGGGTCCTTGCACTTCGCCGCGTCGATCGTGCGCGAGGTGTCCGGACCCTTGAAGCCGGCCTTGGCCGAGCCCGAGGCGGTCGCCGGGGCCCCCGACGACGCGGCCGTGTCGCCGCCCTTGCCCTTGTCGTCGTCGCCGTTCATGGAGATCACCGCGATCAGGCCGCCGATGGCCAACAGCGCCACCGCGATCGCGCCGACGACCACCGGCATGTTCCGCTTGTCGCCGCCCCCGCCGGACGAGGTCGTGGAGCCCGTCGGGGAGATGGTGAACGGCGGCGGGGTCTGCGGGGCGTACTGCTGCTGGTGCGGGACCGGCTGCTGCTGCGGCGGGTAGGCGTACCCGCCCTGCCCGTGCTGCTGCTGCGTCATCGGCGGCGGGGTCTGCGGTGCGTACGGGGACGGCGCCGGGGTCGGCGCGTACGGCTGCTGCACGGACTGGGCCGGCGGCGCCTGGAACCCCGAGTCCACCGGCGGGAACACGGCCGAGCCCACGCCCGCACCGCTGCCGCCCGCGTGCGAGCCGGGCACGATGGCCGGCGCCCCGGTCTGGCCGGCCGACATCACCCGCGCGACCTCGTCGCGCATGGCGGCGGCCGTGGGGAAACGCTCGTTCGGGTTCTTCTTCAGGGCCCGGGCCACCAGCGCGTCCATCGCCGGGGTGACCGAGCGGTTGATGGAGGACGGGGCGACCGGCTCCTCCTGCACGTGCGCGTACGCGATGGCCAGCGGCGAGTCCGCGTCGAAGGGGATCCGGCCCGTCAGCAGCTGGAACAGCATGATGCCGACCGAGTACAGGTCGGACCGGGCGTCGACCCCGCGCCCCAGCGCCTGCTCGGGCGACAGGTACTGGGGGGTGCCGACGACCATGCCGGTCTGCGTCATCGAGGTGACCCCCGACTGCATGGCGCGGGCGATGCCGAAGTCCATCACCTTGACCAGGCCGCGCTTGGTCATCATCACGTTGCCGGGCTTGATGTCGCGGTGGACCAGGCCCACCTCGTGGCTGACCTCCAGCGCGGCCAGCACGTCGGCCGTCACCTTCAGCGCCTTGTCCGCCGGCATGGCCCCGTACTGGCGGATGTCCGCTTCCAGCACCGAGCCGAGGGGCTGGCCCTCCACGTACTCCATGACGATGTACGGCATCACCGCGGCGTCGGCCGCCCCGGGGCCGCTGAACGTCACTTCGCCCTCGCCGGTGTCGAAGACCGAGACGATGTTCGTGTGCGACAGTTTCGCAACAGCCTGCGCCTCACGGCGGAAGCGCTCGCGGAACGACTGCTCGCGGCCGAGATCGCTGTGCAGGGTCTTGATGGCGACCTGCCGGTCGAGCGCCGTGTCGTACGCGAGGTAGACGGACGCCATGCCGCCCGCACCCAGCAAGTCCCTTAGCTGGTAACGGCCACCGGCCAAAGAGCCGCCCGCGTACTGGCCCTGAGTGCCGTCCTGGCTCATGACTGTTGCTTCCCCTCGGGATGTGTCCCAACGCCTCTGGCTGAGCGCATGTGGCGCCCAGTCTGCCGGAGGGCAAGCACACGTCAAGCCGGGTGCCCGTTCCGTGACCACGGGGCCACGGCGCGCCATAGTCCGAACGGCGACCTGTTCCGAGGCTGTAGCGTTCATCGGAGCACCCGAAAAGGACCTACCGCTGAGCGGCGGCCGAGAGAGACGACGGCGAGGACTGATGGCACCCGAACCCGAGGGAAACGGCGCCGGGATGGCCGAGGGTCCTGAGCATTGGGGCGCCGGCGGCCTGGTCGGCGACGGCCGCTACCGGCTCACCCACCGCCTCGGCCGCGGCGGCATGGCGGAGGTGTTCGCCGCCGAGGACGTCCGGCTGGGCCGGACCGTCGCCGTGAAGCTGCTGCGCGCCGACCTCGCGGAGGACCCGGTCTCCAAGGCCCGCTTCACGCGTGAGGCGCAGTCGGTCGCCGGGCTCAACCACCACGCCGTCGTCGCCGTGTACGACTCCGGCGAGGACAAGGTCGGCCCCAACACCGTTCCGTACATCGTGATGGAGCTGGTCGAGGGCCGCACCATCCGCGATCTGCTGATCAGCGCCGAGGCCCCGGGCCCCGAGCAGGCGCTCATCATCGTCTCGGGCGTGCTGGAAGCGCTCGCGTACTCGCACCAGCACGGCATCGTGCACCGCGACATCAAGCCCGCCAACGTCATCATCACGGACGCCGGCGCGGTCAAGGTCATGGACTTCGGCATCGCGCGCGCCCTGCACGGCGCCCAGTCGACGATGACCCAGACCGGCATGGTCATGGGCACCCCCCAGTACCTGTCGCCCGAGCAGGCGCTCGGCAAGGCGGTGGACCACCGCTCCGACCTGTATGCGACCGGCTGCCTGCTGTACGAACTGCTCGCGCTGCGGCCCCCGTTCACCGGCGAGACCCCGCTCTCGGTGGTCTACCAGCACGTGCAGGACGCGCCGGTGCCGCCCTCGCAGCTGCCGGAGGGCCACCACATCCCGCAGGAGCTCGACGGGCTCGTCATGCGCTCCCTCGCCAAGGACCCGGACGACCGGTTCCAGAGCGCCGAGGAGATGCGCGGACTGGTCCAGTACGCGCTCCAGATGCTGCACGACCAGGGCGCGAACACGGGCACCTGGAACACCGGCCCGGTCACCATGGCCCTGCCGCACGGTCGCGGCGGGGCGGCGCAGACCACGGCGATGCCGATGGGCCAGACCGGCGGGCAGCAGCCGTACGCGGCGCACGCCACCACCTCGCAGTTCCAGCAGCCCATGGTGCCGCCGCTGAACCCGGACGACGGCTCGGCCTTCCCCGGCGGGGGCGGGTACGACAACCACGGCCACGGCGGCGGGCAGGGCGGCCACGACGGGTACGAGGGCTACGACGACCGCGGCTCAAGCCGCTGGAAGCTGTGGCTGTTCGCGGTGCTGGCGATCGTCGCGATCGCCGGCGGCGTGGCGTACGCCGTCAACTCGGTGTCGAACCAGAACAAGGACGACAGCACTCCGCCCGCCGTCCAGAGTTCTTCGAGCGGACAGCAGAGCACGCCGTCCGAGCAGCAGAGCCAGCCCTCGCAGGAGGCGCCGTCGACGCGTTCGTCGGAGGAGCACGTGCCGTCGCCGAGCCGCAGCAAGTTCACGCCGAGCACCTCCCCGTCCACCTCGCCCTCGACGAGCCCGTCGACCTCGCCGTCGAGCAGTCCCTCGAAGTCCTCGTCGAAGCCGTCCTCGTCGCCGTCGAAGAGCGTGAGCCCGCCGGTGGACCCGCCGAACAACCCGCTGGGCGACGAGTAGGGGAATTCGCAGCTCAGAGGGCGTGCTGGTACTCCCTGTCCGGATTTCCGGCCAGGGAGTGCACGGTGACGAACTGGGGCTCGATGCGCATGTAGACGGGGTCGAAGACCGCGCCGTCCACGAAATGCGGAACCGGTCCGAACAGTTCCAGTTCCCGGGTGGCCGGCTCGATGATCTGGGCCGTTCCGGTGAACTGCACGGACCACAGGCGGGCGTCCGCGGAATTGAAGTTGTCGGCGCCGTAGGCCACCACGCTGCCGTTGCACGCCTGGTGGTAGCCGAAGCCCGCGTGCATTCTCAGCACGACGTCGCCGTCCACCACGATGTGGCGGGCGAGGGCGAGGAAGGGCAGCGCGCGCATGCTGGTGGCCACCCTGCCGTAGGGCACCCGGCGCAGCAGTTCGATGGCGTGGAGGTCCTCCGGAGACATGCGTCTACTCTCCGGTACGGATGCCTCGGCCGAAAAGAGGAGGCCGCCCCGATGATCGGGGACGTTGGTCCCGAGTGAACGCTCCCCGCGGCGGAACGGCCTGGTCAGACCCCACCGGAACGGCCGGGGCACGCCGTACGGACGCTCAGACGCGCCTCTCGGCCTGCAGCCGGGCCACGTACGCCGCGGCCTGGGAGCGGCGCTCCATGCCCAGCTTGGACAGCAGGCTGGAGACGTAGTTCTTGATGGTCTTCTCGGCCAGGTGCAGCCGCTCGCCGATGACGCGGTTGGTCAGCCCCTCGCCGATCAGGTCGAGGATCTTCCGCTCCTGCTCGGTGAGGTTGGCCAGGCGGTCGTCGCCCTTGCCGTTCTTGCCGTCGCGCAGCCGCTCCAGCACCCGCGCCGTGGCGACCGGGTCCAGCAGCGACTTGCCCGCCGCGACGTCCCGTACGGCGCTGAGCAGCTCATTGCCGCGGATCGCCTTGAGCACGTAACCGGAGGCCCCGGCCATGATCGCGTCGAAGAGGGCCTCGTCGTCGGCGAACGAGGTCAGCATCAGGCACTTGATGTCCTCGTTCTGCGAACGGACCTCGCGGCAGACCTCCACACCGCTGCCGTCCGGCAGGCGCACGTCGAGAACGGCCACGTCGGGACGGGTGGCGGGGATGCGGACCAGGGCGTCCGCCGCGGTGCCCGCCTCGCCGACGATCTCGATGTCGTCTTCGACCGAAAGGAGCTCATGGACACCACGACGTACCACTTCGTGGTCGTCCAGGAGGAATACCTTGATTTTTCCGTCTTCGCGCACGAACTCAGTTTCACACACTCACCCCTTCCCTGCCGTCGTTACCCGGGATAACGTGCCGTTGTTCCGGCCCCCTGCAAGGCTGTGACCAGTGGTTGTTCCCCGCGCTGCCGATTTACTTGGAAATCCAAGCAAAAACGCAGGTCAAGTGGGGTTTCGCAGTTATGCGGCGCACTGGGTAACGTGCATTGCGCAGGGCACTTGCCGGGGCACCTGTCACGCCCGAATCCGTACATGACGCGCACCCACCCTTGTGTGCCGGTACAGATCCGGGTGAGCCGCACTGGACCCCGGAGAACCCGGGAGCCGGACCGACGGAGGAGCAACACGTGACCGTGGAGAGCACTGCCGCGCGCAAGCCGCGACGCAGCAGCGGCACCAAGCGGGCGGCAGGCGCGGCGAGCGCCGCCAAGGCCCCCGCTGCCAAGGCTGCCGCCACCGCGCAGAACGCCGAGCCCCAGCTCGTACAGCTGTTGACGCCCGAGGGTGAACGGGTCAGCGCAGCGGACAACCCCGACGCCGCGGAGTTCCTCTCCTTCGTCGAGGACATCACCACCGAGGACCTGCGCGGGCTCTACCGCGACATGGTCCTCACCCGCCGCTTCGACGGCGAGGCGACCGCCCTCCAGCGCCAGGGCGAGCTGGGCCTGTGGGCCTCGCTGCTCGGCCAGGAGGCCGCCCAGATCGGCTCCGGCCGCGCGCTGCGCGACGACGACTACGTGTTCCCCACGTACCGCGAGCACGGCGTGGCCTGGTGCCGCGGCGTCGACCCGACGAACCTGCTCGGCATGTTCCGCGGCGTGAACCACGGCGGCTGGGACCCGAACACCAACAACTTCCACCTGTACACGATCGTCATCGGCTCGCAGACGCTGCACGCGACCGGTTACGCGATGGGTGTGGCCAAGGACGGCGCTGACTCCGCGGTCATCGCCTACTTCGGCGACGGCGCGTCCAGCCAGGGCGACGTGGCCGAGGCGTTCACCTTCTCGGCCGTCTACAACTCCCCCGTGGTGTTCTTCTGCCAGAACAACCAGTGGGCGATCTCCGAGCCGACCGAGCGCCAGATGCGCGTGCCGCTGTACCAGCGCGCCCAGGGCTTCGGCTTCCCGGGCGTCCGCGTGGACGGCAACGACGTCCTGGCCTGCCTCGCGGTCACCCGCTGGGCGCTGGCGCGGGCCCGCGCGGGCGAGGGCCCGACCCTGGTCGAGGCGTTCACGTACCGCATGGGCGCGCACACCACCTCCGACGACCCGACGAAGTACCGGCGGGACGAGGAGACGCAGGCCTGGGAGGCGAAGGACCCGATCCTGCGCCTGAAGACCTACCTGCTGGCGAGCGGCGGGGCCGACGAGGCTTTCTTCGAGTCGCTGGAGGCCGAGAGCGAGGCCCTGGGCAAGCGGGTGCGCGAGGTCGTGCGCGCCATGCCCGACCCGGACACCATGGCGATCTTCGAGAACGTCTACGCGGACGGGCACGCGCTCGTCGACGAGGAGCGCGCCCAGTTCGCCGCCTACCTCGCGTCCTTCGAGGAGGGTCACTGATGGCTGTCGAGAAGATGTCGATCGCGAAGGCGCTCAACGAGTCCCTGCGCAAGGCCCTGGAGCAGGACCCGAAGGTCCTGATCATGGGCGAGGACGTCGGCAAGCTGGGCGGTGTCTTCCGGATCACCGACGGCCTGCAGAAGGACTTCGGCGAGGAGCGGGTCATCGACACCCCGCTCGCCGAGTCCGGCATCGTCGGCACGGCGATCGGCCTGGCGCTGCGCGGCTACCGGCCCGTGGTGGAGATCCAGTTCGACGGGTTCGTCTTCCCCGCGTACGACCAGATCGTCACGCAGCTCGCGAAGATGCACGCGCGGGCGCTGGGCAAGGTCAAGATGCCGGTCGTCGTGCGCATCCCGTACGCCGGCGGCATCGGCGCGGTGGAGCACCACTCGGAGTCCCCCGAGGCGCTGTTCGCGCACGTCCCGGGCCTGAAGGTGGTCTCGCCCTCGAACGCGAGCGACGCGTACTGGATGCTCCAGCAGGCGATCCTCAGCGACGATCCGGTGATCTTCTTCGAGCCGAAGCGGCGCTACTGGGACAAGGGCGAGGTCGACACCGACGCCATCCCCGGCGAGCTGCACAGGGCGCGCGTGACGCGCGAGGGCTCCGACATCACGCTGGCGGCCTACGGCCCGATGGTGAAGGTCTGCCTGGAGGCGGCGGCCGCGGCGGCCGAGGAGGGCAAGTCGGTGGAGGTCGTGGACCTGCGCTCGATGTCCCCGATCGACTTCGACGGGCTGCAGGCCTCGGTGGAGAAGACCCGCCGGCTCGTGGTCGTCCACGAGGCCCCGGTCTTCCTGGGCACGGGCGCGGAGATCGCCGCCCGCATCACGGAGCGGTGCTTCTACCACCTGGAGGCGCCGGTGCTGCGCGTGGGCGGATTCCACGCCCCGTACCCGCCGGCCCGCCTGGAGGACGAGTACCTGCCGGGCCTGGACAGGGTGCTCGACGCCGTCGACCGCTCGCTTGCGTACTGAGGAGAGCGTTCCCGTGACGATCCGCGAATTCAAGATGCCCGATGTGGGCGAGGGCCTCACCGAGGCCGAGATCCTCAAGTGGTACGTCCAGCCGGGTGACACCGTCACCGACGGGCAGGTCGTCTGCGAGGTCGAGACGGCGAAGGCGGCCGTGGAGCTCCCGATCCCGTTCGACGGGACCGTGCACGCGCTGCTGTTCGAGGAGGGCACCACGGTCGACGTCGGCCAGGTGATCATCTCGGTGCAGACGGGTGCTGCGGAGGCTCCCGTGGCTGCCGCTGCCGCCGCCCCTGCCGTCGAGACTCCGGCCGCGGCCGAGGCCGCCGAGGAACCGGCCGCCGCCGCCCGCCAGCCCGTCCTGGTCGGCTACGGGGTCTCCCAGGCCTCGACGAAGCGCCGCCCGCGCAAGGCCGCACCGGCCGCGCAGAACGGCAGCGCCCCGGTGGCCCTGCCCGCCGTACCGGCCCAGCCGGAGGCGGCTGCCGCCGCCCCCGCCGCCGGGCTGAACGGGAACGGCGGCGGCCACGCCGCCGGGGAGCGCCCGCTGGCGAAGCCGCCGGTGCGCAAGCTCGCCAAGGACCTCGGCATCGACCTGGCCTCCGTGGTGCCCACCGGGGAGGGCGGGGTGGTGACCCGCGAGGACGTGCACGCCGCCGCGGCGGCCGCGATCACCCCGCAGGCGGTGGCGGCGCCGGCTCCGGCCGCAGCCGCACCCGCAGCCGCAGCCGTCCAGGCCGGGGCATCGGCGGCCGGGGACGCCCGCGAGACCCGCATCCCGGTCAAGGGCGTCCGCAAGGTCACGGCCCAGGCGATGGTCGGCTCGGCCTTCACCGCGCCGCACGTCACCGAGTTCATCACCTTCGACGTGACCCGCACGATGAAGCTGGTCCAGGAGCTCAAGGCCGACCCGGACCTCGCCGGTCTGCGGATCAACCCGCTGCTGCTCATCGCCAAGGCGGTGCTGGTGGCCATCCGCCGCAACCCGGACGTCAACGCGTCCTGGGACGAGGCGGCCCAGGAGATCGTGCTCAAGCACTACGTCAACCTGGGCATCGCGGCGGCCACCCCGCGCGGCCTGATCGTCCCGAACATCAAGGACGCGCACGCCAAGACCCTCGGCGAGCTGTCGACGGCCCTGTCCGAGCTGGTCGGCACGGCCCGCGACGGCAAGACCTCCCCGGCCGACATGCAGAACGGCACCATCACCATCACCAACGTCGGCGTCTTCGGCGTCGACACCGGTACGCCCATCCTGAACCCCGGCGAGTCCGCGATCCTCGCGGTCGGCGCGATCAAGCTCCAGCCGTGGGTCCACAAGGGCAAGGTGAAGCCGCGCCACGTCACCACCCTGGCGCTGTCGTTCGACCACCGCCTCATCGACGGGGAGCTCGGCTCGAAGTTCCTGGCGGACATCGCCGCCGTCCTGGAACACCCGCGCCGCCTCGTCACCTGGTCGTAGCGGTACCCGGGCGCAGCCCGGCCCCCGAAGCCCCCCTCGCCACCGCACCGCGAGGGGGGCTTCGGCGTGACGGAAAAGCCCTCGTCAGAGGCCGGATCCCCGGGCGATGATCAGCCATATGAGATTCCGCGCCGCCACCGCTGACCCCGCCGACCTCGACCGCGCCCTGGCCTACCCGGCCGACGGCCCCGTCGAGGCCCTCTCCGCCGAGAAGATCCGGGAGGAGCTCGCCGGGAACCGGTTCCGGCCCGAGTGGATCTGGTTCGCCGAGGACGAGGACGGCGAGGTCCTGGGCCGCGCGCTGTGGTGGGGCCGGGCCGACAGCGAGCGGCCCATCGCGCTCGACTGCCTCCAGGTACGGGAATCCGTCGCCGACCCGGCCGCGCTCGCCGCCGGGCTGCTCGCCGCCGGGCACGCGGCCTTCGGGACGAGCCCGCTCTACAACATCTCCCTGCCCGGCGACTGGCGCGGCCGCCCGGACCTCGTCGAGGGCGTCGCCTGGCGCCGGAAGGCCGCGTACGGGGCGGGGCTGCCCCGCGAGATCGAGCGGCTGCGCTACGAATGGACCCCGGCGGCCGGGACCGCCGAGCCCACCGGGCGGCTCGTCTTCCGCGAGGGGACGGACGAGGAGTTCCTCGACGCCTTCACCCGACTCTCGGCCGGCAGCCTGGACCTGCACACGCAGAACGAACTGCGCTCGATGGACGCCGAACAGCTGGCCCGCGAGGACGTCGAGTTCTACCTCGACTGCCCCGGCGAGCGCTCCTGGTGGCGCCTGGCCCACCTTCCGGACGGCACGCTCGCGGGCATGGCCATCCCCTCCGCGACCCCGTACCACCGCAACGTCGGATACCTGGGCGTCGTACCGGAGCAGCGCGGCCGCGGCCTGATCGACGAGGTCCTGGCGGAGATCACCCGCTTCCACGCGGCCGACGGCGCCGAGCGCATCACCGCGACCACGGACACCGTCAACGCCCCCATGGCAGCGGCCTTCGACCGCGCCGGCTACGAGGTCACGGAGGTCCGCCTGGTCCTGGAGCCGGAGGCATAGCCGTGGGATGGGACCGGTTCGTCGCGAACGGCGCGGTCTTCGCGCCGTACTACGACGAGGTGCCCGAGCTGGCCGGCGTACGGCTGCGGTCGGTCCATCTGGACGGCTGGGCCCCGGCCGTCGTCCTGCGGCTCGACCTGCCGAGGTACCCGGACCGCTGGGAGGGCGGCGAACCGGCCGACACCCTGCAGTGCCAGCTCGCGTTCTCCCACGTGGAGGAGTTCGAGATGGCGGGCTGGCGGCCGCCGGTCACGGCCGACATCGGCCTCGCCGAACTGCCCCGGCACCGGCTGGCCGTACGGATCACGGCACCGGGCGCGGAGGTCTCGTTCACGGCGAACGCGTCGGTCCTGGCGGGCACCCTGAGCGTCTTCACCCGTTCCGAGGACGGCGCCGACGACGGCCCCCACCACCGCCGGAACGCGTTCTGGCACCGCCGCTACCCGACGGTCCCGCCGACGTACGACAACACCTACCACGGACGGGTCCGCGGATGACCGGCTGGCCCGAACTGGCAGCGCTCTACGAGGTCCCGCCGGAGCCGGGCTCCTGCGCCCTCCACGACGTCCACATCGACGAGCGGGACACCTCCGTCACGCTCGCCTTCGAGACCGCACGGCTGCCCGACCACCCGTTGCCCGAATGGGGCGGCGCCTACAACACCCTCTACTTCTGGGTCGTGTTCACCGGAGTAGGGGACCTGCGGATCTCGGGGATCCTCGCGGAAGCCGAGCGCACGTTCCGCATCACGGGGACGCCGCGGGGGCGTCAGGAGGTGGAGGTGGTCGGCGGGACGCGCTCGATCCGCTTCTCGGCGGCCGGATCGCGGGTAAGCCGCGTCCGGGTCGGGCTCCAAGGCGCGCTCTGACACCGGCAGGCGGTAGCCTCCCCGCCGGGGAAGGGGGGCCGGGGTGGCCATCGCCGAGTTGCAGGTGTACTCCGTCGAGGAGGCCGACGTCGCGGGCGGGGTCTGCGTGGTGCGGTGCCTCGGCGGGGTCGCGCGCGCGGGGCAGGTCTACGCCGTCGGGGAACTGCGGCTCGGACTGCGCCGGATCGAGCGGTACGGGCGCACCGTGGCCTTCTTCGACGCGGGGCACGTGGCCAAGGTCCACCTCACCGGAGCCCTGGTCGCGCTGCTCACGCGGGGGCAGGTGCTGACGGCCGTCCCGCCCGGCGGCCACGCGCTGGAGGACCTCGAGGCCTGGCTGGCCACCGACCCCCCGCTGCTGGACGAGCCGCTTCCGCCGACCCTGCGGACGCTGGCCGTGGGCCGGATGCAGGGGGACTGGCTGCCCGAGGAGACCCGGCTGCGCTGGGGCAGGGTGGCGCTGGCCGCGACGCACCGCAAGGCGGACTGGGAGGGCTCGCACCCGCTGGACCGCGCGGTCGAGGTGGCCGCCGTACGGGGCTACCTGATCGGGCAGTTCGGCCCGGGCCGCGGCGGCGACCCGGCGCTCCTGTGCCGGGACGCGCTGGCGCTGATCGACCTGAGCCCGGCGGAGGCGGCCGCGGAGGCCCGCACCTGGCGCGAGCTGCCGCGACCGCGCATCCAGCACCTGCGGCGCATCAAGCTCCTGCTGCCCTGGATGGCCCTCGTACGGCCCCACCTCGCGGACGGCGACCCGCTCGCCGCGGCGGTCGACGCCTGGTCGCGGGTCCGCCCGCAGCTGCCGTGACGGTGAGGGGCTAGCCGGCCTTCGCGGCGTTGCCGAGCACCTTGGTCGGGGTGATGCGCACGACGAGGCGGAGGTTCTCGGCCGGCGCCTCGGCGTACTCCTTGCCCCCGCCGGGCCCCAGGTACTCCTCCGCGATGCGGACGGCGACCTCGCGGCCCGTGTCCTCGGTGACCGTGGCCGTGCCGCGGATCTCGACGTACACGAACGGGTTGGCGGTGTCGAAGACGGTCAGCCCGACGCGCGCGTCACGGGCGATGTTCCGCTGCTTGCGGCGCCCCTGCTCGGTGGAGATCAGCACGTCGGTGCCGTCCCGGGTCACCCAGACCACCGAACTCTGCGGGCTGCCGTCGGGGTTGAGGGTGGAGAGCACCGCCGGGTGCGGGGAGTCGAGCAGCTTGCGTACCGTGTCGTTCAGCGCAATGGTCATGCGGGCGAGGCTAGTGGGGCCTTCCGGGCCCGTCCAAGGATTCGCGGCTACTGGGAAAAGTCGGGCGGGGCCGGCGCTTCCCGGCCCGATCGGGAAGCCGAGACACCTCCTAGTCCCAGGGGATGTTGAGCCAGGGGCTGCCCGGATCGCTCATCAGTGCCCGGTGGGTGGCGGCCATGTCGGTGTACCAGTGCCCGTACTCCTCCTCGTCGAACTGGAGGCAGCGGCCGAGGATGAAGCCGGCGGAGAGGTCCTCCCAGGAGCGGTAGGCGAGCCGGCAGACCCTCCCGGCCCTCACGACGACCTCCTCGGCCTCCTGGAGCGTGCACAAGCGGGCGCCGAGGCCCCAGCGGGCCATCTGGGAGGCGCGCCCGTAGTCCCAGGCCTCCACGGACCGGACGAACCTGCCCTCGCCGAGGATCCCGTCGGCGCGGAAGCGCTGCTCGTAGCGGGTGATGCGGCCGATGACCCGCTGCACCCCGGCGACCTCCCCCTCCACCTCGGCCGCGGAGCGGGGCCGGGCGACGGTGACGCCCTCGGGGGTGATCAGCGGCTCGGCCGCCCGTTCGGCGTTGGCCCGGAGGGTCGCCTCGGTGGCGTGCCGCCAGTGCTCGATGTCCACCGGCCCGGCGAACTCCTTGGCGAGCGCGGCGCGGACGCGGAGCGTGAACTCCCATACCGCGCTGACCATGTCCGCCGTCAGCAGCCGCTCGGTGCCGATCTGCCAGTCCTCGCGGGTGGTGATGCCCCAGTAGTCCTTGAGCTTCCGGCGCTCCTTCATGTAGCCCTCGCCGTGGTAGGCCAGGGCGTTCCAGAACAGGCCGTTGCGTACGGAGAGGTGCGCGCCGCAGGCGAGGCCGAAGGCGGCGGGGCCGCGCAGCGGGCCCCCGACGTGCAGGCCGTGGACCTTGTTCTGCTCCAGGCCGTACGTGGTGGCCCGGTCCCAGTGGGCGTTCCACACGGCGCGGTCGCCGGGGGCGGCGGGCAGGAAGGCCTCGCAGGGGCTGCCGGGGTTGACGGCCAGGTAGGGAGGGTCGCCGGGCCCGAAGTTGGCGGCGAACCAGGCGAGGCTCTGGCGGGTGAAGACCCCGTCGGCGGTGGGGGCGGGCAGCATGCCCGCCGTGTAGGCCACGTAGCAGCGGGCGCGGACCTGCGGGAAGTACGCGGGTTCGAGGAGTACCGAGGTGGGGTGCGCGTCGACGTAGCCGCGGGCCATGGGCACGAACAGCCAGGCGCCGGCCAGGGCGTCGAAGTAGGCGGGCCAGTCGTTCCTGAGCTTGGCTTCGTACAGCTCTCGTTCTATGACGCTCGGCGCGATCCAGGTCCCCATGCGGGAAACCCTAACGGGGCCCTCCGACGCCGGACTCGGCCCGTACGGTCTCGCGCGCACGCCGCGACCCCCTCGCGGGAGGGTCACTCAGGGTGATGGCGTCACGAGGGTGCAGCACTGTCGGCGGAGCTGAACGGGGAAGTCATCCATGCAGGTCGAGGCCGTGCGGGCGGTGGATCGGGGCGGGTTTCGGCGATCCGCGGGTCGGTTTCCGGTTGCCGAATGTGACCGGGTGGCGGTGAGTGGACAGGGGCACATCCCCTGCCCCGCGACTCTGAACAGGAGAGAGATCTTGCACCGCATCACCCGCTACACCCTCCCCGCCGCCCTGTGCGTGACGCTGATGTCCGTGTCCCCCGGTCTGGCCGGTGCGGCCGACACCCCGACGAAGGCGTCGGCGCCGGTGGCGAAGAGGGCCATCCCCGGTGCCGAGGCGCTGACCGCGCAGGTGGCGTCCCTGGGGTCGGCCGGCAGCCTGATCACGCCCGTCACGAACTTCCTCGGGGAGGTACTGAAGTCGCCGGACGGGAAGCTCCCGGAAGCGGACCTGGCCGCGCACAAGCAGAAGATCGACGCGGCGCTGGCCTCCATGAAGAAGACCTTCGCGGCGGCCGCCCCGGCTGCCCCGGCGGCGCCCGCCGTACCGGAGGCCGCGGCCAAGCCTCCGGCGAGCGCCCCGGTGACCCCGGCGGTCCTGCCGAAGCAGCCCGCGGACGAACCTCCTGGCGCGGTGGCGAAGCCTCCGGCGGAGGCCGCGAAGCCGCCCGTCGAGGCCGCGAAGCCTCCGGTGGACGCTGCGAAGCCGCCCGTCGAGGTCGCGAAGCCGCCCGTCGAGGTCGCGAAGCCGCCGGTCGAGGCTGCGAAGCCTCCGGTGGAGGCCGCGAAGCCGCCGGTGGACGCTGCGAAGCCGCCCGTCGAGGCGGCCAAGCCTCCGGTCGAGGTGCTCAAGCCGCCCGTCGAGGCGGCCAAGCCCCCCGTTGACGCGGCGAAGCCCCCGGTCGAAGCGGCGAAGCCCCCGGTCGAAGCGGCCAAGCCCGCGGCCGAGGCGGCCAAGCCGCCCGCCGCCGTCGCGCAGCCCGTCACCCTTCCGGCCGTCGCCCCGGTCGTCGCCGCGAAGCCCAAGGCCGTGGACCGCGCCCGCGTGGACCTCGTCACCGCCGCCGTCGACCACCTCAAGGCCTCCGTCGACGAGGTCGCCAAGGCCGCCGGCCCCTGCGGCTGCACCACCGACGCCAAGACCAAGGCCACCGACGTCGTGAACGACCTCGGCACCACCGTGATGGCCCTGTTCACCGGCCTCGGCCTGCCCGGCACGCCGGCCGCCGCCCCCGCCCCGGCGGAATAGGCCCCGGCAGGCCCCGCCCCCGCCCCCGGCGTCCCTCCGACGCCGGGGGCGGACGGCTGTCCCGTACGACCCCCCGTGCGACCGCGCGACCGTGCGGACACCCTTGACGCGCCCCGCCCCCCGGTGGACGCTCCCGGATCTGCACACAACGGTTGACGCTGGGGGGCCGGTCATGCCGGAGCAGTCTGTCCAGACGGTGGGGGAGCTGCGCGCGCAGCTCGTATCGCGGCGAGCGCGCTGGTCCGTCATCGAACATCTCGCCGACGAGGAGCCCGTACCCCGGCCCTCGCTCGGCCTGGAACCGGGCGCGAACCTCACGCCCGCCGAGCAGGTCGGCGCCGTCGACCTGCCCGCGCTCATCGGCCACGAGAGCGCCAACCCGCACCTCACCCGCCGCCGGGCCGCCCACGGCCTGCTGCCCGGGGCGCCGTCGGCGGGGCTCGGCGCCCGCCCCGCGGCCGTCGACTGGCGCACCCGCTGGGGCTGGGCCTGGATCACCAAGGTCAAGGACCAGAATCCGTGCGGTTCCTGCTGGGCCTTCGGGGCCGCGGGCCTCGTCGAGTCCATGGCGCGCATCGAGCACAACGTCTGGGCCACGCGCTCCGAGGGGGACGTCCACGACGGTCTGAAGTTCACCTGCGGCCAGGGCTCCAACCCCGAGACCGCCCTCGACTGGGTCAAGGACAACGGCGGCCTCGCCGATCCGGACTGCTGGCCCTACTCCCCACCCCCGTCCACCGTCCCGGCCGACCGCCGCGACGGCTGGCGCGCCGAGTACACCCCCAGCTGGGACCGGTCCGGCCGCACCGTCCGCATTACCGACTACGTACGCCTCGGCGACGTCGAGCAGCAGAAGGTCTGGCTCGACACCGTCGGCCCGCTCACCGCCTGCTTCGACGTGTACGACGACTTCTTCGGCCTCGGCTCCGGCGTCTACCACCGCACCAGCGACCGCCTCGCGGGGGGCCACTGCGTACTGATCACCGGCTACGACGACGCCGCGGGCTGCTGGCTGTTCAAGAACTCCTGGGGGACGGGCTACCACGTCGGCGGCCACGGGCGCATCGCCTACGGCGAGGTCAACATCGACTACTGGGCCAAGTGCGGCCTGCGCGGCACCAACATCGACCCGTGGAGCAAACGCCGCCTGCACGCGGGCAACGTCTACGAGAGCGGCAACGGCCGCGCCCACCGCAACTTCGAGCTGCTCGCCACCTCCGGCGGCGGTCGCCTCCAGCACTGGTGGCGCGAGGGCGACTCCCCCTTCCCGTGGGCCCGCGCCAAGTCGTACGCGAACGACGCCTCCGGCCAGCCCGCCTTCACCGGCACCACCTACAACCGGAACATGGAGTCCCTGCACGTCACCACCGGCGGCCGGCTGCGCCACTGGTACTACGAGCAGTCCGCCGGGGTCTGGCGCGACGGCGGCGCCTTCGGGCCGGGCGACGCCGCGATCGGCTCGACCCCGGCGTTCATCCAGAGCGACTACGGCAAGCCGGGCAACTTCGAGGTGGTCGTCCGTACCGCCGACGGCCGCCTGAACCACTGGTGGCGGATCAACGGCGCCCCCTGGACCTGGAACGACGGCGGCCGCTTCGCCTCCGGCATCGCCCACTACGGGCCCGCCCTGGTCCAGACTCGCAGCCGCCACCTCGACCTCGTCGCCACCCGTACGGACGGCCGGATGCAGCTGTGGTGGCGCGACGACCCGAACGGCTTCGCCTGGCGCCCCGGGGAGGTCTTCGGCAGCGCGATCACCTCCGCGCCCTGCCTGATCGAGGCCCAGTACGGGGCGGCCGACGAGGACACCGCCGGGAACTACGAGCTCTGCGCGGTCGGCGCCGGCGGCCGCGTCGAGCACTGGTGGCGCGGCAACTCCGCCGGCTCCCCCTGGAGCCGCAGCGCCGTCTTCGGCCACGAGGCGCTCGCCGTCACCGGGATGCTCCAGGGCAGTTTCGGGTTCAACCTGGAGGTCATCGTCCTGCGCACGGACCGGCAGCTGCAGCACTACTGGCGGGACGGGGCGGGCTGGCACGAGGGGCCGGTGATCGGCCCCGCCTGAGCGGGGAGGTCTTGGCGGGTGGAGGTACGCAGCATCGCCCTCGGCGCCGGTGAGTCGTACGAGCTGCGGCTCACCGGGCGCGGGGCGCGCGGGTACGTGTGGACCTGGCAGGTCACCGGGGACGCGGACGCCGTCTCCGTCAGCGACGTGAGCGAGCCCCCGCAGCCGCCCGCGCGGCTGCCGCCCGGCGCCCCGCTGGAGCGGGCCTACCTCGTCCGCGGCCGCTGCCCGGGCGGGCGGGCCCGGATCCGCTTCGCGCAGATCCGGCCGCCGTATCCGCAGGAGGCCCCGTACGACGAGTTCGTCCTGGAGGTGGAGGTCACGGCCGCTGCGGGCGGGGTCCGCGGGGGCTGAGCGCCCAGTGCTGCGCGGCCTCCAGCGGGCCCCGCCCGAAGCGGCGCAGCCAGAGCCCCGACGCGGCGGCCAGGACGAGGCTCACCCCCGCCCACAGGCCCATCACCCACCAGGGCCCGCTGCCCGACAGCCGGTCGGCGAGCCCCAGCCCGATGCCGTAGCAGAGCAGCATGCAGAGCAGGTTCTGGCCGACGTAGCAGGACAGGGCGGTGCGCCCGACGGAGCCGAGGGCGCCGGCCCCCGGGATCCGGAAGCGGTCCAGGGCGCAGCCGATCAGGCCGATGTAGCCGACGGCGATCAGCGGGGCGATCCCGTAGCGCCCCAGGACGAAGAGGTCGGGGCCGCCCAGTGCGGCGGCGGCGCCCAGCGGCAGCCCGAGGCCCAGCCCCCACGCGGCCATCCGGACCCGGATCCGGCGCCCGCGCGCGCTCGCCCCGAAGGCGCCCGCGCGGTACAGCCGGACGCCGAGGAGGAAGAGGAAGACCAGCAGCCCGAAGGAGAAGACGGGCTCGATGCGCAGGGCGAGGGCGTTGTCGAGCCGGAAGGAGATCTGGTCGAGGTAGCCGCCGTGGGCGTACAGCCGGACCGCGGAGGGATCCGGGGTCTTCGGCCCGGAGTCCGCCCTGGCCAGGTCCCCCAGCGTGACCAGCCCGATCAGGGCCAGGTGCAGACCGCCCGCGGTCCACATCGCGGCCCGCCGCACCTTCTCGGAGCGGGCGAGCAGCCGGGCCACCAGCAGGGCGGTGACGGCGTACCCCATCAGCACGTCCCAGGCGAAGACCAGGACGAAGTGGACGGTCCCCTCCAGGAAGAGGAACGCGGCCCGCCGCGGGTAGCGCCCGGGCCAGGGTTCGCCGCGGCGCGCGGCGGAGTCGTACTGGATGGCCAGGCCCACCCCGAACAGGAGCGTGAGCAGGGAGAGGAACTTCCCGTCGGCGAGGAAGCGGAAGGCGCTCTCGGCGATGTTCGCGACGGAGGGGTCGGCGAGCGGGTCCGGCGCGGCCAGACCACCGTCCAGCACCCCCCACTCGGAGCCGGGGGAGGCGAAGATCCAGACGTTGGTCATGAGGGTGCCGAGGATGGCGGCACCGCGCAGGACGTCGAGGAGGGGCAGCCGGGTCGGGGCCACCGCGGGGGCGACGAGGGTGGTGTGGGCCATGACCTCAGCGTCCCGGCGCCCGGCGGCCGTTGCGTCCTGCGGCCGGACGAAGCCCCGGTACATCCTTCGATGCAGCGGTGCCCGAAGGCCGTCCACATCCCGGACGGGGTGACCGGTGCACCCCTCATGTATCTATCCTGTGCGCATGCCGCCAGCCGCATCCCCCGCCGCCGCTCCACGAGCCGCCGTCCCCGCCGCCGAGCGCGTGTACCGACACGTCAAGCAGGCCGTGTTGGTGGACCGCCGCTACGAGGGCGGCACCCTGCTTACCGAGGGCGAACTCGCCGACGCCGTGGGGGTGTCCAGGACGCCGGTGCGCGAGGCCCTGCTGCGCCTGGAGACCGAGGGGCTGCTGAAGCTGTACCCGAAGAAGGGCGCACTGGTGCTGCCGGTCTCCGCGCAGGAGATCGCCGACGTGATCGAAACCCGGCTGCTGGTCGAGGAGTTCACCGTACGCAGGGCTGTGCCGGCCCCGCCCGGCCTGCTGGAGCGGCTGGCCGGACTGCTGGAGGAGCAGCGCCGGCACGCCGCCGGGGGCGACCTCGCGGCGATGATGGCCGCCGACCGCGGCTTCCACGCCGAGATCGTGCGCAGTGCCGGGAACGCGATCCTCTCCCGCCTCTACGACCAGCTGCGCGACCGGCAGCTGCGGATGGGCGTGGCCCTGCTGCACGCGCACCCCGAGAGGGTGGAGCGGTCGCTGGCCGAGCACGCGGAGATCCTGCGGGCGCTGCGCGCCGGGGACGCGGAGACGGCGGCCGCGGCCGTACGGGGCCACGTGGGCCGGGTCGAGGCGCTGGTGCGGGGGTCGGGGCGGTGACGGGGAACGGAGTCTTCCGGGACCCCCCGGGCGGCCGGAAGGCGGTGGCCGTCTGGTCCATCGGCGTGGCGGTCTACTTCGTCGCGGTGATCTTCCGTACGAGCCTGGGCGTGGCCGGGCTGGAGGCGGCGGACCGCTTCCACGTCAACGCCTCGGCGCTCTCGACCTTCTCCATCCTCCAACTCCTGGTGTACGCGGGCATGCAGGTGCCGGTGGGGCTGATGGTGGACCGGCTGGGCACCAAGAAGGTGCTGACGCTGGGCGCGGTCCTGTTCACGGCCGGCCAGATCGGCTTCGCGCTCTCGCCCTCGTACGGGATGGCCCTCGCGGCCCGCGCCCTGCTGGGCTGCGGCGACGCGATGACCTTCATCTCCGTGCTGCGGCTGGGCACCCGGTGGTTCCCGGCCCGGCGCGGACCGCTGATGGCGCAGCTGGCGGGGCTGGTCGGCATGGCCGGCAACCTGGTCTCCACGCTGGTGCTGGCCCCCGTCCTGCACGGGGTCGGCTGGGTCCAGGCGTTCGCGGGCAGCGCGGTCGCGGGCGTGGTGGTCCTGATCCCGCTGGTGCTCTTCCTGAAGGACCACCCGGAAGGCCACGAACCGCCGGCGCGTGCGGGCGGCGGGGGCTTCGTACGCCGCCAGATCCGGGATTCCTGGCGGGAACCCGGCACCCGCCTGGGCCTGTGGGTCCACTTCACGACGCAGTTCCCGGCGATGGTGTTCCTGCTGCTGTGGGGCATGCCGTTCCTGGTCGAGGACCAGGGGCTGGAGCGGACCACCGCGGCGGGGCTGCTGACCCTGGTGGTGGCCTCGAACATGGCCTTCGGCCTGGTCTACGGCCAGCTGATAGGCCGCCGCCAGTCCGCCAGGATCCCCCTGGCCCTGGGCACGGTCGGGCTCACGGCGCTGCTGTGGGCCTCGGCCCTGGCCTACCCCGGCCCCCACGCCCCGATGTGGCTCCTCGTCACCTTGTGCGTCGTCCTGGGCACCTGCGGCCCTGCCTCGATGATCGGTTTCGACTTCGCCCGCCCCGCGAACCCGCCGGAGCGCCAGGGCACCGCCTCGGGTCTGACGAACATGGGCGGCTTCCTGGCCTCGATGACGACCCTGCTGGCGGTCGGCCTCCTGCTGGACGCCACCGGCGACAACTACCGGATCGCCTTCTCGTCGGTCTTCGTGGTGGAGCTGCTGGGCCTGACCCAGATCCTCCGCCTGCGCCCGGCGGCCCTGAGGGCGGAGCGCATCCACCGGCCGGCCGCGCAGAGCCGCCACTGCGCGGATTCCCCGAGCCCGACCCGGGCCTGACCGGCACGGCGGCCCGTCCGCCGCCTGCACGCCGCCGCCCGTCCGCCGTCCGTCCGCCGTCCGTCCGCCGTCCGTGCGCCCGCCCGCCGCCCGCCCCGGGCGGCGGCCCGGCGGGACAGACCCCCGTCCAGTCCCGCCGAAGCCGCCGCACCGGCACGGCGCGGCCGACGAATGCCGACCCTACGGCCGCACGCCACCTCCGGATGTGCCAGGCGTGCACGGCTCGTTGATCTTGCGCGCAAGGGCCTCCCGGACCGCCCACTGCCGGAACTCGGTGGGGCTGGCTCCGTACACCTCCCGGAACGTCCGGCTGAACACGGAGGGGTTGGTGAACCCCCACCGCCGCGCCACCGTGTGGACGGGGCTGGTGAGGAGCCCCGGGTCCGCGAGATCGGCCCGGCACCGCTCCAGCCGGCGCTGCCGGATCCCGGCGGCCACCGTTTCGCCCCGGTCGCGGAAGAGCTGCTGGAGGTGGCGCAGCGAGATGCCGTGCCGGGCGGCGACGGCGGACGGGGACAGCTGCGGATCGCCGAGGTTGTGGGTGATGAAGGCCTCGATCCGTTCCATCAGCGCGCGGGTGCGGGCTTCGGGCGAGAGCTCGTCCTGCGCGCCGAGCTGCCCGGCCAGGCAGGCGCCGACCAGGTCGTGGGCGACCGTTCCCAGCCGGTTCAGCTCCGCCGGACCGCAGTCGGCCGCGTGCGCCGCCAGCGACTGCATGTACTGGGCGAGGATCGCCCCCATGCCGTGGCCGCCCGCGATCCGGTGGGCCAGCAGCCGTTCGACCCGGGCGCCGCGCAGCGGCATCGCATCGCGGGGGAAGGACAGGACGATCGCCCGCACCCGGCCCCCGTCCACGTCCGGGACGGCGTCCGACTCCATCGGCAGCGAGGTGTCCCAGAGCACCATGTCCCCGGTGAACAGACCCGATTCGTGCCCGTTCTGGGCGAGCGACATGGCTCCGTTGGTGACGAGCCCCAGCTGGTACTGCTCGGGATCGCTGCGCCGCACGTGGGCGGCGGTGCGCAGCGAGCGCAGAGAGCTGAACTCGAACGAGGACACCTGCACGCCGCCGAGGTCCAGGACGGACGCCTCGGCCCAGAAGTCCCGGACGCGTTCACTGCGGATCGCCGTGGGCACGAGCTCCTGCGCGATCACGTCGGTGAACCAGTCGAGCCGCTCCGCAGCCGGTACTGCGGCGGCCGACATCCTTGACCACACCCCGGAAACCCCCTTCTCCCGCTCTGCGTTGTCCCGCCCATGACAGGGACGTGACATCGAGCAGAGCGGTTCTCGGCCGCGGTCGGGGCCGAGCGGGAGGGGGCGCCGTGCGCGGCCCGGGCCGCCCGGCGGCTACGGGGTGACGGCGAAGTGGGCCAGGATCGCGTCCGCCAGCCCGGCGTCGCCCTCGACCTTCACCCGGTCCGCGACGGCGCCCGCGCGGACCCGCCCCGCCGCGAGGCGCACGTACGTCTCCCAGTCCGTGGTCAGCGTCACGGCCGGGCCCAGCGAGGGCGTCCCGTCCACCGTCCCGCGTCCCTGCGCGTCCACGCGCACCGTCCGCATGAACTCCACCGGCCCGTGCACGTCGATCACGACCGCCGAGTTCGCCGGCGCCCCGGCCAGCTTCGCGACCACCTTCGGCAGTCCGGCCAGCAGGAGGTCCCGCGCCACGTACGCCCCCGGCGAGTCCCAGTTCCCCGGCACGCCCAGCGCCGCCCGCAGGTCCTGCTCGTGGATCCACACGTCGAAGGCCCGCAGCCGCAGCGCGTGCTCCAGGGTCACCTGGTCGCCCAGCGGCCCGCGCACCATGGTGTCCGGATCCCGCTTCTCGTTCCGCAGCTGGCGAGAGCGCCGGATGATCGTGTACTCCAGCTCCGAGGTCATCTCCGGCGCGGTGTGGTGCCGCCGGACGTCAACCTGGACCTCCATGTAGCGGGTGAACTCGTCGACCACGTGCCGCAGGTCCCGCGGAAGCGTGTGGATCGGCCGCGGATCCCCCAGCTGCTCGCACTCGATGCCGATGACGTGGGACACCACATCACGGACCGACCATCCGGGGCACGGGGTCGCGCGGTTCCACTCGCCCTCCGTCAGGGGGAGGACCAGCTCGGATATCGCCTCGATGGAGTGGGTCCACGCGTCGGCATAGGGCTGGAGGCTGGGATGCGGCTGGACGGTCAACGGGACCCCTCGCGTGCTGTTCAGTGGCGCGTTTTCTGGAAGCGTGTGGACTGATTCCCAAACTACGCTGCCGGTGAGCACCCCGGCAGCGCTTTCGTGTGACGATCGTAGGCCGGAGTTGACGGCCCGAATGCCAGGACGGTGGTACTGTGCGCGCCTCGCTGATCCAAATCGCGGTGTCCGACGGGGAGTCGGTCGCCTCACGGCGGGCCCGAGTGGCCGATATCGTACGGGAGCAGGCCGGCTCGGACCTGGTCGTGCTGCCCGAACTGTGGACGGTGGGCGCCTTCGCCTACGAGCAGTTCGAGACCGAGGCCGAGCCGCTGGACGGTCCGACGTACGAGGCGATGTCGAAGGCGGCGAGCGACGCCGGGGTCTGGCTGCACGCGGGCTCGGTCGTGGAGCGCGCGGGCGACGGCTCCCTCTACAACACCGCCCTCGTCCTCTCCCCGGCCGGCGAGCTGGCCGCCACCTACCGCAAGATCCACCGCTTCGGCTTCGACCAGGGCGAGGCCGTCCTGATGTCGGCCGGGGACTCCCTGACCACCGTCACCCTGCCGGAGCAGGTCCTCGGCATCGCCACCTGCTACGACCTGCGCTTCCCCGAGCTGTTCCGCGGTCTGGTCGACGCCGGGGCCACCACGATGGTGGTGGCCGCGGGCTGGCCGGCCCGCCGCCGGGCCCACTGGACGCTGCTGAACCGGGCGCGGGCCGTCGAGGACCAGTCGTACGTGCTGGCCTGCGGGCTGGCCGGTACGCACGCGGGCGTCGAGCAGGCCGGGCACAGCCTGGTGGTGGACCCCTGGGGCGAGGTGCTGGCCGAGGCGGGACCCGGCGAGGACGTCCTCACCGTGGACCTGGACCCGGCGAAGGTGCCCGAGACCCGCGAGCAGTTCCCGGCCCTGAAGGACCGCCGCCTGGGCCGCTGACCTCCGCCCGGGGCCTTCCGGGGCGCCCGGCACCCCGGAAGGCCCCAGGTTGGAGCCGGGGTTTGCGGGCAGAGGGGAGGAACGGGCGGCACCGGACGCCGGTTCCGCGACGAGGAGACGAGGAGGCGGTTGCGCCGTGACGGATGACGCGCAGGACGTGCTGGAGGCCGCCCTGGAGCCGCACGAGCCCACCGCCGCGGAGATCGGGGCCCGCGGGCGGGTCCGGGACCGGGCCACCGGCATGACCCACCACGAGGCGCAGGCCGCCCTGGACGCCGTGCTCGCCGACGTCGGAGCCGGCGCCGACGACCTGGAGTCCGCGGACGCCGCCGTCCGCGCCGAGGCCGCCGAGTGGCAGCGCATCACCGACCTCCTGCTGGACCACGGCGGCCCGTACACGCCGGACACCGACGCCTACGTCCAGGGCCAGCTCACGGCCCGGGACCACCATCGGGACCGGCCCCGGCCTCCCGCTCCTTCTCCGCCATCCGGATGACGCACACGGCCACCGCGATCAGCAGCGCCGCGTCCGCGTCCTCCCGGATCACGTCCACGGCGTACGTCTCGCGGATCCGGTACCACTGGCGCGAGATCAGCGCGAGGAGCTCCCCCTCGTACTCGATCTTGAACTCCCGGTCCAGGAGCCGCCCGCTCACGTCCAGTTCGGTGCCCTCGATCAGCGTCACGAGGTAGTGGTTGCGCAGCAGGGAGAGCCGCTTGCGGCGGATCACGGCGAGCCGGCGCTCGTCGCGCTCCAGCGTCATCGCGTCGCGCAGGCGCAGCAGCTTCTCCCGCAGCGTGATCAGGACGTGCCCGTCCGGGTCCTTCAGCTCCAGCGTGTCCCGGATGCGCAGCGCCTTGCCGTCGACGAGGAAGGCGTGCCTGCCGTCCTCGTCCTCGATCCAGTAGTCGTCCCCGAGGGCCAGCATTTTGTCCCGAACCAGGTATTTCATGCCCGGATCGATGCCCGCGATAGGTTTCCGCCATGCCTCTGCTCTATGTGACCGACCTGGCGTACCCGGCGCGCGGCCGCCGCTACTGCGACGAGGACATCCTCCTCACCTCCCGGCTGCGCGAGCACTTCCCGCTCGCCCTGTGCCATCCGCTGGACGCGGCGGGACTGATGGCGGACTTCGACGCGGTGGTCGTCCGCAACAGCGGACCGGTCCTGCACTACCAGGAGGCGTACGACGCCTTCCGCGCGGCCGCCCTCGCCGCCGGCACCCGCGTCTACAACCCGCTCACGGGCCGCGGCGACATGGCGGGCAAGCAGTACCTGCTCGACCTCACGGCCGCCGGCTACCCCGTCATCCCCACGATCGACGACCCCGCCGACCTCGCGCTGCTCCCCGCGGTGCCCTCGTACGCGGTGAAGCCCAAGCAGGGCGCGGACTCCATAGGCCTGACCTTCACCCCGCACCCGCAGGGCCCGGCGGGGGTGAACCTCATCCAGCCGCGCATCGACTTCGCGTACGAGGTCTCCTTCTACTTCGTCGACGACGCCTTCCAGTACGCCCTGTACGCCCCGGACCCGGCCCGCCGCTGGGAACTGGAGCCGTACGAGGCCACGGCGGCCGACCTCGGCTTCGCCCGCTCCTTCATCGAGTGGAACACCCTGTCGCACGGCATCCAGCGGGTGGACGCCTGCCGCGCCCCCTCCGGGGAACTCCTGCTCGTGGAGCTGGAGGACCTGAACCCGTACCTCTCCCTGGACCTCGTGTCCCCGGCGGCGCAGGAGGGCTTCATCACCGCTCTGACGGAATCCCTTCACTCCTTCCTCACCGTCTGACGGCACGTCCGATGTCAGAGGGGGATGCCAGGCTTCCCCCATGGACAAGCAGACGTTCTGGAAGCTGATCGACACGGCCCGTACGGAGGCCCAGCCCGACCAGGTGGCGGCGCGCGCCGCGGAATTGCTGGCGCGCTGCCCCGAGGCCGAGATAGCCACCGCCCAGCAGGTGCTGTGGGACCTGCTGGCGGAGTCCTACCGCAGCCCCCTGTGGGCCGCGGCGTACGTGATCAACGGCGGCTGCTCGGACGACGGCTTCGACTACTTCCGCGGCTGGCTCCTGACCCAGGGCGAGGAGGCCTTCGCCCTGGCCCTGGCCGACCCCGACTCCCTGGCCGACCACCCCGCGGTGCGCGAGGCGGCGGCGGAGGGCCTGGAGCTGTGGGACGAGGAGGCCCTGTCGATCGCCTGGACGGCGTACGAATCGGCCACGGGCCGCGAGCTCCCGGCGGACTCCTTCACGATCAGCTACCCCGCGCTGGACCCGTCCTGGGACTTCGACTTCGACGACACGAAGGAGACCTCCACCCGCCTCCCCCGGCTGAGCGCCCTCTTCGACTAGGCGCCCGTGGCCCGCCCCGGAGGGCGCCGGCCCGGGTGTCGTACTGCCGTGATCGGGCGTTCATGCGCGGATGGCAAGCTTGAAGCATGAACGATGCCGCCCCGGCGCACACCCCCGCGCCCCGCCGTGCCCGCCTCCGTGCTCCCGAGCTGGTCGGGAAGGGGGGCTGGCTGAACACGGGTGGGAAGGATCTGAGCCTCGCCGAGCTGCGCGGCCGGATCGTGATCCTCGACTTCTGGACCTTCTGCTGCATCAACTGCCTGCACGTCCTGGACGAGCTGCGCGAGCTGGAGGAGAAGCACCGCGACACCGTCGTGATCATCGGCGTCCACTCGCCGAAGTTCGTGCACGAGGCCGAGCACGCGGCCGTCGTCGACGCCGTCGAGCGGTACGAGGTGCACCACCCGGTCCTCGACGACCCCGAGCTGGCCACCTGGAAGCAGTACGCCGTACGGGCCTGGCCGACGCTCGTCGTCATCGACCCCGAGGGGTACATCGTCGCGCAGCACGCCGGCGAGGGGCACGCGCACGCCATCGCGCGGCTCGTGGAGGAGCTCGAAGCGGAGCACGGGGCCAAGAGCACGCTGCGCCGCGGGGATGGCCCGTACGTGGCGCCCGAGCCGGTGGCGACCGACCTCCGCTTCCCCGGCAAGGCGCTGGTGCTGCCGAGCGGGAACCTGCTCGTGTCGGACTCGACGCGGCACCAGCTCGTGGAGCTGGCCTCCGACGGCGAGAGCGTCGTACGCCGCATCGGCAGCGGCGAGCGCGGCTTCGGGCCGGACGCCTTCAGCGAGCCCCAGGGCCTGGCCCTGCTCCCCGACGGCTCCGTCGTCGTCGCCGACACCGTCAACCACGCGCTACGCCGCTTCGACCCCGAGACGGGCTCCGTCGAGACCGTCGCCGGGACCGGCCGCCAGTGGTGGCAGGGCTCCCCGACCTCCGGCCCGGCCCTGGAGGTGGACCTGTCCTCGCCGTGGGACGTCGCCTGGTGGCAGGGCAAGGTGTGGATCGCCATGGCGGGCGTGCACCAGCTGTGGACCTGGGACCCGGAGACCGGGACCGTCGCCGTCTCCGCCGGCACCACCAGCGAGGGCCTGCACGACGGGCCCGCCCTGGAGGCCTGGCTCGCCCAGCCCTCCGGGCTCGCGGCCGCCGCGGACCGGCTGTGGATCGCCGACTCCGAGAACAGCGCCCTGCGGTACGTGGAACCCGCGGGCGAGGGGGCCGACGGGTACGCCGTGCGGACCGCCGTCGGGACCGGCCTGTTCGACTTCGGCCACCGCGACGGCGACGCCGCCCAGGCCCTGCTCCAGCACCCGCTCGGGGTGACCGCCCTGCCGGACGGCTCGGTCGCGGTGTGCGACACGTACAACCACGCCCTGCGCCGCTTCGACCCGGCGACCGGCCAGGTCTCCACGCTCGCCACCGACCTGCGGGAGCCCAGCGACGCGGTGCTGGACGGCGAGGACATCGTGGTCGTCGAGTCCGCCCGGCACCGGCTGACCCGGCTGCGGCTGCCGGAGGAGGCGGTACGGGTCGACGCCGTCGCGCACCGCACGCAGCGGGCCGCCACCGAGGTCGCCCCGGGCACGCTCCGGCTCGACGTGGTGTTCCAGGCGCCGACCGGGCAGAAGCTCGACACCCGCTACGGGCCGTCGACGCGGCTGCTGGTGTCCTCGACCCCGCCGGAGCTGCTGGTCGGCGGCGAGGGGACCGGGACGGACCTGTTCCGGGAGCTGGCCCTGAACCCGGAGGTCACCGAGGGCGTGCTGCACGTCTCGGCGATGGCGGCCTCCTGCGACGACGACCCGGCGAACGAGTACCCGGCCTGCCACGTGCACCAGCAGGACTGGGGCGTACCGGTGACCGTCACGGCCGACGGCGCCACCCGGCTGCCGCTCGTCCTCGCGGGGATGGACGCCTAGGCCGCCGGGAACGTCTCGCCGTTCTCGCCGCTCTCCTTCCGCCCGGCGCCTTTCTCCACGTCGGCGACCAGCAGGTTCGGGTCGACGCCGTCGAGGAAGGCGCCGCTGGTGACGAAGACCTGGTGGTGGCGGACCGCCACGGAGGTCGGCCCGGACAGCCCGTCCTTCCCGGTCAGCAGGACGGTGTGGGTGCCGTCGGGCCGGACCAGGGCGAGCCCGCTCGCGGTGGTGTTCAGTGCGGCGAGCACCGTCTCGCCGTGCCCGGCGAACGCGAAGTCGTCGATCCCCGTCAGCCCGGTTGCGTGGATCCCGGTCCTCCCCGCGGAGCCGTCCTCCTCGACCGGGATCCGCAGCAGCGTGGCCCGGTCGTAGTTCGACACCCAGACCGCATGATCGCGCACCTTGATGCCGTTCGCGCCGATGAAGGTGGTCGGCTCCAGCGCCGCGCCGGTGGCCCAGGCGCTCACCTCGGGCTCGCCGTCCAGGGAGACGCGCCACACCGTGCCGAGGACGGAGTCCGCGGCGTAGATCAGCCCGAGGCGCTCGTCGAGGGCCAGCCCGTTCACGAAGCCCTTCGGGGACATGTCGACGAGCTTGGAGACCTCGCGGTCGGGGGTGATCCGGTAGATGCCGGTCTCGGCGGTTCCCGTGTTGTAGCCGACGTAGAGCGTCCCGTCGTGGGTGCGGACGATTCCGGAGACGACGGCGACGCCGAGCAGGGGCGTCTGCGGGTCGGCGACGTCGGGCAGGGTCGCCAGGACCCGCTTCCCGCCGTGCCGGTCCACCCGGACCACCTGGCGGGCGAGCGCCAGCGTCAGATCGGCGGAGCCGTCGGGCTCCAGAACGATGTTCTCCGGCGTCTGGCCGGCCGCGAAGTCGAAGTGCGCGACGATCCGCGGGTTCGCGAGGGATAGCGCCGGACCGGTGGACCGCGGCGGCTTCGGAGCGGCGGCCGCGGGGGCGGCCACGAGCAGGGCGAGGGCGATGCCCGCGGTGCCCGCGACGCGCGGCACGAGGAGGAGGCGGAGCAGGCGGAACAGGCGGAACAGGCGGAGCACGGGACTCTCCTTGTCGGCCGGGAAGGGCGGAACCCCAGCACAACATGACGGAGTGTCACCATACGTTCATCGCACCGCGTCGCCGCCGAGATCGACCCGCCCGGCCGAAGCCGGCACACCGCCCGCCCGGATCCGGCGGGCGGCGCGGCCGCACGGGGTCAGCCCTCCAGGAACGCCAGCAGCGCGTTCGCGAGCAGGTACGGGTCATCCGCACCGCACAGTTCGCGGGCGCTGTGCATCGACAGGATCGCGATGCCGATGTCCACCGTCTGGATCCCGTGCCGGGCGGCCGTGATCGGGCCGATCGTCGTCCCGCACGGCATCGAGTTGTTCGAGACGAAGGTCTGCCACGGCACGCCGGCCCGCTCGCACGCCGCCGCGAACACCGCGCGCCCGCTGCCGTCCGTCGCGTACCGCTGGTTGACGTTGACCTTCAGGATCGGTCCGCCGTTGGCGCGCGGGTGGTGCGAGGGGTCGTGCCGCTCCGGGTAGTTGGGGTGCACGGCGTGGCCGGTGTCCGAGGACAGGCAGACGGTGCCCGCGAAGGCCCGCGCGCGGTCCTCGTACGTGCCCCCACGTGCGAAGACGGAACGTTCCAGCACGTTCCCCAGCAGCGGCCCGTCCGCGCCCGTGTCCGACTGCGAGCCGTTCTCCTCGTGGTCGAACGCGGCCAGCACCGGGATGTGGTCCAGCTTGTCGGCGGTCGAGGCGGCGGCCAGCGCCGCGACGCCCGCGTGCACCGAGACCAGGTTGTCCATGCGCGGGCCGGCCACGAGCTCGCGGTCGCGCCCCAGGTACGACGGCGGCTCGATCGAGTGGACCATCAGGTCCCAGCCGGCCACCGAGCCCTGCGGCAGGCCCTCTTCCTCCTCCAGGAAGGCGATGAGGTCGCCCTCCTGCACCTCGCCCAGGCCCCAGAGCGGCTGCATGTGGCGCTGCTTGTCGAGCTTGAGCCCTTCGCTGTTGACCGACCGGTCCAGGTGCACGGCCAGCTGCGGGACGCGCAGCAGGGCGCGGTCCACGTTGACCAGCCGCTCGCTGCCGTCGCGCAGGCTCAGCCGGCCCGCCAGGCCCAGGTCCCGGTCCAGCCAGGTGTTGAGCAGGGTGCCGCCGTAGATCTCGACCGCGATCTGCCGCCATCCCTGTGAGCCCGTGTCAGGCAGCGGCTTGACCCGGAGGTTGGGGGAGTCGGTGTGCGCGCCGACGATCCGGAACGGCATGTGCGCGGTCGCGCCCTCGGGGACGAACCAGGCGATGAGCGCCCCGCCGCGCAGGACGAACCGGCCTCCGCTGCCCGCGTCCCAGGCGTCCGTTTCCGACAACTGCCTGAAGCCTGCCTTTTCCAGCCGCTCGGCCGCATTGGCCACGGCGTGGTACGGCGACGGACTGGCCGTCAAAAAGGTCATCAGATCGTCGGTGTGGCCGCGGTCGAAGCGGGCGGGAGAGCTCATGTGGTTCACCTTAACGACGGTCGTGTTCACCATGGTCGGACTGCGGCGGATAGCCGAATCGCCGGGACCGCGGGCTGTGTGGTCCACTCCCCGGCGGCTTGTCAGCCCGGCGGGCGCTCGAATCTGCGCTGCAACTGCCTGCGCTCGCCCCGGCGGATGCGCGGGAGCATCTCCGGGGTCGTCGCGGAGCGCTGCGCGCGTCTCTTGCGTCCGGCGCAGAAGATACAGGCCTCACCGGGCGGCGCGTCCGGGTCGATGGGCGCGCCGGGGTGCTCGGAGCAGCCGGAGGCGTTGCGGGGCCGGGACAGCTCGCGGGCCACGATGAACGCACGGTGGAGATCGTCCGCTATCCGGACGAATTCCTCGGCGGGGGAGGAAAAGCCCAGGTGGAAGCGGCGGTCCTCGACCGTGCGGAGGTGGTCGCGCAGGGACTGCAGCGTGTACGGAGGGTCCGGCACGGGATAGCCCAGCCGGCGCTGCTCCCCCGCGGGCGGGGCGGCGGCCGCGGCGCGGGCGCCGCGCACGCCCTGGGCACGCAGCCCGAGCCGGCGCCGGTCGTTGCAGATCAGGCAGCGGCCCCAGCCGTCGGGCGCCTCGGGGTCCAGGGCCCCGTTGGGGTGCTCGGAGCAGCCGGTGTAGCTCTTGGCCGGCGCGAGCCCGGCAGCGGTCTGGAAGGCGGTGTAGAGGGCATCGGCGACGGCCTCGTACTCGGCGGGGTGGGCGCCGTCGTACAGCTCCCGCAGATGGTCGCCGAGACTGCCCAGGGCGGCCTGCAGCTCCTTGAGGGCGTACGGCCGCCCGGTCGGGACGGAGTACCCCCTGCTGTGGCCGTGCTGCTCTGCTGGACTCATGTCTACGAGCGTCCCACGAACCACCGACAACCTGTGAATGCCGACGGCCGGGCCCCCGCTGAGGGGCCCGGCCGTCGGATCGGTGACCGTGTGGACTAGAACGCGGCCTCGTCGAGCTCCATCAGGGAGTTGTCGACGGACTCGGCCAGCGCGCGGGCGACCGAGACGTTCGGCAGCACCTGGGAGGCGAAGAACTTCGCCGCCGCGATCTTGCCGGTGTAGAAGGCGACGTCCTTCGCGGGGGCGCCGGCGGCCAGCTTCTCGGCGGCCACGGCCGCGCCCTTGAGCAGCAGGTAGCCGACGACGACGTCACCGGAGGCCATCAGCAGGCGGGTGGTGTTCTGGCCGACCTTGTAGATGTTCTTGACGTCCTCGCCGGTGGCGGTGAGGTCGACGATCATCTGGCCGACGATGGCCTCCAGGTCGACCGCGGCCTTGGCGAGCGCGTCGCGGGCGCCGGACAGCTCCTCGCCGCCGACGGCCTCGGCCAGGAACTTCTTGATCGTCTCGGAGAGGACGTTCAGCGAGGCACCCTGGTCGCGGACGATCTTCCGGAAGAAGAAGTCCTGGCCCTGGATCGCCGTGGTGCCCTCGTAGAGGGTGTCGATCTTGGCGTCCCGGATGTACTGCTCGATCGGGTATTCCTGGAGGTAACCGGAACCGCCGAAGGTCTGCAGCGACTGCGCGAGCTGCTCGTACGAGCGCTCCGAGCCGTAGCCCTTCACGATCGGCAGGAGCAGGTCGTTCAGGCCGATCTCGGCGGAGGCGTCCTCGCCCGCGGCCTGCTTGAGCTGGATCGCGTCCTGGACGGAGGCGGTGTACAGCACCAGGGCGCGCATGCCCTCGGCGTACGCCTTCTGCGTCATCAGCGAGCGGCGCACGTCGGGGTGGTGCGTGATGGTGACCTTGGGCGCCGTCTTGTCCATGAAGTTGGCCAGGTCCGGACCCTGCACGCGCTCCTTGGCGTACTCCAGGGCGTTCAGGTAGCCGGTGGAGAGCGTGGCGATGGCCTTCGTGCCGACCATCATGCGGGCGAACTCGATGATCATGAACATCTGGCGGATGCCGTCGTGCTTGTCGCCGATCAGCCAGCCCTTGGCGGGGTGCTGGTCGCCGAAGGTCATCTCGCACGTGTTGGAGGCCTTGAGGCCCATCTTGTGCTCGACGTTCGTCGCGTAGACGCCGTTGCGCTCGCCCAGCTCGCCGGTCTCCCAGTCGAAGTGGAACTTCGGGACGAGGAACAGGGACAGGCCCTTGGTGCCCGGGCCGTGGCCCTCCGGGCGCGCGAGGACGTAGTGGAGGATGTTCTCCTCCATGTCGTGCTCACCGGACGTGATGAAGCGCTTCACGCCCTCGATGTGCCAGGAGCCGTCCTCCTGCTGGATGGCCTTGGTGCGGCCGGCGCCCACGTCCGAGCCGGCGTCCGGCTCGGTGAGGACCATGGTGGAGCCCCAGCGCTTCTCGACCGCTATCTGCGCGACCTTCTTCTGCGCCTCGTTGCCCTCTTCGAAGAGGATGCCGGCGAACGCCGGGCCGGAGGAGTACATCCAGATGGCCGGGTTCGAGCCGAGCAGCAGCTCCGCGTAGGCCCAGATGAGGGAGCGGGGCGAGGTGGTGCCGCCGATCTCCTCGGGCAGGCCGAGCCGCCAGTACTCGGAGTCCATGAAGGCTTCGTAGCTCTTCTTGAAGGACGCCGGGACCGGCGCGGTGTTGGTGGCCGGGTCGAAGACCGGCGGGTTGCGGTCGGCGTCCGCGAAGGATTCGGCCAGCTCGTTCTCGGCGAGGCGGGCGATCTCGGACAGGACGCTCTTGGCGGTCTCGGTGTCCATCTCACCGAACGGTCCGGTGCCGTACAGCTTGTCGCGGCCGAGCACCTCGAAGAGGTTGAACTCGATGTCGCGGAGATTCGACTTGTAGTGCCCCATGGCGACGGCTCCGTTAAGGCTCGGGAAGACAGGTTCCTCGTACATACCAATCGGTAATGTCATGATGCTACCCACGGGTAATAAGACGCAACCCCTGACGTGGCGACTGTGACCAGGGTCAAGCCGGACACCAGCCGGGCACTGGTCCGCAACCCTGGCGGGAATGCGCGTCCACGGGGCAGGGGGCGCTCGGTAGGCTTCGCCCTATGTACGGCTACGACCAGAACGTGAGCGCAGGGCAGCAGTACGCCGCCCCGCAGCAGATGGCCGGCGGGTACGGCGAGCAGCCGCTGTACCCCGAGCCCTCGCCGCCGTCGCTCGCCGACGCGGTGCGGGCCTTCACGACCGGGTCGCTGTCCGCCGAGGACTTCCAGCAGATCTTCGCCACCTCGAAGGTCTACTGCCCGCGCGGCGAGACCCCGGGCTTCCTGGCGCTGCACAACACGCAGCAGCCGGTGATCCCCATGTTCACCACGCTCAAGGAGCTCCGCCGGTACGCCGGCAAGGAGTCCAAGTACTTCGTGATCACGGGCGCCGAGGTGATCGACCTGCTGCCGACCGGCTACGGCTTCGTCCTCGACATGGAGGGCGACCACCGCATGGTCTTCGACGCGAAGGCCGTCGAGCAGATGGTCGACTACGCGATGCGCCGCATGTACGGCTGACCGGCGCCGTAGCCGGGGGGCGGATCGTGCTGCGCGTGCACTTCACGGCGGGGGACCTGCTCAACGTCACCTTCGCGCGCGAGCCGCTGCCGCTGGTGGAGCTGTCGATGGCGCTGATCGCCTGGCAGCGCGTGGACGAGCAGGCCGTTTTCGGCCGCTGGCGGGGCCGGGTCAGCCGGGAGTTACCGGACCGGGCGCGCCCGCTGCTCGATCTGCTGCGGCCCGACGGCGACAACCCCCAGTTCCTCGAGCCCCTCGCACGGAGCCTGGAGGAGGGGCTGGCCGCCGTACGGGACGCGGCTCCCCTGCTGACCGCGGACCAGCTGCACCGCACCGTCGCCCGCGCCCCCGGCCGGGCGTCCTGGCTGCGCGCGCTGTGGGGCCAGGACCGCGAGGCGTGGGACCTGCTGGACGGCGCGATCCGCTGCGCGTACGAGGTGGTCGTGGCCCCGCGGTGGCCGCAGATCCGGCAGTCCTTCCGGGCGGACGTCGCCTGGCGCACCCGGCTGCTGGGCGCCCACGGCATCAAGGCGTGCCTGGCGAGCGTCCATCCGGCCGCGGCCTGGTCGGGCACCGCGTTCGAGGTGGGCCTGGAGCCGGACTACGAGGTCCGGCTCGGCGGCGGCGGCCTGATGCTGATGCCCTCGGCGTTCTGGACGGGCCGCCCGCTGCTGGCCGACCTGCCGGACGGCTCGCACGTCCTGCACTACCCGGCGATGACCCCGCTGCCGCTGGTCGAACCGGGCCGGGCGGAAGGCCCGCTGGACGCGCTGCTGGGCCGGACCCGGGCGGCCTTGCTCCAGCTGCTGATCGAGCAGCGGACCACGAGCGAGCTGGCCCGGGACCTGGACATCAGCCTGCCGTCGGTCTCGGAGCACACGCGCACGCTGCGCGCCGCCGGGCTGATCACCACGGAGCGGGACGGCAAGGCGGTCCTCCATTCGGCCACCGGGCTGGGCGTGGACCTGCTGCACGGCACGGGCTGACGGCCGATCCTTTCGGCGGTGCCCGAAAGGATCGCGGCCGGCGCCCCGGCTCCCGAACATCGGTGCTGCGGGGAATCCCGCTCCTACCAAGAGGGAGACTGCAATGTCCGTCACGTCCTTACGCACGAAGCTCGCCGCGCTGGCGGCCACCGGGGTCATGGCGCTGGGTACGGGGGTCCTGGCGGCATCACCCGCGACGGCCTCGGACCACACGGTCGACGGGTGCCCCTCCGGGTACGCGTGCATCTACACCCCAGGCTGGGACTCGCATACGGTGGACGTGAAGTTCAGCGCCGCGGGCACCTACAACCTGAGCAACAAGAACGGCTGGCGGTGGGTGCTGAACAACCAGACCGGTGGCTGGAAGTTCAAGCTGTGCACCGGGTACAACGGCACCGGCAGCTGTGAGGACATGCCGCTGGACCAGTGGCGGTGGCGGGACATCACGCCGATCAACTCGGTCATCGTCTCGCCGTGACCGCATGACCGCATGACCGCAGGTGAGAGGCTTCGGGCCCCGGGGGGAATTCCCTCGGGGCCCCTTCTGTTCTGTGGGGTGTGGCAGGAAGTTCGAGTTTCAACTAAACTCGACTCAGAAGGAGGTTCCGACCATGCCTGCAGTGACTGTGGAGAACCCGTTGACGCTCCCCCGCGTCGCGGAGCCCGCCCCGGAGACCGCCGCCCGCAAGGTGCTGGCCGTCACGACCGCCCCGGGTGGGTTCGAGGGCGAGGGGTTCCCGGTGCGCCGCGCGTTCGCCGGGATCAACTACCAGTACCTCGACCCGTTCATCATGATGGACCAGATGGGCGAGGTGGAGTACGCGCCGGGCGAGCCCAAGGGCACCCCCTGGCACCCCCACCGCGGCTTCGAGACCGTCACGTACCTGATCGACGGAACCTTCGTCCACCAGGACAGCAACGGCGGCGGCGGAGTCATCAACGGCGGTGACACCCAGTGGATGACCGCCGGGTCGGGCCTCCTGCACATCGAGGCCCCGCCGGAGTCCCTCGTCGTGTCCGGCGGGCTCTTCCACGGCCTCCAGCTGTGGGTGAACCTCCCCGCCTCCGACAAGATGATGCCCCCGCGCTACCAGGACATCGGCGGCGGCCAGGTCCAGCTGCTGTCCACCCCCGACGGCGGCGCCCTGCTCCGCGTGATCGCCGGTGAACTGGGCGGCCACGCCGGCCCCGGCATCACCCACACCCCGATCACGATGATCCACGCGACCGTCGCCCCGGGCGCGCAGGTCACCCTCCCGTGGCGCGAGGACTTCAACGCCATCGCGTACGTCATGGCCGGCCGCGGCAGCGTCGGTCCCGACCGGCGGCCCGTCCACACCGGGCAGACGGCGGTGTTCGGCGAGGGCGGCTCGCTCACGGTGCGGGCGGACGAGTCCCAGGACGCGAACACCCCGGACCTGGAGATCGTCCTCCTCGGCGGGCGTCCCATCCGGGAGCCGATGGCGCACTACGGGCCGTTCGTCATGAACAGCCGGCAGGAGCTCCAGCAGGCCTTCGACGACTTCCAGGCGGGCCGGCTGGGGACCATCCCCACCACCGCCCGGGAGCGCACGAAGTCGGCGGACCAGCACTCCTGACCGCCCCGCCCCCGGCGGGCACCGTCAGGCGGCGCGGGGCATCCCCGCGCCGCCGACGGGGCACCGTCAGCGGCGCAGGGCCTCCGCCGGCTGCGTACGGGAGGCCCGCCACGCCGGGTACAGGCCGGCCAAGACCCCGGTGACCAGTCCGATCAACGGCGCCACGGCGACGGTGAGCGGCGACATCACCGGGGTCCAGTCGCGCAGCGCCGCCACCCCGACCACGGTCAGCGTGCCGAGCGTGGTGCCCACCAGCCCGCCGACCGCGCCCTGCGCGGCCGACTCGGCCAGGAACTGGGCGGTGATGTGCCGCCCGCGCGCCCCCAGGGCCCGGCGCAGCCCGATCTCCCCGGTCCGCTCCAGCACCGCGACGAGCGTGGTGTTGGCGATCCCGACCGCCCCGATGACCAGGCAGATCGCCGCCAGCAGCAGGAACAGCTGGTCCAGGTCCGAAGTCACCCCCGCCCGCAGCGTCTTCGGGTCCGGCGGCGGGGCGGGCGTCAGCCAGTCGGGATGGTCCGGGCGCAGCGCGAGCGGGAGTTCCGCGGCCACCTGGCGGGCAGCCCCCAGCTCGGTCACCACCAGCATCCGGGCCCGCTGGGCGTTCTCCGGCGGACCCCACAGCCTTTCGGCGGTGCCCCGGGGCACGATCACCGACAGCAGCAGGTCCGGCTTGCGGTCGGCGCCGCTCGCGATGCCGACCACGGTGAACGGGTGCTCGCCGATGAACACCGCGGGGCGGCTCTCCAGCGTGGTGATGCCGAGCCGCGCCGCCATCGCCGAGCCCACGACCGCGACCTGCTCGGCGCGCCCGTCGTGGAAGGCGTCGTACGCCCGGCCCGAGCCCAGCGTCAGCCCGGCGGCGCGCAGCATCCCCGGGGAGGCGGCGACGACCGGGACGCGCTCGCCGGTCGCCCCCGCGACCGGGGCGGACCGTACGGTGGTGTCGCCCAGCGGCACCGGCCAGAACACCCCTGCCGCGCGTACCCCGTTGAGGGCGCCCGCCCGGGCGTCCGCGTCCCGGGGGAAGGCGAGGGGCACCTGCTGCGCGAGCTTGGGATCGGCGCCGCCCGCGGTGTCCTGCACGCCGACCTCGGTGGCCGTCAGCGCGTTGAAGCGGCTGTCGATCTGCGAGGAGGCGGTGGCCGTCAGGCCCAGGATCGCGACGAACGTGCCCACCCCGAGGACCGTCCCGAGGCCGGTGAGCGCCGAGCGCGCGGGCCGCTGGAGCATCCCGGCCAGGGCCTCGGAGAACAGGTCGCGCAGGGACAGCCGGGAAGGGGTGATCCGGGCGCCGGCATCGACGCCGGCATCGACGCCGGCATCGGCATCGGCGCCGTCGCCGCGCCGTCGCCCGGTGCTCCTCGGGGAGGTCCTCACGTCGTTCCTCATACGGGGAGGACCTCGCTCAGGACCCCGTCCCGGATGGACACCGTCCGCCGGCCCCGGGCCGCCACGTGCGGGTCGTGCGTGATGACCAGCAGGGTCAGCCCGTCCGCGTGCAGCTCGTCCAGCAGGGCCAGTACCGCGCCCGCCGTGGCGGTGTCCAGGTTGCCGGTGGGCTCGTCGCACAGCAGCAGCGAGGGCTCGGAGACCAGCGCGCGGGCGATGGCCACGCGCTGGCGCTCGCCGCCCGACATCCGGGTCGGGAGATGGCCCGTGCGGTGGCCTAGGCCGACCCGCTCCAGCGCCGTACGGGCCCGCTCGGCGCGCTCCGCGCGCGGGATGCCGTTGTAGACCATGGCGAGGCGGACGTTCTCCAGGGCGCTGCGGTGCGGCAGGAGGTGGAAGGACTGGAAGACGAAGCCGATGCGCTGCCCGCGCAGGGCGGTCCGGTCCCGGTCGCGCAGGGCGCCGGTGTCGATGCCGTCGAGGAGGTACCGGCCGGTGGTCGGGGCGTCGATGAGCCCGGCCACGTTCAGGAAGGTCGACTTCCCGGAACCGGACGGGCCGACCACGGTGACGTACTCGCCGCGTTCCACGGTCAGTTCGCAGGGCCTCAGCGCCCGGACGGGCGGCGGTCCGGGGTAGGTGAGCCCGACGCCCTCGAAGCGGACGACCGGGGCGTGCTCCGGAGCGGAGCCCGGGCCGGTCACGGCTTCGCCTGCGCGACCAGGACCCGGTCCCCGTCGGCGAGCGCGGCGCCGCCGACCGGCTCGACCTGGACCATGCCGTCGGCGGACATCCCGGCCCGGACCTCGACCCGGCGCCGGGCGTCCGCGGCGGCGGGGTCCTTGCCCAGCACCGTGACGGTGGTCCGGCCGTCGGCGCCCGCCGAGACGGCGGAGAGCGGTACGACCAGCACCGGTTCGCCGGAGGAGGCGGCGGTCACGGTGAGCCGGACCCCCTGTCCCGAGAGGCGTGCGTCGAGCGTCTGGCCGGGCGTGACGGTGAGCGCGTACCCGCCGGGGTCCTGCGCGGCGGCGTTCTCCCCCGTGCCGGAGCCCGCTCCCGCACCGGAGCCGCCGGAGCCCGGGCCGCCGCCCGGCGCGGCGCCGGCCGAGGCCGGGGTCGGGGCGGTGGCGACCGAGGCGACCGTCCCGGTGGCGGTGAGCCCGGTGGCCTCGGACAGCACCTCCACCTTCATCCCCGCCTTGACCAGGTCCTTCTGGTGGGCCGGGAGCGAGGCCCGGATCACCGGCGCGCCCGCCGACAGCGTCAGCAGCCCGTCCGGGACCGTCTCCCCGACCGCCGCCTTGACCGCGTCCACGCGGGCCGGGAAGCCCTTGACGAAGACGAGCTCGTCCGCCGGGACCATGGGCCCGGCCGCCGCCCGGGCCGACTCCAGGCGGGTGGTGGCCTTGGCCAGGTCCTGCTGGGCGAAGGTGAGTTGCTGCTGTGCCTCGGCGGTGTCGGCCCCGCCGCCGGCCTTGGCCTTGGCGAGGGCGCTCTTGGCGGTGGTGACCCCCCGCTGGGCGGTGTCGGCGGCGTCCTCCGCCGCCTGGAGCTTCTCGGCGTCCCCGGGGTCGGCGGGGCGCGGGGTGTAGCCGAGCGCCGCGTAGAGCGCGGTGACCGCCGCCTTGGTCCCCGCGCCGTAGGTGCCCGCCGGATCCTTGCCGGTGGCGTGGCCCAGCGCCTTGAGCCCCTCCTGGAGCTGTCCGACGTCCTTGCCGGTGGCCCCGGGCTTGAGGTCCCGGTACACGGGAAGGGCCCCGGCCAGCGCGAACACCGGCCGCCCCGACACCTCGACCAGTACGTCGCCCGCCTGCACGGCGGCCCCGGGCTGTTTGTTGATTCGGGTCACCACGGGTTTGCCGCCCGTCCCGGCGGCCGCGGCGGCTCCGGCCCCCGGGGACACCGTGAGGGACTGCTCGGCGGCGACCGTGCCCCGTACGACCACGGAGGAGGTCAGCACCCGCCGTTCCACCCGGTCGGCGAGGACGGACGCCGGCGGCGGAGCGGCATCGGCCGCGACCTGGGCGGGGGAGCGGATGGTGGTGGCGAGGACCACCCCGGCCCCGGTGAGGGCGACGGCGCCCGCGACGACCCAGATCAGGATCCGCCGCCGCCGGGCGAGCGAGGCCCGTACGTCGTCGGCTTCGGGCTCCGAGACTTCCGGTACGGGTCCTGCGGCTTCCGGTACGGGCCCTGGGGCTTCCGGTACGGGTCCTGCGGCGTCCGGCTCCTCGGGGGCGGCGGCCTCTTGATGTTTCACGTGAAACCCACTTTTCCGTTCAACAGCCGCGCTCAGCAGTCGCCGAGCACCGAGACCGACGTGACCTTCCAGGGCGCGCCCAGCCGCTCGCGGACGAGGGTGAACGCGGACAACTGGGAGGGCTTGTCCCGCAACTGGTCGGTCGGGGTACCGCTCGCGCGGTCGTAGATGAGCCAGCGGTCGAGGTCCACGCAGTCCTGGACCACGCGGCTCTGCTCGCCGGAGACGTTCATGCCGTCGATCCGGTGGCCGACCTCGCCGCGCAGTACCTTCCCGCCCTCGCCGAAGTGCTTGAGCATGGCGCGCATGCTGTCCAACTGGGCACCGGCGGCGATCTGTTCGAGGCTCGGATCGGCGGGGTCGGCCTGCCGGCCGGCCGCCAGCCAGGAGGTCCAGTACGCCTCGTACGCCTGGCGGACGTCGGAGGTCGGCTCGACCAGCCCGTTCCCGTCCGAGGAGGGCGTGGCCCGCGGAGGGGTTCCGCCGGCGGACCCGACGCAGCCGGTGGCGGCGAGGGCCAGCGCCGCGCAGAGGGCCGCGACGGCAGCCGGGCGGGTCACGCCGTACCGTCCTTGAGGACCTTCCCCGCGGTCTTCACCTGCTCGGCCAGGTTCTTCTTCTCCTGCCCGAGTCCGTCCTTGTTCTCCTCCACGGCGGTGTTCTGGTAGGCCGTCAGCACGGCCGTCCAGGTGTCGGTCAGCTTGCTCTTCTGCTTGCAGGACACGTCCGTGGTGGCGGCGGTGATCTCCTCGGAGGTCACCGGCCCGGTCCACCGGGTGCCCTCCATGTCCTGGAGCTCCCAGGGGGTCTTCACCTGGAATCCGGCGTCCCGCATGCAGGTGCTCCACTGGCCGATGGCGGCCACGACCCGACTGTCGCCGCGCGCCCGGTCGTTGCTCTGCTGGGTCAGCTCGTCGAGCAGTTTCGTGCCGGCCTTGCCGCTCTGCGGGTACAGCTTGCGCGTCGCCTCGCCCGAGCAGCCGCCCTCCGGGGCGCCGGGCTGCGCGGGTGCGCCGTCCTGCGGACCGTAAAGGGCCGCCGTCTCGTTCGGGTCCTGCTTCTTCGTGTCCCTCGGGCGGTCCGGCGAGGCGCCGCCCGTCCGGTAGCCGAATTTCTTCGCGTATTCCGCGTCGACCAGGCCGATTCCGGTACTTCCGCGTTCGCCGCCGGTATTGGCGTACGTATTCGAGTTCTTGAACGCCGCGAATCCGAGCCGGTGCATGCACGCGTCCGTGAGAATGTCCTGCGCCTGCTGCATGACTTTCAGCTGCTCCTTGTCGAACGCGTAGGCGTCGAGCGGGAGTCCGGCGTGCACGGGATCCGCCTGCGGCGTGATGCTCACCTTGGGTTCCGCGCCGGGCAGGGAGGCCGCGCCCGTCTTGCCGCCGTCACCGGAGCCCGCGGACCCGCCCGTGCAGGCGGTCAGGGCGGCGGTGAGGAGCAGGGCGCCGAGCGGCAGTGCGCCGAGGGGCCCGCGGGGTCGGAGGGGGCGGCGGGAGGACCGGTTGGAGCGCGGCACGATCGACCTTTCCGTGGTGTGCGGGTGGCCCTAAACTGCCGGGCAAGCCCGGTGCCGGGACCGATTCCAGCGGTCCCGGCACCAGGTGCCTGTGGCCTGATCACATGCGGCTGTCGGCCGTCAGCAGTACGTCTGCGCGATCTTGTTCAGCAGCGTCTCCGAGGCGAACCCGACCACACCGGTGTTGTTGTTCTTGTGCTTGGTCCAGTACGGGTTGTTGCTGACGGTCGTGCCCTCCGTGAAGCAGATGGGCGTGATCGTCTGGCTGCGGTAGCCGAGACCGTTGATGCGGTTGTCGCTCGTGTACGGGGTCTGGCGGATGCGCACCCCGTCGGTGTTGTAGTCGCCGGCGTGGGCGGCGGTGGCCGCCCCGATGCCGAACGCGGCGGTGGAAAGGGCGATGGCCAGGAACTGGACTGCCTTGCGACGCACGTTGTCATCCTCTCGATGAGCCGACAGATCGTTCGTGCAGCCGAGAGGAATTGCCGCGCCCGTTTGAGCCACGAGCGCTGAGCTGGTCCCCCCGGTCCGGTGAAAGACGATGGCACGAAGACGAATTCCGTACCAGTGGGTTCCAGGGCTGCGGGCGAGAGCGGCTGAATGTGTTCCGGGGGCGCGCGGGCGCCGTTCGCACGGACGTGACCGATCCATTTCCGGAAATGCGCAGGAGAGGACGGTTGCCGTAAAACGGCCGCCTTCCCTCCTCCGCGATCGGATGATCAGGGACCGTTTCACGGTTGTCCGGAAAACATCGCTACTCGGCGCGCGCGGCCCCCGCGTAGCGTCCGCGGATCTCCGACACCACGCCGAACGCGGCGGCGGTCAGCGGTACGGACAGCAGCATGCCGATGACTCCGGCGACGCTGGCTCCGGCGGTGATGGCGAGCATGACCACGGCGGGGTGCATCTGGACGGTCCGGCTCTGGATCACGGGCTGCAGGATGTGGCCCTCCAGTACCTGCACGGCGAGCACCACGCCCACGGTCCACAGTCCGATGATCCATCCCCGCTCGGCGAAGGCGACGAGGACGGCCACCGAGCCGGAGATGAAGGCGCCCAGGTACGGGATGTACGCGCCGACGAACACCAGGGCGCCGAGGCCGACGGCCCCGGGGACCCGGAGCACGAGCAGACCGACCGTGATGCACACGGCGTCGATCAGGGCGATGAAGGTGGTGCCGCGCATGAAGCCCTCGACGGCCTCGAAGGCGCGGCGGGCCATCGCCTCGACGGTGTCGCCGGCGGCGCGGGGTGCGAGGGAGCGCAGGGTGCCTGCCGCGCGGTGCGAGTCGCGCAGGAAGAAGAACATCAGGAGGAGGGCGAGCACGGCGGTGGCGAGCAGCTCTCCGACGACGCTGATGCCGGTGATGACGCCGGAGGCGGCCGTACCGCCGAACTTCGACAGCAGTTCCTTGGCGTTCTTGGCCAGGTCCTCCAGGGAGGTCCCGGCGGGCCCGAAGCGCTCGGCGAGGTCCTGCCCGGCCCGCGTGAGGGAGCCGAGGATCTGGTCGCCGGTGCTGATCAGGGCGTGCACGACCACGTACCCGGCCCCGCCGAAGACCGCGATCACGCCGAGGCAGGTGAGCGCGGCGGCGAGGGAGCGGTGCATCCCCATCCGTACGAGGCGCCGGTGCATCGGCCCGAGCAGGGCCACTCCGAGCAGGGCGAGCAGGACGGGGGTGACGGCGGTCTTGAAGGTGATGCACAGCCACACGCCGACGGCGACCACGCCGGTGACGAGCAGGGCGACCACGCACCAGGCGGCCAGCCGCCTGACCGGCGGGGGGAGCAGAGTCAGCACCCGTGCATCCAACCACGGCGCTCCCGTGGCGCCGCCGCACGCGCTAGCCGTCGTCCTTCGCCTGCTCGACCATCTCGAACCAGATCGACTTGCCCTCGCCGCGCGGGTCCACGCCCCAGGTGTCCGCCAGCATCTCCATCAGCAGGACGCCCCGGCCGCTCGACGCCATCTCGCCCGGGTGCCGCTTGTGCGGCAGCTCGTCGCTGGCGTCCGCCACCTCGATGCGCAGCCGCCGCGCCCCCAGCTCGCCGATCGCCTCCGCGACCAGCAGCGCGTCGCCGTCCGTGTGCACGAGGACGTTCGTGACCATCTCGGAGACCATGAGCACCGCCGAGTCCACCTGTTCCGCGTCCGCCCAGTCGTGCAGCAGCTCCCGGATCTGCCGGCGCGCGCCCGCGATCCGCTCGGGCTCCGCCTGCGCCACGGTCAGCATCGTGCGGCGCGCCGGCCGTACCGGGTGCTCCGGCGGGGTCCCGCGGCCGCGGTCGGCGCCCTCCCGGCACAGCAGGACGACGGCTATGTCGTCCTCGCGCCGGTCGGCCAGCGGGCCGGTGGTGTGGTGCGAGGAGGGCCCGTGTACGGCCTGGACCAGCAGGTCGGCCAGCTTCTCCAGGCCGTCGGAGCCGTGGATCGCGTCCTGTTCGTGCGTCTCGGACTCGAGGATCGCCCGCAGCCGCGCCCACCCCGTGTCCAGGTCGTGCCCGCCGGTCTCGATGAGCCCGTCCGTGCAGAGCATCATCGTCTCGCCGGGCTCCAGCGTGAACCGCGTCGTCGGGTAGTCCGTGTCGGGGACGATGCCGAGCGGGAGGCCCCCGGCGGTCGGGCGCATCAGCACCGTGCCGTCCGTCATGCGGATCACCGGGTCGGGGTGGCCGGCGCGGGCCACCTCCAGCAGTCCCGTCGCCGGGTCGCACTCCACGTACAGGCAGGTGGCGAAGCGCGGGCTGCGGAAGTCGGACTCCTCGTACGAGTCGGTGATGCCGGCCAGGAAGCGGGAGGCGCGGGAGAGCACCGCGTCCGGCCGGTGCCCCTCGGAGGCGTACGCGCGCACCGCGATCCGCAGCTGGCCCATCAGCCCGGCGGCCCGTACGTCGTGCCCCTGGACGTCCCCGATGACCAGCGCGAACCGTCCCGACGGGAGCGGGATCATGTCGTACCAGTCGCCGCCGACCTCCAGCCCGCCGCCGGTCGGGACGTACCGCGCGGCGATCCGCATGCCCGGGATGTCGGGGCCCAGCATGGGCATCATCGACCGTTGGAGGTCGGAGGTGAGTTCCCGCTCGGATTCGGCCACGCCGGCCCGCTGGAGGGCCTGGGCGAGCATCCGGGCCACCGTGGTCAGGACCGACCGCTCGTCCGGGGAGAAGGACACCGGGTGCCTGAACGCGGCCATCCAGGCGCCCATGGTGCGCCCGGCGACGATCAGGGGGAGGAAGGCCCAGGAGGCCCGGCCGAAGCGCTGGGCGAGCGGCCAGGTGGCCGGGAACCGCCGTTTGTAGTCCTCGGGGGAGGGGAGGTAGATCGCCCGTCCCGTACGGACGACCTCGGCGGCCGGGTAGTCCGTGTCCAACCGCATGTCCGAGAAGGGGGCCTCGTCCCCCGGACCGTGCCCGTGGTGCCCGATGATCGACAGCCGGTCCCCGGCCACCCCGAAGACCGCCAGCCCGTCGGGGCTGAAGCCGGGCATCGACAGCGAGGCGGCGACCCGCAGCACCTCGGCCGTCGACCGGGCCTCGGCGAGCGCGCGCCCCGCGTCCAGCAGGAAGGCCTCGCGGGAGCGCCGCCAGTCGCCGGTGATCGGGGTGTGCGCGGCGGTGGTGCCGGGCTGCGGTTCGGCGATCTCCTGGATCGTGCCGATCAGCTCGTAGTCGACGTGCCCCTCGGCGGACCGGTTCTCCACGGGCTTGGAGCGGCTGCGTACGGTCCGCAGCACCCGCCCGTCCTCGTCCATGATCCGCAGCCGGGCCTCGGCGAGGGTGTCCTCGGCCACCGCGAGGTTGACGATTCCGTTGATCTCGTTCCAGTCCACCGGGTGAAAGCGCGACCGTACGACGACCTCCGGCAGTACGACGGGCTCCGCGGGCAGCCCGAGCAGCCGGGCGGCCTCGCTGTCGAGTGTGACCGTCCCGGAGGCGTTGTCCCACCGCCACAGGCCCGTCGCGATGGCGGCCAGGACGTCCTCGGTGCGCACCCGGTCATCTTTACAGGTCATCCCCCCGGCGTGCCTGTTCACGGCGGCCGCCGGGCACGCCAGCACGGTCCCCTGCCCGGACGGTAACCTTGTGAGGGTTGAATCCACCCTGGTATCGCGAAGAACTGGATGACTGATGCATCGGTACAGGTCCCACACCTGCGGCGAGCTCCGCGCCTCTGACGTCAACGCCGACGTCCGGCTGAGCGGCTGGCTGCACAACCGTCGAGACCTGGGCGGCATCCTCTTCATCGATCTGCGCGACCACTACGGCATCACGCAGCTCGTGGCCCGCCCCGGCACCGCCGCGGCCGCCGTCCTGGACAAGCTCTCCAAGGAGACCGTCGTCCGCGTCGACGGCAAGGTCGTCTCGCGCGGCGCCGAGAACGTCAACGCCGACCTGCCCACCGGCGAGATCGAGATCGAGGCCGTCGAGGTCGAGGTGCTCGGCGCGGCCGCCCCGCTGCCCTTCACGATCAACACCGACGACGGTGTGAACGAGGAGCGGCGCCTGGAGTACCGCTTCCTCGACCTGCGCCGCGAGCGCATGCACCGCAACATCATGCTGCGCTCGGCCGTCATCGCGGCCATCCGCTCCAAGATGGTGGCCCTCGGCTTCAACGAGATGGCGACCCCGATCCTCACCGCGACCTCCCCCGAGGGCGCCCGTGACTTCGTCGTCCCCTCCCGCCTGAACCCGGGCAAGTTCTACGCCCTGCCGCAGGCCCCGCAGCAGTTCAAGCAGCTGCTGATGATCTCGGGCTTCGACCGGTACTTCCAGATCGCGCCGTGCTTCCGCGACGAGGACGCCCGCGCCGACCGCTCGCCGGGCGAGTTCTACCAGCTCGACGTCGAGATGTCGTTCGTCGAGCAGGAGGACGTCTTCCAGCCGATCGAGCGCCTGATGACCGAGCTCTTCACCGAGTTCGGCAACGGCCGCGAGGTCACCTCGCCGTTCCCGCGGATCCCGTTCCGCGAGTCGATGCTGAAGTACGGCAACGACAAGCCCGACCTGCGCGCCAAGCTGGAGCTCGTCGACATCACCGACGTCTTCGAGGGCTCGGAGTTCAAGGCGTTCGCCGGCAAGCACGTGCGTGCGCTGGCCGTCCCGGACACCGCCGCGCAGCCGCGCAAGTTCTTCGACGGCCTCGGCGAGTACGCGATCTCGCTCGGCGCCAAGGGCCTGGCGTGGGTCCGCGTGGGCGAGGACGGTTCGCTGACCGGCCCGATCGCCAAGTTCCTCACCGAGGAGAACGTCAAGGTCCTCACCGAGCGCCTGGGCCTGGTCCCGGGCCACGCCGTCTTCTTCGGCGCGGGCGAGTTCGACGAGGTCTCCAAGATCATGGGCCCGGTCCGGGTCGAGGCCGCCAAGCGCGCCGGCCAGTTCGAGGAGAACGTCTTCCGGTTCTGCTGGATCGTCGACTTCCCGATGTACGAGAAGGACGAGGAGACCGGCAAGATCGACTTCTCGCACAACCCCTTCTCCATGCCGCAGGGCGGTATGAAGGACCTGGAGGAGAAGGACCCGCTCGACATCCTGGCCTGGCAGTACGACATCGTCTGCAACGGCATCGAGCTGTCCTCCGGCGCCATCCGCAACCACGAGCCCGAGGTCATGCTGAAGGCCTTCGAGATCGCGGGTTACGAGGCCGAGACCGTCGAGCGCGAGTTCGCCGGCATGCTGCGCGCCTTCCGTCTCGGCGCCCCGCCGCACGGCGGCATCGCCCCGGGCGTCGACCGCATCGTGATGCTGCTCGCCGACGAGCCGAACATCCGCGAGACCATCGCCTTCCCGCTGAACGGCAACGCGCAGGACCTGATGATGGGTGCGCCCACGGTCCTGGAGGAGTCCCGCCTGCGCGAGCTGAACATCGCGCTGCGCAAGCCGGTGGAGACGAAGGCCGCCGACGCCAAGCCGATCGCGGAGGCCGTCCACCCTGACGCCGCGCGGTAATCGCCCGTAGGTGAGACGAAGGGCCCGGGATCCGATGGATCCCGGGCCCTTCGTCCTGTGGGTGCGGCCACGGGGCTCAGAAGCTCTGGAGCAGTCCCTTGGCCAGCGCGGCAGAGGTCAGTTCCACGGGGGCCGGGCCGGCGTGGAAGAAGCCGGCGTTCTCGGCGTCCAGCTTGCGCAGGAAGTCGAAGGCCTTGGCGTCGTGGTCGCCGAAGGCGACGAACTGCCAGTACACGCCGGGTGCGGAGGCCGCGGCGTCGGCGAGGGCCTGCTTGGCGGGCCGGACGCTGTCGGGGGCGCCGTCGGTCTGGAACACGACGAGGGCCGGGCCCTCGCCGCCGTCCTTCTGGTACCGCTCGACGACGGCCTCCACGGCCACGTGGTAGCTGGTGCGGCCCAGGCGGCCGAGTTCGGCGTGGCGGGCTTCGACCCAGGCGTCGTCGTGGGCCTCGAGGGCGAGGTCGGCGGTGCCGTCCACGTCCGTGGAGAAGAACACGGTGTGCACGGTCGCCTCGTCGTCGAGGTGCGCGGCGAGGGCGAGGGCGTGGTCCGCGAGGTGCTGGGCGCTGCCGTCCTTGTAGAACGGACGCATCGACCCGGACCGGTCCAGGACCAGGTACACCTTGGCCCGCGCACCGGCCTTGCCCTTGCCCCGGAGCACCTGCCCGGCGGCCTTGTAGGCCGCGGCCACCCCGGGAGCCTTCCGCTTCACGTCGGCGAGCGCATGGGCGGGCCCGTCGGTCTCGACGGGGCTCTCGACGTCGGCGACGACGACGGCGGGCTCGGTCTCGGCGACGACTTCGGCCACCGGCTCGGGCTCCGGCTCGGCGACGACCTCGACGACCGGCTGGGGCTCGGTCTCGGCGACGACCTTGGCGACCTCGACGACCGGCTCCGCGACGGGTTCGGCGACGATCTCGGCGACGACCTCGGGCTCGGCGACGACCTCGGGTTCGGCCTCGACGATCACCTCGGCCACCGGCTCGACCTCGGCGACGACCTCGACCGCGACCACGGCCGTGGGCTCGGCCACGACCTCGACCTCCGCCGCGGGCTCGGTCGCTTCGGCGACCGGCTCCGCCGCCGGGGCCTGCGCCTCGGCCGCCAAGGGCTCCACGACGACCTCGGGTTCGGGTCGCACCTCGGGCTCCGTCACGGCGGGGGCGACCGCCTCGGCCACCGGCGCCACCTCGGGAGTCTCGGCCTCGGCCGCGACCACCTCGGCCGCAATCTCGGGCTCTGCCTCGGCCGCAACCTCGGCCTCGGGCTCTGCCTCGGCCGCGGGCTCGGCCGCAACCTCTGCCTCGGCCGCAACCTCGGCCTCGGGCTCGGTCACAACCTGAGCCTCGGGCTCGGCCTCGGGTTCCGCCGCAACCTCTGCCGCGACGGCCTCTGCCTCTACCTCTACCTCGGCCTCTACCGCGGCCGCGGGCTTCGCCTCGGCGGCCGGTGTCTCCGGCTGGGGGCGCCGTGCCTCCGGGACCGTGGGGTCCGGCGCCGGGGCGGTGAGAAGGGTCCCCGGTTCACGGTCCCGCGGAGCGGACTGCGGGGGAACCGTCGGATTGTCGAAGGAGGCGGCGACCAGCTCGGCCGCCACGTCCAGGGGGGTCCGTTCCGCCTGGCTCGGGACGGCGGCCGAAGTGGCGTCCGTCATCTCCGGAACCGGCTCGGCAGACCGTCCGAACACCTTGCGCAACAAGCTCCGAATACCCATGGGCCAGGCCTTTCGCATGAGTGCGTGCGTCATTTGTCCGTGCTGCGCGGTTGATCCCTGCCCAGAGTGGACACGTAAGGTTATCGGCCGCTTGGCTGGAACTTCGGCAGGGGCGCCCTTCGTGGCGCCCGGCCCAACCAGCACACACCCCATCTTGCCGAACTCCCGCACCGACGTGCCCGGTTCACCGGGCGTTCATTCCACCGCCGCCGCTTCGGCGCAACCCGCGCCTACCGTCACGGCTGGATTCGACCGACATGCTGTCGGCACCCGTGCATCTACGGAGGACACTCGTGCGCAAGCTCCTGCCGCTCATAGGCAACCCGCATGGGGGCGGCCGTTCCGCCCTCACCTGCCGCTACCGCTGCGGCGACGCCTGCTTCCACGAGGTGCCGAACAAGAGCGACAACGAGTACGTCGGCGACGTCATCGCCCGCGCCTACTCGCGCCGCTCGATGCTGCGCTCCGCCGCCGTCGTCACGGTCGCGTCCGCCGCCGGTACCGCGATCACCCTCGGCAGCAACGGCTCCTCGGCCACCGCCGCCCCCGCCGCCGACGCGCAGGGCGCCGCCGCCGACGCCGCCGGCGCCCGTGGTCTGCGCTTCAAGCCCGTCGCGCCGAACACCGACGACCGGGTCACCGTCCCCGAGGGCTATGAGCAGAACGTGGTCATCCGCTGGGGCGAGCCCATCGTCAAGGGTGCTCCCGGCTTCAACGCCGACAAGCAGACCGCCGCCGCCCAGGCCGGTCAGTTCGGCTACAACAACGACTTCCTCTCGCTGCTTCCGCTCGGCGGTGACTACGAGCGCCAGCAGCTCCTCGTGGCCAACCACGAGTACACCGACGAGATCCTCATGTTCAAGGGCTACGACCCGGCGAACCCGACCCGCGAGCAGGTCGAGATCGCCTGGGCCGCGCACGGTCTCGGCATCGTCGTCGTCCAGGAGGACCACCGCAGCGGCAAGCTGACCGCGGTCAACCGCCACCAGCTGAACCGCCGCCTCACCGCGACCAGCGAGTTCAAGCTCACCGGCCCGGCCGCGGGCAGCGCCCTGGTGAAGACCTCCGTCGACGCGACCGGCACCAAGGTCCTCGGCACGCTCAACAACTGCTCCGGCGGCACCACCCCGTGGGGCACCACGCTGCACGGCGAGGAGAACTTCAACCAGTACTTCGCCAACGCCGGCCAGGTCACCGACCCCAAGGAGGCCGCCCGCCTGAAGCGCTACGGCGTGACCGCCGGCGCCACCGAGCGCAAGTGGGAGCGGTTCGACAAGCGCTTCGACGTGCTCCAGGAGCCCAACGAGTCGCACCGCTTCGGCTGGGTCGTCGAGCTCGACCCGTACGACCCGCACTCCACCCCGCGCAAGCGCACCGCGCTGGGCCGCTTCAAGCACGAGGGCGCCCAGCCCCGCCTGACCGAGGACGGCCGCCCGGTCGTCTACATGGGCGACGACGAGAAGTTCGACTACTTCTACAAGTTCGTCTCCTCGAAGCAGATGAAGAAGGGCAACTCGCGCGCGGCGAAGGAGCACAACCTCACGCTGCTCGACGAGGGCACCCTCTACGTCGCCAAGCTGACCGGCGACTCCCCGGCCGCCGAGTTCGACGGCACCGGCAAGCTCCCCTCCGACGGCCAGTTCGACGGCTCCGGCGTGTGGATCAAGCTCCTCACCTCCTCCCCCTCCGGCAACGTCTCGCATGTCGAGGGCATGACCGCCGAAGAGGTGGCCGTCTTCACGCGTGAGGCCGGCGACAAGGTGGGCGCCACCAAGATGGACCGCCCCGAGGACATCGAGCCCTCGCCGCGCACCGGCCGCGTGTACGTCGTCCTCACCAACAACAGCGACCGCGGCAAGGCCGGCAAGGCCGGGGCGGACGAGGCGAACCCGCGCAACGCGAACAAGCACGGCCAGATCCTGGAGCTCGCCGAGAACTTCGACGACCCGGCCGGTGACGGCTTCGCCTGGCGCCTGTTCCTGGTCGCCGGCGACCCGAAGGACCCGGCCACCTTCTTCGCCGGTTTCCCGAAGGAGAAGGTCAGCCCGATCTCCTGCCCGGACAACGTGACCTTCGACCCGCACGGCAACCTGTGGATCTCCACGGACGGCAACCAGCTCGGCTCCCACGACGGCCTGTTCGGTGTCGCCACCGCCGGCGAGCGCCGCGGTGAGCTGAAGCAGTTCCTGACCGTTCCCCGCGGCGCCGAGACCTGCGGCCCGCTGGTCCAGGACAAGCGCGTCCTGGTCGCCGTCCAGCACCCGGGCGAGATCGACGGCGCGTCCGTCGAGAAGCCCCAGTCGGTGTGGCCCGACGGCCCCGGCAAGATCGTCCGCCCGGCGGTCGTGTCCGTCTGGCGCAAGGACGGCAAGAACATCGGCGTCTGACCGGGCCCTCGGGCACGATCCGTTGATCGGTTGAATCCAGCAGGGCGGACGGCGTTTCATTCGGGGACCTCCCGGCGGTGGCCGGGGGCCGAAACGCCGTCCGCCCATGGGTGTTTCACGTGAAACACCCTTCGCCTTCAGCCGTCCTTCAGTCGTCCACCAGCCGTCCGACCGGCAGCCTGAGCGTGGTCACCGCCCCGCCGCCCGGTGCGTTGGCGAAGCTCAGCGCGATCTCCAGGACCGCCGCCTGGCCGACCACGATGGTCAGGCCCAGCCCGTGGCCGCGCCCGCGGCCCGGGTCCCCGGTGCGGAACCGCTGCGGCCCCTGCTCGATCAGCTCGGGCGGGTAGCCGGGCCCTTGGTCGCGCACGACCACCACCGGGCCCTCCACGGTCACCTCGACCGGCGGTTCCCCGTGCTTGTCGGCGTTGACCAGCAGATTGGCCAGGATCCGGTCCAGCCGCCGCCGGTCGGTGAGCACCACCGCGTCGCGCACGATCCGTACGGAAGCCTCCAGGCGGGTCGCCGCGACGGCTCGCCGTACCGCCTCACCGAGCTCCACCCGGGCCAGGTCGGCGTGCTCGACGCCCGATTCCAGCCGGGAGATCTCCAGCAGGTCCTCGGTGAGCAGGTGCAGGGCCTTGAGCCGGTCGTTGATCATCTCCTTGGGGCGTCCCTCCGGCAGCAGGGCGGCCGCGGCCAGCGAGCCGGTGAGCGGGGTGCGCAGCTCGTGCGCGACGTCCGCGGTGAACCGCTTCTCCGCCTCGATCCGCTCCTGGAGGGACCGGGCCATCAAGTCGAGTGCCTGCGCGACGTCGCGGACCTCGTCGCGGTAGCGCGGCCGTCGCCGGCCGCCGTCTTCGGCCGGGCCGTCCGTGCCGTCCTGTTCGGTGGGGAACCCCACGCGCGCGTCCAGGTCCCCGGCGCTGATCCGCCGGGCCACGGCGGCCGTGGTGGCCAGCCGGCGGCTGATGCGGTTGGCGAGGAACAGGCCGGCCAGTGCCACGACTCCGGCGGCGAGCGCGGCGGAGGCGAGGATCGCGGTGTCGATGTCCCGCAGCCGGTGGCGCGTGCTCTCGTACGGGAGCCAGACGGCGAGGGCCTGGTCATCGGCGGGTGCGGCGGCCCACATGACGGGTTTGCCGGCGTGCTCTCCGACCATGCTGCCGGTGCGTCCGCGGGCCACGAGCGCGCGCAGCGGTGCGGGAAGTCCGGGCGGGTCCAGGGCGACGTTCACGTCGCCGTGGGAGGTGCCGTACTGGTACTGGGCGAGGGCGTAGTCCAGGTCCCGGTCCGCGTCCTTGCGGACCTCCCCGACGATCTGCCGGGCGACCACGTTGTGCACGAGGATCCCGAGGACCGCGGCGACGGCGCAGCACACGGCCGTGGTGGTCAGGGCGATCTTCCAGCGCAGACTGCTCGTCACCCGCATGGCCGCCCGCCCCCTCTCAGCCCCGGCTCGCGGAGGCGCACGGGGTGGAGCTGCCCTTCGTGCCCGGGCACTCGTCGAGGGTGAGCTGCGACAGGTTCATGATCCCGGCCTTGGGGTCCCACACGTAGTCGGAGACGGAGACCTTCTCCGGGTTGGAGGTCGGCTCGCGGACCGCAAGGTGTTCGGCGGCCACCTCCACGCCCTCCAGCACCCCGCGCCGGGACAGGATCCGGGCGATCGACCCGTCGTCCTGGACGGTGTAGACGCGCAGTTCGCTGACCCGGCCGTCGATGTCCAGGGCGGTGATCAGTTCCTCGCGGCCGTTGCCCGTCACGTCGTGCAGGACGGCGGGCCGCACCGGGCAGTCCGGACCTCCGTCCACAGCCTGTGTACACAGCGCGAGCCGCTGCATCGCCCGGGGGTCGACGAGCCGCCCGGTCCCCTCGTCCTGGGCGGTAGCCGCGGTGATGTCGGCCCGTACGACCTCCACCGCGTTCACGCCCCGCATGCTGAGGCCCGCGACCTTGGGCAGCCCCGGGATCACGGCGGCCGTGCCGGGCTTCTGGCCCGGGCCGGGCGGCTCCGGGTGGATGTCCGCCCACAGGGACTGCGGGGCGTGCACCGTGCCCAGGTCGCCGTCGTCGCGCAGCCCGTCCACGTCGGCACACCCGGCCGCCGCCGCGAGAACGGCGGCGAGGACCGGGGCCGCCGCGCGGCCGCGCCGGGAGAGGGGCCTCATGCACCGATGCTCTCCCGCCGGGGCCGGTCGGGCCCGGCCCCGGGGCCATTCGGGCGACGCGCGGGACCGGGCCGGGGAGGGCGGTCCCGCGTCAGTGCTCGTCGGCGGCGATCGCGCGGGCCGCGGCGAGCTCGTGGCGCACCGGGGCCAGGACGGAGCTCTCGTCCCCGGGCGGCAGCGCCGCGGGGTGCAGCTGGGCCGGGGTCCTCACTCTGCGCACCCCCTCGGCGAGGGCCCGCAGATCGGCGATGACGATCTCCACTTCCTCGGAGCGGGGGCCTTCGGCGCCGTGGTTGACCCGGACCCGTGCGGCGGTGGTCGCGTCCACGATCCGTTCGACGGCCACCACCAGCGGCCACCATGCGGCGGCCCGCGCCCCCGTCGGCGGCGGCTCGGTCAGCGCCCGCTGGAACTCGTTGCGTACGCCCGACATCTCGCGGTAGATCCGCCGCCGCGCCTGCAGGCGCGCGGTCCGCGCCGCCCGCTGCCCGGCTTCCGTCTCGGGATGGCTTCCGAAGGCCCGTTCCACGTACCGGGCCGCGTCGTCCACGGTGTCGGCGAGCCGGTCGCCGATCCGGGTGTGCCAGCTCTCGGGCCACAGCAGATAGCCGGCGAGCAGGGTGATGGCGCAGCCGATCAGGCTGTCCAGCAGCCGGGGCCGGATCAGGTCGAAGCCCTGGTGGTTGAGGAGGTCCGAGAGCAGCAGGATGACCGGGGTGATCGCGGCGGTCTGGAAGGCGTACCCCTTGGCGGAGAACGCGGGGATGAGGGCGCCGAGCACCACCATCACCGGCACGTCCCACCAGCCGCGCGGTACTTCGGCGAGCACGGCGGCGGCGATGACCAGCCCGGCCGCCGTGCCCAGGGCGCGCAGCACGGCCCGGGAGAACACCGAGCCGAAGTCGGGCTTGAGGACGAAGGTGACGGTCAGCGCGACCCAGTAGGACCGCTCGACCGGCACCACGGAGACCAGTGTCTGGGCGAGCCCGATGCACAGGGCCAGGCGCAGCCCGTACCGCCAAGAGGCGCTGGACATCATCATGTCGCGCACGGCCCGCCGGGCGCGGACCGTCAGCGCGGCGGGCCGGCCGAGCCGGTCGTCGACGTTGTGCAGGTCCGGCTCGGGCACGTGCACGATGGCCGCGGCGTGCCGCAGGGCCGCGTCGAGGGCCCGTTCGGCGGGGGTGTGCGGCTCGGGCAGGTCCAGTACGGGCTTCCCGGTGCGGCCTTGTTCCACGGCCCGGGCCAGGTCCCGTACGGTCGCGGGGATCTCGGGCGGCAGCGCCTTGCCCCGCAGGTGCATGGCGGGGGCGGCCTCCACCAGCGGGATCACCACGTTCAGCTGGGCCAGCATCCGTACGAGCGCGGGGCTGCGGCCGTGCACCCGGGCGCGGCGGCCCAGGACCAGGTCGTAGGCCTGGTTGAGGGCGTGCGTGACGTCTCGGCGGCGCTCGTCGTAGTCCGGTCCGCCCGCGGCTTCGAGTGCGTCGGCGAGCGCACGGTAGGTGGCCGCCACGGCGGCGCGCTCCGGCTGCCGCCCGCGCAGCGGCCAGCCCAGCAGGGTCAGCAGGAGGACGAACAGCCCGCCCGCGCTGAGCAGTAGAGGGGCCGTCCACCAGGGCTGGGGGAGGGGCAGGCCGGCGCCGACCACGGCGTTGAGGAGCAGCAGCAGTCCGGACACGGACGCGACTGTGCCGATCGAGGAGATCATCCCGGAGACGAGGGCGATCAGGGTGAGTGCGCCGACGGCGAGCCAGCCGTGACCGAAGACCAAGGTGCCCAGGGCCACTCCGACCGCGCCGAAGAGCTGGGGCACGGCGATGTTCAGGACGCGCATCCGGTAGGCGTCGGCGGTGTCGCCGATGACCCCGGACAGGGCGCCCATCGAGACGAGGGCCCCGTACTCGGGCTCGTTCAGTGCGAAGCCGACGGCGAGCGGGGCGGCCATCGCGATGCCGGCGCGCGCGGCCGCCGCCCAGGGGATCGGGGCGGTGCTGGGCCGCAGTCCCTTGAGCAGCCAGGCGGGCGGAGCCAGCGGATGGTGCCGGGGGCGCCCGGAGGGTATGTGTTCGGTGCGTTCGGTGCTCATTCAGCTTCCGTGCGGCCGCTCGTGAATCGGTTCTTCTGCGCTGTTCCTGGGTCTTGCGTTCTTCTTGGGTTCTTCTCGTCCTCTTCCGGGGCGTTCTGCGCGTGCCGGTACCTTCCGAGCTTATGGGGTGCGGCGTAGTCGGCCCGTCAGCCAGGCGGCGAGCGCGGCGGCGAGCCCGATCGCCAGCACCACCCAGGCGGTGGTGCGCAGGAACGCGGTGAGTGCGTCGTACACCGCGGCGGCGGCCGCCCGGTCGATGTCGGCCGGCAGGTCGTCGAGGGTGAGCCGGCGGCAGACGGCCACGGCGATCCACAGCAGTACCGCGCCGACGGCGACCCCCAGCCCGGTGGCGATCACGGCGCGGCGCCGGTGGACGGCGACGGCGATCGCCGTCGCGGCGAGCACCACGATCAGCACGGGGAGCCAGACGCCGGCGATCTGCAGCATGCGGAAGCCCTTCCGGAGTGCGCCGAGGTTGTCGTACTCCATGACCTTCACCGATACGTGGGTCACCGGGATCCGGTCGGCGAACGGCACGCCGTCGGCGACGAGGTCCCCTTTGACCTGTTCGATCACGGGGGCGAGGTCGATGGCGACGGCGTCGCCGTCACCGGTGGTGAGCGCCTTGAGGAACGCGGCGTGCGCGGCGCGGTTGGCCGCGTCCCAGGCGGTGCGGTAGGCCGGCGTGCCGGCGAAGGAGCGCAGGGCCTCGCCGAGCAGGGCGTCGACCCCGCCCTGGAAGGGGCCGGCGTCGATCTGCCCGGCGAGGGCGCGGCTCGCCTGGGTGACGACGACGCCCTGCACGGCCGGATCCTCGGCCAGCGGGGACATCGCCGCGGTGTACCGGTCGGCGTCGCCCAGCTCGTGGTCCGCCCAGTACGCGACGGCCCCGGCAGGCACCAGGAGGGCCACCAGCACGATGAGTACCGCCGAGAGGAAGGTGCGCACGTCACCAGGGAAAGCCGCGGTGGCGGGCGGCGCGAGCGGTGCTGCTGCGGGCGGGTGGCCGCGACCGCCGATCCACTGATCCACTTGCCGGTCGGGGGTGGCGGGTGTGCCCTGGATGATGGGAGAGAGGAGCCCTGTCATGGCACATGCGGCACCCACCGCCCCCGGGCGGCACCTGCGGACGACCGGCATGGAGAACGTGAGCAAGGGCCCGCTGGTGCGGGCGCTGCTCCTCGGACTGGTCTACGGCGTCTGGGCGGCCTTCTTGAAGCGCCAGATGGGACCGGTCGACGTGGGCAACGTCTTCTACGGGATCCTGTGCGGCCTCGTCTTCGCCGGCATCATGTACACCCTCGCCCGCGTAGGCCCGCGGTTGATGAGGGAGCTGCACGGCGCTGCGTACGGCGCGTTCGGCGGTATCGCGGTGGGCTACCTGTACAGCCTGGCCGACCACTCCATCCTCCGCTCGTGCTGGGTCGGCTTCATCACCGGCATCGGTATCGGGCTGGCGGCGTTCTACCGCTACTACCAACGCGAGCCCTGAGCCGGAAGAGCCACGGCGGGCGCCGGTCCCCCACGGGAGACCGGCGCCCGCCCGTGTCCGCGGGCTCAGCCCTCGGAGCGGGTCTCGGAGCCCTTCACCGCCGCCGTCGCGGCCACCGCGGCGGCGGGGGCGGGGACGGCTGAGGTGTCCTCACCCTCGGTCCCGCGCCCAGGGGGCTTCGGGGCCGTCGGGGTGTAGCGGGTGACCTCGGCGCGGAGCATGGCGTTCAGGGCGGCGTACGGGTCGATGGGCATGCCGGAACCTCACGGTGTTCGGGGGGTGTGTGGGGGTGTGCGCTGCTGCTCGGCCCACTCAGCAGCGCAGGACCACACTCCGCTCCGTCCACGCGGACAGCATCGGCCCGTCCGTCCCGTACCCGTCGGTCCGTACGGCCTGACCGGGGTGTTTCACGTGAAACACGGGCCGCGGCAGCTGCCGTACTCCTGGCAGCCCGCGCACGACGAGCCGTACGGCGGCCCGCACTTCGGGTTCCGCGGCCGGATCGGACTCCCCCTCGGCGGGGGTGCCCGGCTCGCTCGGCGCGCCCGAGGCGGTGCGTTCGACCGCGGCGGCGGCCGCTGCGGCCGTCGTGACGGCGGGACCGGAGGCGAACAGGCACAGCAGCACGACACAGGCCGCCGAAAGGGCCCTGCCCAGTGCCGTGCGTGCGTACCGCGTCCCGCTCATGCGAGGGGTCTGCCCCGACACGCCGGACAACTCCCCGACCGGGCCCCAGAAGCCCCCGACCGGGGGACGAAGACACCCCCCTCGGCTGACAGGGAGCCGCGATGGTTGCCGGCTCAGCCGGTGCGGCGCTGCCCGGTCAGCCGGGCCAGGACGGTGGTCTCACCGCTGACCAGCCGCAGTTGGGCGCGCCCGGGCCGCTGCCCGCGACCGCTGACCCCGGCGGGCGACACCCGGTCGACGGTGAACACGGCGGTGCGGCGGTCCGCGCGTGCGATCTCGACGGTCAGCCCCCGTCGCAGCTCGGCGAGGCGCAGATCGGCGGCGGTGATCACGGCGGTGCCGGCCGAGCCCGGGGCGGGGCTGTCGTGGTCCCAGGCGGCCTCTTCCGCGTCCCCGCCCAGCGGCAGGTCGACGCCCAGGCTCGGGATGTGCAGCCGCAGCGGTCGCGAGATTCGCAGAGGTGTGATGGCGACGGCCCGTGAGGGCCGGGCCCCCTTGCCCGGTGCGTGCTGCCCGGCGTGCTCCAGCTGCTCGACGAGCCGGCGGTGGCCGGACAGGCCCAGCGCGCGCGAGGGCAGCGCGTCGGCGGCGGTGGCCGCCGCGGGACGGGCACCCTCGGTGCTCCGCAGCATCCCTACGCCGGCTCCCAGCAGAGCCACCGTCAGCACGCCGACCACCCACTTGGCGCGGGGCATGGAATTCCCTCCTGGTCCGATCCCCCGGCTCCGGCGGCCGGGTCTCCTGAGAGCAGTGGACCCCCTCCGTGCCCGTCAGTACCGCTTACAACGCCGAAGGGTGACATCACGTCACAGGCGTGTCGGTACCCCGCGCAGGATGTCTTCCCAGCTGGCGACGGGTGAGCCACCGCCATTCCGTGGATTGCGCACGATACGACCGAACGGGTGGACCGCGGAAATGACCGCGGCCCCGGCCGCCGGGGGCGGTCAGGGCCGTGGGATGCCGGGCGCGGTGTCAGCTCGCGGGCTGTGCCGTCTGCTGGGGCGCGGCGACCGGGACGAGGGAGCGTTCGGCGAGGACGCCGAAGGCCAGGCCGAAGGTCGTCCACATCACGGCCTGGATGGCCAGGGTGGCGAGGCGGAACTGCCAGATCAGGGCGGCCGGGAAGTCCGCCGGGACCTCGTTGATGCCGGGCAGGGACGCGTAGGCGATGGCGACCGCCGCGACGAAGGCCACCGAGGCGACGATCGAGGCGTTCCAGTTGCCGAGCTTGGGTGCCAGACGCCGGCCCAGGATGAGCGCCGCCGAGGACAGCAGCACGCTCAACGCGATCATCAGGATGTAGAGGGTGGTCCTCCGGACGACGGTGTCGGGGTCTCCGACGGCCGGCGGGTTGGAGGGGTACTTGAGGAACGGCACGAGGTTGAGGGCGACGAACAGGCCGCCCGAGACCAGCAGGGCCGTGACCCGCGGGCCGAAGCGGCCGATGCGGCCCAGGGCGTAGCAGAAGACGAGCGCGGCGATGCCGCCGAGCGCGATCCCGTAGAGGAGCGTGCCGGTGCCGAGGCCGGCCGTGGCCTGGAGGGCCCGGCTGACCGGGGCCGCCTCCTCGCCGTGGTCGTGGGCGGCGTGGCCCGCCTCTTCGATGGCGATGGCCGCGTCGACCTTGGACTCACCGAGGACGTAGGCGACGAGGAAGGCGGCCAGGCCTGCGAGCAGACCCGCCAGCATGCCCCGGACCAGCAGGACGCGGGGGGAGATGGGGTTCATGGTTCGGTACTTCCCTTGCGGAGGTGGAGATCAGTGGCAGGGGAAGCCGAGGAGGTGGCGGCCGTCGTGCATCCACTCGTGGACGGTGTCGCCCTCGAAGAGCGCGGTGGCGCCCTGCTCGGCACCGACGAGGTAGAGCAGGACCAGCATCAGGACGCCGACGAAAACGGCCCAGGGGGCGAGCGCGGAGAGCGAAATCGGGGCGACGGCAGGGGCCGTCGTGGGCACGGCGGAGTGAGCCATGGCAGTACCTCCAGAGGGAACACGCGTCCCGGTCAGTGGTGCTCGCGACGACATGGCGGGTCTGACTTTCCTCCCCCTCCGGGAGGATTCACAGTGGCGCGACCGTGCCGGATTTTCACCGGTACTTCCGTCATACCGTCGTCTTTTTTTGGTTGTCGTCCGAGACCGTACCGCGTTTACGCTCCCCTTATGAAGAGTGCCGTGGTACGAGTTCAGTTCGTGACACGTCCGTTCGACGCCGCCTCACGACAGATCCGTTTCGGCCAGGGAGCCCCCTGCACCGGCCACGAGGGCCTGCGCGGCCCGGACGCCGGGGAATGGGCGGGCCGGACCCTGGACGAGGTCTCCGCCGAGGATCCGGCAGCCGTACAGCGATGGCTGACCGACCCCGACTACGCACCGCCCGGCGGGGAGTCCGTCACCGAGCTGATCGCCCGCGTCGGCGCCGCCCTCGCCGGGCTGGCCCCCGGCACGCATCGCGCCGTGGTCGACCAGGCCGTCGTCCGGGCAGGCGTGGTGCACGCGCTGGAGCTGCCGGCCGCCGCCTTCTGGCGCCTCGACGTACGGCCGGACACGGTGACCACCCTCAGCGGGCGGCTCGGCCGGTGGAACCTCCAGCTCGGCCGACCGCTCGACATCTAGGGGTGTCGTGCCGCTACGCGACGATCCAGTCGCTCGTCGCGATCACCGGCTGCACGCCGTCGCGGTGGACGGTGCCCTCGATCAGGCCGTACATCCGGTCCGCCGCGAAGTAGACCTCGTTGTCGTTCTTGAGGCCGAAGGGCTCCAGGTCGACCAGGAAGTGGTGCTTGTTGGGGAGGTTGAGGCGCACCTCGTTGACCCGCGGGCAGTTGTCGAGCACCCGTTCGGCCATCTGGTTCAGGGTCTGCTGGAGCGAGTACGAGTAGGTCTCCGCGAAGGCCTCCAGCATGTTCTTGCGGACCTTCTTGTACGACTGGTCCCAGTCGAACGCGGCGTCGTCGGCGGCCAGCGCCGAGTGCGCCCAGCGCGCGGTGACCTTGGTCGCCAGGATCCGGTCGTACGCCTCCTTCAGCGTCGTGTACTTGTCCTTGATGTAGCCGTGGAACTCGGAGTTCGTCGAGTTCATCACGGTCAGGTCCTTCAGACCCGAGATGACCTGGAGGCCGGTCGTCTCGCTGTACGTGATCTGCGCCGTGCGCACCTCCTGGCCCTTGCGGACGAAGGAGTGCTGCTCCTTGCGCGTCGGGACCGGGATCCGCTCCCAGGCGTACTCCTCGATCCGGATCTGCGCCTCGCGGATCGGCGACTGGGAGGAGACGAAGTGCTTGGCGAGCAGGATGCCGAAGGCCTCGGGCGAGGCGATGCCGTGCTCCTTGCCGAAGGCGTACACCGTGTTCTTGGTGGTGTCGGTCGGCAGGCAGTTGGCGTTGTCGCCGGTCAGGTGGACGTCGCGGAACTCGCCGCGGAGCGCGACCGAGACGTTCAGGTCGCGGATCTCGTGCCACGATCCGTCGGCCCCCTTGCGGGTGACCTTGACGATGCGGTTCTCGGCCTTGCCGTACTGGTTCTGCGCGAGGACGTGCTTGCTCATGGCTGTCTTCCTTCGGGTACACGGAGTCCGACTGACTGGATCCCGTACGCCCGGCGTCCAGCGGTCGGCCCGCTCCCCGCCGTTCGGTCACGGAGGACCGCCCCGGGACTGACGTGCATCCCGGTCCGTAGGTGCTCTCTCGGATTCCAGCACGTTCACGTGGTGTTCGGAATGGCGCGGAACGTCCAAGACAGGCACCCACGGATTGGGCGACCGTGTATCGGTGCAGGTCAGGACATGTGTGCGTCCGCGACGGAGAGGGCCTCGTCGAGGATCTGCAGGCCCTTGGCCACGTCCTCGGGGGCGATGTTGCAGGGCGGGGCGACGTGGATGCGGTTGCCGGCGATCAGCGGCCACAGCCCGCCCTTCTTGCAGGCGGCCCCGAACTCGGCCATCGGCGCGTTGTCCGCCCCCGAGGCGTTGTACGGGACGAGCGGTTCGCGCGTCCGCGGATCCCGTACGAGTTCCAGGGCCCAGAACGTGCCGAGGCCGCGGACCTCCCCGACCGACGGGTGCTTCGCGGCGAGGGCGCGCAGACCCGGACCCAGCAGCTCCGCGCCGGTGCGGGCGGACTGCTCGACGATGCCCTCCTCCTCCATGACGTTGATCGTCGCGACGGCGGCCCCGCAGGCCAGCACGTGCCCGGAGTACGTCAGCCCGCCCGGGTAGGGCCGGCGGGCGAAGGTCTCGGCGATGGCCGCCGAGATGGCGACCCCGCCCAGCGGTACGTATCCGCTGGTCACGCCCTTGGCGAAGCAGATCAGGTCGGGGGTGACGTCCCAGTGCTCGGAGGCGAACCACTTTCCGGTGCGCCCGAAGCCGACCATGATCTCGTCGAGGATGAAGACGATGCCGAAGCGGTCGCAGAGCTCGCGTACCCCGGCGAGGTAGCCCTCCGGGTGGACGAGCACACCGGGAGCGCCGCCGACGGTCTCCAGGATGATCGCGGCGATGGACTGCGGGCCCTCGAAGACGATCGTGTCCTCGAGGTGGCGCAGCGCGCGCTCGCACTCCTCGGCCTCGGTGGCCGAGTAGAACGGCGAGCGGTAGGTGAACGGCCCCCAGAAGTGCACGACACCGGCGGTCGCGCTGTCGTTGCCGAAGCGGCGGGCGTCACCGGTCAGGTTGATCGCCGTGGAGGTGGCCCCGTGGTAGGAGCGGTACGCGGAGAGCACCTTGGGCCGGCCGGTGTGCAGCCGCGCCATCCGTACGGCGTTCTCGACGGCCTCGGCGCCCGCGTTGGTGAAGAAGATCTTGTCGAGGTCGCCGGGCGTGCGCTCGGCGATCAGCCGGGCCGCCTCCGAGCGGACGTCGACGGCGAAGCCCGGCGCGACGGTGCAGAGCTTGGCCGCCTGCTCCTGGATGGCCGCGGTCACCTTGGGGTGCTGGTAGCCGATGTTCGTGTAGACGAGGGCGCTGGAGAAGTCGAGGAAGCGGTTGCCCTGGTAGTCCCAGAAGTACGAGCCCTCGGCCCCGGCCACGGCGAGCGGGTCGATGAGCTCCTGCGCCGACCAGGAATGGAAAACGTGCTTCCGGTCGGCGTCTTTCACGGCGGCGAGCGCGTCGGCGGCTTCTGCGTTCATGTCCCGAGCGTAGTTGTCCATGATGTGGACCCCCGGGAGGGTGGGACGACGTTTCACGTGAAACACCGCGCCGGCGATGCGGCATCCGGTTAGCGTCCTGGTGTGCATTGACGATCACGACGCGAGGACGTGACAGGTGAGCGAGCAGGACACCCTGGCCCGGCGCTTCGAGGAGCACCGTCCCCACCTGAGGGCCGTGGCCTACCGGATGCTGGGCTCGCTCAGCGAGTCCGAGGACGCCGTGCAGGAGACGTGGCTGAAGCTGAGCCGATCGGACGTCTCCGCCGTGGAGAACCTCGGCGGCTGGCTGACCACCGTCGTCGGCCGGGTGTGCCTGGACATGCTGCGCTCGCGCACCTCGCGGCGCGAGGATCCGCTGTACGACCAGGACGGGTTCGTCCGGCTGCCCGACCCCGTCGTGACGGGGCTCTCCGGCATCGATCCGGAGCGCGAGGTACTCGTCGCCGACTCCGTGGGCATCGCCCTGCTGGTCGTCCTGGAGACGCTTGCTCCCGCAGAGCGCCTCGCCTTCGTCCTGCACGACCTCTTCGCGGTCCCGTTCGACGAGATCGCCCCGGTCCTCGGCCGTACCGCCGCCTCCACGCGGCAGCTCGCCAGCCGGGCCCGCCGCCGGGTCGAGGGCGCCGCACCCACCCCCGACCTCGACCTGGTGCGCACCCGCGAGGTGGTGGACGCCTTCCTCACCGCCGCCCGCGGCGGGGACCTCGACGCGCTCGTCGACCTCCTCGACCCGGATGTCGTGGCCCGCTCCGACGGAGGCGCGCTGCGCCCGAGCGCGGTCCGGCGCGGTGCGACCGACGTCGCCTCGAACGCCATCACCTTCGCCCGCTTCGCCGCGGCAGCCGTCCCGGTCCTGGTCAACGGCATCCCCGGCGCCCTCGCGCTGGCCGACGGCAAGCCCCTGTCCCTCATGGCGTTCACCGTCCGGAACGGCAAGATCGTCGCCCTGGACATCCTCACCGACCCCGAGCGCCTGGCCCGGCTCGACCTGCCCCCCACCCTGGACGACCGACCTCAGGACCTCGCGTAGCCGGCGTCGCCGATCCGGGTCTCCTGCCGTACGACACGACGGCGCCGGGACGGCATGCCCACTGTCGGGTTGGCGACGCCCCAGGCCGCGCCCTTGCAGATCAGTTCCTTGTAGCGGGCCGCCCAGCGGCCCGTCAGGGCCCTGTCGACCGCTCGGTCGTCGGCGGCGACGAACTGGATCAGGCCCTCCTTGCGGCCGAGGGAGATGCACTGCTGGAAGTAGCGGATCGGGACGCGGGGGACCTCGATGCCGGCGAGACGGGCGGCGATGGCGTCGGCGGCCTGCCAGGCCATCGGGACGCCCGAGGCGCATGACATGCGCAGGGGCTTGCCGCCCGGGCCGATCGCCATCGCCGCGTCGCCCACGGCGTACACGTCCGGGTGGGAGACCGAGCGCATCGTGGCGTCGACCACGATCCGGTCGCGGTCGGCGAGTTCCAGGCTGCCGGCCCGTGCGATCGGGTGGACGGCGAAGCCGGTGGTCCAGATCGTGGCCTCGGCAGGGATGGTCCGACCGTCGGCGGCCTTCACGCCGCCCGCCTCCACGGCGCTGACCGCGGTGTGCTGGTGGACCGTGATGCCGAGCCCGTCCACCACCTTCCGCAGGTGGGCGCGCCCCTTCTCCGAGAGCCAGTCGCCGAGGGCGCCGTGGGCGACCAGTGCGACGTCGAGGTCCGGGCGGGCCTCGGCGATCTCGGTCGCGGCCTCCACACCGGTCAGGCCGGCGCCGACCACGACCACGGGCCGGCCCGCGTCCAGGGCGGCCAGGCGATCGCGGAGGCGGAGGGCGCCGGGGCGGCTCGAGATCTCGTGGGCGTGTTCGGCGGTGCCGGGGACGCCTCCGTCGTTCCAGCTGCTGCCGAGGGCGTAGACCAGCGTGTCGTAGCCCAGTTCCTCCCGCTCGAGGCCGTTCGCGGCGGTGACCGTCACCGTCTTGTGGTCCACGTCCACGGCGGTGACCTTCGCGAGCTTCAGCTCCACGCCCGTGCCCGCGAACATCTCGGCGAACGGCCGGGGCCTGAGGTCCTGGCCCACCGCGAGCTGGTGCAGCCTGACCCGCTCGACGAAGTCGGGTTCGGGGTTGACGAGGGTGATGGTGACGTCCTCGCGGTGCAGCCTCTTGGCGAGGCGGCCTGCGGCGACGGCGCCGGTGTAGCCGGCTCCGAGGACGACGATGCGGTGCTGCATGTCCGTGCTCCTGTCTGGGCGGGGCCGCCGATGTCCGGCGTGGTTGCGCACCTTGAACCGGGCAGCCCCGCGTTTCCTGACAGGATCGGAGTGTGACCTGCGCCACTCCCTCTCAGAGGGTGAGGAGCGGACCCTCCGTGTGGTCGGCCGCGGCCCACTGCTCGGTCGCGCGGACGAGTTTGTCGGGGTTGACCTGGCTGCGGACCGCGATGATGCCCTCCGCGGTCGCCTCCAGGCAGATGATCCCGACGACCCGGCCGTCCACGACCGCCACGATGGCGGGCCCGCCGTTGGCGGTCGTGGCATGGATCTCGGGCGTGCCGCCGACATGGGCCCGCTTGGCCGCACTCGGCTTGAACAGGCCGCGCATGAACGTCGCGACCGCGAGCGCGCCTTCGAAGGCCTTCGCGCGGGCCGGGACCTTCCCGCCGCCGTCGCCGACCGCGAACGCGTCCTGGGTGAGCAGGCGTACGAGCGGTTCGGTACGACCGGTGGTCGCCGCGGCGAGGAACTCCTCGACGATCCTCCGGGCGGCGGCCTCGTCGATCTCGGTGCGCGTCTTGCCGTCCGTGATGTGCTTCTTGGCCCGGTGGTGGATCTGCTGGCTGGCGGCCTCGGTGATCTCCAGGATCTCGGCGATCTCCCGGTGCGGGAAGTCGAAGGCCTCGCGCAGCACGTACACCGCCCGCTCGTTCGGCGACAGCCGCTCCAGCAGGACGAGGACGGCGTACGACACCGACTCGCGCTGCTCGGCGGTGTCGGCAGGACCGAGCATCGGGTCCCCGGTGAGCAGCGGCTCGGGGAGCCACCTCCCCACGTACGTCTCACGCCGGGCGCGTGCCGAAGTGAGCATGTTGAGGCACCAGTTGGTGAGGACCTTCGTCAGCCAGGCCTCAGGCACCTCGATCCGCTCGACGTCGGCGGCCTGCCAGCGCAGGAACGTCTCCTGCACGGCGTCCTCCGCCTCGCTCGCCGAGCCGAGCAGCCGGTAGGCAATGGCCTCCAGCCGGGGCCTGGCGGTCTCGAACCGGTCCACGTCGCTCATGATCAGGGCCATGCCCGCGATCCTAGGCGCCCCCCGGCAGGAGCGGCAGGGGGGACGGCGCTCCTCGACGGGCGGCGGGAGTACGCGCCGACGAGCGGCGGGAGGTACGCGACGAAGGCGCTGGAAACGACCGGATGCCGGGGCTCTCAGATTTCGTCGGAGTGGGCGCCGGTGCCGACGGGGGTCCTGCTGGTGGCCAGCCAGGAGCGGGCGGGGCCGGCCGGTGTCGCCGTGTCCACGGTGAGGTGGAGGCGGGTGTCGCCGTCGAGGCCGGGATAGCTGCGCTGTTCCGTGCCCGCGAAGCAGTGGCGAAGTGCCTCGGCGACTGCTCGGGCGGCTTCGGGGGTGTGCGCGATGATCCGTACCTCGGCGTGCCCGATCGAGGGCGGTGTCCGGGTCTCGATGTGCTTCACGCGTGCGTGGTTCCCTTCGGGATGGGGGTGAGGCCGGCGGGTCGGGGCGCCGGGGCGCCCCGACCGCTGCCCCCGGTCGGCGGTGGTCTTCGCGGAACTCACCTCCACCCGCTCCCGGGCAGCGGGAGGGCGCTTCGTCCCATCGGCTCCCCGAAGGGCGACATGCAGGCCCCGCCTTCGCCCTCCCAGGTGGCTTCCCGGCGGCGGGCGTCGCGGATGCCGCGCCCGATGACGGCTTCGTTGGCCAGCAGGACGCCTGCGGTCAGGACGCTGCCGGGGATCGCCGCGGCGGCCATCAGGCGGGCCGCGGCCGCGGGCGCGGTCTCGGGCGGGATGACGAGGAGGTCCCAGCGGCCGACGGTGTAGGAGAGCAGGATCAGCTTGTCGGGGTCCTGTTCGACGAACCGGCCCACGTGCAGCGTGCGCCGCCCGTCCAGGGCGATCCCGCGCGGTATGACGGGCCAGCGGGTGGGGTTCACGGTGACGCGGGTGACGCGGCCCCAGGGTTCTTCCAGGGCGGCGACGAGCGGTGGGAGCTCGGCTTCGAGGTCGCGGGAGTGGGGCCACCAGGCCCCGTCCAGCCGGCCGGCGAGGGTGGTCTTCGGAGTGAGGGACAAGCGGGCCGGGACTCGTGCGGCGAGGGCGCGGGGCGCGGTCCGGTCGAAGGTGACGGTCATGATGCGGACCCTGCCCGCGGGCTGCCCGTCGGCAGCCCTGCTTTTAGGCGATCGCCGGAAATGACACCCGCATGAAAGCCGGTGTGCGAAGTACTCCCGGTCCCTTCACTGTACGCCCGTCCGGCCCGTCACGGCCGATCTGACCAGCCATTTTCCGGCGGCGATGGAAGGACCGTGAAAGAGCGGCAGCCCCGCCCGCACAGCCCGCCTGACACCGGCTCCGACCTGCGGGCGCAGTACGCCCGTGTACCCTTCGCCGCCCACGGCCCATCCGATGCGTGTCCACATTCTGATATGCGCAAATCGGAACCATTCGACTTCGAAGGCGTGTGCGCCTCATCACCGATTCGATGTGACAAGCATCACGTTCACATGGGCGCGAGCTCGCTGAACAGGTCGTTTGTCGGTCCGCTCTCACGTGTAATGCGCCTGACCGGGTGATCGACATCCCTGCTGGTGTCGCTATCGACCTTGCGTGCAAGGCAAGATGGGACCGCCGACTGAAGCATTCGTGACCTGTGTCACATTCCCCGCTGCTCTGCTTGTCAAGGAGTCATTGCTCCGGGGAAAGGTGAAGGCCCCACCTCCCGTCGCCTGGCAGCTGCGGAGATGAGGCCCTCGGCAAACATCGCATTGCAGTGAGGGGCCCCGGCCGTCAGGTCGGGGCTTTTCCCTTACGGGCTCAGGAACTCCTTCACGATCTTGTAGACCGTGTAGATCGGTCCGAGCCAGCGGACCCGGTTGTAGACCTTGTCCGCCTTACTGCTGCGATGCCCCTCCGGCTGTGGTGCCATCGGGCCGCCCCCTTTCCGGACCCACGACTTTCGCGGACCCCGCGGGGAAACCCACGACCGTACTCGGCCCCGGGGAGCGGTTGGCGCCTTAGATTACCGGTGCCGCGCGACGGCATGGTTCGGCCGCCACCGGCGACGGCTGCGGCACGCAGTGCCATCCAACTTGCATGCAATGCAAGGACATTGACGATCATTCATCCGACCTGGGATCTTCCTTCGCCTGAAGTAGGGACTGCGTGCCACTTTGATGACATCCGCCACCTGAAACACGGACGGCGTGTGTGCTGAGTCACCCAGGAAATCCGTCGCCGTGCCCGGTGCCGCGGGCTGCGATCGTCCGAGATCATGCCTGTGACCTGCGGGAAGACAGAATCTCTGGGGGTACGGAATCATGACCCAGGGTGAGGTGGCGCAGGGGCTCGCAGTGGCCAGGGCTTGGACGACGCGCTCATCGGCCCCACCGGCCGGCACCACGTCGCCCCAACAGCTGCTCCCCGCCCGCCGATTCCCGGTGCCGTCCCGCCAAGGAGTAGCGCTCCTACTCCTCCGCCCCGGGAATCTCCATGGCGCTGCCCCCCTGACGGCACGACCAGCGGAACGCTCCGGGCTTCCGCAGAGACGCCTCCGTCCCGGGTTCCGCGCCCCCGACGTTCAGGTGGTGGCCCGTACTGAACACCAGGCGCAGCGCACCGGACTTGAAGGCGACCGCCGACAGGACGATGGCGCCCACGAGCCGGCCCCACCCGTCACCGGTGACCGCTGCGGCCCCCGGAGCGGTCACCGGCCCCTCCGTCAGGAGTGCGGGGCCGGCGACCGTGAGCACCACCTCGTCGGCGAACGTCACCGAGAGGGCCGCTTCCGTACGACGGACGGCCAGCGTCGGGATGCCCCGCAGTCCGACGAGCCAGCGGTCGCCGAGGTCCTCGACCACGACAGGTCCGGCAGGTATGACGATCTTCTGTTTGACGTGCTTGGACATGCATCCCCTACGACGCGGCCACAGGAGCCAGGCTCCCCTCGGCGGCTGTCGACCGCCGTTTTTTCACGAGCGCCTCATGGGCTTGGTCGCGGCCCACGTTAAGGCGCCACCGAAGGTGGTGATCACCGCTGTCGGTGAGCAGGTCTTCGCGCTCGCCGACGGCAACCTGAAGCCCCAATGGGGCTGCTCAGGCCTCCGGAACAGGGGACGAAGGCGGAAACAGGGGATCCGCCTCGCCCGTCCACACACGGTACAGATGGCGGATCGCCGTGATGTCGGCGTGGTCTTTCGGCCTGGCAGCGGCGATCTTCCACCGGAGGATGTCGCCGAGCCGCATGAAGGGCACGCCGTCGATGAGGTCCGCCTCATCGATCAGTCGGTCGGTGGACCAGCCTTGGGTCCAGCTGTTCATGATCTCGATCGAGGCGTCGGGGTGGACGACCCGCAAGCCGTAGCCCGAGATGGTCGGCTCCGGGGAGGCGAGCGAGAGGGCTCGTTGCCAGGCCTCTCCTCGTGCGAGCACGTCCAGGTCTCCCATACGGGCCCGGAGGCCGCGAACGTAGAGGGCGGCGGAACCACACACCACGTATTCGCCCCGGGGCAGTTGCAGGGCGCCCAAGGCAGCGAAGAGGCCGTCAGCATCACTCAGGAGCACAGGTTCTCCCTCTGGACGGAAGGGGGCTGCACCGCTGAGACGTGGCGACAGCCGATGGGACATGCCTGTTGTACGGCAGGGTTCGGGCTGCTGTCAGTCCGCTGCCGAGATCGCGGCCAGGCTCGCGGCGATCTCCTGCACGTTCACCACGACCACGACCACGACCACGTCCGCGCCGACCAAGGTGATGTGCTTCCGGGGCTTGTTCGCGTAGCCGATCCTCCGCAGCACGGCTCGCCCGGGTGCGACCCTCAAGGACGTTGCCGCCGAGAGGAGAGGATGGGCCGAAGGCTTCAACAGTTCTGGTCGGAGCACCGGGCGGCCCACGATCTCGTCTACGGCCTCTGCAATCCCCTGCCGGGTGCGGTACTCCCACACGCATTCCGCCGAGTTGTTGCTCACGATCGCCACGTGCCGGCCTGCCTCGCGCGCTGCGTGGAGCGCCTGTACGGCTCCCTCCGTGGGCGTTCCGGCCGCCTTCACAGCCCGAATCCCCGCCAGGGTGAGAGGGCCTCGACTGCTGCCAGGACGGTGCCACCGCCCTCTTGGCAGAGCCTGTGGACTCCCATGGGGTCATCTGTTGCTCGTGCTGGAACCTCCAGCGCAGGGGGGGGGCGCGGACAGGAGTCTGCCCAACTCCTCCGCGACGCCCGGCGCGGGCAGACGCGGACGTCGACGCCATGACGATCCGGGTCAGGATGGCCGCGCCCGAGCTGAACACCGGCAAGCGCGCCGAGGGCCCGACCGAGTCGGGTGCAGGAAAGCGGATCATCGTTCTGCCGGAGTTCCTCCGCGAGGATCTGCGTCACCACGTCGAGTGGTACGCGGAGAAGGGGCCCGGGGGACTCCTCTTCGTGGGGGAGAAGGGGGCGCCGTTCCGGCGTACGACGTTCGGGCGGAAGTGGCGCAAGGCGCGCGTGAAGGTCGGCATGCCGGCGTCCTTCAGGTTCTACGACCTTCGTCACACCGGGCACACCCTGGCGACGCGCTCCGGTGCCACGCTGAAGGACACGATGGTGCGGGCCGGCCAGTCCTCGGAGAAGGCCGCGTTGATCTACCAACACTCGGACCATGAGCGACAGAAGGAAGTCGCCGGAGGGCTGGACGGGATGGTGCGCGCCGCCCGGGAGAAAGCCGCGGAGCAGGCCCGCCAGGGGTCAAGTGGTGCGCAAGTGGTGCGGGGCTCCTGAACCGGTCTAGACAACGACGAAGGCCCAGGTCTCTGACCTGGGCCTTCGTTCAAGAGCGGATGACGGGAATCGAACCCGCGCTATAAGCTTGGGAAGCTCATGTTCTACCATTAAACTACATCCGCATGGCGTTCCAGTTGCCTGGAGCGGTATCTTTGGACACTCTACCCCATGATCGACCCCCGGTGAATCAGCCGCGGGGTCGTCGTTGTTTGTGGGGTGCACCGAGGGTCGTGGGGGCGGGAGTTGGGGCGTAACGTACCCGTGCGCGGTGGTGCTGGAGCGGTGCTGGAGTGGCGGCTGGAGCGGGTCGCGATCATCCCCTAATGTGGCGATTCGTCGCAGTACGGCAGGTTGGGGAAAGGGACTCGATGGAGAACACCGTCGTCCGTTGTGCCGAAGGGCACGTTTTCAGTACCGCTTCGTTTCCGCTGCAGCACCTCGGTGCCGGCCGGATCGGGCCCGGGCGGCTGCTGCGGTGCCCGCGGTGCGCGCGGCTGAGGCATGCAGTGCCCGTCGGGGCGGCGGCCATCAAGCGGTAGACGGTCCGGGGCGCGCGGCGCCGCTCTCGATTGGGGGTGGCCCGCGCGCACTGCGTATCCTCGGGACGTGCTTCTCTCAGACAAAGACATCCGGGCCGAGATCGACAGCGGACGGGTTCGCATCGACCCGTTCGAGGAATCGATGGTGCAGCCCTCCAGCATCGATGTACGTCTCGACCGGTTTTTCCGGGTGTTCGAGAACCACCGCTACGCCCACATCGACCCCGCGGTCGAGCAGCCCGACCTGACCCGCATGGTCGAGCCGGAGGGCGACGAGGCCTTCATCCTCCACCCGGGCGAGTTCGTCCTCGCCTCGACCTACGAGGTCGTCTCGCTGCCCGACGACATCGCCTCCAGACTGGAGGGGAAGTCCAGCCTGGGCCGCCTGGGGCTGGTGACGCATTCGACCGCCGGGTTCATCGACCCCGGGTTCTCGGGCCACGTGACGCTCGAGCTGTCGAACCTCGCCACCCTCCCCATCAAGCTGTGGCCCGGGATGAAGATCGGGCAGCTGTGCATGTTCCGGCTCAGCTCGCCCGCCGAGTTCCCGTACGGGAGCGAGCGGTACGGATCGCGGTACCAGGGCCAGCGCGGCCCGACGGCCTCGCGCTCCTTCCAGAACTTCCACCGCACCCAGGTGAGGCACGAGGCATGAGCGACGTCGTACGAGAGAACCTGAACTACGAGGGATTCGGGCGGGCGGTGCGCGAGCTCGCGCAGACCATCGCCGATGACGGCTACGAGCCCGACATCATCCTGAGCATCGCCCGGGGCGGCGTCTTCGTCGCCGGCGGTCTGGCGTACGCGCTCGACTGCAAGAACATCCACCTGGTGAACGTCGAGTTCTATACGGGTGTCGGGACCACGTTGGAGATGCCGGTCATGCTGGCGCCCGTGCCCGAGGCGATCGACTTCACCGACAAGAAGGTCCTCATCGCCGATGACGTGGCCGACACCGGCAAGACGCTGAAGCTCGTCCACGACTTCTGCCTGGGCCACGTCGCCGAGGTCCGGTCCGCCGTGATCTACGAGAAGTCCCACTCGCTCGTGAAGTGCGAGTACGTCTGGAAGAAGACCGACGAGTGGATCAACTTCCCCTGGTCGGTCGAGCCGCCCGTGGTCAAGCGCGAGGGCCAGGTCCTCGACGCCTGACGGCCTGACGGCCTGACGGCCCGGCACGCATTGGTCCTTGCGGGAAAGGGCCGAAAGGGCCCCCGGCGCGTTCCGCGCCGAGGGGCCCTTTCCCGTTGTCGTCTCAGAGCGTGCCGAGCTTGATGATGGAGAGCAGCGCGACCAGCTGGATCGCGGACGCGCCCAGCGCCTTCGGCCACGGCAGGTCGTGCGACTTGCTGACGAGCGAGGTGAACAGGGCCCCGGCGGCCACCCAGGTGGCCCAGCCCAGCACCTGTACGAACATGTTGTCCCCGCCCAGGAACACGGCGAAGAGCAGGCGCGGCGCGTCCGTGATCGACATGACCAGCATCGACAGGCCCACGGTCGGCTGCCACGCCCCGTCGCCGCCCAGCTGGCGGGCCAGGGTGTGCGTGACGGCGCCCAGGATCAGACCGCAGACGACGAAGGCCACGCCGGCGCTGAGGACGATCGGGACGGCGTTGGCGAGGGTGGCGTTGATGACGTCCTTGCGGGCGTCGTCGAGGCCGAAGACCGCGAGCAGGCCGTACAGGAAGGTGACGATCAGCGCCGGGCCCCAAACGGCGTAGTCGCGCATCTGCAGGAACGTCGGCCCCGGCCGCATCACGATGCCGCGCAGGAGTTCCTTCCAGGGCAGCCGCGGTCCCGTCGGCGCGGCCGCAGCGGCGCCCGCGTGGTACGTCGCGCCCTGGCTGTACGGGTCCTCGCCGTACGCGAAGACCTGGGTGTGCCCCGGGTTGTCGTTCGCGTACGAGCCGCCGCCCTGGCCTCCGTGGCCGTACGGGGGCTGCTGCCGGTCGTACGACTGCCCGGGCTGCTGGCCGTACGGCTGCTGCTCGTGCGGGTCGAAGTACTCGGGCTCGCCGTGGCCTCCTGCGGCGGGCTGCTGAGGCCACTGCTGCTGGGGAGGGTAGGGCTGCTGGCCGTACGGCGCCTGCGGCGGTTGTTGCTGCTGCTGACCGTACGGCTGCTGCCGCGGGGGTTGTTGGGGAGCGCGGTTGTTGTCCCGGCCGCGTCCGATCCTGAATCCAGCCACGTGATCGAACGTACCTGGTCCGGGGAGGCGTGGTGGGCGGGCTGCCGGAATAGGGGCCCTTTGCGGCTGAGCTGTGACATCCCCTAGGGGATCCCTAATGGGTGGGTTTGTGTGGTTTACCTGGTTGGTGGGGAGTCTGCGGGGGTTCGTTACGTCATCGACGGAATACGTAGATATCTGGTCCGTAGCTTCGTATGTGTCGCCGCCGAGGCGCCGACGCCACCGACTACGAGCCATGAGCCACGAGTACGAGAAGAGCCCCTCACATGCGCAGCACCACCCGTCGCACCACCCTTCGTACCGCCGCCGTCTTCGCGGGCGCGGCCGCCGTACTGGCCCTCCCGGTCGGATCCGCGTTCGCGGACTCGCCGACCGGGCCGGAGCAGGAGGTTCTGCCGGGGGTCGAGCAGCCGGTCAAGGAGCGGCCGGCCGGGGAGAAGCCGCCGGTGGACAAGCCTGTGGACGAGAAGCCTGTGGACGAGAAGCCGGCGGTGGAGAGGCCCGGGGTGGAGAAGCCGGGTGGGGACAAGCCCGTCACGGAGCCCGCCGTCGATCCGACCGTGCCGCAGGTCGACCCGACCGCACCGGCGGTCAAGCGGGCCTTCGTGACCACGGTCAAGCTCGCGGACGGCTCGATCGCCAAGGTCTACAAGATCGGCAACGGCCACTTCGAGGCCGAGGTCTTCTCCGGGTCGACGAAGCTGGACACGCTGGTCAGCAAGGGCGGCAAGCCGGCGTACGGGCAGAACAACGGGCTGCACATCGTCCTCCAGCCGAACGGGACCGTGACCTCGTGGGTGGAGGGCGAGCAGAAGCCGACGCCGAAGCCCGAGCCGACGCCGAAGCCGCTGGTGAAGCCGAAGCATGAGGGCAAGCAGGGTAAGGAGAGCAAGAAGGAGACCTCGGTCCGGATCACCATGCCGGACGGTCGGATCGCGAAGCTGATCGACGGCCCGAACGGCAAGCGCGTCGAGATCTCCATGCCGAACGGGAACCTGCTCGGGACGATCGACCCGAAGCACCCCAGCGCGCAGAACGACGGCTGGACGTACCGGATCGTCCAGGACGGGAAGCGCGTGAAGTTCGTCGTCATCGACGGGAAGGGCGGCGGGAGCAGCTGGGTGTACGGGTTCGACGGGAAGCTGATCGAGAAGTACGCGGCCGAGCGGCCGAAGGCTGCGAAGCCGGCCGGGGACCGGGTGGACCGGGTGGTGCCGAAGGGCGGCGTGAAGGCCGGGGCGGAGGGCGCAGGGACCGGTTCCGGTGCCGCCGCGGGTGACACGCCGATGCTGGTCGCCGCCGGCGGGGGGATGGCTGCCGTGGGGGCGGCGGGGCTGGGCTTCGCTCTGCTGAAGCGGGGGCGGGCCGACCAGTCCTGACGGACGGGTCCCGGAGGGGCCTTCGCCCCCGGACCCCCTGACCCCCGGACCCCCTGACACCCGAAACGCCGGTACGGCCGGCCCCCTGAGCAGGGGGCCGGCCGTACCGGCGTTTCGTCGGGCTGCCGCCCGGGCCATGGCCTAGGCCTTGGCCTCCGGCTTCGCCTCGGACTCGGTGTCCGCAGCGGCCTTGGGCTCGGCTTCGGCTTCGGCTTCGGCAGCGGCCTCGGGCTGGGCCTCGGCCTTCGCCTCCGCCTCGGCTTCCGCCGGGGCGGCAGTCTCGGCTTCGGCCTCGGCCTTGGTCTCGGCTGCGGCACCCGCCTCGGTGTCCGCGTCCGCGTCCGCCTTCGCGTCGGCCTTCGCGTCCGCCTCCGCCTCGGCGGCGGGCTCGGCTTCGGGCTCGGGCTCGGCCGCGGCGGGGGCTTCCGCCTCTGCCTCGGCCTTCGCTTCGGCTTCCGCCTTGGCCGAAGCCGCGGCCGCGGCCTCCGCTTCGGCCTTCGCCTTGGCGGCGGCCTCTGCCTCAGCCTTGGCCTTCGCTTCGGCTTCTGCCTTGGCGGCGGCCTCCGCCTTGGCCTTCGCCTCGGCTTCCGCCTTGGCCGCGGCCTCCGCCGCTGCAGCCTCGGCTTCGGCTTCGGCAGCCGCGGCCTCCGCCGCCAGCTCGGCTTCCGTCGGGGCCGGGGCCTTCACCGACTCCAGGAGGAGCTGGGCCACGTCCACGACCTGGACGGATTCCTTCGCCTGGCCGTCGTTCTTCTTGCCGTTGACCGAGTCCGTCAGCATGACCAGGCAGAACGGGCAGGCCGTCGAGACGATGTCCGGGTTCAGGGACAGGGCCTCGTCCACGCGCTCGTTGTTGATGCGCTTGCCGATGCGCTCTTCCATCCACATCCGCGCGCCACCGGCGCCGCAGCAGAAGCCCCGCTCCTTGTGGCGGTGCATCTCCTGCTGGCGCAGCCCCGGCACGGCCGACATGATCTCGCGCGGCGGCGTGTAGACCTTGTTGTGCCGGCCCAGGTAGCACGGGTCGTGGTACGTGATCAGGCCGTCCACCGGGGTCACCGGCAGCAGCCGGCCCTCGTCGATCAGGTGCTGCAGCAGCTGCGTGTGGTGGATGACCTCGTACTCGCCGCCCAGCTGCGGGTACTCGTTCGCGATGGTGTTGAAGCAGTGCGGGCAGGTGGAGACGATCCGCTTCGCCGACTTCGGCTTCTTCGTCTCCGGGTCGTCGTCGTCCTCGCCGAACGCCATGTTCAGCATCGCGACGTTCTCCTGCGCGAGCTGCTGGAACAGCGGCTCGTTGCCCAGGCGGCGCGGGGAGTCACCGGTGCACTTCTCGTCGCCGCCCATGATCGCGAACTTGACGCCCGCGATGTTCAGGAGCTCGGCGAAGGCCTTCGTGGTCTTCTTCGCGCGGTCTTCCAGAGCGCCCGCGCAGCCGACCCAGTACAGGTAGTCGTACTCCGAGAGGTCCTCGGCGTCCTTGCCGACGATCGGGACCTCGAAGTCGACCTCCTTGGTCCACTCCACGCGCTGCTTCTTGGCCAGACCCCAGGGGTTGCCCTTCTTCTCCAGGTTCTTGAGCATCGTGCCCGCCTCCGACGGGAACGCGCTCTCGATCATCACCTGGTAGCGGCGCATGTCGACGATGTGGTCGATGTGCTCGATGTCGACGGGGCACTGCTCGACACACGCACCGCAGGTCGTGCAGGACCAGAGGACGTCCGGGTCGATGACCCCGTTCTCCTCCGCCGTGCCGATCAGCGGGCGCTCGGCCTCCGCCAGTGCCGCCGCGGGAACGTCCTTCAGCTGCTCCGCGGTCGCCTTCTCCTCGCCCTCCATGGTCTTGCCGCCACCCGCGAGCAGGTACGGCGCCTTGGCGTGGGCGTGGTCGCGCAGCGACATGATCAGGAGCTTCGGGGACAGCGGCTTGCCCGTGTTCCACGCCGGGCACTGCGACTGGCAGCGGCCGCACTCCGTGCACGTGGAGAAGTCGAGGATGCCCTTCCAGGAGAACTGCTCGACCTGGGAGACGCCGAAGACGTCGTCCTCGCCCGGCTCCTCGAAGTCGATCTCCTTGCCGCCGCTCGTCATCGGCTGCAGCGCGCCCAGGGCCGTCGAGCCGTCCGCGTTCCGCTTGAACCAGATGTTCGGGAAGCCGAGGAAGCGGTGCCAGGCGACACCCATGTTGGTGTTGAGCGAGACCGTGATCATCCAGGTGAAGGACGTGACGATCTTGAGCGCGGCGAAGAAGTACGTCAGGTACTGGATCGTGCTCAGGTCCAGCCCGTCGAACGCGGCGATCAGCGGGTACGAGGCGAAGAAGCCCGGCTCCCAGCCGTCGACGCCGTGCTGGACGCCCTCCAGCGCGCGCAGCGTCATGATGCAGACGCCGACGATCAGGATGACGGCTTCGACGAAGTACGCCTGGCCCGTCTTGGAGCCCGCGAAGCGGGACTTGCGGCCCGCCGCGCCCGGTCGGCTCAGCTGCCGGATCACGATCAGGGTCACGATGCCGAGGACGGTCATCAGGCCGAGGAACTCGGTGAAGATCTCGTACGGCAGCCAGTCGCCGATGATCGGGATCAGCCAGTCGGCCTGGAAGAGCTGACCGAAGGCGTTCACGATCGTCAGCAGCAGCGAGAAGAAGCCCACCGCCACGAACCAGTGCGCGAACCCGACGATGCCCCAGCGGTTCATGCGGGTGTGGCCGAGGAACTCCTTGACCAGGGTGATGGTGCGCTGCGTCGGGTCGCCCGTGCGGGTGCCCGCGGGCACTGGCTGGCCGAGCCGCACGAAGCGGTAGATCTGCACGGTGGCACGGCCGAACAGCGCGACGGCCACCACCGTGATGACCAGCGACACGATGATCGCGGCGAGTTGCATGGAAGGGCTCCTCGGGCGGCACTTACTAAGCGGTAACTTATGAAGTCAAGGCTTGAGGTTACCCATTCCCCGCGCCGCAATGTAGGTGGGCGAGCGGTGATCTGTGTCGCTCAGGCATGCCTGTGTCGACAGGCCGCCCGAGGGGTCTGAGCCAGGATCGCGAGATCCATCCCCAGCCAATGGCTCTCCACATAGTGCCGGTCCAGCAGCGCCATCTCTTCCCAGGGGAGGTCGGATCGCGCGCTCACCTGCCACAAACCGGTCATTCCGGGGCGTACGAGAAGCCGATCGGCCCGATCCGTACGCGGTTCCGGGCGCGGCCCGACCAGCGACATCTCGCCGCGCAGCACGTTCAGCAGCTGCGGCAGCCCGTCCAGGGCGCACCGCTCCAGGGCCGCCCCCAGCCGGCCCGCCCCGTCCGTGCGCAGCCGCCAGGTGAGGAACGGCCGCCCGGCGAGCCCGGCCGCGGGTTCCCGTACGAAGACTCGGCCGCCCTGGGCCGCGTACAGCAGGGCGGCGACGACCAGCATCGGCAGTGCGAACAGCCCGGTCAGCGCAGTGGCCCCGAGGAGGTCGACCACCCGCTTCGCGGACAGGTCCGGCAGGTCAGGCAGGTCCGGCAGGTCCGGCTGGCGCACGAGGGGGTGCGGGTTCGCGGGGCGCCGTCGTACGAGGTGCCGGATCGTGGGGAGCGTGAGCGGCGGCAGCGGCATGGGGGCACCCTGCATGCGCCCCCGGCGGTTTCGGCGGTGCCGCGCAGCGGTCCGCCCCAGCATCGCCCGCTCGGCCCTCGCGAGGCCTCTGTGAGCGTAAGCGCGCGATAAAAGTTGAGCCGACTCCACTCACCTCTGTTGACGACGGCGCGGGGATGCGGCATGGTTGAGTCTGTTCCACTCAAGTCAGCTGGAGGAAATCAAAATGGCACGTGCGGTCGGCATCGACCTGGGCACCACTAACTCCGTCGTCAGCGTTCTCGAAGGCGGCGAGCCCACCGTCATCACCAACGCCGAGGGCGCCAGGACCACGCCGTCCGTCGTCGCCTTCGCCAAGAACGGCGAGGTCCTCGTCGGCGAGGTCGCCAAGCGCCAGGCGGTCACGAACGTGGACCGCACCATCCGCTCCGTCAAGCGCCACATGGGCACTGACTGGAAGATCAACCTGGATGGCAAGGACTTCAACCCGCAGCAGATGAGCGCCTTCATCCTGCAGAAGCTGAAGCGCGACGCCGAGGCGTACCTGGGTGAGAAGGTCACGGACGCGGTCATCACCGTCCCGGCCTACTTCAACGACTCCGAGCGCCAGGCGACGAAGGAGGCCGGCGAGATCGCGGGCCTGAACGTCCTGCGTATTGTCAACGAGCCGACCGCCGCCGCCCTGGCCTACGGCCTCGACAAGGACGACCAGACCATTCTCGTCTTCGACCTCGGCGGCGGCACCTTCGACGTGTCGCTCCTCGAGATCGGCGACGGCGTCGTCGAGGTCAAGGCCACCAACGGTGACAACCACCTCGGTGGTGACGACTGGGACCAGCGCGTCGTCGACTACCTGGTGAAGCAGTTCGCCAACGGTCACGGCGTGGACCTCTCCAAGGACAAGATGGCGCTCCAGCGCCTGCGCGAGGCCGCCGAGAAGGCGAAGATCGAGCTGTCCTCCTCCACGGAGACCACGATCAACCTGCCCTACATCACGGCTTCCGCCGAGGGCCCGCTGCACCTGGACGAGAAGCTCACGCGCGCCCAGTTCCAGCAGCTGACCGCAGACCTGCTGGACCGCTGCAAGACCCCGTTCCACAACGTCATCAAGGACGCCGGCATCCAGCTGTCCGAGATCGACCACGTGGTCCTGGTCGGCGGCTCCACCCGCATGCCGGCCGTCGCCGAGCTCGTCAAGGAGCTGACCGGCGGTCAGGACGCGAACAAGGGCGTCAACCCGGACGAGGTCGTCGCCATCGGCGCCACCCTCCAGGCCGGTGTCCTCAAGGGTGAGGTCAAGGACGTCCTGCTCCTCGACGTGACCCCGCTGTCCCTCGGCATCGAGACCAAGGGCGGCATCATGACCAAGCTCATCGAGCGCAACACCACGATCCCGACCAAGCGGTCCGAGATCTTCACGACGGCCGAGGACAACCAGCCGTCCGTGCAGATCCAGGTCTACCAGGGCGAGCGCGAGATCGCGGCGTACAACAAGAAGCTCGGCATGTTCGAGCTGACCGGCCTGCCGCCGGCCCCGCGTGGCGTCCCGCAGATCGAGGTCTCCTTCGACATCGACGCGAACGGCATCATGCACGTCACGGCCAAGGACCTTGGCACGGGCAAGGAGCAGAAGATGACCGTCACCGGCGGCTCCTCGCTCGGCAAGGACGAGGTCGACCGCATGCGCCAGGAGGCGGAGCAGTACGCGGACGAGGACCTGCGCCGCAAGGAGGCCGCCGAGTCCCGCAACCAGGGCGAGCAGCTCGTCTACCAGACGGAGAAGTTCGTCAAGGACAACGAGGACAAGGTCCCGGCCGAGGTCAAGACCGAGGTCGAGTCCGCCGTCGCCGAGCTGAAGGAAAAGCTCAAGGGCGAGGACACCGCCGAGATCCGCACCGCGACCGAGAAGCTCGCCGCGGTCAGCCAGAAGCTCGGCCAGGCCATCTACGCCGACGCGCAGGCCGCCCAGGCCGCCGGCGGTGCCGGTGACGCGGGCCAGGCCAAGGCCGACGACGACGTCGTCGACGCCGAGATCGTGGACGAGGACAAGCCGAAGGGCGGCGCTGCCTGATGTCGGAGGAGACCCCGGGCTTCGAGGAGAAGCCCGAAGTCCCCGCCGACGGCACGCCTGACGACGCCGCCGAGCCGAACGCCGCAGCTTCCTCCAAGGAGGAGGCCGCGGCCCCGGCCGGGGACTCCGCAGCCCAGTCCGCCCAGTCCGCCCAGGACACGGCTCTGCTGGCGCAGCTGGACCAGGCCCGCACCGCGCTCTCGGAGCGCACCGCGGACCTCCAGCGGCTCCAGGCGGAGTACCAGAACTACCGCCGCCGGGTGGAGCGGGACCGGATCGCCGTCAAGGAGATCGCGGTCGCTTCCCTCCTGACGGAGCTGCTCCCGACCCTGGACGACATCGGCCGGGCGCGGGACCATGGCGAGCTGGTCGGCGGCTTCAAGTCGGTGGCCGAATCGCTGGAGACCGCCGCGGCCAAGATGGGGCTGCAGCAGTTCGGCAAGGAGGGCGAGCCCTTCGACCCGACGATCCACGAGGCCCTGATGCACTCGTACGCGCCGGACGTCACCGAGACGACCTGCGTGGCGATCCTGCAGCCGGGGTACCGGATCGGCGAGCGTACGATCCGCCCCGCGCGGGTCGCGGTGGCCGAGCCCCAGCCGGGCGCGGCCCCCAAGTCCGAGTCGGCCGAGGCCGACGCGCCTTCGGACAAGGACACGGATGCCCCCGACAAGGGCTGACGTTGAACCAGTAGCGGTACGAGAGGAGGGACACCGGGGATGAGCACGAAGGACTTCGTCGAGAAGGACTACTACAAGGTCCTCGGTGTCCCGAAGGACGCCACCGAGGCCGAGATCAAGAAGGCGTACCGGAAGCTCGCCCGCGAGTTCCACCCGGACGCCAACAAGGGCGACGCCTCGGCCGAGGAGCGCTTCAAGGAGATCTCCGAGGCCAACGACATCCTCGGCGACGCCAAGAAGCGCAAGGAGTACGACGAGGCCCGCGCCCTGTTCGGGAACGGCGGCTTCCGCCCCGGTCCCGGCGGGGGCGGCGGCTCGTTCAACTTCGACCTGGGCGACCTGTTCGGCGGCACCCAGCCGGGCGGCGGCGCGGGCGGCGGCTTCGGCGGCGGCGGCCTGGGCGATGTCTTCGGCGGACTGTTCAACCGCGGCGGCGCGGGTCCCGGTACCCGCGTCCAGCCGCGGCGCGGCCAGGACATCGAATCGGAGGTCACCCTCTCCTTCACGGAGGCGGTGGACGGGGCCACGGTCCCCCTCCGGATGTCCTCGCAGGCACCCTGCAAGGCCTGTTCGGGCACCGGCGACAAGAACGGCACGCCGCGCGTGTGCCCGACCTGCGTCGGCACCGGCCAGGTCTCGCGGGGCAGCGGCGGCGGGTTCTCGCTGACCGACCCCTGCGCGGACTGCAAGGGCCGCGGCCTGATCGCCGAGACCCCCTGCGACGTCTGCAAGGGCAGCGGGCGGGCCAAGTCCTCCCGCACCATGCAGGTCCGCATCCCGGCGGGCGTTTCCGACAGCCAGCGGATCCGGCTGCGCGGCAAGGGCGCTCCGGGCGAACGCGGCGGTCCCGCCGGTGACTTGTACGTCGTCGTCCACGTCGACAGCCACCCGGTGTTCGGCCGCAAGGACGACAACCTGACGGTCACCGTCCCGGTGACGATCGCCGAGGCGGCCCTGGGCGCCGACATCAAGGTCCCGACCCTGAACGGCCCTTCGGTGACGCTGAAGCTGCCGCCGGGCACCCCCAGCGGCCGCACGATGCGCGCCCGCGGCAAGGGAGCGGTCCGCAAGGACGGCACCCGCGGGGACCTGCTGGTGACGGTGGAGGTCGCAGTTCCGGCCACGCTGTCGGACAAGGCCCGCGAGGCGCTGGAGATGTACCGCGACGCGACGGAGTCGGAGGACCCGCGCGCCGTGCTGTTCGAGTCCGCGAAGGGAGCATGACATGGACGGCCGCCGCAGGAGCCACTACCAGCTCACGGATGACACACCGGTATACGTGATCTCGGTGGCCGCCCAGCTCTCGGGCCTGCATCCGCAGACCCTGCGCCAGTACGACCGCCTCGGCCTGGTCTCCCCGGACCGGACGGCCGGCCGCGGCCGGCGCTACTCGGCCCGCGACATCGAGCTGCTCCGCACGGTGCAGGCGCTGTCCCAGGACGAGGGCATCAACCTGGCGGGGATCAAGCGGATCATCGAGCTGGAGAACCAGGTCGCGGCGCTCCAGCAGCGCGTGGCCGAGCTCGCGGCGGCGGTGGACGGCGCGGCGGCCGTGCTCCAGCAGCGCGAGGCGCAGGTGCACGCCTCGTACCGGCGGGATCTGGTCAAGTACCAGCCGCCGGTGGCGGGCAACGCCCTGGTCGTCTGGCGCCCCGCGCCGAAGCGCCAGGGCGACTGACCCGCCCTCGCGGCGACCGATCCGCCCTCGCGGCGACCGAACCGCCCTCGAAGGCACGTACAGGCCCCGTCCGGGTTTCCGGGCGGGGCCCTGTCCGTTCAGTCGCCCTCGTCCTCCAGGATCCCGGAGCGGGCGATGAGGAAGCCGAGCTGGGCCCGGCTGCCGCTGCCGAGGGTGCTGGCGAGCTTCGCGATGTGCGCGCGGCAGGTCCGTACGTTCATGCCCAGCCGGCGGGCGATGGCCTCGTCCACGTGCCCCTCGATGAGGAGCTGCGCGATGGTGCGCTGCACGCCCGAGATGCCCCCGCGGGTGTGCTGGTACGTGACCTCCTCCTGGAGCGGTACCGCGCGGTGCCAGAGCTGCTCGAACACCTTGATGAGGTAGTCCACCAGCCCCGGGTGGCGCAGCTCCAGGGCGACCTGGCGGTCGTCGCTGGCCGGGATGAAGGCGACGGTCCGGTCGAAGATGATGAGGCGCTCGAAGAGCTCCTCCAGCGTGCGCACCTCGACCTTGCCGGCCTTGAGGAGGTCGACGTACGCGAGCGTGCCGCGGCTGTGCCGGACGGTGTGCTGGTAGAGGGTCCGGATCCGGACACCGCGGTCGGTGAGCGGCTGGTCGCGCTCCAAGGCCTCGGTGAGCTCCAGACTGGGGCGGGCGCCGCCGGGCTGGATGGTGAGCATCTCGGTGTGGCACTCGGCCGTGGCGAGGTTGAGGGCGGCGTTGATGGGGTCGAAGCCCTCGAGCACGGTGATGGCGTGGGTGCTCGCCGGACTCTGCGCGCTGATGGCGAGAAACGGCTCGAAAGCCTCGGACAGTTCGAGTGAGTCGCGGCGCCTGTCGCGGATCTCGCGTTCGATCGGATGCAGCCGCTGTGCGAGTGCCACCGCCGGTGGAACCGGACGGAGGGAATTAACGTCATCAGGATCTGGCTGCAACAACGCCAGTTCGAGCAGGCAGGGTGCCGTTTTGACATCCCCACGTGCGATACGTCCCGTGCGCAGTGCGCTCGTGTAGAGCCGTGCCCCCTCGCTGCACAGCTCGGTGACCGAGTGGGGATGTGTCGCTTTTGTTCTGTTTGTGGTCAAATCTCCACCCCCCAGGGTCCTGAACATGCAAGAACATGATGCATCGTCCCTGTGGCAGCGACGTGCCTGAATGAGCCATCGTCTGACAGGCGGGGGAGAGGATTTCATCAAGTGAGGACGAAGCCGACCATGAACAAGAGAATGCTTCGCTCGGCGCTTGCCACCGTCATCTTCTCGGCTGTGGCCGGTCTGGGACTTGCCGGGGTCACCCTGGGGGGAGCTGAAGGGGGTGCCGCAGACCTCCAGGCGGCGCCGCTGGAGGACAGCGGATGGCGTGCGGCACCGTTGGACAGCGGATGGCGCTCGAACCCCGCAGACGCCGAAGCCGGCGCCGTTGGCGTGGAGAGCGCGGCATGACCCCCGACGACCGCGGTTTCCGTCGCGAAATGGCCTCTGCCTACCGCTCCGGCTGGCAGTTCATCGACCTCGCCACCGCCATCCCCCACCCCGGCGACTCGCTGATGGTCACCCTGTTCGGACAGCCCATCGTCATCACGCGCGAGGAGGACGAGGACGTCCGGGCGTACCGGTGTCTGCGCCGCCCCCGCGGCGCGCCGCAGCCCGTCCGCTGCGAGGTGCGTTACGGAATGGTCTTCGTCAACCTTGATCAGCGCGACCACCAGCTCTTCGAACCCGATATCACCACCGCCACCCCCCGCAGTGCCTGAAGCGATTCCCCCGTCGTCGCAGATCGCTCCAGGTGCTTCCCCCACACAACGGCGCCATCGTGGACCTGACCACGATGGCGCCGTTGTGATGTCCGCGTCCAGCCCTTGAACCGGACAAGGTGAAAACCGAACCGTTCCGCCGGCCCGGCCGCCTCCCGCGCCTCAGGCCCGGCCCATGGCCCGGTCGAGGGTGATCTCCAGGACGACCCGGTCGGGATTGGGCGACGGCGTCCGCCCGTAGCGCTCCGCGTAGCGCGCCACCGCCTCGGCGACCGAGGCCTCGTCCGTACGGACCACCGCGCGCCCCTCCAGGGTCGCCCAGCGGCGCCCCGCCATCTGGCACACCGCGACCCGCGCGGGGCCCGCCTGCGCGCCCTGCGCCGCCAGTACGTTGCGGATCTTCTTGCTGTTCTTGTTGCTGATCACCCGGGCCAGGCCGGCCTCCGGGTCGTACGTGACGCCCACCGGCACCACGTGCGGGGTCCCGTCGGGGCGCGGGGTGGTCAGCGTGCAGACGTGCCGCTCCCGCCAGAAGGCGAGGTACTCGGGCGTCGGGTTGAGTACGTCAAGAGCCATGGCCCGAGGGTACGTGAGGGCACGGATCTGCCCTTGAGTGGAATAGACTCAACTTTGCGCACGCTGCCATACTCAAAGAGCGAGACTCGAGCCTGTGTCTGACCTGTCTGACCTGTCTGAGAGGAGAAGTCGCACGTGGATGCCGAGCTGACCAACAAGAGCCGGGACGCCCTGAACGCCGCCACCAGCCGTGCCGTGAAGGACGGCCACGCGGACCTGACCCCGGCGCACCTGCTGCTGGCCCTGCTGGCCGGCGAGGACAACGAGAACATCACCGACCTCCTCGCGGCCACCGATGCCGACCAGGCGGCGGTCCGAAACGGCGCCGAGCGGCTGCTGGCCGCCCTGCCCAGCGTCACGGGCTCCACGGTCGCGCCCCCGCAGCCCACCCGCGAGCTGCTCGCCGTACTCGCCGAGGCCGACCAGCAGGCCGGGAAGCTCGGCGACGAGTACCTCTCCACCGAACACCTCCTCATCGCGATCGCCGCCAAGGGCGGCGCGGCCGGTGAGGTCCTTTCCACCCAGGGCGCGACGGCGAAGAAGCTGCTGGAGGCCTTCGAGAACGCAAGAGGAGGACGGCGGGTGACCACCCCCGACCCCGAGGGCCAGTACAAGGCCCTCGAGAAGTTCGGCACGGACTTCACGGCGGCAGCGCGTGAGGGCAAGCTCGACCCGGTCATCGGCCGGGACCAGGAGATCCGGCGCGTCGTGCAGGTCCTGTCGCGCCGGACGAAGAACAACCCGGTGCTCATCGGCGAGCCGGGTGTCGGCAAGACGGCCGTCGTGGAGGGCCTGGCGCAGCGCATCGTCAAGGGCGACGTCCCCGAGTCCCTGAAGAACAAGCGGCTGGTCTCCCTGGACCTCGGCGCGATGGTCGCCGGCGCCAAGTACCGCGGCGAGTTCGAGGAGCGCCTGAAGACGGTCCTGGCGGAGATCAAGTCCAGCGACGGCCAGATCATCACCTTCATCGACGAGCTGCACACGGTCGTCGGCGCCGGCGCCGGCGGGGATTCCGCGATGGACGCGGGCAACATGCTCAAGCCGATGCTGGCCCGCGGCGAGCTGCGGATGGTCGGCGCGACGACCCTGGACGAGTACCGCGAGCGGATCGAGAAGGACCCGGCGCTGGAGCGCCGCTTCCAGCAGGTGCTGGTGGCCGAGCCGTCCGTCGAGGACACCATCGCGATCCTGCGCGGGCTCAAGGGCCGCTACGAGGCCCACCACAAGGTCGTCATCAACGACAGCGCGCTGGTGGCCGCGGCCACCCTCTCCGACCGCTACATCACCTCCCGCTTCCTCCCCGACAAGGCCATCGACCTCGTCGACGAGGCCGCCTCCCGGCTGCGGATGGAGATCGACTCCTCCCCGCTGGAGATCGACGAGCTCCAGCGCTCGGTGGACCGGCTGCGCATGGAGGAGCTGGCGCTGAAGAACGAGTCCGATCCGGCCTCGCTGGAGCGCCTCGACAAGATCCGCAAGGACCTCGCCGACAAGGAGGAGGACCTGCGGGGCCTGACCGCCCGCTGGGAGAAGGAGAAGCAGTCCCTCAACCGGGTCGGTGAGCTGAAGGAGCGCCTGGACGACCTGCGCGGGCAGGCCGAGCGCGCGCAGCGCGACGGCGATTTCGACACCGCGTCCAAGCTGCTCTACGGGGAGATCCCGACGCTGGAGCGCGAGCTGGCGGAGGCCACCGAGGAGGAGGAAGAGGCCTCCAAGACCGGAGGCTCCAAGGGCACCATGGTCAAGGACGAGGTCGGCCCGGACGACATCGCGGACGTGGTGGGCGCCTGGACCGGCATCCCGGCGGGCCGCCTCCTCGAGGGCGAGACGCAGAAGCTGCTGCGCATGGAGGCGGAGCTGGGCCGGCGTCTGATCGGCCAGGGCGAGGCGGTGCGGGCCGTCTCGGACGCGGTACGGCGCACCAGGGCCGGCATCGCGGACCCGGACCGGCCGACGGGCTCGTTCCTGTTCCTGGGCCCGACGGGTGTGGGCAAGACGGAGCTGGCCAAGGCGCTCGCCGACTTCCTCTTCGACGACGAGCGGGCCATGGTCCGCATCGACATGTCGGAGTACGGCGAGAAGCACTCCGTGGCCCGCCTGGTCGGCGCCCCGCCCGGATACGTGGGCTACGAGGAGGGCGGCCAGCTGACCGAGGCCGTGCGCCGGCGCCCGTACTCCGTGGTGCTCCTGGACGAGGTGGAGAAGGCCCACCCGGAGGTCTTCGACATCCTGCTCCAGGTCCTGGACGACGGCCGCCTCACGGACGGCCAGGGCCGCACCGTGGACTTCCGCAACACCATCCTGATCCTCACCTCCAACCTCGGCAGCCAGTTCCTGATGGACCCGGCGACCCCGGCGGAGGACAAGAAGGCGAGGGTCCTGGAGGTGGTCCGGGCGAGCTTCAAGCCGGAGTTCCTCAACCGCCTGGACGACCTGGTGGTCTTCTCCGCGCTGACCAAGGACGAGCTGGCCCACATCGCCGAGCTGCAGATCGCCGGCCTGGCCAAGCGCCTGGCGGAGCGCCGCCTGACCCTGGACGTCACGCCCGAGGCCCTGGCCTGGCTGGCGGACAAGGGCAACGACCCCGCCTACGGCGCCCGCCCGCTGCGCCGCCTGATCCAGACGGCGATCGGCGACCGCCTGGCCAAGGAGATCCTCGCGGGCGAGGTCCGCGACGGCGACACCGTCCGCGTCGACGTGGCGGGCGAGGACCTGATCGTCGGCAAGGCCCTGTAGCCGGGAGCCCGGTCCGCGGCCGGCCGAGCCGCCGCGGACCGGGCCTCACCCTTCGCGGGCGGCGAACCGGATCAGGACGTCGTACCCCGGCCGCTGTTCGACGCTGATCTCCACGTGTGTCGCCCGCCCGGGCACGGCGTCGGGATGGTCGACGGTGATGCACCGGTCCCCGGCCATCGGGTCGTACCCCGGCCCGGGCTTCGGGCAGAGCGGCGGCCGCTGCGTGCGCCCGTGCTCCCGCGCCTGCGGGAAGGCGGCGGCCAGCCACGCGTCCAGCCCGGCGCGGTCCATCCGGAACGATCCGGTCAGGGTGGTGGCCGGCCGGTCGGCCCGCTCGCACCGGCCGCCCCGGGCCCCCTCGGGGAGGCTCCCGCGGGCGAACCGCAGGGCCTGCGCGCAGTCGGTCCCCGTCCGTCCTTCCCGGGGGTCGGGGTGGTCGGCCCAGGCGCCCAGGACCAGCCACAGGCACACCAGACCGGCGATGCCGACGACCAGTGGCGCGGCCAGCACCGCGACGGCGAGCCACGCTATGCCGCCACGTCCTGCCATACGTCCCCCCGGCTCCCTTATCGGCGGCTTACTCCTGTCCGCCCTGCGCGGATCGTACGTGCGGGGGTGGACAGGGGGTGGGAGCGATGGGGGAGGATGACATCATCCGCACGAAGGGAAAACACGGTGAGCATCGACCCGGCCTCGATTCCGAACTTCGGAGGGCAGCAGCCCGATCCGCAGGCCACAGGACCGGCGGGCCCCGTCGTCCCCGACCAGGATCTGGTCAAGCAGCTGCTGGAGCAGATGGAGCTCAAGTACGTCGTCGACGACGAGGGTGACCTCGCGGCGCCGTGGGAGGAGTTCCGGACGTACTTCATGTTCCGCGGCGAGGAGGAGCAGCAGGTCTTCTCGGTCCGGACCTTCTACGACCGTCCGCACGCGATCGAGGACAAGCCCCAGCTCCTCGAGTCGATCGACGACTGGAACCGCCGCACCCTGTGGCCGAAGGTCTACAGCCACACGCACGACGACGGCTCCGTCCGCCTGATCGGCGAGGCGCAGATGCTGATCGGCACCGGCGTCAGCCTGGAGCACTTCGTCTCGTCCACGGTCAGCTGGGTCCGCGCCTCCATCGAGTTCGACAAGTGGCTCGTGGAGCAGCTCGGCCTGGAGAAGGAGATCGACTCCACCGACGGCGAAAGCGACGACAAGGACGGCGACGACAACTAGTCGCCCCCGGTCACAGCGGTACGCGGGCGACCAGCAGCAGGTACAGCCCGTAGCCGTACGAGAGCCCGGCCAGCCCCGCGGTCACAGCGACCGCGGAGCGCGGCCGGGCTCGCGCCATTGCGGCCGCGACCGGCAGGAGCAGCGGGAACGCGGGCAGCAGGAAGCGCGGCTTGGATTCGAAGTAGCCGGCCCCGCCGTAGGCGATCACCAGCAGGACGGCGGTGTAGACGAGCAGCGCCGGCGGCATCCGGTCCAGCAGCAGGAGCACGGCCAGCAGCCCGGCGGCGGCCAGGACCGCCACGGTCACGACGGTGGCGAGCGGCACGTGCCCGCCGGTCAGCACCCGCCAGATGCTGCCCGTCGTGTACGAGCCGAAGTCGAAGCGGGAGCCCCAGCGCCGCTGCACCGTGAAGTAGCCGGCCGGATCCCCCGTGCGTATCCCGACGGCGGGGACGTACGCGGCCCAGCCCGCCGGGGCCAGCAGCGCGGCCGCCCACACCTCGGGCGCGCGGGACCTGCGTACGAGCAGCGCGTGCAGGGCGACGGCGGTCACGGCGGCGGCCACGGCGATCCCGGTAGGGCGGGTGAGCCCGGCGAGTATCGCCAGGCCGGCGGCCCACAGCCAGCGCCGGCGCAGCACGGCGTACAGGGCCCAGGCCCCCAGCGCGGCCAGCAGCGGCTCGGTGTAGGCGAGGGTCAGCACCACGGAGTGCGGGGTCGCCGCCCACAGTGCCACCAGCAGCACCCCGGCGCGCCGCCCGAGCACCAGCTCCCCGACGCGGTAGACCCCGGCGGCGGCCACCGCGGCGGCGGTCCACGCCACCAGCAGCCCGGCCCAGGGGGTGGCCCCGGCCATCCGGACCAGCAGCGGGTACAGCGGGAAGAACGCGTAGTCGCTCTGCACCAGCCCGGAATCGGCCCACATCTGGGTGCGGCCGTAGCCGTGCACGGCGATGCCGAGGTACCAGACGGAGTCCCAGGAGTGCCCGAGCACCCGGACGGGGCTCCGCCCGGCCCACCACGCACCGACGGCGAGCACCACCGCCCCGCCGACCCGCACGGCGGCGAAGACCCCGAGCGCGACGAGGGCCGCGGGCACCCTGCCGGTTCGGAGTTCTTGCGGCCGCACGGAAACCGACACGCTGCCCGTCGCCGTCATGAACCCCGTCTTTCCCGCGCTGCGTGGACGCCCGTCCGGACGAGGAGGGCCTCGGGCACCCTAAAGCTCACCGCGTTCCGGCGGGTGTGAATCTCCTCGGAACCTCCGGTGAACTCGCAGCCGTGCGGCAGCGCGGGCCCCCTAGAGCCGTCGCAGCCGGGCGGCGGCCTCTTCGAGGACCTCGGTCTTCTTGCAGAAGGCCCAGCGGACCTGGGTGGCACCCGCGGCGCGGTCGTCGTAGAAGACCTGGTTGGGGATGGCGACGACCCCGCAGCGCTCGGGCAGGGCGCGGCAGAAGGCGAGGCCGTCCTTCTCGCCGAGCGGGGTGATGTCGGTGGTGATGAAGTACGTGCCCTGCGGGCGGTAGACCTCGAAGCCGGCGGCCGCGAGCCCGTCGGCGAGGATGTCGCGCTTCGCGGCGAGCTCGGCGCGGAAGTCCTCGTAGTAGCCGTCGGGCAGCCGCAGGGCCTCCGCGATGGCGTACTGGAAGGGGCCCGAGGAGACGTAGGTCAGGAACTGCTTCGCCGAGCGGACCGCCGAGACGAGCTCCGGCGGGGCGGTGATCCAGCCGACCTTCCAGCCCGTGAACGAGAAGGTCTTCCCGCTGCTCGAAATCGTCACCGTGCGCTCGCGCATGCCGGGCAGCGAGGCCAGCGGCAGGTGGGCGCCCTCGAAGACGAGGTGCTCGTAGACCTCGTCCGTGACGACGAGCAGGTCGCGCTCCACGGCCAGCTCGGCGATCGCCGCGAGCTCGGCCGGGGTCAGGACCGTGCCCGTCGGATTGTGCGGGGTGTTCAGCAGGAGCAGGCGCGTGCGCGGGGTGACCGCGGCGCGCAGTTCGTCGAGGTCGAGGGTGAACGCGCCGGCGTGCGGGCGCAGGGTGACCGGGACGCGGGTGGCGCCGGCCATGGCGATGCAGGCCGCGTACGAGTCGTAGTACGGCTCCAGGGCGATGACCTCGTCGCCCGGTTCGAGCAGGGCGAGCAGCGAGGCGGCGATGGCCTCCGTCGCGCCCGCCGTGACCAGGACCTCCGTGTCCGGGTCGTAGGAGAGCCCGTAGAACCGCTGCTGGTGGTCCGCGACCGCGGAGCGCAGCTCCGGGATGCCGGGGCCGGGCGGGTACTGGTTGCCCAGGCCCGTCAGGACGGCGCGGGAGGCGGCCTCGGCGATCTCGGCGGGGCCGTCCGTGTCGGGGAAGCCCTGGCCGAGGTTGATCGACCCGGTGCGGGCGGCCAGGGCCGACATCTCCGCGAAGATCGTCGTGCCGAAGGACGCCAGGCGGCGGTTCAGGAGGGGGCGGCTGCCGCCCACGGGTGCGCTCATGGGCGCCATCCTGCGGGGAACCTCTGGACTTGCTCAAGTGTGCTTTGGCCCGGGTGGCCTGCGGGCATCTCCCCTTCACACCCGGGGGACCGGGCGATGAACGGGGGTTCTGCTCATGTCTGTTTTCGGTTGGGCGCTGGCCGCGCTGGTCGTCGTGGGCTTCGTGGCTCTGGTCAGGAAGGTGGCCCGCGCGTGGACGGGTGCCGATTCCGGCTCCGGCTCCGGTTCGGGCTCCGGTTCCGGCTCGTCGTGGTGGGCGGGCGGGGGCGGCTCCTCCGGCGGGTGCGGGAGCAGCGGTTCCTCCTGCGGATCCTCCTCGTCCTGCGGCGGATCCTCGTCCTCCTGCGGCGGCGGAGGCTGTGGTTCCAGCTGACCGGGGGCGGCTGCCGTCAGGCGCGTGTGACGCATGGGGTTGAACACGTGAACTGTGTAGCCCCCGGGGGGATGTAAACCCAATCAAGTTGGGTAAAAACGCTGTGAGTGCCGTGCCTTTCATGATTCCCTCGGTTGAGTAGACCAGTCCTCGGACCTCCCTGGACTTCCTGTGGACCCGTGCCGGTGTCCCCCCACCCGTTGACTACCGCTGGCGGGCCCCGGCCCATCTCCCTCGCGCGTTTGCGGAGCCGACTCATGCTCACGACCCTCCAGACCACCTACACCGACACGCGTGCCGCCGATCTCGCCTGGGCCCTGGGTCGTGACCGGCTGCCCGCCCTGGCCGTACTGAATCTCGAACTGGCGGGCGCGAAGCTGGAGTTGCGCCTCCTCGGCGCCTCGCACCAGGTACTCCTGGAGGAGGGTGGAGTGCTCTGCTCGGAGACGGTCGCCTGCATGCCGGGCAGCCGTACGCCGCTGCCGCTCGGCGTGGCCAAGCGGATGGGTGACTGGGACTACGAGTTCGCCGCGCGGGTGGAGACCCTCTCGCAGGGCTCCTTCGCGGGGCGGGCGCAGGAGCTGCTCGCGCTGGTCGCGGATCACCCGAACGGATTGGCCGGAACCTTTCCCGGCAGCCCGTACGCCTTCACCGCCATGCTCGCGCAGCGCCACGAGGGCCAGGTGCGCTGGCGGACCTGGCACGCGTACCCGCAGGAAGGCCAGTTGGTGGCCACTCGTACGAGGGTCGGCGTGCGCATCGGCGCACCGGCCGCGGCCCTGGAGTCCGCCGCGCGGTAGTGCGCGACTGGGCTGGGCCTTCCGGGGGGCGGGCGCCGCGAGCGTCCCCACGCGGTTACGCCAACCGGCTGGAACGGTGCGCCACTTGCACCCATGTGGGTGACGGGATGTGAGTGTGTGGTGACGTACGGTTCGCTTCATGATCGACCGTTCCGTCCCGCGCCGGGTGCTCCCGGCTCCGGAGCCGCGGGGCGTGGCGACCCTCCCGGCCGCCCTGCCCGTACGGCCCCGGACCGGCCGACTCCTCGTCCTGGCCACCGTGTTCGTCTGCGCCGCCTGCGGCCTGGTGTACGAGCTGGAGCTGCTCGCCCTCGGCTCCTACCTCATCGGCGACTCCGTCACGCAGGCCTCCGTCGTGCTGTCCGTCATGGTCTTCGCGATGGGCGTCGGCTCCCTGCTGGCCAAACGGCTGCGCAGACGGCCCGCCTTCGGGTTCGCCGCCATCGAGGCGGGTCTCGCGCTGCTGGGCGGGCTCTCCGCGATGGCGCTGTACGCGAGCTTCGCCTGGCTCGGCGAATCGCGGCCCGCGCTCGTGGCCTTCTCCTTCGCGATCGGCGTGCTCATCGGAGCCGAGATCCCGCTGCTGATGGTCCTCATCCAGCGCATCCGCAGACAGGACGCGGGCGGCGCCGTCGCCGACCTCTTCGCCGCCGACTACGTGGGGGCCCTCGTCGGAGGGCTGGCCTTTCCCTTCCTGCTGCTGCCGCTGCTCGGCCAGCTGACCGGCGCCATGCTGACCGGCACCGTCAACGCGGTGGTCGGCGCCGGCCTCGTCCTGTGGCTGTTCCGCCGCGACCTGAGCCGCCGCTCCCGCTGGCTGCTGATCACCGCGCACCTCACGGTGCTGGCGCTCCTCGCCTGCGCGACCGTCCTCGCCGACGACTTCGAGCGGGTCGCCCGCCGCGCCGTCTACGGCGCAGAGGTCCGGGTCGCCCGCCAGACCGGCGTCCAGGAGCTCGTCCTGACCGGCCCCGCCACCGGCTCCCCACGCTCCCTGGACCTGTTCCTCGACGGCCGGCTGCGGGTCAGCGGCTACGACGAGTACCGCTACCACGAGGCCCTCGTGCACCCCGCGATGACCGGCCCGCACGCCCGGGTCCTGGTCCTCGGCGGCGGCGACGGGCTGGCCGCCCGCGAGGTGCTGCGCTACCGCGACGTCGCCTCCGTCACCGTCGTCGAGCTCGACCCCGGCGTGGTGCGGCTCGCCCGCACCGACCCGATGCTCTCCGCGCTCAACGGCCGGGCGTACGAGGACCCGCGCCTCGGGGTCGTCACGCAGGACGCGTTCCACTGGCTGCGCGGACCAGCCGCCCGGGACCGGTACGACGTCATCGTCTCCGACCTCCCCGACCCCGGCATCACCCCCAGCACGAAGCTGTACTCGCAGGAGTTCTACGGGCTCGCCGCGCGGGCCCTGCGCCCCGGCGGGCGGCTCGCCGTGCACGCGGGGCCGCTGGCCACCCGCCCGCGCACCTACTGGACGGTCGAGGCCACCCTGCGCGCGGCCGGCCTGCGCACCGCGCCCTACAGCGCGGGCGGCCGGCTCTCCGGCTTCACCGCCGGGCCCGACCGCACGCCCGGCACCTCCGACGCGCCGCCGCAGGACTGGGGCTTCGTACTGGCCGGCCGGGAGCGGGTGCCCGAGCTGCGGGTGGACCGGGACACCCCGTGGCCGCGCTCGCTGTCCACGCAGTCCCTGCGGGACGCCGCGCGCGACGCGGAGCGGACGAGGGTGGCGGGGCTGCCGCCGTCGACGCTGCCGCACCCGAGGTACTCGTAGGCACCGGCGCCTCACGGGCACCGGCCTCTCACGAACACCGGCGCCTCACGGGCGCGGGCTTCTCGCGAGCGCCCGCCTCTCGCGAGCGCCCGCCTCTTGCGAGCGCCCGCCTCTCACGAGTGCGCCCGCCTTTCAGAAGTACCGGCCATTCGTGAGTGCCGGACCGGGTACGGGAGGGGCTCACCTCGGTAGGCTCGACCACATGGAGCATCAGGTGTTCGTTCCGGTACCGGCAGACGACCTCCGCGCCGTGCTGCGCGACCCCGCCCGGGTGGCCCGCTGCGTACCCGGGCTCCAGCAGGACGCCGACGCGGCGTCGGGGCCCGTCTCGGGCCGCCTCAAACTCCGGGTCGGCGGGAACACCGTCACCTACCGCGGCGCCCTCACCGTCACCGAGCGGGACCCGGACCGCTTCAGCGTGGCCGGCGAGGGCACGGAGATCCGCGGCAGCGGCGCCGTCAAGGTGCTGCTCGGGCTGGTGCTGACCCCGGCCGGCGACGGGACCCGGCTGGAGTTCACCGCCGAGGGCTCCGCCGACGGGCGGGCCGCCGCCTTCGCGCCGGAGGCCACCGCCACCGCCGTCCAGCGACTCCTGGAGCGGGCCGCCGAGCAGCTCGCGGCGCTGGCGGCCGGCGCGGCGGAGCCGGTCACCGACGTCGTCGCCGAGGCCGAGGAGGCCGAGGAGAGCGAGGGCGGTCCCGACGAGGAGGGCGACGGAGCCACCGACGAGGTCACGGCGTCCGTCTTCGACACCGAGGTGCCGCCCCCGTCGCTGGAACCCTTCATGGACGGGGACTTCGAGGGCCTCCCGGAGCTCGACCGGATCGGTGAGATCGGCGACATCGGGGACGTGGACGAGTTCGCCGCCGCCGCGCAGCCCCCCGCCGAGGCCGCCCACGCGCGCCGCACCATGATCGGTCGCAGTGCCGAGGAAGTGGACCACGCGCCCCCGCGCGGCCGCTACGCCCCGGTCCCGGCGCCCGCCTCCTCCGGCGCCGGTGCGAGCCTGCGCTGGATCGCCCCGGCCGCCGCCCTGGCGCTGGCCTCGGCGGTCGTCGTCGGCCGAGCCCTGCGCCGCCGCCGCTGACCCTGCGGGCTGGTCCGGTCCGATCGACGAGACACCGCCTAGAGTCGGGCGCATGAGTACGCAACTGAGCGCGGGCGGCGCCGAGGTGACCGTCGACCAGGAGAACGGCTGCCGGATCAGCAGCCTGCGCATCGACGGCACGGAGCTGCTGCGCCAGGGGGAGCACTTCGGCGCGTTCCCCATGGTGCCGTGGTGCGGACGCACCGCGAACGGCCGGTTCCGTGACGGTGGAGTCCTCCACCAGCTCCCGCTCAACCACCCCCCGCACGCCATCCACGGCTTCGGCCGCGACCACCCCTGGCGCAAGGTCCGCCACGGCGACACCGACGCGGCGTTCATCCACGACCTCGCCGACCCGTGGCCCTGGCCCGGCCGGGTCACCCAGACCGTCGAGCTGACCCCCGAGAGCCTGACGCTCTCCATGGGCGTCGAGACGTACGGCGACTCCTTCCCGGCCCAGGCCGGCTGGCACCCCTGGTTCCGCCGCAACCTCGGCACCGGCGAGGACGCGCGGCTCGACTTCGAGGCCGAGTGGCAGGAGGAGCGGGGCGCCGACCACATCCCCACCGGGCACCGTGTCGCGCCCGAGCCCGGCCCCTGGGACGACTGCTTCGGCATGCCCGGCGGTGTGGACGTCACCCTCACCTGGCCCGGCGTGCTGGAGCTCAAGGTCCGCAGCCGCGAAGAGTGGGTGGTCGTCTACGACGAGGAGCCCGAGGCGGTCTGCGTGGAGCCCCAGTCCGGCCCGCCGAACGGCCTGAACAGCCTCCCGCGCCTGGTCACGCCGGTCGACCCGCTGGAGATCTCCACGACGTGGACCTGGCGCCGGCTCGGCTAGCGCGCATTTAAGCTCGGGGTCATGACTGACGTACGCGATGCGCTTCTGCAGCAGATCAAGGACAAGGCCGTCGTGCACGGCAAGGTGATCCTCTCCTCCGGCAAGGAGGCCGACTACTACATCGACCTCCGCCGCATCACCCTGGACGGCGAGGCCGCCCCGATGGTCGGTCAGGTCATGCTCGACCTGACCGCCGACCTGGACTTCGACTGCGTCGGCGGTCTGACCCTGGGCGCCGACCCGGTCGCGACCTCGATGCTGCACGCCTCCGCCGCCCGCGGCGGACGCCTCGACGCGTTCGTCGTCCGCAAGGCGCAGAAGGCCCACGGCATGCAGCGCCGCATCGAGGGCACCGACGTGAAGGGCAAGCGCTGCCTGGTCGTCGAGGACACCTCGACCACCGGCGGTTCCCCGCTGACCGCCGTCGAGGCGGTCCGCGAGGCCGGCGGCGAGGTCGTCGCCGTCGCCACGATCGTGGACCGCGGCGCCGCGGACGCCATCGCCGAGGCGGGTCTGCCGTACCTCACCGGCTACCGGCTCGCCGATCTCGACCTGGGCTGAGGGCGCACCCGGACCGATCGTGTACCCGGGCCGATCCGGCCCGATCGCACTTGATCTTGACCGGTCTCGCATGCTGACCGCCGGAGAACTGGTGACTTAGGTCCCCGGGGCTCCGGCCACAGGTCCTGACCTGCTCTTTCCCGGCCGGGCGGAGTGTTTCACGTGAAACGGTCCACTCGGCACGGGTGGAGTGTCGTGCGGAGTCTGGAAAGATGAGCCCGACGGTTACGTCGCCCCCAGGTCAGGGCCAGCAATCGCACACTCCCCGCACATCCAAGGAGCGGACAGATGCCCATCGCAACCCCCGAGGTCTACAACGAGATGCTCGACCGGGCGAAGGCAGGCAAGTTTGCCTACCCGGCGATCAACGTGACCTCGACCCAGACCCTGCACGCTGCACTGCGCGGCTTCGCGGAGGCCGAGAGCGACGGCATCATCCAGATCTCCACCGGCGGTGCGGAGTTCCTGGGTGGCCAGTACAAGAAGGACATGGTCACGGGTGCGGTCGCCCTGGCCGAGTTCGCGCACATCGTTGCCGCGAAGTACGACGTCACCGTCGCGCTGCACACGGACCACTGCCCGAAGGACAAGCTGGACGGCTACGTCCGCCCCCTCCTCGAGGTGTCCGCCGAGCGCGTGGCCCGTGGTCTGAACCCGCTCTTCCAGTCGCACATGTGGGACGGCTCCGCCGAGACCCTGGCCGACAACCTGGCCATCGGCCAGGAGCTGCTCGCCAAGGCCGCCGCCGCGAAGATCATCCTCGAGGTCGAGATCACCCCGACCGGTGGCGAGGAGGACGGCGTCACCCACGAGATCAACGACGAGCTGTACACCACCGTCGACGACGCGATCCGCACCGCCGAGGCCCTGGGCCTGGGCGAGAAGGGCCGCTACCTGCTGGCCGCCTCCTTCGGCAACGTGCACGGCGTCTACAAGCCGGGCAACGTCGTCCTGCGTCCCGAGCTGCTGAAGGACCTGCAGCAGGGTGTCGGCGAGAAGTACGGCAAGACCAGCCCGTTCGACTTCGTCTTCCACGGCGGCTCCGGCTCCTCCGAGCAGGAGATCGCCACCGCGCTGGAGAACGGCGTCGTGAAGATGAACCTCGACACCGACACCCAGTACGCCTTCACCCGCCCGGTCGCGGACCACATGTTCCGCAACTATGACGGTGTCCTGAAGGTCGACGGCGAGGTCGGCAAGAAGTCCACCTACGACCCGCGCACCTGGGGCAAGCTCGCCGAGGCGAGCATGGCCAAGCGCGTCACCGAGGCGTGCGCGAACCTGCGCTCGACGGGCACGAAGCTGAAGTAGCACCCGCCGACTCGTACGGCCGAAGGGCCCGGTCCACCGTCTCGCGACGGCGGACCGGGCCCTTCGTCACAGCAGGGGCCCGATACCCCAGACTTGGGGCATGTCCATTCACCAGAACCTGCTCGGGGGCCCCGCCCCCACCCACCTCCCCGACGAGCCGGGCCGCGAGGCCATCGCCGCGGGCACGCCCGCCGTCGAGGTGGCCGCCGCGCACCCGACCTCCTCCCTCGCCTGGGCGGTCCTCGCCGACGAGGCGTTCGCCGCGGGCCGCACCGTCGAGTCGTACGCGTACGCCCGTACGGGCTACCACCGGGGCCTCGACGCCCTGCGCCGCGCCGGCTGGAAGGGCCACGGCCCGGTGCCGTGGGAGCACGAGCCGAACCGCGGCTTCCTGCGCGCCCTGTACGCCCTCTCCCGCGCGGCCGGGGCGATCGACGAGAAGGAGGAGTACGAGCGCTGCTCGACCTTCCTGCGCGACTCCTCCGAGACGGCCGCGGACGTCCTCGGCGCCTGAGCCCCATCCGGACGGCCGGGGCCCCGAGCGCGGGGCCCCGGCATGCCGTAGTGTCCGAAAAACACCTGTGACCCCGGTCACACCCCAATAGAGGGAGCCCGGCAACCGGTCCTATGATGCGAGCAGGGGACCGGGGCTCCACTCACCCATCGGAAGGGGCGGACCGCTACCCGGAAGCACGTGTCGAGGAGACAGCGATGTCGAACACCCTTGATGCCTCCGGAGCCGGTTCGGACACCCCGAACCTCGACTTCGCCGGCACGACCCCGTACGAGGACTACGTCCAGGCGGACGTCCTCACCCACCTCCAGCACCCCCGCTCGGACGACCCGGGCGAGATGGTCTTCCTGGTGACGACCCAGGTCATGGAGCTGTGGTTCACGGTCATCGTCCACGAATGGGAGACGGCCGCGAAGGCCCTCCGCGAGGACACCATCCCCGTCGCGATGGACGCGCTGAAGCGCTCCCTGCGCGAGCTGGAGGCCCTCAACGCCTCCTGGCGCCCGCTCGCCCAGCTCACCCCTGGCCAGTTCAACGCCTACCGCGCCGCCCTCGGCGAGGGCTCCGGCTTCCAGTCGGCGATGTACCGCCGCATGGAGTTCCTGCTCGGCGAGAAGTCGGCCTCGATGCTCGTCCCGCACCGCGGCGCCCCGCGCGTCCACGCGGAGCTGGAGAAGGCCCTCCAGGAGCCCAGCCTGTACGACGAGGTCCTGCGCCTGCTGGCCCGCCGCGGCCTGGCGGTCCCGCAGGAGGTCCTGGACCGCGACCTCTCCCGGCGGTACGAGCCCTCTCCCGAGGTCGAGGCCGTCTGGACCTCCCTGTACGCGGACCCCGACGCGCAGCACGACCTGCACCGCCTCGGCGAGGTCCTCACGGACGTCGCGGAGCTCGTCTGGCGCTGGCGCAACGACCACCTGGTCGCGACCCGCCGCGCGATGGGCGCCAAGACCGGCACGGGCGGCTCGGCCGGCGTGACCTGGCTCGAAAAGCGCGCCACGAAGAACGTGTTCCCGGAGCTCTGGACGGCCCGCAGCCATGTCTGACGCGAACCCCTCGTACGGCGCGAGGTCCTCGGAGGACCTCGCCGCCCGCGCCGCCGCCCTCGACACCGCCGACGAGCTCGGCAAGCTCCGCGACCGCTTCACCCTCCCCGACGGCGTCGTCTACCTGGACGGCAACTCGCTGGGGGCGCTGACGACCGGGGTCGCGGCCCGCATCGCCCAGGTCATCACGCACGAGTGGGGCACGGAGCTCATCCAGTCCTGGTCCACCGGCACCTGGTGGACCGCCCCCGAGCGGATCGGCGACAAGCTGTCCCCGCTCATCGGGGCTGCCCCCGGCCAGACGGTCGTCGGCGACTCCACCAGCGTCAACCTGTTCAAGGCCCTGGTGGGCGCCGCCCGCCTGGCCCGCCCCGGCCGCACGCACATGCTGGTCGACGCCTCCACCTTCCCCACCGACGGCTACATCGCCGAGTCGGCCGCCCGGATGACCGGTCTGACCGTCATACCGGTGGACCCCTCCGACGCGGCCGGCGCGATGGGCGAGGACACCGCCGTCGTCCTGCTCAACCACGTCGACTACCGCACCGGCCGCCTCCACGACCTGCCGGCCCTCACCGCGGCGGCCCGGGCCGCCGGGGCCGTCACCGTCTGGGACCTGTGCCACTCGGCCGGCGCCCTTCCCGTCGGCCTCGACGAGCACGGCGTCGACCTCGCGGTCGGCTGTACGTACAAGTACCTGAACGGAGGCCCCGGTTCCCCGGCGTACCTCTACATCGCCGCACGCCATCAGGGGGCCTTCGACTCCCCGCTCCCCGGCTGGAACGGCCACGCGGACCCCTTCGCGATGACCCCGGACTACACCCCGGCGGCCGGGGCGGTCCGCGGCCGGGTCGGCACCCCGGACATCCTGTCCATGCTGGCCCTCGAAGCGGCGCTCGACGCCTGGGACGGCGTCGCGGTGGAAGCCGTACGGGCCAAGTCCCTTGCCCTGACCGACTTCTTCCTGGAGTGCGTGGCCGCCTACGTCCCCGCCGGCAAGGTCGAATCGGTCACCCCGGCCGAACACGAGCGGCGCGGCAGCCAGGTCTCGCTGCGCACCGAGAACGCCCGCGCGGTCATGGACGACCTGATCTCCCGGGGCGTGATCGGGGACTTCCGCGCCCCCGACGTCCTGCGCTTCGGTTTCACCCCGCTCTACGTCGGTTTCGCCGACGCGGAGCGTGCGGCCCGGACACTGGGTCACATTTTCGGGTGATGTAGGGGCGAAACGTCACGGCAACCGGGCGGGCGGGGCTTCGGCTCCGTCCGCCCGCGCACATCCCGGCCAAGGCCCCCGCCCCCGCCGACGTTCCTGTTCCGGCCTGATACGGTCCCGCTCTGCCGGAACACCAGTCCCACGCGTTACCGAGAGGTTGAGCCGATGACGGACCCCGCAGTCGAACGGGACGCCGCCGAGGCCGCCTCGGCCTTCGCCCATCCGCCGGTCGCCCCGGACGCGATCGGGGCGTACGGGGACCAGCCCGACCAGGTGATCGACTTCTACGCCCCGCGCGGCGGGGCCGCCGCGGGCGCGGCCCCCCTGGTCGTGCTCCTGCACGGCGGTGCCTGGCGCGCCCCGTACGACCGCCACCACGTCACCCCGCTCGCGGACTTCCTGGCCCGCCGTGGTTTCGCCGTCGCCAACGTCGAGTACCGGCGCGGAAGTTCCCTGCCGCACCAGAACGCCCAAGGGCACGTGGCCGGCCGCTGGCCCGAGACCTTCGACGACGTGGCCGCCGCGATGGACGCCCTCCCGGCGCTCGCCGCGGCCCACCTCCCGCAGGCCGACCCGCGCCGCACGGTCATCACGGGCCATTCCGCGGGCGGCCACCTCGCGCTGTGGGCGTCGGCCCGGCACGTCCTGCCGCCCGAGTCCCCCGCCGCCTGGAGGCTGCCTTCCCCGCCGATGCTGCGCGGTGTGGTGGCGCTGGCCCCGATCGCGGACTTCGTGGCCGCGGAGGAGCTGGGTGTGTGCGGCGGCGCGTCCGCGCAGCTGCTGGGCGGCGCCGACCAGTGGGCGGAGCGGCTGCCGTTCGCGGATCCGGCGGTGCTGCTGCCGACCGGCATCGCGACGGCCGTCGTGCACGGCCGGGAGGACATCGTGGTCCCGTCTTCGGTGGCGGAGTCGTACGTGGCCGCGGCGGCCAAGGCGGGGGAGACCGTGGGCCTGACCCTGCTGGACGGGGTGGGTCACTTCCCGCTCATCGACCCCGCCGCCGACGCCTGTGCGGTGGTGGCCGAGGAGATCTCGCAGCTCGCCTGGTAGAGGCCGGCGGCGCGGTACAGCAGCAGCGCGTGCACGAACCGGTCCCCGCGGGTCGGCGGACACCGCCAGGCCAGCGGCCAGGCACCGTCGAGGGCCGGGACGGGGATGTACGTGGTCCTCCGAGGTCCCGACGCGAGCCGCGTGAATCCGGGCGGCCAGACCCGGTACGCGGCGCTCCCGACCGGGATCAGGAAGTAGACGGGCCGCCTCCCGTTGGCCTGCACGACGATCGGCCCGGGATCACCGCCGGTGAGCGTGACGAGGAGATCGGCGAGATCCCGTCCCATGTCACCGTCCACGCGTACGGCGTCGAACTGCACTCCGGCCTTGCGCATTCCGATACCGGTGACCGGAATCCAGCCGGGCGCGGGGGAGTTGGCCGAGTCACTTCCAGTGGTCATGGAACAAGGGTGACGGTTCAGGTCCACCCTTTTCCACGTCCTGGACTTGATAGGTGACAAGTCCGGGCCCGAGCGGTGGATGATGATCTCATTAGTCATCATTTCGCAAAGGAACCCCACTGGTGCGTCCCACCCGTACGACGGTCCTGCTGACCACAGGTCTCGTCACGCTCCTCGGCATGCCGGCGGCCGCGGCCGCCGATGCCCCGGACTCCCTCTACGTGAGCAATTACCAAGGCTCCAACTGCTCCGACAGTGGTACCGGCTCCCCGACCGCACCGTTCTGCACGATCTCGGCGGCCGCCAAGGCCGTGCAGCCCGGCCAGACCGTGCGCATCCACCCGGGCAGGGCCTACGAGGAGGCCGTCACGATCGACCGCTCCGGCGAGCCCGGCAAGCCCATCGCTTTCGTGGCCGGCTGGGCGGAGGGTTCCCCGCTCCGCGTGAACCTCTCCAACGGCAAGGGCCTGACCATCAGCGGCGCGTCCCACGTCGTGGTCCGCGGCATCACGCTCGGCGCGCCCCTGCGGGTCGGCCGGTCCGCCGATGTCGAGCTGGACCGGATGACGGTCGCCGCGGGCCGGGACGTCGCCGGGGGGACCGGGGTCGTGGTCGGCGAGGGAAGCGCCGACGTACGCATCACCCGGAGCTCACTGCAAGGCGTCCGGATCGACGGGGGCTCGCGGAACACCGTGCTCGCCCGCAACGGGATCATGGGCGGCTCGGCGTCGGCCCTCGACCTCGCGGACGCGCCCGGCAGCGTCGTCACCAACAACACGCTCCGGGGCCTGTGCTCGGCCACGCTCGCGCTCGGCGGGAACTCGACCGGCTCGGCCGTCTTCAACAACGTGCTCTTCACCTCCGGCCGCAGCGACCAGTGCACATCGGACGGCGCGCGCAACCCGTTCCTGGTCGCGCAGAGCGCGACGGCGGGGACCCGGGCCGACTACAACCTGGTCGCCGGCAACGCCGGTGCCGAACCGGCCTACAGCTGGTCCGGCACCGCGTACAAGGACCCGGCCGCCTTCCGGGCCGGCACCGGACAGGGCGCGCACGACATCCTGACCCCCTCCGCCGAAGGCGTCGGCACGATGGACGGCTCTCCGACCATCGACTCCGCCGACCCGACGGCGCCGGGCGTCCTGCCCACCGACTTCAGCGGCAAACCGACCGCGGACGACCCGCGGGTCCCCAACACCGGGCGCGACGGCGGGTACCTCGACCGCGGCGCCCACGAGACCCAGGACGCCCTGAACGCGGCCACGATGTCGGTCGACCAGAGCTGGGCGCCGGCCGGGACCAAGGTCGAGGTGAAGGCCTCCTCCGACAGCAAGTGGCCCACCGCGATGAGCTACCGCGTCGACTTCGGCGACGGGACGCAGCCGGTCGTCACCCGGCAGGGCGACGAGCCGCAGGCCCTCGCCTCGCACACCTACGCCAAGCCGGGCGACTACGTGGCCAAGGTGACGGCGGTCAACGGCGTGGGCCGGACGGCCGCCGCGGAGAAGCCGGTGAAGGTGACCGCGGCCGACAAGCCGCTGGCCGCGGACTTCACCGCCTCGCCGGTCCTGCCGACCTCCGACAGCCCGGAGGAGACCGTCCGCCCGCTGACCATCGGGCTCGACCTGCGGTCGGCGGTGGCGCCGTGGCCGGTGACGGGTGTGCAGGTCGACTTCGGCGACGGCCCCGGCGGCTTCGAGCCGGGTGACTACCAGTCCCCCGGGCAGCACACGTACGACGCTCCGGGCGAGTACAAGGTCACCGCCAAGCTCCAGGACGTCAAGGGCGCCACGTCGACGGTGAGCAAGACGGTGCGCGTGGACTACAGCGCGTCCGGCTACGTGGCCACCGAGCCCTTCCGCATCGTCGACACCCGGACCTACCTCTGGTCGCTGCAGGGCGGAGAGCCCTGGTCCTCGCGCCTGCCGACCGGCGGGTCGCTCTCGGGCGGCATGGCCGCGGCGGTCCTCAACGTGACCGTCACCGGCGCCAGCGAGGACACGCACCTCAGCGTGTCGCCGAACCGCCAGGACCGTCCGGCGACCTCGAACGTCAACGTCCGTGCGGGCGGTACCTCGTCCAACACGGTGACCGTTCCCGTCGGTTCCGACGGCTCGGTGTGGTTCCGGCTCAACTCCGGTCAGGCGAAGCTGATCGTCGACTTCGTCGGCTACTACCAGCCCAACATCGGGCAGCGCTTCAGCCCGGTCACCCCGACCCGGCTCGCGGACACCCGTACGGCGCCCGACGGCGCGCTGGCCGGCGGCCGGACGCGCACCGTCAAGGTCGCCGGTGTGGGCGCGATCCCCGCGGACGCCACGGCGGTCGCGCTGAACCTGACCAGCACGGGCGCGACCTCGGACACGCACGTGATCGCGTACCCGAACCCGTCGCAGCGGCCCGCGACGTCCAACCTGAACCCGGAGCCGGGCAAGGACAAGTCCAACCAGGCCATCGTGCCGGTGGGGCCGAACGGGACGATCACGCTCTACAACAACAGCGGTTCCACGCACCTGGTCGTGGACGCGGTGGGCTACTACGGCAAGGACGGCAAGGCACTCTTCACGCCGGTCGTGCCCAAGCGCCTCGGTGACACCCGGACCACCGGCAAGCTGGCCCCGGGCGCGACCACGACCGTGGCCGGGCTGCCGTCCGGCGCGGTGGGCGCGGTGCTGAACGTGACCGCGACCGAGACCTCCGCCGCCGGCTTCCTGACCGTCCACGGGTACGGGACCGCGCGTACGGACGCCAGCAGCCTGAACACGCTGCCCGGCCTCACCGTCCCGAACCACGTCACGACTCCGGTCGGGGACGGCAAGGTGAGCGTCTTCAACAGCTGGGGCGGCAGCAACCACGTGATCACCGACCTGCTCGGCTACTTCTCCTAGGTCCACCGGGTGTCTGTACCCTGAACGGGATTTCGAACCCGTTCAGGGTTCTGCACCAGACCAAGGGGGGTACGGTGCTCCGTCGCCGTCTCATGTTTTCCGCCGCCGTCGTGGCAGCGGGTGTAGGCCTCGCATCGCTCCCGGCCCACGCGGCCGGTCCGGTCGCTCCCGGCGGCCACGCGATCGCCGCCGCGACCAAGGCGGACCAGGGCAGGGCCGGGTCGCTGCCGGGGGGCAGGACCTTCTCCAGCCCGGCCGACCGTACGGTCCGCACGCCGCTGCCCGGAGCCCGGACCGGGGCGGCCGCGGCGCCGCAGGCGCAGGGGGCACAGGGGGCGGTGGGCAACTCCGACCTCTACGTCTATCTGGCCGCGGACGCGCCCACCGCACACTCGATCGAGCTGCGGTCCCACATCACCGGCGCACCCGCCGGACTCGACATCACCATCGACTGGGGCGACGGGACGACCGACCACGCCACCGGCTCCGGCGACGACGAGCGGAAGACCACGCACAAGTACGCCGCGGTCGGTGCGTACACCGTCACGGTCACGGCGAAGGACGCCACGAGCGGTGTCCAGGGCGTGAACCGGCTCGACTTCGTCACCTCGGGCAGCGAGTTCACGACGCACGCGCCGACCCGGCTGCTGGACACCCGCTCGGGCCTCGGCGCCGCGCAGGCGAAGGTCCCGGGGCGGGGCTCGGTGGCCCTGAAGATCGCGGGCGCGGCCCGGATCCCCGCCGGGGCCCGGGCAGTGGTCCTCAACGTCACCGCCACCAACGCCACGGGAGCGGGCCACGTCGTGGTCCAGCCCGAGTCGTACGGCTTCGACGAGGGGTCGAACCTGAACTACGCCGCGGGGCAGACCGTAGCGAACCAGGTCATCGTGCCGGTCGGCAAGGACGGCTCCGTGCAGCTGCTCAACGGCGGCTGGGAATCGGTGGACCTGCTCGCGGACGTCACCGGCTACTTCACGGCCTCGGTCGCCGCCGGCTACGTCCCGCTGACCCCGGTCCGCGCCGCCGACACCCGCGAGGGTCTCGGTACGGCGAAGGGCCAGGTCCGCGGCTACGGGACCTTCGACATCGACGTCGCCGGGCGCAAGCGCGTCGCCGAGGGCGCCACCGCCGTGGCGCTCAACGTGACGGTCACCAATCCGCGGTCGGCCGGTCACCTGACCGCCTACCCGAGCGGGCAGGCCGCTCCGACCACGTCGAGCCTGAACTTCACCGCCGGGCAGACGGTCGCCAACTCGGTGATCGTGCCGGTCGGGCCCGACGGGAAGGTCACCATCCGCAACGGCAGCTGGGACCCGGCAGACGTGGTGATCGACGTCGTCGGCGCCTACACCAACGACAGCCGGTCCGCCCTCGTGGCCTACGGGGGCCCGTACCGGATCCTGGACAGCCGCAAGGACAGCTGGGCAGGCCGCAAGGCCGGCCCGGTGCCGGGCCGCTCGATGCTCCCGCTGCCGTTCGACGGCCACGGGACGAGCTCCGACATCGACGGCTGGGTGCTGAACACCGCGGTCACCAACACCAAGGGCGCGGGCTTCCTGTCGGTCACGGGCGACCCGAACACCTGGCCCGATTACCTGAACGGCGCCGCGGTCACGCCGCCGCGGCCCGTCTCCTCGTCCGTGAACTGGACGGCGGGCGCGACCGTGGCGAACCTGGTCCAGACGTCCGGGGGCAAGAGCGGCGTCCTCGACTTCTGGAACCAGGGCTGGCAGGACACCGACCTGATCGTCGACCTGATCGCCGTGTACCAGACCAGCTAGTACGCGGGTACGGGAGTACGGGAAAGGGGCGGTGCGCCGTGTGGCGCACCGCCCCTTTCGGTCGTACCGCTACGCGGCCGCTAGAGGAACGAGTTGATCTCGATCGTCTCGGTGCGGCCGGGGCCGACGCCGATCGCGGAGATCGGGGCGCCCGACATCTCCTCGAGGGCCTTCACGTACGCCTGGGCGTTCTTCGGGAGGTCCGAGAACGTCTTGGCCTTGGTGATGTCCTCGGACCAGCCGGGCAGGTTTTCGTAGATCGGCTTCGCGTGGTGGAAGTCCGTCTGCGAGTACGGGAGCTCCTCGACGCGCTTGCCGTCGATCTCGTACGCGACGCAGACCGGGATCTGCTCCCAGCCAGTCAGCACGTCCAGCTTGGTGAGGAAGAAGTCCGTCAGGCCGTTCACGCGGGTGGCGTAGCGGGCGATCGGCGCGTCGAACCAGCCGCAGCGGCGGTCGCGGCCGGTGGTCACGCCGCGCTCGCCGCCGATGCGGCGCAGGTCCTCGCCGTCCTGGTCGAAGAGCTCGGTCGGGAACGGGCCGGCGCCGACGCGGGTCGTGTAGGCCTTCAGGATGCCGATCACGCGGCTGATCTTCGTCGGGCCCACGCCGGTGCCGGTGCAGGCGCCGCCGGCGGTCGGGTTCGAGGAGGTGACGAAGGGGTACGTGCCGTGGTCGACGTCGAGCAGGGTGCCCTGGCCGCCCTCGAAGAGCACGACCTTGTCCTCGTCGAGCGCGTTGTTGAGGATCAGGGTGGTGTCGGCGACGTACGGCTTGATCTGCTCCGCGTACTGGAGCATCTCCTCCACGATCGCGGCGGCCTCGATGGCGCGGCGGTTGTAGAGCTTGGCGAGGAGCTGGTTCTTGCCCTCGAGCGCCGCTTCGACCTTCTGGGTGAGGATCGACTCGTCGTACAGGTCCTGGACGCGGATGCCGATGCGGTTGATCTTGTCGGCGTACGTGGGACCGATGCCGCGGCCGGTCGTACCGATCTTGCGCTTGCCGAGGAAGCGCTCGCCGACCTTGTCGAGGGTGACGTTGTACGGCGTGATCAGGTGCGCGTTGCCGCTGATGAGCAGCTTGGAGGTGTCGATGCCGCGCTCGTTCAGGCCGCGCAGCTCGGAGAGCAGGACGGCCGGGTCGACGACGACACCGTTGCCGATCACCGGGGTGCATCCGGGGGAGAGGATGCCGGAAGGGAGAAGGTGCAGTGCATACTTCTGGTCGCCTACGACGACCGTGTGGCCGGCGTTGTTGCCGCCCTGGTAGCGCACCACATAGTCAACGGATCCACCGAGCAGGTCGGTGGCCTTTCCCTTGCCCTCGTCACCCCACTGAGCTCCGAGCAGCACAAGAGCGGGCACAGGCGTACACCTCTTCCGGATGGGGCATGTCCAAGGTCAGGGGGCGTACGACGATGTACACCGCAGGCTGAGCCGTCGGACCGGTACCCCGGAATAGACGAAGGCCCTGGCGCAATAGCGCAAGGGCCTCTTGCACAAAGATGCTACCCGAGGAAGGACCGAGGTGTCGGCTCCAGAGCCCACCATGAGCCATGCGGGCGCGCCGGTAGGCGGCCTGCTCGTGCTCGTCGACCCGGTCGCCCGCCGTCTTGACGGCGAGTCCGTGCGGATCGCGAAGGATGTTCTGTCGGCGGGGGCCGCGGCGAAAATCTGCCTCCCGGATTCGCAGGAGGAGTTTGCGCGGGCCCTTGCCCGCCGGGGCCATCGGCAGCCGGTGATCGTCGGCGACGACCGGGCGCTGGTGCGCGCCGTGGGGCTGCTGCACCGCGAGCGCAGGCTCGGGGAAGGGGCCGTTTCGCTGATTCCGGTGGGGCAGGCGGGATCCCTGGCGCTGGCCCGGTCGCTGGGTGTTCCGCTGTCGGCGGTGGCGGCGGCGCGCTCGGTGCTGGACGGGGCCGTACGGGTGCGGGACCTGCTGGTCGACGACAGTGACGGGGTGGTGCTCGGGGATCTGCGGATTCCACCCGTCCGGGCGGCGGCCAGGCCGTCGGGGCCCTCGGTGTGGAGCGCGTACCGCTCGCTGGTGCGGACGCTGGTCCCGCCGGGTGCCCGGGTGGGGCACCGGCTGCGGGTGGAGGCGGACGGGCAGCTGCTCGTGGACGTGGACCGGGTGGTGGAGGAGCTGCGGGTGGTGCCGGCCTCGGCCTCCGGCGGGGTGGCGGAGGTGACGGTCCGGCTGGCCGGCGGTCCCTCGCTGCGGGTGAAGGCCGCGTCGGTGACGGTGTCGGGCTCGGACTTCCGCTACCGGGCGGACGCGCTGGTGGCGGGGCCGGTACGGCGCCGTACGTGGACGCTCCGGCCGGGGGCGTGGTCGCTGACGCTGCCCCGCTGACCGGGCCGGGTCGGGCCGGGCTCGGTCCCGGCCGGGCCCGGCGTGACCCGGCGTGAGGCGGGGCAGGGCAGGGCAGGGCGGGGCCGGGCAGGGCGGAGCGGGGCGGCTACGGGACCGGGAGGTCCAGGGTGGCCCGGTGGGCCCGCCAGCGGTCCATCATCGCGTGCATCTCGCCCTGCAGGAACTCGAAGAACGCCGCCGTCTCCGCCATGCGCGCGCCGGCCGGGGTGTCCGCGCCGACTCCGGCCGCGCCGTCGCGCAGGGTCTTCTCGAAGAGGTTCAGCACCTGGTCCCGCCGGGTGAACGTCTCGTACCAGAGCTCGTTGTGCAGGACGTACCGGTCCCGCCGCGAGCCCGGCTCCCGCTCCCGGCTGACCATGGTCACCTGCGTCAGGTAGGCCACGGCCCCCGACACCGCCGCCGGGCTGATCTGCAGCGCCTCGCTCAGCTCCGCCGAGGTCATCGACCCGCTGTCGCTCGCGAGCAGCTGCGCGAAGACCCGCGAGGCCATCCGCTGCATCCCCGCCTCGGTCAGCTGCGCGGCGAACCGCTCCACGAAGCGGGAAACCGCCGCTTCGTCGCTCCGTACGCCAGGTGCCCGAGTGTTCATGTCGTCCGCCACCCTCCCGACTTTATACGTTTCCCTACCTTCACAACTTTGTGAAAGTAGCGTACGTTCAGAATCATGACGAAGGCAATCAGGGTCGCCGGACTCCACAAGGCGTTCGGCCGCACCCACGCACTGGACGGTCTCGACCTCGCGGTCGCCACCGGCGAGGTCCACGGCTTCCTCGGCCCCAACGGCTCCGGCAAGTCCACCACCATCCGCGTCCTGCTGGGCCTGCTGCGCGCCGACTCCGGAACCGCCGAGCTGCTCGGCGGCGACCCCTGGGCCGACGCCGTGCAACTGCACCGCCGCGTCGCCTACGTCCCCGGCGACGTCACCCTGTGGCGCAACCTCTCCGGCGGCGAGGTCATCGACCTCTACGGGCGGCTGCGCGGGGGCCTGGACCGGGCCCGGCGCGCCGAGCTGATCGAGCGGTTCGAGCTGGACCCCACCAAGAAGGGGCGTACGTACTCCAAGGGCAACCGGCAGAAGGTCGCGCTCGTCGCCGCCTTCTCCTCCGACGCCGAACTGCTCATCCTCGACGAGCCCACCTCCGGGCTGGACCCGCTGATGGAGGGGGTCTTCCAGGGCTGCGTCGCCGAGGCGCGGGCGGCCGGGCGGACCGTCCTGCTCAGCTCGCACATCCTGAGCGAGGTCGAGACCCTCTGCGACCGGGTCAGCATCATCCGCAAGGGCCGCACGGTGGAGACGGGCACGCTGGCCGATCTGCGGCACCTGACGCGTACGTCGATCAGCGCCGAGCTCGCCGGCCCGCCGAACGGGCTCGCGGACCTGCCGGGCGTGCACGACGTGGAGGTGCGGGGGCTGAAGGTCCGTCTCCAGGCCGACACGGACAAGCTGGACGCCGTGCTGCGCGCGCTCGCCGACTCCGGGGTGCGCTCGCTGACCTCGACACCGCCGACGCTGGAGGAGCTCTTCCTGCGGCACTACGCGGACGACGTGCACGCCGGTGGCGCCGGCGACACCGTGAAGGCGGGCGTGTCGCGATGAAGGACCAACTGGCCGGCACCGGGACGCTGCTGCGCCTCGCGCTCCGCCGGGACCGCGTGATGATGCCGGTCTGGATCACGGTCGTGGCGCTGCTGGTGCTCAGCCTGCCCGCCTCGCTGGAGTCGGTGTACGGGACGGCCGCCGAACGGGCCCGGCTGCTCACCACGATGAACACCAACGGCTCGCTGCGCGCCCTGTACGGGCCGGTCTTCGGCGACTCGGTCGGCGCGCTGACGGCCTGGCGCGGCGGGGTCTTCGCCGGGGTGCTGGCGGGGATCATGAGCCTGGTCATCGTGGTCCGGCACACGCGCGAGGAGGAGGAGACGGGCCGTCAGGAGCTGCTCTCCGCCGCCATGGTGGGCCGCCGGGCGCCGCTGACTGCCGCGCTGCTGGCGGCCCTGACGGCCAACGGGCTGGCCGCGCTGCTGGTGACGGCGGGGCTCGCCGGGCGCGGGGCGGGCGGTGCGGCGGCCCTCGGGCTCGGCATCGGCGCCACCGGGATGCTCTTCGCGGCCCTGGCCGCCATCGCCGCTCAGCTCACCGAGAGCGCGCGGCTCGCGAAGGGGCTCGCGGGGGCGCTGATCGGCGCGGCCTTCGTACTGCGCGCCGCCGGGGACGCCGGGAGCGCCGGGGGTTCGAGCGTGCTGACCTGGGCGTCGCCGCTGGGCTGGCTGGAGCACGTACGGGCCTTCGCGGACGAACGCTGGTGGGTGTTCGGCCTGTTCGCCGCGGCCGTGGCGGTGCAGGTGGCCGCGGCGTACGCGCTGGCCGGGCGCCGCGACGTCGGCATGAGCTTCCTGCCGGCCCGGCCGGGCCCGGCGCAGGGCCGGATCGCCGGCGCGGGGGCGCTGGCCTGGCGGCTCCAGCGAGGGAGCCTGATCGGGTGGAGCCTGGCGTTCCTGGCGGCCGGGCTGGTCTTCGGCGGGATGACGGACGGGGCCACGCAACTGGTCGGCGACAACGAACGGACCCGCGAGATCATCGAGCGGATGGGCGGGCGGAGCGGGATCGCGGACGCCTTCCTCGCGACGATGGCCGGGATGCTCGGCATGATCGCCGCCCTGTTCATCGTCTCGGCGGTGCTGCGGCTGAGCGGTGAGGAGTCGGGTCAGCGCGCCGAACCGCTGCTCGCGAACGCGGTCGGCCGGCTGCGCTGGGCCGGCGGCCACCTGGCGGTGGCCTTCGGCGGCTCGGCGCTGATCCTGCTGCTGGCGGGGCTCGGCCTGGGGATCGGGCACGGCCAGGGCCCCCAGGGCGTGGCCGCGGCGGTGGGAGCGACGCTCGCCCAGCTCCCGGCGGTCTGGGTGATCGGCGCCCTCGCGGCCCTCCTGCACGGCGCCGCCCCGCGCTACGCGGTGGCCGCCTGGGCGGTGGCGGGGGGCGCGCTGACGCTGGGCTGGATCGGCCCGGCGCTGAACCTCCCGCAGGCCGTCCTGAACCTCTCGCCCTTCGCCCACCTGCCCAAGCTGCCGGGTGCCGAGGCCCTGGCCTGGGCGCCGCTGCTGGTGCTGACCGCGCTGGCGGCGGCCCTGCTGGCAGCCGGCCTGGCGGCGCTGCGCCGCCGCGACCTGGCCGCGTAGCCGCCGCTCGGACATGCCGGCAACTCTCAGAACTCCACGAGGAGTTCGTCCAGACCGCGGATGACGTACCCGTCCCGCCACCGGGGCTCGCGCACGAGCTTCAGGGGCGGGACGTCGTCCGCCAGCAGGGCCCCGAACGAGGCGGTCAGCTCCCTGCGCGCGAGCGGAGCGCCGAGGCAGTAGTGGATCCCGGCGCCGAAGCTGAGATGCGGATTGTCGGCCCGTACGAGGTCCAGGGCGTCGGGGCGCTCGAACCGGGCGGGATCCCGGTTCGCGGAGCCGAAGAGCAGCGCGACCTCGGCTCCGCGCGGGATGACGGTGTCGCCGATCCGGATGTCGTCGAGCACCCAGCGCTCGAACAGCTGGAGGGGAGTGTCGAAGCGCATCAGTTCATCCACAGCTGTGGACAACTTTTCGGAATCGAGCGATGCGAGCTGCTCGGGGTGGCGGAAGAGGGCCCACCAGCCGTTGACGGTGGTGTTCACGGTGGCCTCGTGGCCCGCGTTCAGCAGGAGCACGCAGGTGGAGATCATCTCCTGCTCGCTGAGCCGCCCCTCGTCATCGTGGGCGGCGATCAGACCGGAGATCAAATCCTCGCCGGGATCCTTGCGCCGCTCGGCGATCAGCGCGCGCAGGTAGGCGCTGAACTCCACGCTCGCGCGGACCGCCCGCTGCGCGGTCTCCTCGTCGGGGCGGAGCTCGTACATCCCGCAGATGTCCGCGGACCAGGGCCGCAGCAGGGCCCGGTCCGCCGCCGGGATGCCGAGCAGCTCGGCGATCACCGCCACGGGCAGCGGCTCGGCGACGACGGTGAGCAGGTCCCCGCCCCCGTCGGCGAGGAGCTGCCCGACCAGCTCCCGGGCGAGCCGGTCCACGGCGGGCGCGAGCCGTTCCACGGTGCGCGGGGTGAACGCCTTGGACACCAGCCGCCGCACGCGCGCGTGGGCGGGGTCCTCCAGGTCCAACAGGCCGTTGTCGTTGAGGACATGGAAGGGTTCGTGCCCCGGGGGCGGGGCCTCGCGGCCGAACTCCTCGTGCGAGAAGCGGTGCAGATAGGTCCGGCCCAGCCTGCGGTCGCGCAGCAGCGCGCTCACATCGGCGTAGTGCGGCACGAGCCACTGCCCGGTGGCCTCCCACCACAGCGCCCGCCCCTGCTCCCGCAGCTCCCGGTAGGCGGGGTAAGGATCGGCGACGAACCCGGCGTCCCACGGATCAAAGCCCATCCCTTCACTGTAGAAGACCGCTCCGCCCGCGGCCGGAACTCGCCTTGCGGGGCTGGCGCGCCGGGGGTCTCATGGGGCTCCGGTCCGATCCGGTTCCATCTCAGGGGGATGCATGGAAGCGACAGAGCCGCCCGTGCCTCAGCAGCCACAGAGGCCGTGGCACCGGCCGCCGGAGCCGCCGGCCTCGCCGCCGCCGGTCCCGCAGCAGCCGCCGGGGTCCTCTCCGGTGACCGCGGCCAGGCTGCCGGGAAGTCTTGATCTGACCGTCACCAAGCGGCTCCTGTGGGTGGGCGGGGCGGTCTACCCGCTGCAGAACGTGGCCCGCGTGTACACGTTCGTCCTGCACCCGCGCCGCAAGGAGGCGGTGCTGACCTTCCTGAGGCGGACGGCGCTCACCCTTCTGACGGCGATGGGGTTCACCCTGTTCGGCGCCATGGCGAACTTCCTCGCCCGCGGCGAGGACACGTTCAGCACCCTCATCGCCTACGTCTGGTTCGCCGGCGCGGCCGCGGTCGTCTACTTCATCGTGGACTTGCTGAGCGTGGTGACCGCGGCTTCCCACTTCGTGCTCGCCGTCGAGTCGAACGGACAGTCCACCGCCTTGGTCACGGGGGACGCCGGCCACCTGAACGCGCTCGTCCACCAGATCGCCCACGCGATCGAGAACCCTGACACGGAACTCCGCGTCCAGGTCGAGCGGCTGACGATCAGCAACCCGAGCAACTACTACTTCGGCGACGCCGTGAACATGTACGGCGGCTCCAACAACGTGGGGATGAGAGCCGCATGAGCGGGGACAGCTACTACTTCGGCCGGACCGTCAACATGCACGGCGGGACGCACAACACCGGCATGGTCAACCACGACGCCGAGTCCGCGGCCGCGCACCCGGCCGATTCCGCCCTCGTCGACGCCGTCCGCGAGCTGGTCGCCCTGCTGGAGGAGCTGCGCGGGCAGGTGTCCCCGCTGACCGCACGGTCCATCGACGACGCACTGCCGGCCCTTACGGCCGACTCCGGAGCGGCCCCGCAGGAGGAGCGGCACCGGGCCCTGATGGCGGTGGCCGGCATCGCCGCCACCGCCGGGGCGATCGGCCAGCCCGTCCTCGACGCCGTACGGGCCGTCCTGGAACTCCTCGCCGCCTAGGGGGTGTCCGCAAAGTCCCGCCTGCCCCGCGGAGCCCGGCACGCGCTCTCGGCGCACCGGGCGAAATCCCGAGTACGTCCAGTACACCGGCTTCCGCCCGGCACACCGAGAGCACGCACCGGACACCGCGGGAGCGCCCTTCGGGCGCACGGCGCTACTTTGCGGACACCCCCTAGGGGGTGTCGTCAAAGTCCCTTCTGGCCGGCGGGCGGACGAAGCTACCTTGACGACACCCCCTAGGCCGACGCGGCCCCGGCTAGGCCGGGGTGACCAGGCGGGTCTCGTACGCGAACACCGCGGCCTGGGTGCGGTCGCGCAGGCCCAGCTTCACCAGGATCCGGCTCACGTGCGTCTTGATCGTGGACTCCGCGACGATGAGCCGGTCCGCTATCTCCGCGTTGGACAGCCCCTGCGCGATCAGCACCAGCACCTCCGTCTCCCGCTCCGTCAACTCCCCGATCACCGCCGGATCCGCCAGCTTCGCCGGGGCCGACAGCTTCGAGAACTCCAGGATCAGCCGCTTGGTGACCGACGGCGCCAGCAGCGCCTCACCGGAGGCCACCACCCGCACCCCGTCGGCCAGCTGCCGGGCCGAGGCGTCCTTGAGGAGGAACCCGGAGGCACCGGCCCGCAGCGCCTGGTACACGTACTCGTCGAGGTCGAAGGTCGTCAGGACCAGCACCTTCGCGTCCGTGTCGGAGGCCACGATCTCCCGCGTCGCCTCCAGCCCGTTCATCACCGGCATCCGGATGTCCATCAGCACCACGTCCGGCCGCAGCGCCGCCACCTTGGCGATGGCCTCGCGGCCGTCCACCGCCTCGCCGACGACCTCGATGCCCTCCATCGCGTTCAGCAGGACGGAGAAGCCCTCGCGGACCATCATCTGGTCGTCGACGATCAGCACCCTGATCGTCATGCCGACTGCCCCGGCCCCTGCGCCGCGTCCTGCGCCTCGCCCTGCCGGCCGCGCACCGGTATGAACACCGCCACCTCGTACCCGCCCGCCTCGGTCTCCCCGGCCGTCATCTCACCCTCCAGCATGGCCACCCGCTCCCGCATTCCGGTGATCCCGTGCCCGGCACCCGGCGAGGGCCGCACGTCCCCGGTCGCCGCCGCGTTGACCACCCGTATGCCCAACCCGCCCAGTACGTACGAGACCTCGACCGAGGCCGCCGCCCCCGGCGCGTGCCGCAAGGTGTTGCTCAGCGCCTCCTGGATGATCCGGTACGCCGACAGCTCCACGCCCGGCGGCAGCTCCCGCACCGCACCCGTCACCGTCTTCTCCACGCTCAGCCCGGCCTCCCGCACATTGGCCAGCAGTCCGTCCAGCGAGGCCAGCGTCGGCTGCGGCGCGTCCGGCGCCTCGTAGTCCGCGGAGCGCACCACGCCCAGCACCCGGCGCAGTTCCGTCAGCGCCGCCACCGCGTTCTCCCGGATGGTGGCGAACGCCGCCTCCAGCTCCGGCGGCGGGTTCTTCACCCGGTACGGCGCGGCCTCCGCCTGGATCGCCACCACCGACATGTGGTGGGCCACCACGTCGTGCAGTTCCCGCGCGATCGTCGTCCGCTCCTCCAGGAGCGTCCGCCGGTCCCGCTCGACGGCCGTGACCTCCTGCTGCGCGGTGACCTCCTGCTCCGCTTCCCTGCGGATGTTGCGGACCGTCACCACCAGGAGCGCGACCGCCAGGAGGAAGGCCATCGGCATGACCTCGACCGGCTCCCCCCGGCCGAGGACGACCGGTATCCCGATGCCGATGGCCAGGGTGATCAGCCACATCCAGCCGGCCGCCCGCGGCCTGGTCCGCATCGCGGCGAAGGTCACCGTGGCGAGGTAGGAGACGAAGGAACCCGGCGACCACGGCCACACGTCGTTCAAGCTGGAGCCGGCCACCGCGAGCGCCCCGGTGGCGGCGATGGCCGCCCAGAACGCCCCCACCGGCCGCACCAGCGTCATCAGCACCGGAGTGGCCGCGACCAGCCCCATCACGAGGGAGCTGCTCGCCGCGATGTACTCCCCGCTGCTCGTGGACGTCAGCATCACCACGAAGAAGGCGACGAACCCGACGACCGCATGCGGCAGATACGCCATGTACGGCCGTATCCGCCGGGGAAGCCGCCGGGTCACCGGCCCGTCGGTGCGCATCGGCGCCAGCGGCCGGTAGGCGAAGGCGTCCGTGATCAGATCCTGGCGCAGGCTCTGGAACAGGCCGGAGGCCATCCGGAACTCGGGTGTCCGGGGATTCGCCCGGGAGGTCGTCTCGCTCATACCCACACCGTAGGTCGGCCGCCCCCTCGTCCGCGTCGCCGCTGAAGGGGATATCCCGGCCTCCCCCTCAGGTACTACCCGGGGCACTCAGTAGCCCGCCGGACGGACCAGACCCGTCTCGTACGCGAACACCGCGGCCTGGGTGCGGTCCCGCAGGCCCAGCTTCACCAGGATCCGCCCCACGTGCGTCTTCACGGTCTGCTCGGCCACCACCAGGTGCGCCGCGATCTCCGCGTTGGACAGCCCCTGCGCGATCAGCGACAGCACCTCGGTCTCCCGCTCGGTCAGCTCGTCGATCCGCGCCTTCGAGGGCGCCCGAGGCGCCCCCATCCGGGAGAACTCCGTGATCAGCCGCTTGGTGATGTTCGGCGAGAGCAGGGCCTCACCGGCCGCGACCACCCGGACCGCCTCGGCGAGCTGGTCGGCCGACGCGTCCTTCAGCAGGAACCCCGAGGCACCGGCGCGCAGCGCCTCGTACACGTACTCGTCGAGGTCGAAGGTGGTCAGCACCAGCACCTTGACGGTGGAGCCCGGCGCGGCGGTGATGACGGAGGTGGCTTCGATGCCTCCCATTCCGGGCATGCGGATGTCCATCAGGACCACGTCCGGACCGAGTTCGGCGACCCTGGCCACCGCGTCGGCCCCGTCCACGGCCTGGCCGACGACCTCGATGTCGGGCTGGGCGTTGAGGAGGACGGTGAAGCCCTGCCGGACCATCATCTGGTCGTCGGCGATCATCACCTTGATCGGGTCGGCCGGAGTGCTCATGCGTCCTCTTCAGTCCTTCTTCGTCTCGGGATCCATCGGGAGCACGGCGCTCACCTCGTACCCTCCGCCGGGGCGGGGGCCGGCGGCGAGCTCGCCCCCCAGCATGCCCGCCCGCTCCCGCATCCCCAGCAGACCGTGCCCGGCGCCGGGCGAGGGCGGGACCGGCCTGGTCGGGGCGCTGTTGGCGATGCACAGGTGCAGCTCGCGCGGCCCGTACGCGATGCCGACCTCCACCCGCGAACCGGGGGCGTGGCGCAGACAGTTGCTCAGCGCCTCCTGCACGATCCGGTACGCGGTGAGCTCGACGCCCGGGGTCAGGGGCCGCCGGACGCCGGCGATCTCGGTGGTGACGGCCAGCCCGGCACCCCGCACGTTGTCCACGAGGCCGTCCAGTTCGGCGAGGGTGGGCTGCGGATGGTGCGGGTTCGCCGGATCGTCCGGCTGCTCGGAGCGCAGCACGCCCAGCACCCGGCGCAGTTCCGTCAGGGCCTCCAGCGCGTTCTCCCGGATGCCCGCCAGGTTCTCCTTGAGCTCCTCGGAAGGGTTCTCCACCAGGTGCGGGGCGACCTGCGCCTGGATGGAGATCACCGACATGTGGTGGGCGACCACGTCGTGCAGCTCACGGGCGATGCGGCTCCGCTCCTCCAGCAGGGTCCGCTGGGCCCGCTCCTCCTCGGTGAGCGTCTCCTGCTCGACGAGCTTGCCGCGGGCCAGGCGGGTGGCCCGCAGGGCGTACCCGAGCAGTCCGACGAAGCCGAAGAGGAGAAGGGCGGCCAGGACGCTGCTCTGACTGTGCTCCGGCTTGAACAGCAGCTCGGCCAGGCCGGTCAGCGCGATGGGGACGGCGACCGCGGCGACGGTCACCCGGGGCGGCACCCGCAGCGCCACCAGCAGCAGGACGGGGGCGAACGCGAGGATCCCGGACGGCATCCAGGGCCAGGTCTGGCCGGGGCCCACGTTGTCCTGGATCGACCAGCCGGCCATGCCCGCGGCCAGCAGGCCGAGCCACCAGCCGCCGATCGGGCGGAACATCGCGAGGACGATGGCCGCGCCGGTCAGGAGCGCCGCCAGCAGCGGGATGCCGCCGTGGTCGTCGTAGTGGTCGCCCATCTGTTCCGTGGTGAGGAACGCGAAGAACACCGCGGCGTAGATGACCACCGCATGCGGCAGCCGGGCCAGCCAGCGCGGCCGCGACATCCTGGGCAGCGGGTCCCGCTCGACGGTGAGCAGGTCGTGCGCCAGGGTCCGCGGGAGCCGGGCCCCGGGCACGGTGGTCCTGCCGGGGGCCGCTTCCACATCCACGCCGGGCGGCTCGCTCTGCTCGTTCACGTCGTCCAGCCTAGGCATGGTGGATCACCTCCTCGGGCGCCCGCAGGGTGCGGGTACCGGTCCGGGAGCCCGTGACCGTCAGGGAGACCGACCGGGCGGAGGTGCTCCGCTTCGGTCGCCCGGCCTGCTCGTACGTGCGGAACGCGGCCCAGCAGACGCTCAGCGCGGCGGCGAACACCGGCAGCCACAGCAGCCGGGCGGCTATCCACTGCGGGGAGTCGGGCACGGTGTGCAGCCCGGGGAGGTCGGCGGGGGCCAGCAGCCCGAAGGCGGTGACGGCCATCATCGCGGTCTGGTGCCACAGGAAGATCGTCATCGCGGACAGGTTCATCAGCGCCACCTTCGCCCAGGCCCGGGGCCTTCGCATGGTCCGCTCCAGCGGACCGCGGAGCAGCAGCGCCAGCCCGCACTGGGCCAGGCCGAAGGCGACGGCGGCCAGCGTCGGCGGGTTCAGATTCGATATCGGGGCCCCGGGGACGCCGACCATGGAGGCCGGATACCCGCCCCAGAGCACGAGGGCGAAGGCGGCGGCCGCACCGGCGCCCAGCAGCAGGGCGGCCGGGGTGCGCCGGGCGAACGCCCCGCGGGACCAGGCGGCGCCCAGGGTGTAGGGGACGAGCCAGCCCGCGGCCACATTGACCCAGCCGATCCACTCGGGCCCGCCGAAGCCGAACCGCCACACGTCCACACCGGCCACCACGGCCAGCGGCCACAGCGGGCTGAGCCGGGCCACGAGCGGCGTGGCGGCGGTGAGCACGGCGAAGACGAGCAGGAACCAGAGCGGGGAGAGGACGAGCTTGACCAGCGTCCGGACGGTGCTCGGCTCCGCGCCGCCGAGCAGCATCCCGGCCGCCGTCACGGCCCACAGGGTGAGCACCGCGGCCACGGGCCGGAACAGCCGCGACAGCCGCTGCCCGACCCACACCCCGTACGGGACCCCGCGCTCGCGCGCCGAGGCGTGGCCGCGGGCGGCCACATGCCCGCCGACCAGGAAGAAGACGGCCAGCGTCTGGAACACCCAGGACACCGGCGCCAGCCAGGGCAGATGGGCCAGCGGACTGGTGGTGCTCAGGCCGCCGTCGGCGGTGGTCAGGGCGGTCACCAGCCAGTGGCCCAGCACCACGCCGAGGATGGCGAAGGCCCGCAGGGCGTCCACGGTCCGGTCCCGGTCGGAGGGTGTTCCGGCGTCGATGCGGTCCGCGAGGACGGACCAACGGGCGCGGAGCTTAGGCATGGGGGACCTCCGGGTCGGTGCCGAGGACGATGCGGGTCAGGCTGTCGAGGGACGCGGTGCCGGGCTTGAGGTAGTCGCTGTGGCCGCCGGGGCCGGCGGCGAAGAGCCGGGCGCCGAAGGCCGGGTCGACGGGGTCGGTGCCGAAACCGACCCCGCCGAGGCGGACATGGGGGACGTGGCCGATCCAGTCGGCCCCGCCGCGCCCGGCCCAGACCCGGGCGCCGGTCGGCAGCTCGGCGGCGGAGCCGGCGCCCGTACCGGGGCTGCCGAACAGGGCCATGTCGGTGACTTCGGGGCCGGCGGCGGTCCGGGCGCAGACCACGCTCCCGTACGAGTGGCAGAGCAGGGAGAGCCGGGCGCCGGGCGCCGCGGCCCGCCCCAAGCGGTCGAGGAAGGGGCCCAGTTCGGCGGCCGCCGCATCCGCCCGGTCGGCGGTCAGGACGGTCGGGCTGACCGTGCCGGGGGTGTCGTACCCGAGCCAGGCGACCACGGCGGCGCGGGGATGCTCGGCGCGGAGGCGCTGCTGCAGGGCGACGGCCCCGGCGCGGAACCGCTGGTAGGTGTCCAGCGTGGTGTCGGAGCCGGGTATCAGGACGGCGACCCGGTCGGCGGTCTCCAGATCGCCGAGCACCTCGACGGCCCGGCCCTTGCCGCGCCCGTCGAAGGCGAGGAACCGGGCGCCGCCGCCCGCCTCCATGGCCCGCAGCTTCGCCGCGCGACCGGTGCGGCCGGAGTCCTGCGCCATGCGGGCCGCCTCGGTGAGGTTGGCGCGGTTGGCGGCGTACCGCTCGGGGAGCGGGGTGTGTTCGGAGAGCACGGCGGGCGGCGGGGCGGGGACGTCGGGAGAGGCGGCGGCGGACACGGGGACCACGACCGCCGCGGCGACGAGCCCGGCCAGCAGGGTCCGCCGAAGCCGGCCGCGGTGGCGTCCTGCGGCACGGCGGCCGACGGTGCGTCCGTCGAGGCGCCGTCGCCACGCGGAGCGTCGTCCTTCGGGGCGTCCTTCGGGGCGTCCTGCGGCGCGGTTCATGGCGGGTCCCTTTTCCTTCGCTCGATCCGGAGAGCTGAGTCGGCGTCTTCTCCGGTTCCGAAGTTAGGAATTGAGGGGCCTCGTCGGCGTCCCGCTGCAGAGCGCCCTTTCCGTATGGCTCTCAGGTATGACAGGGCAGACCTGAGAGCCACGGCCGAAGTGGTCGGCCCGTCCTCGGGATGCATCCCCGGGGCGGTGGACTAGGGTCCCCGGATGACCAACGGCGACTGGCGCAACGACCGCATAGGCAGCGCGCATCGGGGCGAGAACCCCACCGTCCTGCGCCGCCTCGACCAGGGCTTCGCCGTGATCGGGGACCGGCAGTTCCTCCCCGGGTACGCGGTGCTGCTGACCGACGATCCGTCGGTGACCCGGCTCTCGGACCTGCCGCGGGCGCGCAGACAGGCGTACCTCGGCGACATGGAGCGGCTCGCCGAGGCCGTCGAACGGGCCTGCCGACGGCTCGATCCGGCCTTCCGCCGGGTGAACATCGAGATCCTGGGCAACACCGATCCGTACCTCCACGCCCACATCTGGCCCCGCTACGACTGGGAGCCCGCCGACAGGGTGCGCATGCCGGTGTGGCTCTACGAGGAGGAGTACGTGCGGGGGAGCCGGTACGAGCTGGGCCCCCGGCACGACGGGCTGCGCGCGGCGATCGGAGAGGAGTTGGACCGGTTGGCGGCGGAGGCGGCGGAGGCGGCGGACGCGTAGGCGCAGGCGGCAGACGCGGCGGACGCGTAGGCGCAGGCCGAGGCGGCGACGTACGCGTAGGGGTACGCGTACGCCCGCGCCTGCGCGTCAGGGCGTCGTCGCCACGCGGAGGCCGAAGGCGATCAGGACCACGCCCGTAGCGCGGTCCAGGGCGCGGCGGACGCGGGGACGGGCGAAGAGGCGCCGGGCGCGCGAGAGGACGTACACGTACGTGCCCAGCCAGAGCGCCGTCAGGGCGAGGTGGATCAGGACGAGCAGCGCCATGCCGGCGGCCGGGCGCAGGCCCGACGGGGCGAGGGCGGGCAGCAGGCCGGTGTAGAAGACGGCGATCTTGGGGTTGAGGGCGTTGCTGACCAGGCCGGTCCGCCAGGCGCCGCCCGCGCCGTCGCGTACGGCGGGCGGCTCGGCACCGGGCCGGCGCAGGGACTGGACGCCGAGGAAGCAGAGGTACGCGGCGCCCGCGAGCTTCACCGTCAGGTACACCTCGGCCGAAGCGGCGAGCAGCGCCGCCAGTCCGGCGATGGTGACGGCGCCCCACAGGAGCAGCCCGGCGGCGATCCCGCCGACGGTGCGCAACCCGTCGGCGCGGCCGCGGGAGACCGCGCGCCTCGTCACGACGGCCATGTCGGGGCCGGGGACGAGGGTCAGCAGTGCCAGGACTCCGGTGGCGGTGAGGAGTTGCGGGAACACGGGGTCAGTCTGCCACCGGCTCACCCGGCGGGGCCGTGAGCGGCTCCACCGGGTCGGCTCACGCGTCGTCGGCGCCCGGCTCCTCGGCCGCCAGCCTGTCCAATGCCTTCGTGAGGCGGTCCAGGACCTCGACGGTCTCCCTGAAGCCCGCCTCGCCCAGTTCCTCCGCGAGACGAGTGGCCAGCACGGCGTGGGCCGGGGTGATCCGGGCGACCGCCGCCCGCCCCTCCTGCGTCGGGCGCAGCAGTTTCGCGCGCCGGTGGGCCGGGTTCGGGACGTACTCCGCGAGGCCCTTCGCCACCAGCAGGTCCGCGATGCGCTGGACGCTCTGCCGCGTGATGCCCATGACCCGGGCGATCCCCGCCACCGGCAGCGGCTCCCGGAGCACCGCGCCCAGCACCTGCCACCAGGCCGCGGTCAGTCCGGCCGGCCGGGCCAGCTCCTCGGAGACCGCGAGGAACCGGCCGTTCAGGCCGAACACCCCGAGCGCGGTACGGCTCAGCAGGTCCTGCCGGGCCCGTACGGACGCAGGAGGTGCAGGAGACGCAGGAGGCAGCGAAGAGGACGAAGAGGACGAAGAGGACGAAGGGGCGGGCGAAGCCTCAGGCATCGCCGCGCTCCGCCGCCGCCATCAGCACCGGGAACGCGCTCGCGTCCGAGTCGTGGAACAGCCGGTACCAGGCGTCGAGGACCTCGGGCCCGTAGACCTCCAGCCGGGCGAAGACCTCCCGGGCGAAGGCGACCGGTTCCGTCGGACCCGCCGTGATCAGGTCGCCGTCCGTCACCGCGTCGGCCTCGACGTACCGCCCGCCACCCGCGTACCCCGGCTGCGCCGCGAGGTATTCGGCGGCCCCGCTGGTGTGGGCGTGCGCGTCGAGCAGCCCTTCGCGGGCCAGGCCGGCCGTGGCTCCGCAGATCGCCGCGACGGGAACACCGGCCGCCAGGAACTCCCGCGCCTTCGCCGCGAAGGGGGCCAGTTCGTCGCCGGAGTCCCACAGCGAGGCGCCGGTCAGGATGAGGAGGGAGGAGTCCTCGGGCGAGAGGTCCGCGAGGGCCAGGTCGGGCTGGACGCGGACGCCGCCCATCGTGGTCACCGGCGTCCCGGCGGCGATGCCGACCGTACGGACCTGCCGGCCCCGCTGGGTCAGGTGCGCGGTGGTGTGGCCGGTCTCCCAGTCCGCGTAGGTGTCGTACACCGCGAGGTGGACCGGCCGTGCGGCGGGAGCGGAGGGAGCAGAAGGAGCGGTCGCCACGTCGGTCGTCGCATCAGGCGTCACACCGGTCGTCGCACCGGTCTTCGCATCGGTCGTCGTCATCGTCATCGCCTCTTCCGTCGGTACGGCAGGTATGACAGTAGGCTGTCACTTCGACAGTGTGCTGTCAATCACCTTGTTCCCCCTTCCGCGCCGACAGACTGCCGAGACCCGGCCCCCACCCGCAGACAGTCCGCCGATATCCCTTCCCACCTGCGCACTTTTAGCGTGGCGGCATGACCCCTCACGTCACCACGGGCGACACCGCCGCCACCGGCGCGGCCGTCAAGGCCGCCGACCGCGCCCACGTCTTCCACTCCTGGTCCGCCCAGGCCCTGATCGACCCGCTCGCCGTCGCCGGGGCCGAGGGTTCGTACTTCTGGGACTACGACGGCCACCGCTACCTCGACTTCTCCTCCCAGCTGGTGAACACCAACATCGGCCACCAGCACCCCAAGGTCGTCGCCGCGATCCAGGAGCAGGCCGCCCGGCTCTGCACCCTCGCGCCCGGCTTCGCCGTCGACGTCCGCTCCGAGGCCGCACGCCTCATCGCCGAGCGGACCCCGGGCGACCTGGACAAGGTCTTCTTCACCAATGGTGGCGCCGAGGCCGTCGAGAACGCCGTCCGCATGGCCCGTCTGCACACGGGCCGGCAGAAGGTGCTGTCGACGTACCGCTCGTACCACGGGGCCACCGCCGCCGCGATCAACCTGACCGGCGACCCGCGCCGCTGGCCCTCCGACACGGCCGCCGCCGGGGTCGTGCACTTCTGGGGCCCGTTCCTCTACCGCTCGCCGTTCCACGCCACCACCGAGGCCGAGGAGTGCGAGCGCGCCCTCGCGCACCTCGCCGACACCATCGCCTTCGAGGGCCCGGCGACCATCGCCGCGATCATCCTGGAGAGCGTGCCCGGCACCGCCGGGATCATGACCCCGCCGGCCGGCTACCTCGCGGGCGTGCGCGAGCTCTGCGACCGCCACGGCATCGTCTTCATCCTCGACGAGGTCATGTCCGGCTTCGGCCGCACCGGCAAGTGGTTCGCCGCCCAGCACTGGGACGTCACCCCCGACCTGATCACCTTCGCCAAGGGCGTGAACAGCGGGTACGTGCCGCTCGGCGGCGTCGCCATCTCCGGCGCCATCGCCGAGACCTTCGCCACCCGCCCCTACCCCGGCGGCCTCACGTACTCCGGCCACCCCCTGGCCTGCGCCGCCGCCGTGGCGACGATCAACGCCATGGAGGAGGAGGGCGTCGTCGAGCACGCCGCCCACCTCGGCGAGAACGTGATCGGCCCGGCGCTCGCCGAGATCGCCGAGCGGCACCCGTCGGTCGGCGAGGTCCGCGGCCTCGGCACGTTCTGGGCGCTGGAGCTCGTACGGGACAAGAAGACGCGCGAGCCGCTCGTCCCGTACAACGCGGCCGGGGCCGACAACGCGCCGATGGCCGAGTTCGCGGCGGCCTGCAAGGCCTCCGGCCTGTGGCCCTTCGTGAACATGAACCGGACGCACGTCGTGCCGCCGTGCACCATCACGGAGGCGGAGGCCAAGGAGGGCCTGGCCCTGCTGGACGAGGCGCTGACGGTCGCGGACCGGCACACCACGTCTGCCTGACCGACGGCGGCCGACGGGAAACCGAGGGACGCCGACGGGAAACCGTCGGCGTTCGATCGGTTTCAGCCTCGCTGCCTGGCCTAAGGTGTCCGAAAGTTCTACCGAGGAGACGGACCCCTATGTCAGGCAGCGGCGCTGTCACCCGCAACACACTTCGCCAGCAGATCGCGGACGCGCTGCGCGACGAGGTGCTGGCGGGACGCCTGCCACCGGGCACCGAGTTCACGGTCAAGCAGATCGCCGAGCAGTACGAGGTCTCCGCGACCCCGGTACGCGAGGCACTGGTCGACCTCTCCGCCCAAGGGCTGCTGGAATCGGTCCAGCACCGGGGCTTTCGCGTGCGCGTCCTCTCCGTGGACGACTACCGGGGCATGATCGAGGCCCGTACGCTCATAGTGGACGGGATCTTCCGGCGGCTCGTCGAGCGCGGCACCGCGCCCGGCTCCGGCGAAATGCTGGTGTCGGTGCGCCGTCGTGCCGAGGAGGCGTGCAGGGCCGCGCAGAGCGGTTCCCTCGAAGTGCTGATCGGCTACGACCTGCGCTTCTGGAGGGAGCTGAGCGGGCTGGTCGGCAACACGTACATCTCGGAGTTCCTGCACCGCATCCGGGTGCAGTGCTGGGTCTTCGCCGTACCGCACCTGAAGACGGCGCCGGACCTGCACACCGGACTGTGGTCCGGCCACAACGAGCTGGTGGACGCGGTCACCCGGGCCGACGCCGACGAGGTGCGCCGCCTCGTCTACGCGTACAACCAGCACGCACTGGACTGGGCCGCGGGCCTGAAGGCGGTCGGCGCATGACCGACACCACCACGACCGAAGCGGCCGACGGAACCGGAGCAGCGGGCGGAACCGGAGCAGCGGGCGGAACCGGAACGGCCGGCGGAGCCGAAGCGGCCGCGGCCGCCGCACCCGCCTGGCTCGGGGCCGTCGGGCTCTCCGTCGTCATCCCCGCCCACGACGACGCGCACCGGATCGGCCCGGCCCTCGACGCCTTCCGCGCCCACCTCGACGCCCGCCTCGGCAGCGGCCCCGGCGACTGGGAGCTCGTCGTCGTCGACGACGCCTCCACCGACGCCACCGCCGCCCTCGTCGAGGCCGCGGCCGCAGACGAGCCCCGGATCCGGCTGGTCCGCTCGGCGGACCACCGCGGCAGGGGCGCTGCGCTGCGCACCGGAGTGCTCGCCTCCGCCGGGGAGCGGGTGCTGCTGGCCGACGCCGGAGCGAGCACCCCGCCGGCCGAGCTGGACCGCCTGGAGCGGGCCTTCGACGAGGAGCGCCGGGAGGACCAGGGGACGACCGCCGTCCTCGGCCGGTCGGGAAACCGCCTGGTCCGCACCCTGGGCGTCCCCGGGATACCGGGCTTCCGCGCCGACACCTGCGGCTTCGCCCTCTTCGACGGGGACCGGGCGCGCGCCGCCTTCGGTGCCTGCGTCCTCGACGGCCCGGCCGTCGACGCCGAGGTGCTGCGCTGGGTGCGCCGCCAGGGCTGGCACGTGGCCGAGGTACCCGTACGCCGCGCCCCGAAGCCGGCCGCACGCGCCCGCGCGGCCAAGGCACCGGGCGACCGGCGCCGCGCGCTGAGGGAGCTCTTCCGGCTGAACGCGGGCGGCCTCACCGTCGCCGCCGTGTTCATCGCCCTCTCCGCGTACGTCTTCCACGGCCTGTGGGCGGATCTCGACGGCCGCTACCTCAAGGACGCGCTCCAGGACCAGAACCAGTGGGAGTGGTTCGTCGGCGTCGCCACCGACAACATCACCCACCTGCGCAATCCGCTCTTCACCCTGGCCCAGGGCATGCCCGACGGCGTGAACCTGATGGCCAACGCCACCATGCTCGGCCTGACCGTCCCCCTCATCCCGGTCACGCTCCTGTTCGGAGAGACGGTCACCTTCGCGCTCGTCCTCACGCTCGGCATGGCCGCCAGCGCCTGGACCTGGTACTGGCTGATCCGCCGCCGCCTCGTGCGGAGCCGCTGGGCCGCCGCCGCGGGCGGGGCGCTCGCCGCGTTCGCGCCGCCGATGGTCTCGCACGCCAACGGCCACCCGAACTTCGTCGTCCTGTTCATGCTCCCGCTGATCATCGACCGGGCCCTGCGCCTGTGCGAGGGCAGGAACGTGGTCCGCGACGGGGTGCTGCTCGGCCTGTTCGCGACGTACCAGATCTTCATCGGCGAGGAGCCGCTGCTCATCGCCGCGCTCGGCATGCTGGTCTTCTCCCTCGCCTACCTGCTGGTCGACCGGCAGCGCGCGCTCGCGGCCGCCCGACCGCTGGGCCTCGGCCTGGTCATCGCCGCGGGCGTCTGCGTACCGCTGCTGATCTTCCCGCTGTACTGGCAGTTCTTCGGCCCGCAGAGCTACCACTCGGTGCTGCACGGGGACAACGCCGGAAACAGCCCGCGCGCCCTGGTCGAGTACGCGGCCCGCTCGCTCTTCGGCGATGCCGAGACGGCCGGGCGGCTCTCCCTGAACACCACCGAGCAGAACGCCTTCTACGGCTGGCCGCTGCTGGCGCTCGGCGCGGCCGTGTGCGTGTGGATGTGGCGTCGCAGGGTCGTCCGCGCGCTCGCGATCACCGGCGCCGTGGCGCTGGCGCTGTCCCTCGGGCCCTGGGTGCCCGTTCCGCGCACGGACGTGGTGCTGCCGGGGCCCTGGCGGCTGATGGTGAAGCTGCCGCTGTTCGAGTCGGTGATCGAGGGGCGCGTGGCGATGGTGTGCGCCCCCGTCCTGGGCGTGCTGCTCGCGCTCGCGCTGGACCGGATCGTACGGATGCGCACGCGCGAGCTGCGCACGCTCGGCCTGCTCGCGGTGGCGGCGGCGCTGATCCCGGTGCTGCCGCTGCCGCTGGCCGTACGGGAGCGGGCGCCGGTGCCGGCGTTCATCACCTCGGGGGCCTGGAAGGGCTACGTCAAGGACGGCGAAGCACTCGTTCCGGTACCGCTGCCGGACCCGGGACAGGCGGACGCGCTGCACTGGCAGGTCGAGGCGGACTTCGGCTTCCGCCTGGCCGGGGGCTACTTCAACGGCCCGTGGGGGCCCGACCGGATCGGCATCTACGGGGCCACGCCGCGCCACCTCTCGAACCTCCTGCGGGACGTCCGGTACGGGCAGCAGCCGCCGGAGATCACCCCGCAGTGGCGGGAGCAGGCCCGGCGGGACCTGGAGTTCTGGAAGGCGGGCGCGGTCGTGCTGCCGTTCCAGGACCGGGGCCTGGAGCTGCGGGACATGATCAGCGAGCTGCTGGGCCGACAGCCGCAGAAGGTCGAGGACGTCTGGGTCTGGAGGGTGGGTCCGGGGCAGATGTAGCCCAGGGTTCCACCCCAGGTTCTGCGCAGCCCTTCGCGGAGGGTGTTCGGCGCACTACGCTGGCCGGATCGGCGGCATCGACTGATCGGAGCCCGCGTGGCCTGTGACCTGTGGCTGGTCCCCCTTGTCGACGTGCTGTGCCACAGCCCCGACAACCCGTTCGCGGAAGAGATCGCCTCGTACGACAAGGCGCTGGGCGAGGCGGGCCTCCCGTCGGTGCCCGTGTTCGCGTACATGCCGGGCCTGAGCGGGGACGTGGCCCCCGTCGCCGGCTTCGACTACGACGCCCTGCACTTCCTGCGGCGGGCGTACCTGCTGCAGATCTGCGGGCTGCCGGTCACGCCGGTGGACGAGCTGGGCGGGGACTACGAGCAGCTGCTGGAGATGTTCGAGTCGACGGCGCAGCAGTCGCACCTGGTGTGGCACTACGACCACGCCGGGGCGTACGTACCGGTGGACTTCGCGGTTCCGCTGGCCAACGAGGAGCTGTTGGCCGGGGGCGGGCCGCTGGGGTCGGCGCAGGGGCTGCTGCGCGAGCTGATGGTGGTGGCGCCGGCCATCGGGATCGACCCGGGGAATCCGCCGGTGGCGCCCGTGGCTCCGGGGCGGCCCACGTCCCTGGAGGAGCCGGCGGGGCCGATTCCGTACGACGAGAGCCCCTTCGCGCGGGAGCGGCACGTGTGGCTCGGGCTGCACGCGGCGGCGACGCGGAGCCTCGGCCAAGGCTCGATGATCATCTTCAGCTGACCGCGGCCGGGTCGGGGGCCCGCCCCCGACCCCCTCGCACGCGGGGCGGGGCCGCTTTCAGCGGGGCTGCTCCGGGGGCCGCTGGCGGGGCATGTTGGGACGGGTGCCCGGGGGGAGGGGGAACCGGGTGGGGGGCAGGCCCGCCTCGGCGCGGGAGGACGGGGCGCCGAGCGACTGCATCACCAGCGGCGCCGGGCCCGAGGAGAACTCCACCATCCACTCCGCCGTCTCGGAGCGGACCAGTTCCGTCACGTCCTCCGAGAAGCGGCGCAGCACGGTCAGGCAGCGCTCCGCCGCCTCGCTCGCCGTGCCCTCCGTGGGCCCCAGGACCTCCCGCACGTTCTCCGAGGCCCAGTCGAACTGCAGCGTCTGCAGGCGGCGCTGCACCGCCTGCGCCGTCGCCACGTCCCGCATCCAGCCCGAGGTCAGGCCGAAGAACCGGTCGCAGGCCAGGCAGGCCGCGGCCAGCAGCAGCGAGAGGTAGCCGTACGAGGCCACGCCCGGCGCGGACCCCGTCAGCTCCAGCAGCGGCATCGCGGCCCCGGCCACGGCCCCCGCCGCCGCGCCGACCCGCAGCACCCGCGCGCCCCGGCGCTTCCACGCCCGGTCGGACAGATACCACTCGGCGGTGCGCAGCGCATCGGCCTCGACCCGCCGGTAGAGCTCGTCCAGCCGCTCGGCCGGCTCGCCCCAGTCCCCGAGGGGGAACGGTCCACCGGTCAGATCGCCCGCCGCCATCGGTCCGCTGCCCTCCTCCCGGGAGTCCTGGGGTTCCCGGGGATCCCGGGGTGGCCCCTCGGGCTGCATCTCCGGCTGGCTCACCCGGCACTCCCTCTGCCTGCGCTGACGTGTGGTGGTGCGCGTGTGCGCAATGATGCGCATGCTCTTCCTACCTTCGAATGGCGGCCGATGGGCGACGAATCCCCGGTTTTCCGCCCGCAAGGAGGTCTCCATCAGGTACGCGCATGCCCCGTCTCTCACTCGAAAGAGTTGGTCCTCACGGCGTAGGGCGCGCCGAGCGGGGAGCACGTAGGCTCGGATTGACCAAGCTGCCCAGCCTTGGACCGACGAAACGGAGTGAGTGACCTGTGATTCCCGGTGGTGGCCAGCCCAACATGCAGCAGCTGCTCCAGCAGGCCCAGAAGATGCAGCAGGACCTCGCCGCGGCCCAGGAAGCGCTCGCGCAGGCCGAGGTCGAGGGCCAGGCGGGCGGCGGTCTGGTGAAGGCGACCGTCACCGGTTCCGGTGAACTGCGCGCGCTGGTGATCGACCCGAAGGCCGTGGACCCCGAGGACACGGAAACCCTCGCCGACCTGGTCGTCGCGGCGGTCCAGGCGGCCAACGAGAACGCGCAGGCGCTCCAGCAGGAGAAGCTCGGCCCGCTGGCCCAGGGCCTGGGCGGCGGCAGCGGCATCCCCGGCCTCCCGTTCTAGCCCGTAGTCCGACCAACCCGTAGTCCGACCGATCCGACCGATCCGACCCCCGGCGAAGACCGAAAACGAAAGAAGGCAGTCCGTGTACGAAGGCGTGGTCCAGGACCTGATCGACGAACTGGGCAGGCTGCCCGGCGTCGGGCCCAAGAGCGCGCAGCGGATCGCCTTCCACATCCTGCAGGCCGAGCCCACCGACGTCCGCCGCCTCGCGCACGCGCTGCTGGAGGTCAAGGACAAGGTCCGCTTCTGTGCGGTGTGCGGCAACGTGGCGCAGGAGGAGCGGTGCAACATCTGCCGCGACCCGCGCCGCGACACCACGGTCATCTGCGTGGTGGAGGAGCCGAAGGACGTCGTCGCGATCGAACGGACCCGCGAGTTCCGGGGCCGGTACCACGTCCTCGGCGGCGCCATCAGCCCGATCGAGGGCGTCGGCCCGGACGACCTGCGCATCCGCGAGCTGCTGGCGCGCCTCGCGGACGGTGAGGTGACCGAGCTGATCCTCGCCACCGACCCGAACCTGGAGGGCGAGGCGACCGCCACCTACCTCGCCCGCATGATCAAGCCCATGGGCCTGAAGGTCACCCGCCTGGCCAGCGGGCTCCCCGTCGGGGGAGATCTGGAGTACGCGGACGAGGTCACGCTCGGGCGGGCCTTTGAAGGAAGGCGACTTCTCGATGTCTGACGCAACGCTGCACGCCCTGGGCCAGGATCCGGACGACTTCGCCGTCCAGATCGCGGACCAGATCGAGTCCTTCATCGTCGCGGTCACCGAGGTGGCCAAGGGCGAGGACCCGGACAGCGCGGTGCCCTTCCTCCTCCTGGAGGTGTCCCAGCTGCTGCTGGCGGGCGGCCGGCTGGGCGCGTACCAGGACGTCCTGCCCGACGAGCGCTACGAGCCCGACCTCGGTCCGGAGCCGGACGTGGACGAGATGCGCGAGCGGTTCGCGTACCTGCTGGAGCCGGTCGACGTGTACTCGGAGGTCTTCGACCCCTACGAGCCGCGCAAGGCCCCGGTCGCGCACCGGATCTCCGACGACCTGGCCGACGTGGTGGCGGACCTGCGGCACGGCCTGGCCCACTACCGGGAGGGCCGGACCACCGAGGCGCTGTGGTGGTGGCAGTTCTCGTACTTCACCAACTGGGGTCCGACGGCCTCGGCGACCCTGCGGGCCCTGCAGTCGCTGGTGGCCCACGTACGGCTGGACCAGCCGCTGGAGGCCCTGGACGGCCTGGACACCGACGAGGACCTGGCCGAGGACGACCTCGCCGAGCAGGCCGGCCGGGTGATGGCCGAGGAGCTCGGCACGATCGGCCTCGACCCGGCCCGCCGGCCGTAGTGACGGGTTGAGCGGTCCGCCCGGCCGATGCGGCGGGCGGACCGCTCAGGTGTGTTGCGGGGGCTCGGCGCGGCTCAGGAGCACGTCAGCTTGAACGCGGCCTCGTTGGACTTCATGAGGACGTTGGGCTTCAGGATCTCGATCTTCTCCCAGCCGTCCACGACGGTGCCGGCCGTGTGGGGTCCCCTGGACCACGTGTCGGTGACCGACTTGGCTCCTGCGGCGTCGAAGTTGACGATCTCGGGCTGTCCGATGGCGCCGTCGCTCCGGGTCCACCGATAGATGACCTGCCCCGGGCCCGTGGACGTGATGGTCCCGTTGAAGGTGATCTTCGTGGGCGGGTCGCATTTCACCGACCCGCTGATCGGCGTGGCCACGGCGGTCACCGAAGCGATCTGCGCCGCCGACGTATTGGGGTCCTGCGGCTTCGTCCCGGTCCCGCAGAACGCCTTGAGGGCCTCCGCGGAGCCGTCGTTGTAGCCCTTCTCGTAGTTCGGGTCGACGGCGGTCAGGCCGGGCGCCTTCGGCTTGGTCTCGCAGCTGGCCTTGGTCTGGTCGAATCCGGCCTTGCGGCCCGCGGCGTACTGCTCCTCGGGCGTCTTGGACTTGTCGGTCTCTCCGGCCGGCTTCTCCCCCGGCTTCGCCGGTGAGGTGCACTTCACCGCGGCACCCTGGCCCGGGGTCGCGCTGTACTGGCCGTAGGGCAGGTTCTTCGCCCGGAAGTTCCCCGACTTCGACACGCCGACGGTCCTGCTCTGGCCGGTGTCGGAGGTGACGGTGACCTTGCCGGCCCCGCTGAACCCGGAGCCCGTGAGCGTGTAGCGGGCGCTGCTGTCGGACTTGCCCCCGCTCTTCTGGAGGGCGCACTGGCCGCCCGTGGGTGCGGCGGCGGTTCCCGCCGTGGTCAGGGCGGCCGCGGCCGGGGCGAGGGCCACGGAGGAGGCCAGCAGGGTGGCCAGGAGCGTGATGCGACGCGTGCGGTTCATCATTCTTTCCTCCTGTCGGAAAGCGAACCGAGACAGGGTGGACGGGCAGGAGAACCCTTGCGTGGCATGCCGCAGATCATTTTACGCCGGACGGGCCCACCGGCCACGGGACGGCGGCCGCGCCATGATCACGGGATGAACGGGATGTCTCATGATGTGGTACGCGTCGGCCGCATCGCGGGCGCTCGTTAGACTGGCCCGCGACCGCAGTACTGGATTGAGCGAGGAGCGCACGTGGGCCTTGTCGTGCAGAAGTACGGAGGCTCCTCCGTAGCCGATGCCGAGGGCATCAAGCGCGTCGCCAAGCGGATCGTGGACGCCAAGAAGAACGGCCACCAGGTGGTCGTCGTGGTTTCCGCGATGGGCGACACGACGGACGAGCTGATCGATCTCGCCGAACAGGTATCCCCGATGCCTGCCGGGCGTGAATTCGACATGCTGCTGACGGCCGGAGAGCGGATCTCCATGGCCCTGCTGGCCATGGCGATCAAAAACCTGGGCCACGAGGCCCAGTCGTTCACCGGCAGCCAGGCAGGCGTCATCACCGACTCGGTCCACAACAAAGCGCGCATCATCGATGTCACGCCGGGCCGTATCCGCACCGCGCTGGACGAGGGCAACATCGCCATCGTCGCCGGCTTCCAGGGCGTGTCGGCGGACAGCAAGGACATCACCACCCTCGGCCGCGGCGGCTCGGACACGACCGCCGTCGCGCTCGCCGCGGCGCTGGACGCCGAGGTCTGCGAGATCTACACCGATGTCGACGGCGTCTTCACCGCGGACCCCCGCGTCGTGAAGAAGGCCCGGAAGATCGACTGGATCTCCTCCGAGGACATGCTGGAGCTCGCCGCCTCCGGTTCCAAGGTGCTCCTGCACCGCTGTGTCGAGTACGCACGCCGATACAACATCCCGATCCACGTCCGTTCGTCCTTCTCGGGACTGCCGGGCACCTGGGTCAGCAACGAGAATCCGCAAGGGGCAGAGCAGGTGGAGCACGCCATCATCTCCGGAGTCGCTCACGACGTCTCCGAGGCCAAGATCACTGTCGTCGGCGTTCCGGACAAGCCGGGCGAGGCCGCGGCGATCTTCCGCGCCATCGCGGACGCCGAGATCAACATCGACATGATCGTGCAGAACGTGTCCGCCGCGTCCACGGGCCTGACGGACATCTCCTTCACCCTCCCCAAGACCGAGGGCCACAAGGCCATCGACGCGCTGGAGAAGGCCAAGGGCGCCATCGGCTTCGACTCCCTGCGCTACGACGACCAGATCGGCAAGATCTCCCTGGTCGGCGCGGGCATGAAGACGAACCCGGGCGTCACCGCCTCGTTCTTCCAGGCGCTGTCCGACGCGGGCGTCAACATCGAGCTGATCTCGACCTCCGAGATCCGCATCTCGGTCGTGACCCGCCAGGACGACGTCAACGAGGCCGTCCGCGCCGTGCACACGGCCTTCGGCCTCGACTCCGACAGCGACGAGGCCGTCGTCTACGGAGGCACCGGACGATGACCGAGACCCGGTCGACCCCGGCTCCGGCGCTCGCCGTGGTCGGGGCGACCGGAGCGGTCGGCTCCGTCGTGCTCCAGATCCTGTCCCAGCGGGCGGACGTCTGGGGCGACATACGCCTGATCGCCTCCGGGCGCTCGGCCGGCCGCATGCTGGCCGTGCGCGGGCAGGAGTGCGAGGTGCTCGCCCTCACCGAGGACGCCTTCGAGGGCATCGGTCAGGGCGATGTGGTGCTGTTCCTGACCCCGGCCGAGATCTCGGCCCGCTGGGCCCCGGTCGTCGTCACGCGCGGAGCCGTGGCCGTCGACCAGTCCGCCGCCTTCCGCGAGGACCCCGAGGTGCCGCTGGTGGTGCCCGAGGTCAACGCGCAGGCCGTACGGAAGCGGCCGCGCGGGATCGTCGCGAGCCCGGACTGCGTCACCGCCGCGATGATCGCGGCCCTGGGCGCGCTGCACGCCGAGTACGGGCTCGCCGACCTGACCGTGTCCTCGTACCAGGCCGCGAGCGCGGCCGGGCGGGCCGGCGCCGAGGCGCTGCGCCGCCAGCTGTCGCTGGTCGCCGGGACCTCGCTGGGCGAGCAGACCGGGGACGTGCGCCGCGCCGTCGGCGAGGACGCCGGGCCCTTCGCGGCCCCGCTCGCGCTGAACGTGGTGCCGTGGTCCGGGGAGCTGCGCGAGGGCGGCTGGTCCTCGCACGAGCTGGCCGTACGGGCGCAGACCCGCCGGGTCCTGCACCTGGACGCGCTTCCGGTGGCGGTGACCTGCGTACAGGTGCCCGTGCTGACCGGGCATTCGCTGAGCGTACGGGCGCGGTTCGAGGCCGAGGTGGGGGCCCCGCACGCCCGGGAGATCCTGGAGGCCGCCCCCGGCGTGGTCGTGGTGGACGACCCGGCGGCCGGGGAGTTCCCCACTCCGGTGGACGCCGCGGGCACGGATCCGGCGTGGGTGGGGCGGCTGCGGGCCTCCCTCGACGACCCGCGCTCGCTGGAGTTCTTCGTGTGCGCGGACAATCTGCGCAACGGTGCAGCCCTGAATGCCACTCAGATCGCGGAACTGATCGCTGGTGAATTCGCGTAATTCACTTTGTAGGATCAGCACTGATCCCTTGATCAAGGTGATGGCCTGACTGCCGCCTGGACGGGCGGGGCAATCAGGAAGAGCGGGTGCGCATGAGGGCTATGGGGATTTTGCTGGTGAGGCGGCCTCACGCGTACAACCCTGGTGGGGGGACGCGTGTCCAACTGGCGTGGCAGAGGCACTTCTCGACTTCGCCGTCGTCCCGGCGCGCAGCGCACTCGGTGCGCCGCGCCGGCCTTCCCGCACGCCCGCGACCGGCGGGTTCCCCGTGATCGTTCCCGTTCCGCCGGCCGCGGCGCCGATCGCCGTGCCCTCCGCCGTACCGACCCGGGGCGGCCGCGTGCCCGCGCCCCGCGATAGCGCGGAGGCCGCGGGGAGCGGGGAGGAGGCGACCGCCCGGTCCGCCGGCGCCGCGTCCGCATCCGCTGCCGCCGAGCCGGTCGTCGTCGCCGGCACCACGGTCGACCACCTCACCGAGACCTACCAGGCCCACTACCGCTCACTGCTCGGCCTGGCCGCGCTGCTCCTCGACGACACCGCCTCCTGCGAGGACGTGGTCCAGGAGGCGTTCATCCGGGTCCACTCGGCCCGCAACCGGGTTCGCGATCGGGACAAGACACTGGCGTATCTGCGCCAGACCGTCGTCAACCTCTCGCGCTCCGCGCTGCGCCGCCGCATCCTCGGCCTCAAGCTGCTCTCGAAGCCGATGCCGGACATGGCCAGTGCCGAAGAGGGCGCGTACGACCAGCTGGAACGGGACGATCTCATCAAGGCGATGCGCGGACTCCAGCGGCGTCAGCGCGAGGTGCTGGTGCTGCGGTACTTCGCGGACATGACGGAGGCCCAGGTCGCCGAGACGCTCGGCGTCTCGCTCGGCTCGGTCAAGGCGTACGGATCGCGGGGCATTGCCGCGCTGCGGGTGGCGATGGAGGCTGCGCAGTCATGATGGACGACCACACCCCGCCGGACGGGGCGGGCGAGGAACAGGCGCTGCGGAGCCTGCTGCGCGGAGCCGTCGAGGGCCTGGAGCCCTCCGAGGGCGCGCTGGAGCGGCTGCGGCACGCCGTCCCCGTACGCAGGACCCGCAAGCGGCAGGCCCTCGTCGGGGCGGCGGCGGCCGCGCTGCTGGCCGGTACGGCCATCCCGGCGGCCCTGCACCTGCACATCACCGGCGGCGAGGGCACAGCCGCCGACCACTCCGCGATGGCCGGCCACGGCGAGCAGCCCGGGACCGGCGCCGGCGGCGGCACCTCCGATCCGCACCAGGACGGCGCGGGTGCGCAGCCCCGGCCCGGCAAGGCCGCCGGCAAGGGCGCGGAGACCGCCGGCACCGGCGCGCAGCCCGATCCGCAGGAGGGCGGAGCCCGGACCGGCGGCGGCACGGCCGGCCCGGACGCCTCGGGCGCCACCGCGGGTGCCTCGGCCGGCACCGGCCCGCAGCCCCCGGTGGCGGCGGCTCCCGGCGTCCCCGGGTGCAGTGCGGAGCAGCTCGGGGTGCAGGGCAGCGCCCGGGCCCCGGAGGCCGACGGCAAGGTGTACGGCAGCTTCAAGGTCACCAACGTCTCGGCGCGCGGCTGCACGGTCGTCGGCCCGGACACCGTGACGGCGGCCTCGGTGTCGGCGCCCGGTCGGTCCTCGGGGGTCACCGTGGTCGGCCACACGGCGGGGGATCCGGCGGCCGGGCTGCCCGATCCCTCGGCGGAGACGCCGCTGCTGCTGCTCCAGCCGTACACGGCGTACGAGGTGCGCTTCGCGTGGGTGCCCTCGGCGCAGTCCTGCCCGGCGGCCACGCCCGATCCGGTGACCAAGCCGCCGGTGGGCGGCCCGGACAGCGGGCAGGGCACGGCGGCCCACGCCACCGGCCAGGAGCCGGAAACGGGCGCCAAGGCCCCGGAGCCGACCGGGGTGGAGGTGACGCACACCCCGCACACGACGCTGCCGGGTGCGCCGACCACGCAGACGACGATCCCCGCGGCCTGCGGCGGGACGGTCTACCGGACGGGCGTCATTCCGTTGGACGCGCCGAAGCCGTAGTGGAAGCCGTGGCAGTGGCCGTGCCCGTGGGCGCGGCCGTGGTCGTGGCGGCGGGATCCGACGACCGGTCGGCGGGGGCCTGCGGCAGCAGCCCCGCCTCGGCGTCGCGCAGGGTCTCCACCTCGCGGCGGTAGAGCCGGAACCACATGAACAGCACGAACGCGGCGAAGACGAACCACTCGCCGGTGTAGCCGAGGTTCTGGAAGGCCTTCAGGTCCAGCCCGGTGTTGCTCGGCGCCTGCGCGGGCACCGGGGTCAGCCCGTCCGCCGGGGTCTGCACCGTCAGCCAGGCGTCGTACAGCTCGTACGGCACGAGGTTGACCAGCGAGGCCGCCCCGATCACCCCGAGCTGCCCGGCCGGCAGCCCGCCCTCGGCGTACACGCCCTTGCTGGTGGCGCTCTCGGAGGCCTGGAGGGCGCCCGTCACCTCGACCCGCCCGGTCGGCGCGGCCGGGGCCCTCGACGCGTCAGCGGCGCCCGGCAGCCAGCCCCGGACCACCGGGACGGTCTTGCCGGAGTCGGTCCTGAGCAGGGTCAGGACGTAGAAGCCGGTCCTGCCGTCGAGCCGCCGCTCGGGGACGAGCAGCTGCTCGGCGTACTCGCCGGAGGCGGAGGCGAGGCGTCCGGAGGTCTTCTTGTCCACCGGGAGCAGCGACTCCAGCGGCGCGGCGGCCTCGGCCGCGGGCCGTCCTTCGGTCGCCTCCCTGTGGCTGTCGACGCGGTCCTCGAACCGGCCGAGCTGCCAGGTCCCCATGAACAGGCAGACGGGAACGGCGAGCGCGACGAAGACGTTGATCCCCCACCAGCGCGGGGTCAGGAGAAACCGGTGCACCCCACCACCGTACGGGGGGCGCACCGGATCACCGGGGCCGGGGCCGCCGCTCCGGCCCCGGAGAGGCCGGGGTACGCCCCTATTGCGGCAGGTGCTTCTGGGCGAACTCCAGCTCCATCCGGACCTGCTTGATCCGCTCCTCCACGACGAGCGAGCCGTGCCCGGCGTCGTAGCGGTACACCTCGTGGACCGCCCCGCGCGCCGCCAGCCGCTCCACGTAGTTCTCGATCTGCCGGATCGGGCAGCGCGGGTCGTTGACGCCCGCCGAGATGTACACGGGGGCCTTGACCGCGTCCACGTACGTCAGCGGGGAGGACGCCTCGAAGCGGTCCGGGACCTCCTCCGGCGTACCGCCGAAGAGGGTGCGGTCCAGGGACTTCAGCGCCTCCATCTCGTCGTGGTACGCCGTCACGTAGTCGGCGACCGGTACGGCGGCCAGCCCCACGGCCCAGGCCTCGGGCTGCGTGCCGAGCCCCAGCAGGGTCAGGTAGCCGCCCCAGGAGCCGCCGGAGAGCACGAGGCGCGCCGGGTCGGCGAGGCCGCAGGCCACCGCCCACTCCCGGACGGCCGCGACGTCCTCCAGCTCGATCAGGCCGACGCGGTGCTTGAGGGCGTCGGTCCACTCGCGGCCGTAGCCGGTCGAGCCCCGGTAGTTGACCCGGACCACCGCGAACCCGTGGTCCAGCCAGGCCGCCGGGGTCGCCGCGAAGGCGTCGCTGTCGTGCCAGGTCGGCCCGCCGTGCACCTCGAAGATCGTCGGGAAGGGGCCGTCGCCGTGGCCCACGGGCCGCTGCGCCAGCGCGTGGATCCGCCCGCCCGGGCCCTCCACCCACACGTCCTCCACCGGCACCGAGCCGGGCGGCCGGAATCCGGGCGGGTCCAGGACGATACCGCCCGCGGTGGACCGTACGGCCGAGGGCTCGGCCGCCGAGGACCACTGGTACTCCACCGTGCCGTCGGGCCGGGCGCTCGCGCCGGAGACGGTGCCGGGCGGGGTGTCGACCTTGACGAGCTCCCGCGCGGCCAGGTCGTAGCGCCAGAGCTCGCTGCGCGCCTCGAAACTGTGCGCGATCAGCAGCGCGGAGCCGTCCGGGTACCACTCGGCGCTGACGTCGCCCGGCAGCTCGATCGCCAGGTCCTGCTCGGTGCCGGCGGCCACGTCCCACACCATCGGCTCCCAGCGGCCGCGCCGCTGGTGGCCGACCAGCAGCCGGGTGTCCCCGGCGACCGGGGCGAAGCCGAGCACCTCCAGGCCGAGCTCCACCGTGCCGTCCCGGGAGTCGTCGAGCTCGGCGACGGTGGCCCCGTCGAGGGTGACCACGCGCAGCGCGGAGTGCATGGCGTCCCCGTGCTCGGTGTGCTCGATCGCGATCAGGGTCCCGTCGTGGGAGAGGTCGCCGACGCCGGCCGACTCCCGGTGCCGGTAGATCACCGCGGGCTCGGCGCCGCCCGGCCGCACGACGTGGATGGTGGTCCCGTCCTCGTCGGTGGACCGGCCGACGACGGAGGTCCCGTCGCGCCCGATCGCGAGCCCGGCGGGGTACGAGGGCTCCAGCCCGGGGGCGGCCGGCTCGTCGGGGCCGCCCCCGAAGGGCTGGCGCACCCAGACGCCGAACTCGTCGCCGTCGGTGTCGGAGAACCACCAGATCCACTCCCCGTCGGGGGAGAGGGTCCCGTCGGTGGTCCCGTTGGGCCGGTCGGTGGCCTGCCGCTGGCCGCCGGTGGCCCGGTCCCAGGCGTAGAGCTCGTACGTCCCGGTGGCGTTCGAGACGAAGAGCGAGCGGTCCGGAGCGTCCTCGGCCCAGTCGGGCAGCCCGACGCGCGGCGCCCGGAAGCGCTTCTCCCAATCGGGCATGGCCGTGTTGTCAGTCATGTCACCCATGTAACCCGATTGGCGCTGTCGAATGGTCGTGGCGGGCGGGAGGAGGCAGCGTGGGCGGGGTCCCACCCAGCCGTTTTCCAGTTCCAGTGAGGAGTGATCATGGCGAAGCAGCGCAAGGAACAGACTCACGAGGACCGTCGGTCGTCCGACTCCGGGATGCCGAGCAAGCCGGCGATGCTGGTCGAGGACGTGCGCGAGGCGCAGACGATGGCCATGAAGGAGGACCGGATGCGCGAGCAGCAGCGCCGCAAGGGCGGGCGCGGCTGACCCTCGCTCCGGATGCCGCCTCCTCCGAACGGAGGGACAGTGGAGGGCGTACGCCCTCCGGTGCGTCCCGATGTGTCCCGAGGAGGAGTGATCATGGCCAAGAAGGCTCGTGCCGGCACCTCACAGGCCGCGGAGCGCGAGCGGGAGCGGGCGAAGAACACGGCGGCCGAGGCACGCGCGAAGGCCGCGGTCAGAGACGTGCAGTCCGTCTCCGCGAAGACGCGGGGCATGCAGCAGAAGGCCCAGGCCAAGCGCGGCTGAGCCATGCATGCGGTGCAGGACGTCGTGGCCCGCGGTTTCCCCGGAAACCGCGGGCCGCGGTCGTAGGGTGGCCGCATGCGGATGATCGTCCGGGGTGCCCGGCTGCTCCACACCGATGGCCTGTCCGACGTGGAGGTCGCCGAGGACGGGCGGATCGCGCGCGTGCTCCCGTACGACGACCAGAAGGAGCCGCCGGCCACCGGCGTGCTGATCGAGGCGCACGGCGGGCTGCTCAGCGCCCCCTTCGTGGAGCCGCACATCCACCTGGACACGGCCCTGACCGCCGGGGAGCCGCGCCCGAACGCCTCGGGAACGCTGTGGGAGGGCATCGCCTGCTGGAGCGAGCGCAAGCGGACCCTGACCCGTGAGGACGTCATCGCACGGGCCACGCAGGTGCTGCGCTGGCAGGCGGCCCAGGGCGTGCTGCACGTGCGCACGCACTGCGACGTCACCGATCCGGCGCTCACCGCGCTGGACGCGCTGCTCGAGGTCCGCGACCGGGTCCGGGACTTCATGACCCTGCAGATCGTCGCGTTCCCGCAGGAGGGCATCGTCTCCTTCCCGGACGGCGAGGCGCTGCTGCGCGAGGCGGTCGCCCGCGGCGCCGACGTCGTCGGGGCGATCCCGCACTTCGAGGACACCCGCGAGGACGGGGTCGCCTCGCTCGGCATCGCCTTCGCGGTGGCCGAGGAGCACGGGCTGCGCGTGGACGCCCACTGCGACGAGATCGACGACGAGCAGTCCCGCTTCGTGGAGGTGCTGGCCGCGCTCGCGCTGCGCACGGGGCTGCGGGAGCGGGCGACGGCCTCGCACACGACGGCGATGGGCTCCTACGGCGGCGCGTACAGCTTCAAACTCCAGCGGCTGCTGTCCCGCTCCGGGATCAACCTGGTCTCCAACCCCTTCGCCAACCTCAACCTCCAGGGCCGCTTCGACGGCTACCCCAAGCGGCGCGGCCTCACCCAGGTCAAGGAGATGCTGGCGGCGGGGGTGAACGTGGCCTTCGGCCACGACGACGTGATGGACCCGTGGAACGCGCTCGGCACCGCCAACCCCCTCCAGACCGCCCTCGTCGGGCTGTACGCCGCCCAGCTCACGGGGGCGGACGAGATCCCGGTGGCGTTCGAGATGGTGACGGAGCGCGCGGCGCGGGTGCTGGGCCTGGCGGACGCGGAGTACGGGATCGCCGAGGGCGCCCCCGCCTCCTTCGTGCTGCTGCCGGCCGAGAGCCCCGCCGAGGCGGTGCGCCGCCAGGTCCGGCCGCGGTACGTGGTCGCGCGGGGGACCGTACTCGCCGAGACCCCGTCCGCGCCGACCCGGCTGCACTGGCCGGGGGAGGGCCCGGCGGAGGTGGACTTCCGCCGGTCGTAGGCCGGCGCCGGCTCCGGCGGTAGCCTGCGCGCATGGCGAGGGACTCGTGGGACTCGTGGGACGAGGACGGAACACCGCACCCGCTCGCGCTGCGCCGCACCGGCCGCAGCGAGCAGGAGCCGGACCGGCTCCCCGAGGTCCGGGAGCTGGAGGTGCTCGGCTGGGAGCCCGCGCCCGAGGACACGCTGTGGGCGTTCCTCCCGTACGTGTGGCCCCCGGCGGCCCGGACCTGGATCCCGGACCGGTCCACCCACTGGGCCGTGGAGACCCGGCTGGACGGCCACGGGCACATCACCGACGTGGAGGCCGCCCCGCTGGCGGACCCCGATCTGCACGACCTCGACCGGGAGGCCGAGGAGGTTCTGGCCGCCCTCGGGCTCCCGCGCCGGCCGCCGGGGCGCCTGTGGCTGCTGCGCCCGCCCGGCTCCCTCCCCACGCTCGGCGCGGTCCTCGACCACCTCCGGGCGCGCGCGCAGGAGCGGGGGGTGGAGGTCCGGCCCTCGGCCGCCTTCCTCGCACTGGTCCGCGCCGAACTCGCCGCGGTGGCGGCCGAGTCCGATAGCGAGGGGTAGGCAACAGCCGGGTCCGGCACGCCGGTTCACGCCCCTGCGCCGGTGAAGAACCGGCTCCACCTCGGCCTCGCGGTCCACGAGATTGCAGCCGCGACCCCGGGAAGGCAAATATTTCTTGGCCGCCACCGGCCGCCGGCGGGGCCGCGTATGGCGAGAACCGGTGGTTTGTCCCCGCCCCGGACGCGCCTTCCGGGCGCCGCCGTGCGCGGGAGCGCCGTTCCCCGGCCGCGGCCGGGCCCTCCGCGCACCGTGGATTTCCGCGGCTCAACTGGGCCGTACACGATTCCTGATGCGCCCTTTACGGACAGTAAACCCCTGAATGTAAAGTCCAATTCGCGCCACCAGATTGTTCTGGACTCAACTGAAGGTTTGTCAATATGCTGGGCCGTGCCGAAGTCCAGGACTTCTGCGTGGCCAGCCGATTCTTCGGGTGAGCCGGAATTTGTCCCCGGGGTCGGAGATCACCTTTCCGGGGCGTGCCGCCCGTTCCGACGCCGTGGCGGCGATCCAAGGAGAACCAGAGCGCGCCGCCGTCCGATGATCTCGGTCGCGGTGCGCCGAGACGGGGAAGGGCCGTGCCTCATGACGTATGACACCTCCGGGGTTGTCGCCGAGCTCAAGAGCCGCAATCTGCTCCCGGACGCGTACGAGACGGTGTTCGCGAGCGGTTCCCTGATCAGAGGCTGGGGCAACCCCACCAGCGACCTCGACGTCCACGTCGTCACCCGGGACCTCTGGACCAGCACGATCGACGAGACCAACCACGTCGCGCTCGAACCCAACACGCTCCAGTACGAGGGCACGTTCGTCGACGGCCGCCGCTGGGACGTCGAGTACTGGACCGCTTCCCAGATCGAGCAGGTCCTCTCGAAGGTCTCCCGGGAGCAGTTCGCCGACGGCCAGGGCACCTGGCGCACCCTGAGCTACCACGAGATCGCCATGCTGGAGCGGCTCCCCTACGCCGCGGCCGCCGACGACGGGGCCTGGCTGGAGGGCACCCGCGAGCGGCTCGCCGCCTCGGCCCACCGCTCGGTGCTGATCGTGAACTCGCTCAAGCAGGCCGACAGCTACACGGAGGACGCGGCCGGCCAGGTCGCCCGGGGTGATCTGCACAGCGCGGTCCTCGCGACGAAGAACGCCTTCAACCACTCCGTGGACGCGCTCCAGGCCAGCCTGGGCCAGTTCGGCAGCCTGTGGCCGAAGTGGCGGGCCCGGCGGATGGAGATCCTCGATCCCGGCCTGCTGCCGTTCGAGGCGTACTGGGCCATCGAGACGATGCGCTCCTTCGACCCGGACCATCCGCGCAAGTGGGTCGAGGAGACCATCGCCGTCTGCCAGCGGATCTCCATGGAGGTGTCGGTCTGATGCCGCTCGACGCGACGGACCCGCAGGTGGGCCCCGGTTCGGTGGCCTCGCTCCCGTTGAACGTGAAGATCCGCAACCACCGCGGTACGACGGTGGTCGGCGGGTACGAGCACTTCTTCGAGCTGACCGCCTCCGCCGCCCACATCTGGCGGCAGATCGACGGGAAGCGCACCGTGAGCGACATAGCCGCGCTGGTCGCCGAGGAATACGACATCGATCAGGAATCCGTGGTGCGGGACATCATCGAGCTCTTCACGGAACTCGCCCGGCACGATGTCGTGAACATCGCCCAGGGTGATTCCCGGGGCTGAATTCCCTCAGGGGCCACCGCCCCTGCGTATTTTCCCGTGGGCGAGACATTACGGGGGCCATCACATGCTGGACGATCTCCAGTTCGATGTATTCGGTCCGCTGACCGTACGGCGGAACGGAGAGTTATTGGAAATTCCGCGGGCCAAGCACCGCGTCGTTCTGGCGGCCCTGCTGCTGCACGCCCCCCGCACGCTCACCGCGGAGGAGCTCATCCAGCAACTGTGGGGAGGGGAACCCCCGCTGACCGCGCGCAAGACCCTCCAGGGGTACATCGCCCGCCTGCGCAAACTGCTGGGCGCCGACGCGGTCGTCAGCCGGGCCTCCGGCTACGCGATCGCAATCGGCGCCGAGCGGCTCGACCTCGACCGGTTCAATACCTTCCTGCAGAAGGCGGAACTCACCGACGAACCCGCCGAGCGCGCACGCCTGTTCCGGTCGGCGCTGGAGCAGACCAACGGGACGCCGCTCGTCGGCATCCCCTCGGAATACCTCCAACAGGGCGACGGGGCAGCCTTGCTTGAACGCTGGCTGAATGCCACGGAAAGCTGGGCCGACGCGGAAATGGCGGTGGGTCGCCACACCGACGTGCTGCCCCGGCTCAGGGCTCTCGTATCGGAACACCCGTTCAGGGAAAGCGCGTGGAGCCGGCTCATGACGGCCCTGTACCGGGCCGGCCGCCAGGGCGAGGCACTCGCCGCGTACCAGGAGGCCCGCCGGCTGCTGGCCGACGAGCTCGGAGTGGAGCCGGGCGAGGAACTCCGCGCCGCGCACCGGCGGATACTCGCCGGGCCCACCCGGTCCGCCGCGGACCCGGACCCGGCGGCGGTGCCGGCCCGGCCCGCCCCCGCCGCTCCCGCCCCCTCCGGTTCCCGTCCGGGCGGCGCCGCCGAGGCGCCCGCGCGCCGGGGAGGTCCGTACACCCTGCCGCCGCGCCTCGCGGAGTTCGCCCGGCCCGGCATCGAGGCGGACCTGATCCGGCGGCTGCGCGAGGTCTCCCGGGAGGGCGCCGGGCGCACCGCCGCGCAGACGCTCAACCTGTACGGGGCCGCGGGCGTAGGCAAGACCACCATGGCGGTCCGCGTCGCCCACGCGGTCAGCGCGGCCTTCCCCGACGGCCAGCTGTACGTCGAGCTCCAGCGCGGCGACGCCTTCCGCGAACCGGCCGACGTACTGGGTGAGTTGATCCGCGCGCTCGGGGCCGGTCCCGGCGCGGTGCCCGCCGAGACCGGCGAGCGGGTGGCCCTGTACCGGGGGCTGCTCTCCCACCGGCGCGTGCTGATCGTGCTGGACGGGGCGCGCGACGAGGCGCAGGTACGGCCGCTGCTGCCGGCCTCGCCGACCTGCGCGGCCGTGGTGACGAGCCTGGAGATGCTGTCCACCCTGGGCGGCACCCGGCACGTGCGCCTCGGGCTGCTGACGGCGGAGGAGTCCCGCGAGATCCTGGCCCGGATCATCGGCCGCGAACGGGTGGCGGCCGAGGAGGGGGCCGCGCAGGACCTGGTGCGCTCGTGCGGCCGGCTGCCGCTGGCCATCCGGATCGTCGGGGCGCGCCTGCTGGAGCGGCCGCACTGGCGGCTGGAGACGCTCGCCCGGCGGCTGGAGTCGCAGCGCAGGAGGCTCGACGAGCTGGCGGTCGGCGACCTCGCCGTCCGCGACAGCCTGGCGGTCGGCTACGCGGCGCTGGAAGCCCCGGAGCGCAGGGCGTTCCGGCTGCTCAGCCTGTTGGAGACGGCCTCGTTCCCGGTACGGGTGGCAGCGGCCGCGCTGGGGCTGCCGGACGACCGTACGGAGGAGGCCCTGGAGCGGCTGACCGCGCAGCACCTGCTGGACGCCGACTTCGTCAAGGGCAGCGGGGTGCGCTTCTCGTACCACCCGCTGGTCCGGCTGTACGCGCGTGAGCTCACCTTCGACGTGGACTCGATGCAGAGCCGGCACGGCGCGGTGCAGAACGCGCTGGCCGCCTGGTACGCGAGACCGGCCGGAGCGCTCGTACCCCTGCGGGCCACCCCGTCCGCGAGCGGCTCGGCGGCCCGCGCCGCGGCCGTCGCCGCGGCCGAGGGCGGCCTGTTGCCACCGGAGCTCGGCTTCACCGCCTGAGCCGCGCGTGCCTCGCGGCCCCCACGAGCCCCGTTTCCCCCACGTCCCGTCCCCCGCCCTGCCGCCCGACGGGGAGAGCCGAGGAGAACCGACCTTGATCGAACGCTATTCCACTCCGGAGCTGGCCGAGCTCTGGACCGAGGAGCACAAGTACGCCATCTGGACGCGCGTCGAGGTACTGGCGACGACGGCCCAGGCCGGACTCGGCGTCGTGGACGAGGCCAGCCTGGCGGACATCCGCCGCGCCCCCGTCCCCGCCGTCGCACGCGTCCGCGAGCTGGAGCTCACCCGCGACCACGAGATCCTCGCGTTCCTCGCGGCGTACACGGAGACGATGCCCGTCGCCTCCGCGCGCTGGGTGCACCACGGGATGACGAGCTACGACCTCGTCGACACCGCCCTGGGACACCTCCTGGCCCGCTCGTGCGACCACGTGCTGGATGCCGCGCGCACGTTCGCCGCACTGCTCGTGGAGCGCGCCCTGGAGCACTGGGACACCGTGTGCATCGCCCGCACCCACGGCATCCACGCCGAGCCCACCACCTTCGGGCAGAAGCTCGCCGTGCACGCCTTCGCCCTCCACCGCTGCACCGCCCGGCTGACCGCCGCCCGCGCCGCCGTGGCCGTCGGCACCATCTCCGGGCCCGTCGGCACGTACGCGCACATCTCGCCGTACGTGGAGGAGTGGGTCTGCGGGCGGCTCGGGCTCGCGGTGGAGCCGATGCCCACCCAGGTCGTGGCGCGCGACCGGCACGCCGAGCTGCTCTCCGCGCTCGCCGTGACGGGCGCGGTCGTCGAGCAGTTCGCCCTGGAGATGCGGATGCTGCAGCGCACCGAGGTCGGGGAGGTCGACGAGCCGCGGACCAGTGCCTACCAGGGTTCGAGCGCGATGCCGCACAAGCGGAACCCGACGACCAGCGAGCGGCTGTGCGGTCTCGCCCGGATCCTGCGCTCCAACGCCGGGGCGGCCTACGAGAACGTCGCCCTGTGGCACGAGCGGGACCTCGCGCACTCCTCCGTGGAGCGGGTCATCCTGCCCGACAGCTTGACCGTGTCCCACTACCAGCTCGTCTCGGCCGCCGCGCTGCTGCGCGGACTGCGGGTCTTCCCCGAGCGCATGGCGCGCAACATCGACGCCACCCGGGGCCTGGTCTACAGCTCCGAGGTGTTCCTGGACCTCGTCGACGGGGGCCGGGACCGCGAGGAGGCCTACCGGCTGGTGCAGGCCGCCGCCACCGAGGCCTGGGAGCGCGGCACGAGCCTGGCCGAAGGGCTGGGCTCCCGCGGGGTGGACGTCACCGCCGATCACATGGACCCGCGGCGCTTCCTCAAGAACCGCGAGCACCTCAAATCCCGACTGGACGAACTGAGCAAGGAGCTGCAGCAGCATGTGGAAGTGTGAGCCCGTCGTCGGTGCCAGCCTCGACGTCGCCGAAGTCACCGCCCTGTACCGCGCGTCCACCCTCGGCGAGCGCCGTCCCGTCGAGGACGTCGAGCGGTTCACGCGGATGCTGGCCGGCGCCAATCTCGTGATCACGGCCCGCCTGGACGGGCGGCTGATCGGCATCGCGCGCTCGATCACGGACGGCTCGTACGTCACGTACCTGAGCGACATCGCCGTGGACGCCGAGTTCCAGCGCAGAGGCGTGGGCCGGGACCTGATCCGGGCCACCCGGGAGGCCGCGCCGCAGGCCAAGCTCGTGCTGCTCTCGGCCCCGGCCGCCGCCCTGTACTACCCGCACCTGGGGTTCAGCCGCCACGAGTCCGCATGGACCCTCGATGCGCTCGGCTGAACCCGGGTCCCGCGGGGCGGACCGGCCCGCCGGGCGGCCCGCCCCGATCCCGAACCGCCGTCGAATGACCTTCCGTAGGTGACGACAATGCAGCTGAAGACGCCCGGATTCGATGCCCAGGTCAAGGCCGCCGCCGAACGGGCCCGTGCCTGCGGCCTGGCCGCCGACGCGATACGGATAGCGGCCACCCTCGACGGGATGGTCCCCGAGCAGATCGGCCGAGCGGCCATGGGGCTCGGCGAGCGCGTGTACACGGAGATCGCCGAGTCCCAGGTCGCGGGCTTCGCCCCGACCGGCGGCCCCGAGACCACGCCCGACGACGGCGGCGGGGACCTGCTGGTGCTCACCGGGACCGGGCGGCTGCGCGTCGTCCCGGCCGGCACCCGGCCCGCCGGTCCCGAGGAGGCCGAGCCGCTCGGCACCCTCAAGTGGCAGAACCGGCCGGCGTCCCTGGGCCGGCTGTGGGCGCTGGCCCAGGACGTGCAGCGGATCCAGTTCGAGGAGGTCCACCGCTGGCTCGCCCAGCAGGACGCCGATTCCGTCCGGGCGCGGATCGACGCCGTCGGGCACGCCCTGCTCCACATGGCCCCCGTACTGCTCTACGTCGGCGACCGCTTCTACAGCAACCTCGGCAAGTTCAGCAATCTGCCCGGCCGTTCGCTGGCGGCCGGGGCCCAGGGCTCCGTGCTCACCGCGCTCCGGGCGGCCCCGGCCGCGCGGTGGGCCCCCGAGGACGCCACCTTCGTCGTCTGTCTGAACGCGCTCATCGGCTCGGGCTCCCCGGTCCGCGCCGAGGAGTTCAACGGCGTCCAGCTCACCCCGGACCTGCTCGCGGGCTTCCTCCGGGAACGCATCGAGACGTACGGGGCCCCGGTCCCGGACCTCGCCGGCCTGCCGACGGGCGCCGCGCTCGACGCCCTGGCCGCCGCCTGCGCCGCCGCGCGGGCGGAGCGGTTACGCGCGGGCGCCGTGTTCTACCGCGAGATCAACGGGGCCTCCCTGCACAAACGCGAGCGGATCATGGACGAGCCGCTCGGCTGGGACGAGCTCCCGGCGCCGGTGGCGGGGCTGCTCGCCGCCGCCGCGGGCCGGCCCTTCCCCGCGGCGGCGGCGCCCGCGACGGCCGCGGCGTACGCCGCGGAGGTCGTCGAGCGCGTCGTACGGCCGGCCCCGCCCGCCGGGTTCACCAGCGCGTACGAGGGGTTCCTGCACCGCTTCTTCGAGACCCTGGCCGGGGCCCTGGACTGCGACGTCGTGATGGGCCGCGGCCCCAAGAGCGTCGCCGTCCTGCACAGCGGCCACCCGGCCGAGGACCGGATCGCCCTGGCCACCCGCGATTTCTACTGCTGCGTCGCGCCCGGCACCGCCTTCGCCCGGAAGTTCGGCGAGGACCGGGCCGCGCTCGCCCGCACCCTCTCCGCGTACAGCGCGCGGATGCGCTACAACACCTGGCACTACCTGCCGCACAGCATGTCGTGGACCGAGGAGACCCCGGGCCGCGAGGACTGGTTCTTCGCCCCGATGACGGCCGACATCACCAACTGGTCCGACCAGCACCACACCGGGCACGTCACCTTCGGCGTCCGGCACGCCCTGCGCATCCCGCTCGGCATCGAGCTGGAGGGCGCGTACCGCCCCGGCCTCTACGACCTGCGGCTGCTGCGCACCTCCGGCGCCGAGTTCGAGCGGGCCGACCTGCGGGCGGCCATGGTGGCCGGGCGGATCCAGGCGCTGCTGCACCAGGCGGCCGCCGACCGGGGCCTGGAGGTCCGCGACTTCGACAACGGCTGGTACCGGGATTTCCATGGCGCCTGACCCGGCCGGACCGCCGTACGCGGACATCCCCGGGCTCCGCGCGGCCTACGGGGACGGCAGCCTGCTGCCCTCGGAGCACCTGGCCGCCACCTTACGCCTGCTGGACCGGTGGGAGCCGCGGATCGGTGCCTTCCTCACGCTAGCCCGCGAGCGCGCCACCGCCGAGGCGAAGGCCGCGGACCGGCTGCTCCACCGGTACGGGAACACCGTCTGGCGGGACCGGCCCCTCCTCGGCATGCCCGTCTCCGTCAAGGACCTGACCCCGACGGAGGGCATCCGGACCACCCGCGGCTCCCTGCTGCACGCCGACGCCGTGCCCGACCGGGACGCCCCCGCCGTGGCCCGGCTGCGGGCGGCGGGCGCCATCGTCATCGGCAAGACCAACACCTCCGAGGGCGGGTGGAGCGCGGCCGGCGTGAACCGGCTCCAGGGCCCGACCCGCAATCCGTGGGACCCCTCCCGCACCCCCGGCGGCTCCAGCGCCGGCGCGGCCGCCTCGGTGGCCGTGGGCATCGGGGTCGGCGCGACCGGCACCGACGGCGCCGGGTCGATCCGCATCCCCGCCTCCTTCTGCGGGGTCGTCGGGTTCAAACCCTCGCTGGGCCGGATCCCGTACGTGCCCCAGAGCCCGGAGGAGCTCTCCCATCTGGGCCCGCTGACCCGGACGGTGGCCGACGCGGCCCTGCTCACCCGGGTGATGTCCGGCTACCACCCCGCCGACCCGCTGTCCTTCGGGGCGTCCGGCGAGCCCCTCCGGGATCCGGGGGAGGCGGCCGGGCACCTGCCCCGCCTGCGCATCGGCTGGATCCCCTCGCTCGGCGATCCCGCGCCGCGGCCCGGCATCGCGGCCGTCGCCCGCCAGGCCGTGGAGGCGCTGGCGGCCCGGGGGCACGAGGTCGAGGAGATCCAGCCGCCGTTCGAGGACCCGTACCCGGCCCTGGAGACGATCCTGGCGGGCTGGGAGGCGGCCGCGCACCCCCACGACCTCGACGAGGTCGCGGGCCGGCTCGACCCCGGCCGCCTGCGCGTCATCCGGTACGGGCGCACGCTCAGCGCCGCCCGGCTGGCCCGGGCGTACGAGGCGCGCGCGGTGCTGCGGGCCCGCAGCCAGGCCCTGATGGAGCGGCACGACCTGTTGGCCATGCCGACCGTGGCCATCGAGCCGTTCGCCGCCGACCGGCACGAGCCGCCCGACCCGGTCCGCAAGGGCGCCCTGTCCTGGCTGGCCTGGGCCCCCGAGGCCTACACCTTCAACCTGACCGGCCAGCCCGCCGTGTCCGTCCCGGCGGGGCTCTCGCCCGAGGGCCTGCCCGTGGGCCTGCAACTGGTCGGCGGGCGGTGCGAGGACCTGCGGGTCCTGGCCGCCGCGTACCAGCTGGAGCAGGCGCGGCCCTGGCACCACCACTACGCGGAGCTCTCGGCGCGATCGCCGGAACCGGAGAAGGAACCGACATGACCAAGGCCACCACCGCCCGCGAGACCGCCGAGCGCCGCTACGCCCGCTTCGCCACCGGCAGCGTCGGCTTCGTCGAGCGCCACGGCCTGTGGAGCGCGGACCAGCGGGCCGCGGCGCAGGCCCTGGAGGAGACCCTGACGGAGCTGGAGTTCGTCCGGGTCGGCTTCGGTGATCCGCACGGGCTGATGCGCTCCAAGACCCTGACCGTCGACGCCTTCCGCACGGCGCTGGCCAACGGCATCGACATGAGCCCGGGACCCTTCGTCTTCGACACCGGGCACGCCGTGGGCGTCGACTTCTTCGCCCCCGGCGGCGGCATCGGCATACCCGAGCTGACCGGCGCCGGGGACTTCCTGATCGTCCCCGATCCGCTCACCTTCAAGGTGCTGCCGTACACCGAGGCGGCCACCGGCTGGGTCATCGCCGACGAGTACCTGCGCGACGGCACCGCCCACCCGCTCTCCAGCCGGGCCGTGCTGCGCCGCCAGTGCGCCCGCGCCGCGGAGCGCGGCCTGGGCTACGTGGTCGGCCTGGAGGTGGAGTGGTACGTGACCCGGCTGACCGGCCCGGAACACGGCCCGGGAGCCGCCGCGAAGGCCGCCGCGAGCGTCGGCGGATTCGGCGTCCAGGGGGAAGCGCCCGCCGTCGAACCGGTCGACGGCGGCTACCAGTTCAACCTGGACACCTTCACCGACGGCCTGATGCACCTCATCACCCCCCTCGCGCGGGCCCTGCGCGAGCTGGGGCTGCCGCTGCGCACCGTCGAGCACGAATCGGGGCCTGGCCAGCTGGAGTTCACCTTCAGTCCGATGGACGGCCTCGACGCCGCCGACGCGATGCTGCTCTTCCGTACGGTCGCCAAGCAGATCTGCGCCCGCCTGGGCCACCACGCCTCCTTCATGGCGCTGCCGCGGCTGGAGCGCTTCGACCCGAGCGGCTGGCACCTGCACCAGTCGCTGTTCGACACGGCGGCCGACCGCAACGTCTTCGTGCCGCTGCCGGGCGAGGGCGCCGTGCCGCTGTCGGAAGAGGGCCTGGGCTATGTCGCCGGACTGCTCGAACACGCCGCGGACACCGCCCTGTTCTGCATCCCGACCGTCAACGGGTACCGGCGGCTCGACGAGCGGTTCTCGCTCTCCCCGGACCGGATCGTGTGGAGCGCCGAGAACCGGGGCGCGCTGGTCCGGGTCCTCGGCGGTCCCGGCGAGGAGTCCACGCACGTGGAGAACCGGATCGGCGAGCCCTGCGCCAACCCGTACCTCTACCTCGCCGCGCAGCTCGCCGCCGGTCTGGACGGCATCGAGCGCGGTCTGCGGCCGGGCTCCCTCGCCGAGGACCCGCACGCTCCCACGGCGGCGGCGCTGCCGCGCGACCTGGCGGAGGCGGTGTCGGCGATGGAGGGCAGCGCCCTGGCCCGGGATCTGCTGGGCAAGCCGCTCCAGGACTGTCTGGCCCAGCTCAAACGCAGCGAGGTGGCCCGGTTCGGGGAGTGGCTGGCCGTCGCGGGGCCCGCCGGACCGGGCGAGACCACCGCATGGGAGCACCGTGAGTACTTCGGCACGTACTGACGAACACCCCGACGGGAAGGACTGGTTGACGGTCTGCGTCGTCGGGTCGGGCCCGCGGGGGCTGTCCGTCCTGGAGCGGCTCACGGCCAACGCCGGCGAGCTGCTGCCGGCCGGGGTGCGGCTGCGGGTCCACCTCGTCGACCCGCGGCCGGGCAGCGGACGGGTCTGGCGCTCCGACCAGTCGCGGCACCTTCTCATGAACACGGTCGCCTCCCAGGTGACCCTGTTCACCGACGACAGCGTGACGATGGCCGGTCCGGTGCGGCCCGGCCCGAGCCTGGCCGCATGGGCCGCCGACCCGGCCCTGCACGGCGGGGCCGCCCCCGCCGGGGACGAGGTGCCGGGGCCCGACGGCTATCCGACCCGGGCCCTGTACGGGCGCTACCTGGAGTGGGTGCTGCGCACGGTGGCCGGGCGGGGCCCGGCGGACGTCCGTACGCACGCCGCGCGGGCCGTCCGGCTCGACGCGGACACCTCCGCGCGGGGGCGGGACCGGGTGACCCTGGACGACGGCACGGTGCTGTCCGGGCTCGACGCCGTGGTCCTGGCCCAGGGGCACCTGCCGGTCTCCCCGACCACCGCCGAGGCCGCCCTCGCGCGGTTCGCGGCCCGGCGCGGGCTGCGCTACCTGCCGCCGGGGAACCCCGCGGAGGCCCGGCTCGACGGGGTCGCGCCCGGGGAGCCGGTCCTGCTGCGCGGCCTCGGGCTCAACTTCTTCGACCACATGGCCCTGCTGACGGAAGGCCGCGGCGGGGTCTACGAGGCCAAGGACGCCGGGCTGGTCTACCACCGCTCCGGGCGCGAGCCCGTGCTGTACGCCGGATCGCGCCGGGGCGTGCCGTACCAGGCGCGCGGGGAGAACCAGAAGGGCGCGCACGGCCGCCACCTCCCGCTCGTCCTCACCCCGGCGACGGTGGCCCGGCTGCGCCGCGGGCCGCGCCGGCCCGGCTTCCGGCGCGACATCTGGCCGCTGGTCTCCCAGGAGGTCGAGACCGTCTACTACGCGGCCCTGCTGCGGGCCGACGGCCGCCCCGAGGCCGCGGCGCGGCTGCTCGAACGCAGCGCCGCGGGGCCCTGGAGCCCGTACGACCGCGACCGGCTGCTCGACGCGCTGGGCGTGCCGCCCGGGCGGCGCTGGGACTGGGAGCGGGTCGCCCGGCCCTGCGGGGAGCGCCGCTTCGCCGACCGTGCCGCGTTCACCGGATGGCTGTTGGAGCACCTGCGCCGGGACGTGGCCGAGGCGCGTGCCGGGAACGTCGACGGCCCGTACAAGGCCGCCCTCGACGTACTGCGCGACCTGCGCAACGAGGTGCGGCTGCTGGTCGACCACGGCGGGATATCCGGCGCCGACTACCGCGACGAACTGACGGCCCGGTACGGGCCGTTGAACGCCCACCTCTCGATCGGCCCGCCTCCGCGGCGGATCCGGGAGGCGATCGCGCTGATCGAGGCCGGTGTGCTGACCGTGCTCGGCCCGGGCGCGGAGTTCGGCGCGGACGAGGCCGCCGGCCTCTTCACCGCCCGTTCGCCCCGGGTCGGCGCGGCCGCGGTGCACGCGCGGGCGTTCATCGAGGCCCGGCTGCCCGAGCCCGACGTGGTGCGCACCGAGGACCCGCTGCTGGGGTACCTGTACGCCACCGGCCAGTGCGTCCCGTACGTGATCGACGACGAGCACGGCCCCTACCGGACCGGCGGGATCGCGGTCACCGGGCGCCCCTACCACCTCGTCGACGCGGCCGGGGCGGCGCACGAGCGGCGCTTCGCGTACGGCGTGCCCACCGAGGGCGTGCACTGGGTGACCGCCGCGGGGGCCCGGCCGGGCGTCGACTCGGTGATCCTCGGCGACTCCGACGCGATGGCCCGCGCCGTCCTCGGCCTCGCCCGCGGGGCGGAGCGCCGCCACGACACGCTGACGAGGAGCACCACGTGACCGACCGCCCGACCACGCCCCCGGACGCGCCGCGGACCACGCCCCCGGACGCGCCCCCGGACACGGGCCTGCTCTCGCCGGTGCGGGCCGCCGCCGCCACCGAGGCGGCCCTCACCGACACCGCCTGGGCCCAGGCGATGCTCGACGCCGAGGCCGCCCTGGCCCGGGCCCAGGCCCGGCTGGGCACGGTCCCCGCGAAGGCCGCCGAGACGATCACGGCGTGCGCCCGGGCCGGGGCGGTCGACCTGCCCGCGCTGGCCGTACGGGCGCGCGGCGCCGGCAACCCGGTGGTCGCCCTGGTCGAGGAGTTCACGGCGGTGGTCGCGGCCGAGGACCCCGCGGCGGCGGAGTACGTGCACCGCGGCTCCACCAGCCAGGACATCCTCGACACCGGCGCGATGCTGGTCACGGCCCGCGCCCTGCGCCTCGTACGCGCCGAACTCGACCGGACGGCGGCGGCCCTGGCCGGCCTGGCCGACGCGCACCGGGGCACGCCGGCGGTGGCCCGCACCCTCGGCCAGCACGCCGTCCCCACCACCTTCGGCCTCAAGGCGGCGGGCTGGCTCGTCGCGGTGGTCGACGTACGGCGCCGGCTGGAGGCGCTGCTCGACGGGGGCCTGCCGGTCCAGCTCGGCGGGGCCGCGGGCACCCTCGCGGGCTACCTGGAGTACGCGCGGACGGCGGGGGCCCCCGCGGAGGCGGGCGCGTACGCCGGGGAGCTGATCGCCCTCTTCGCCGCCGAGACGGGACTCGCGGAGCCCGTGCTTCCCTGGCACACCCGGCGCACGCCGATCGGCGACACGGGCGCCGTCCTCGGGCATGCCGCGGCGGCGCTCGGTAAGTTCGCCACCGATGTGCAGACCCTGGCCCGCACCGAGCTCGCCGAGGTGGCCGAACCCGCCGGGGCCGGCCGCGGGGTCTCCTCCGCCATGCCGCAGAAGCGCAACCCGGTGCTCGCCGCGATGATCCGCTCGGCCGCCCTCCAGGTGCCCTCGCTGGTCCTCACGCTGACGCACTGCGCGGCCGCCGCCGAGGACGAGCGGCCCGCCGGGGCCTGGCACGGCGAATGGCAGCCGCTGCGGGAGGCGCTGCGGCTGGTGGGCGGGGCCGCGTGCACCGCGGCGGAGCTGGCCGAGGGGCTGGAGGTGCGTCCGGCGCGGATGGCGGCCAACCTGCGGCTCACCGGCGGCGCCGTCGTCACCGAGCGGCTGGCCGCCGTACTGGCCCCCGTACTCGGCAAGGCGGATGCGAAGCGCCTGGTCGGCCGGGTGGCCGTGGCGTCCGCCGAGAACGCGGACCCCCTCGTGGACCGGCTCCTCGCGCAGGCGCCCGAGCTGGCCGAGGAGTTCACCGCCGAGCAGCTGGAGCGGCTGCTCGGCCCGGCGGGGTACACGGGCGCCGCCGAGGCGCTGATCGACCGGGCCCTCGCGTACCACCGCATGGCTTCCGTACGGCGACAGCCCGTGGCGGATCTTCCGAAGGGAATCGAACAGTGATCGTTGCGATGGACGGACCCGACGGCGCGGGCAAGAGCACGCAGGTCAAGCGGCTGCAGAGCTGGGCCGAGGGCCAGGGCCTGTCGTTCCGCGTCGTCGGCAAGTGGCAGGTGTTCGCGGAGTCGGAGGTACCGCAGGCCCGCTTCCTGCGCGGCACCAGCCTCGACGAACTGCGGGTCTGCATCGCCGAGATGCCGAACCCGGCCCGGATGCTCTTCCTCGGCTGGCTCAACACCCTGGCCGCGGAACGCGCCCGTGCCGCCGAGGCGGACCTCGTCGTCCTCGACGGCTACTGGGTCAAGCACGCCGCCACCGAACTGCTGGCGGGCTGCCCCGAGGAGCTGGTCGACGCGATCGTCCACGCCATGGCCCCGGTGGACAGCGTCGTCTTCTTCGACGTGACCCCCGAGGAGGCGCTGCGCCGCAAGAAGGGCGACATCACCCCGTACGAATGCGGCCGGGACCCGCAGTGCCGGCCGGAGAGCTTCCTGAAGCACCAGGCGGCCGTCCGGGACGTCATGCTCGACTGGGCGGCCCGGCGCGGCTGGGACGTCGTACGGGCGAACACCGCCGAGGCGGCGGCGCAGCGGCTGCGCAAACTGCTGGCGCCCAAGCTGGGCGTCGAGGTCAACCCCCGTCCCGCGGAGGCCGCCCCCCGTCCGGCCGCCGTCGAAGCCCCGGCGGGCCACTGATGCTGCGCGACGGACGGAGCCTGAGACGCGGCCTGGCGGCCGCACTGTTCGTCCGCTATCTCGGGGCGGGCAGCTGGGCCCCTCTCCAAGTCCTGTTCTTCGTCCGGTCCGTGGGCCTGTCCACGGGCAACGTGGTCATGGGGCTGACGGCGGCCGGACTCGCGGGCCTGGTCGCCGGTCCGGTCGTCGGCCGGCTCGCCGACCGGTTCGGGCCGCGTGAGGTGGGGATCGCCGGACTGATCGCCCAGGCGGCCGCCGCCGGCGCGCTGCTGCTGGTGGAGGGCATGGCCGGGTTCCTCGTGGTGATCACCCTGATCGCCCTGGGGCGCGGCGCCTTCCCCGCGATCAGCGGGGCGCTCATCGCCTACGTCGGCGGTGAGGACCGGGTCGCCTACCGGGCGCGGATCTACTCCCTCCAGAACCTCGCCATGGTCTCCGGTTCGCTGCTCGGCGGGCTGGCGCTGCAGGCCGACACCCGGACCGCGTACGTGATCGCGATCTGCGCCGACGTCGTCTCGTACCTCGTCGCCGCGGCGCTGGTGGCCCGGCTGCCGCATCTGCCGCCGATCCCCAAGGAGCCGGGGAGCGGCCGGCACCACGCGCTCGCCGACCGCCCGTTCCTCGCGGTCAGCGTGCTGGCGGGGACCCTCGTCATGTTCGACGTCTTCATGACCGTGCTGATGCCGGTGTGGATCGCCGAGTACACGAAGGCGCCGCGCTGGACGGTGTCGCTGGTCTTCGCGCTGAGCTGCGCGCTGGTGGTCCTGCTCCAGACCAGGGTCGCCAAGGGGGTCGAGACCCCGCGCGACGGGGCGCTGGCCATGCGGCGCAGCGGTCCCGTCATCGCGCTGGCGATAGGGCTCGTCTTCGCGGCCGCGCACGTCCCGATGTACGGGGCGATGGGGCTGGTCCTGATCGGCACGGCGGCGCTGACCTTCGGGGAGATGCTGTTCACGGCCGGGGAGTACGCGCTGTCGTTCGGGCTGGCCCCCGAGCACGCGCAGGGCGAGTACCAGGGCGTGTTCTCCGTCGGGGTGGGCATCGGCGGGGCGGTGGCGCCGACCGTGCTGAACGCGCTGTGCCTGAGCGCGGGACCGCTGGGGTGGGCCGTGCTCGTCACGCTCATGGTCGCGGCCGGGGCGGCGGTGCCGCCGGTGGCGGCGATCGCGGAGCGCGGGCGCGACCAGCGCGAGAGGGAGCGGGAGGAGGAGCGGGAGCCCAGACCGGCCGGGTGAGCGTCGCGGCCGGCCTGGGCCGTCTTCGGGGCGGGCGAAGCGGGCTCCTACCGGCCGCGCGCGTCCACCAGCCGCGCCACCCGCGACTCGATCCCCGGGTCGTGGGAGGCGAACTCCCGCCGCCGCGCCGCCTCCTCGGCCCGTACGCGCTCCAGGACCGGCCCCGTCCACGGGGCGTCGAGGACGACCCCCCACAGGGGCTGGAGCCGGGCGGCCCGGGACACCTTGGCCTGGAAGGCGTCGCAGCTCAGGTCCACGCAGTGGTAGCCGTGGGCCGCCGCGTACTTCACGGCCTCGTAGTAGGTGAGGTTGAAGTAGAGCTTGGCCTCGCGGGCGATGGAGTCGTCGAGTCCGTGCGAGCGGGCGTACATGGTGTTCCCCCAGAAGAAGTACTGGGTGAAGCCCACCATCCGGTCGCCCTGGTAGGCGCCCAGGATCCGGCAGTTGTCGTCGAACAGCGTGGCCTGCTGGGCGAAGCGCTCCGACTCGCTCGCGTCGGTGACGGGGTGCCCGTACCGGATGAGCACCTGCGCGGAGAGCGGGCCGAGCAGGTGGTGGCACTCGGAGAGGCGCTTGACCTCGGTGCGGCAGCCGGCGTCGGTGTAGCGGCGCATCTCGCGGCGGATGGAGGTGAACTGGTGCGAGGTGAACCGCCTGCGGTACCCCTCCAGGCCGTCGGGGTCGACGGGCAGGACGGCGGTCGCGTCCATCATCACGACCTGGTCGCGGGGGCCCAGGTGCGGCAGCAGCCGTTCCACCGACTCGTCGGTGAGGTAGAGCAGGGCGGCGAGGCCGCCGTCGTCGGCGCCCAGCGTGCGGAACCGCTCCAGTACGGTCCGTACGCCCGCCGCGGCGAGCGGCTCGGGGGTGCCCGGGGCGACGATCACCTCGCTGGTGTAGCCGAGGCGGGTGCCGCCGAGGAGCAGCGGGCGCTCGGGCGTGGCGGGCTCGGCGGCGCCGGGGAACAGGACGGCGGGATCGTAGAAGTGCGGGACCTTCCCGGTGAAGCGGTGGGTGGGGAGCCCGACGGTGTACGAGCCGCCCGGGGCGGCGATCAGGTGGCGGGAGGTGGCGTCGGCCAGCTCTTCGCCGTAGAGCAGCCAGCGGTGGGTCGAGTAGAGGGCGGCGTCGCCCGCGAGGGCGTTCCACCGGTCGGTTTCCGCGTCCCGTATCGAGGTGAGCTCGACGAGCCCTGGGCTCCGCGAGCCGTTCCCTTCGTCGCCCGTGTCCCGCGTCCCGCCGCTGCCCGCGCCTTCCGTCCCTGCCGTCGTCACGCTGTGCGTCCTTCCCGATCGCGATCGAGTGCGCCGGTCACGGTAGCCACGTTCACGCGCCCGTGCGGTCGAGGACACGAAAGTCGGCCATCCCGGCGTCGATCCGCAGATAGGCCAGCCGGGCGGCCGTCGCGCCCCGGCTCGCGTACATGCCGACGGCGGCCGCGGTGAGCTCCTCGGGGTCGGCCTGCGGGTCCGTCTCCAGGTGGTCCGAGACCGTCGTCTGGACGAGGTCGGAGTCGGCGTCCACGGCCATCCGCTCGGTCAGCGTGACCGTCAGTCCGCAGCCGTTCGCCGCCGCCCAGGAACGCAGTTCGCCGTCGGTGACGAGCCGTTCGCCCGCCTGGAGGAGGAGCGCGGTCAGATGGGCCGTGCCGCCCGCGGCCAGGTGCCGGGTGAGTCCGGCGAGGACCCGGCGGCCCACGCCGAAGCCGTCCTCGCCGCCCTCGTGGGCGGCCTCCCGGCCCGGGGCCGCGAGGGTGGGCAGGAAGGGGATGTTCGCGATGACGTGGTCGTACGGTTCCGCCCCGGCCGGCAGCGGCTCGTACAGGTCGCCCACGAGGACCTCGATCCGGTCGGCCACCCCGTTGATCTCCGCGTTGAGCCGGGCCACTTCGGCGGTCTCGGGCAGCAGCTCCACCAGCGTGGCCCGGGCGCCGCCGCGGGCGGCGACGAGCCCCTGGAAGCCCGGACCGGAGCACAGGTCGAGCACCCGTGCCCCCGCCCGGAAGCCGGTGCGCCGGGCCAGCGCGACGGAGTCCCGGCCGAAGTAGTGGCGGACGGGGAAGGGGCTCGGGGGCTCCGCGAACAGCCACACCCCGGCGCAGCGGAACAGGCTGACGTCGATCAGCCGGACCTCGGCCCCGCTCTGGTGCGCGACCCCGCTCTTGACCAGGGCCGGCAGCGCCCCGGCGAGGGCGGGCGGCAGCCGGTCGGCCGCCGCGGCCTCCCCGAGCAGCAGGAACCCGGCGAGGGTGCGCAGTTCCCCGTCGAGGCCGCGGGCGCCGGCGGCCCACTGGCGGCGGTCCACCGAGTCCCCGGGGAAGTCGGCCAGGAATTCGGCGAGGCCGAGCCGTTCGAGCTCGGTGACGACCCGGGTCACCGGACGCCCCCGGCGGCGGTCCCGGCGTCGGCGGCGGGGGCGGCGGCGGTCCCGGCGGTTCCGGCGCCGGCCCCGGCCGCGCGCTGCGCCGGGAGACCGATCCAGGTGCGGAGCATCAGCCGCCCGCCGTCCGCCGCCCCGCCCTCGTCGAACGCGGTCCGGCCGTGCACGATCGAGCGGTTGTCGATGAAGATCATCTCGCCCGGTGCCAGCCGCCCGTGCGTCTGCAGATCGCGCCGCTCCAGCAGCGAGTCGAGCAGGTCCAGCGCCTTGACCTGCTCGGGCGTCAACTGCGGTACGTGCGGGTGCCGGTGCCCGATCTCGATGTAGTCCCGCAGGTAGTACATGCGCTCCCGGCCGTCCTGGAACTCCAGTACGGGGCGCTCGGTCGTGAGCGGAACCCCCGGCGTGTCGTCCCGGGTGTCGAAGTGGACGGGCAGCCGCAGCGTCGCGAGCTCCTCGGGGTGGCCCCGGAGGATCTCCAGCAGATCGCTCACGTGCACCGTGACGAGGGCCCCGCCGCTGGCGGCCTGCCGGACGCAGAACAGCGTGAAAATGTCCGGAAGCCGCCCCGGCCGGTGCGCCGCGTCCGTGTGCAGGCTGCCGCCCTGCCGGCTGTCCGAGTAGCGTCCGGTCGCGCCCTCGCCGAGCCGCACCCCCCGGTCCCGCACGTCCCGCAGCAGCGCCCCCGCGCCGTCCTGCGGCAGCAGGTCCCCCGCCAGCCGGGAGACCGCGACCGTGAACCGGCGCGCCTGCGCCTCGCTCAGGTGGTCCAGGCCGCTGAGCACGAAATAGCCGGGCCGGGCGTCGAGGTGGCGCCGTACGAGGTCCGCGAGGGTCTCCCCGAACTCCCGGTACCAGCAAGCGCGTACGTCCTCCTCCCCGCTGTCGGCGACGGCGGTCGCGAGCGCGCGGTCGACGGGGTGGCGGACGGTCGAGAACGGATCGTTGCTGTGCATATCGGATCAGACTCCCAAGGCCTGGCTGCCGAGGCGTTCCGGGGCCACCAGCCCCGAACCCCGCAGCCACACGGCTATCTCTTCCGCGCAGGTCGCGACCCCCGATATCCCGCTGCCCTCGACGGCACGCAGCACCGCCCCGGCCGCGGCCCCGCGGCTCCCGCCCAGGGCCAGGACCTGCGTAACGATGTTGTCGAGGACCACCGGCCCGCGCACGTCCAGCGCGCAGTTGTACGTCACCCCCGGCTCGGGCGCCAGATCCAGGGCGGTGATCCGGCCCGGCGCCCCGCCCGCCGCTGGCTCGATGAACAGACGGGCCTCCAGGCAGTGCGTGTCCCGGTCGACGCGGATGCGGCCGGGGGCGGGCAGCGCGCCCTGGGCCAGCTCCATCTGGAGGGCCACCACGTCCAGGCCGGTCTGTGCCTCGCACATCCGGTAGGCCAGCGGCAGCCGCCCGTTGACCTCCAGGAACCAGTGGCTCCGGGCGCCGGTCGCCCCCTCGGAGCCCGCACCGGCGATGAACTCGACCGTCGCCACGCCCCGTAACCCCATCCCGGTGACGAGCCGGGCCGTGTCCGTCCGCATCCGCTCGACCAGCTCCGGCGGCACGCCCCGGACGGGCGAGGCCTCCAGCAGCTTCATGCTGCCGTCGACCAGCAGGCTCTCCCGCTCGCCGAGCGGGTGCACGGTTCCCGCGTCGTCGACGGCGACGGTGACCCCGACCACCGCCCCGCGCTCCACGTACCGCTCGGCGTACCAGTCGTCGCCCCCGTCCGCACCGATCAGCGCGAGCGCCCGCTCCGCCTCGGCCTGCGTGTGCACGATGCGCACGCCGAGGCCCCCGCACCCGGTCACCGGCTTGAGGATGACCGGAGGCCCGATGTCCGCGACCAGCTCGGCGATCGCCCCGTGCCCGGTCGCGTGCGGCAGTACGGGCAGGCCCAGCCGGTCGGCGGTGGCGACCGCATGGTCCTTGTCGCGGGCCGCCGCGAGCACCTGCGCGCTCGGTCCGACGAAGGCGATGCCCGCCGCCGCCAGCCGCTCGGGCAGCTCCGGATCCTCCGCCAGCGCCCCGTAGCCCGGGTAGACGGCCTCGGCACCGCAGCGCAGGGCCGCCTCGGCGATCCGGCCCGCGTGGTCGTACGTCTGCGCGAGCCCGGTGCCTTCGAGGTACTCGCACCCGTCCGCGGCCAGCGCGTGGAGCCGCTGGGGGTCCGACGAGGCGACGACGGCGATCGGCGACCAGCCCAGCATGCGGAAGGTGTCGACGGCCCGGGCCGCGATCGCACCCCGGTTGGCGATCAGGACTCTTCTCATGGCCTTCTCTCAGTGGTCGGGATGCGGCAGTCCGAGCGTCCTGTAGTGCGTGACCAGCCGCCGCCGTTCGTCCAGTACGTGGAAGGCCAGCGCCGGAGCCAGCTCGTAGTCCACGGCCGGCCGGCCCTCGAAGGGCAGCGGAACGGTCGAGGCCACCCCCGGCGCCACGAGCAGCGGCCGCCCCGCGAACGTCGTGGCCGCGGCGACGTGCGCGTGACCGCACAGCAGGGCCACCACCTGCGGGTGCCGTTCCAGCACCGCGGCGAGGCGCTCCTCGCCGAACTGCCGGACCCGGTCCACGTAGGGGGTGTGCAGGTCCACCGGCGGGTGGTGGAAGCAGACGAAGACGGGCAGCTCCCCGCCCTCGGCGGTCAGCGTCCCGTCCAGCCACCGCAGGGTGAGGTCGCTCAGCAGGCCCTCGTCGCTGCCCGGGATCGTGGAGTCGCACAGCAGGAAGACGGCCCCGGGCGTGCGGACGACCTGGTTCAGCTCCCCGTCCTCGGGCGCCGCGTCGAGCAGGCCCGTACGGAACGGGCCCCGCCGGTCGTGGTTGCCGGGCAGCACCAGCACCGGGTACGGCAGGTCGAACAGCTTGCGGGCCTGCGCGTACTCGTCGGCCGTCGCGTGGTCGGCGATGTCGCCGGAGACCAGGACGGCGTCGACGGGTCCGGGCATGTCGCGCAGGTGGTTCATGACCGTCAGCGCGCGCTGCGTGGCGCGCTCCGAGAGGTCCAGATGCAGATCGCTGACATGGGCGATGACGGTGGTCGTCACGGCAGGTCTTCCTTCCGGGCTTCGGTCGCCGCGGCCTGGAAACGGGCCCTGACCTCGGCATTGGTGTGCGCCGAAGTTACCCGCGGGGGAGTGGGCCCACCCCTGCCGATGCGCAGTGCCACCAGATGCGGGCCGGGCCGCCCCTTGATCTCGCCCAGATGGGCGGTGACTTCCCCGGCCGTACGGCAGACGCTGCCCGTGCGGTATCCGGCCGCGAGTGCCAGCGCGTCCCAACGCATGGCCGTGGCGCGGGTGCGCTGGCCGCCGGTGGAGTCGTACGCGCCGTTGTCGAGCACGAAGTGGGTCAGGTTCGGCGGCCGTCGCTCGCCGACGAGCGCGAGCCCGCCGAGGTGCATGACCGCGGCGCCGTCGCCGTCGATGACCACCACGTCCCGGTCGGGGCGGTTCAGCGCGGTGCCGAGGCCCAGACCGATGGCGTGCCCCATGGAGCCCTGCATGTAGAAGTTGCGCGGGTCGTCGACGACCCCGAACAGTTCCCGGCTGATCATGCCGGTGGTGCTGTAGACCAGCGCGTCGCCCAGGTGCCCGGCGATCACGGAGACCGCCGCCCGGCGGTCCATCCGAGGGTCCGGGGCGGGCGCCGCGGCCGGGTGGGAGCCGACGGTCTTCGCCGGTACGAGGACGACGAAGGACCGCCTCTCGCACCGGGCCCGCTCCGCCCGGTCCAGGAGCGCGCGCAGGCTCTCCTCGGCGGGGTCCAGGATGCCGTGGTCGACCCCGAGGGCCTCCAGTACGCCGATGGTCCCCGCGCCCATCGCCGCGTGGTGCGGCTCGTCGTCCTCGGCGTGCGGCCAGCCGCGCAGGCTGACGAAGAGCAGCAGCGGGATCTCGTACGCCATGGTGAGCGAGGTCAGCGGGTCGAGGAGGTTGCCGAGCCCCGAGTTCTGAGCCAGCACCACGGCCCGGGTCCCGCCGAGCTCGGCGCCGGCGGCCATGGAGAGCGCGATGCCCTCGTTGGGCGCCGGTACGTAGCCGGCGCGCTGTTCCAGCACCGCGAACGGGCCCTTGAGGAAGGAGCAGGGCACCCCGCTGAAGAACCCGTACCCGCGGCGGTCCAGCTCCGCGCAGAAGAACTCGGCGCCGATCATGCGCTCCACTCCTCCCACCGGTTCACCTGGGTGAGGCCGAACAGCTCCTTCATCGGCGCGATCGTGTCCTCGACCCCGCCCGTGCCGCCCTGGAGCCGGATCTCGCCGAGGACGTCGCGCATCGCGGAGACCGAGGCGCGCAGCGCGTGGTTCGCGTAGATCACCATCGAGACGCCCGCCGCCTCGGCCTCGGCCAGGTCCCAGTGCGGATAGGTGGTCGGTACGACGACCACGGGCGTGCGGCGCTGCCAGGCCTGGAGGAACTCCAGGATCTCGATCGGCGTGGACTTCTTGGAGTGCATCAGCACGGCGTCGGCCCCGGCGTCCGCGTACAGGTGCGCCCGGCGCAGTGCCTCGGCGAGCCCGGCCCCGGCGATGAGCGCCTCGACGCGGGCGACGACGGTGAAGTCGGCGGTGGTCCGGGCCCGCACGGCGGCCTGGATGCGGCCCGCGAACTCGCCCGCGTCCTCCAGGTTCTGGCCGCCTCCGAGGAAGCTGTTCCGCTTGGGGAACACCTTGTCCTCCAGGCAGATGCCGCCGATGTCGGCCGCCTCGAACTGGCGGACCGTGCGGACGACGTTGATGTTGCCGCCGAAGCCGGTGTCGCAGTCCGCCAGCAGCGGCAGTCCGGTCGCCTGGTTCACGTGCGAGCAGGCTTCGAGCAGCTCGGACATGGTCAGCAGGCCGAGGTCGGGCAGGGCCCGGGAGGCGGAGATCTCGAAACTCGACGCCCACAGACCGTCGAAACCGGCCTCCTCGACGAGCAGGGCGGTCAGCGCGTCCCGGGATCCGACGATCCGGGCCAGCGCCCTGCGTTCCAGCAGCTCGCGCAGTCGCGTCGCCTTCGACACTATTCCCCGGCCCTCTGCGCGAAACGGCCGTGGCGCGTCCCCGCCACGTCCTCCCCCGCCGACTCGAACACGCAGTGCCAGTGGAAGGAGCCGGGCTCGGCGTGCTCGGCGTCGGTCGCGCTGAGCAGGCGGAACCCGGGGTGCAGGCGCAGCAGGTCGGCGGCGTCCACGTACAGGTGCGGGTGCACCTTGTCGTCGGCGGCCTCCGGCTGGCGGAAGGTGTTGGGGCTCACCTCGGTGCCGCGCCCGTACTCGCCGTTGCGCTTGGAGAGCATCGTGGACTGGTAGACGCCGCCCGGGCGCAGGACGCGCCGGACCTCGTCGAGCACGCGGCCGAGCCCGGCCTCGTCGTTGTGGTAGACCACGTTGAAGGCGAGGACGTAGTCGAAGCTGGCGTCCGGGTAGGGGAGTTCGCCGAAGTCGCCGATGTCGAGGGTGACCCGCACGCCGCGTTTGTCGCCCTCCTCGCCGGCGGCGCGTATCGCGGCCTCGCTCGCGTCGGTGCCGAAGCTGGTGAACCCGGCCTCCGCGAACCACACGGCGTGCCGGCCCACGCCGCAGCCGAGGTCCAGTACGTCCTGCGCGCCGAGCTTGCGCAGTCGCGCGGCCTCGTCCACGACCCACGGGTGCGGCCGCGACCAGTCGCCTGTGCGCCCGCTGTCGGTGCGCCAGACCTCGTCCCAGTAGAGATGGGCTGTCATCGGATGACCTCACTCGTGACACTCGTGATTGCTTTTCAGGGGGCGTCGACGGGCTCCAGCAGGCCGGCTTCGAGCGATCCGTCCAGCAGCGGCCGCATCGCGTCGAGTGCGCAGCCGGCGGCGGCGAGCGCCTCCGACAGCGGCCGGCGTCCGTCGAACCCACGCAGCAGCCGCAGCCAGTCCGCGTGGGTGAGGTGGTCGATGACGAAGCGGATGCCGCCGTCGACCACGACGTACGAGGTGTTCGAGCCCGGTACGTCGTCGAGCACGAGGACGCCCTCGGCGAGGCGGAACACCGAGGCCTCCTCGATCCGTTGCCGGGGGAAGAGCAGCTCCTGGACCTCGGGTCCCTCGAAGTCCGTGACGCGCAGTTCGTAGGGGACGGGCCCGTTCGGTGCCCGGCTGCCCGGGACGTCCACGGCCATCAGGTCGAGGATGCCCAGGTTGACCACGCGCAGCAGCAGTTCGACGTGCCCGGAGCCCTGGTCCCGCTCCAGCCGGCGCAGGGCGCGGTGGATGTTCGTACCGTCGAGGTACTGGGCGGCGCGCGGGGAGGAGAGGGCCTGCTCGACGAGCTCGTCGCCGTTCTGCGCGAGCATGCGGGTGAAGACGCGGTGGGTGTGGCGCACGCCCTCGCCCTCGTAGAAGGCCAGCTTGGGCCGGCTGATCACCTCGGCGGGCAGGATGTCCCGTACGGCCTCGCGGATGACCCGCTTGTCCCAGAACAGCCGCTTGCGGTAGGCGCGCGGCACGGTCGCGAACAGCTCGATGATGCGGTGGTCGAGGAAGGGGACCCGGGCCTCGACCCCGTTGCCGGAGGCGGTGCGGTCCTCCACCCAGAAGTTGTACTGCTGCATGTCCCGGAACTTCCAGGCCAGGTAGGAGCCGTACGGGTCGTCCACCGCGCCCGGGGCGTACGCGCCGACCGCGTCGTCGCTGAGCAGCGGCAGGTCGGTGCCCTCCCACCACGCGGAGAGGGCGGACTGCGAGCCGAGGGCCTTGCGGCGGGCCATCGTCCGCAGATTGGCCTCGAAGTCCTCCCAGTCGCCGCCTCCGGAGAGGGCGACGCTGTAGCCGCCGCTGAACTCGTCGGCGCCGGAGCCGAGCAGGATCGCCTTGAGGTCGGGGCGCTCCGCACGGGCGAAGCGGTACATCTCGCTCTTGTAGAACTGCTCGGGGCCGCACAGCGGCGTCTCCATCAGCCAGAGCAGCCGCCGCCACTCGTCGGGCGAGGGGATCCGGTCGGCCCCGAAGGCGACCTGGTGGTTGGGCAGTCCGAGCAGGTCGGCGGTCTCGCGGGCGTACTGCGCGTCCTTGTTGGCGACGGTGGCGCCGGTGAGCGCGGAGAAGGTGTGCAGTCCGGTGTGCGCGGCGAGGGAGGTGATCGCCGCGGAGTCCAGGCCGCCGCTGAGGAAGACCCCGATCTCGGCGTCGGCGATCAGGCACTCCCGTACGGAGGAGGCGAGCAGGTCGCCGGTGCTCTGCACGAAGAAGCTCTCGGGAAGACCGCCTGCCTCGGCCGGCGTGGGCAGCTCCCAGTACCGGTGCACACGGGTGTCCCCGCCGCGCAGGCTGATGTCGACGATCGCCCCGACGGGAACCTGATCGACGCCGACGAACCAGCTCATGGCCTCGTCGTGGCTCATCACCGGCGCGGAGCTGAGCCCCTGGTCGGCGAGGGCACGCGCCCAGTCCAGCTCGCGCGGGCAGTCGGGGTGCGCGAAGAGGGCCTTGACCTCGGAGCCGAAGAGCACGGTGTCGCGGTTGCGGTGGATGAACAGCGGCTTGATGCCGAGCCGGTCGCGGGCGAGCAGCAGCCGCTGCTCCCGCAGGTCGATGACGGCGATCCCGAACATCCCGCGCACGTCGTCGAGAAAGCCGATCCCCTTCTCCAGGTAGAGATGGAGGAGCACTTCGCAGTCGGACTCGCTCCGGAAGCGGACCCGCCCCTCGAACCCCTTCTTCAACTCCCGGTAGTTGTAGATCTCCCCGTTCGCCGCGAGGATGACGTTCCCGTCCTCGCTGATGAACGGCTGCCTGCCGCCTTCGGGGTCGATCAGCGCGAGCCGGGTGAAGGACATGCACGCCGGCCCGGTGTGGTGGAACTGCATGTCATCGGGCCCGCGCGGCCGCAGCGCATGGGCCATGTCACGGAGAATCGCGTCGGCCGAGCCGGCGAGAGCGCTTCCGTCCGTGTGGGCGAATCCAGCAATTCCGCACATAAGCCTTCCGATTCCCCTGTGGCTGATGACTGGAGCGGACATGCCACGCCCCCCGAACGGGAGGCGTGGCATGGGGGTCGCTGCTAGCGGACAGCGGCGACGATGGTGCCCTGGTCGACCTTCTTGGCCTCCGGCTTGACGTAAACCTTCATCTGATTCACCTCCGCTCGGCGTCAGCGGTCACCTACTGCTGAACAGCATCCCCACCCCCGGTGTCCCCCCGGTGGCCCCCCAGTGGCCCCCCGCCGTCCGACAGCCTCAACAGGTGTGCCGGAAACGAGAATCGCCCTGCCCCCGAGGCGGGAGACAGGGCGGTACGACCACGGGCGTCAGGACACGTCGGCGCGGACCGCCTTGCCGATCAATCCGTCCGTGTACGTCACCGTCTTCGCGGTGAAGGCGCCCTTCCCGGTGATCGCACCGGTCGTGTTCTCGCCCGGGGCCAGCTCCATCGTGGCGATCTGGTCCTCGTCGGCTCCGAGTTCGGCCGTGTGCTTGGTGCCGTTCGTGTCGGTGATCGCGAAGTAGAGGGGGTTCACGTTGATCGGCTTGCTGCTGTTGTTCGTGATCGTGACGGACACGCTGGTGTAGTCCTCGCCCTGCGCGATGATGCTCTTCTTGAACTCCGCCTTCTTCGCGACGACCTCGACCGCGGCCTTCTTCTCCGGCGCGGCTGAGGACGGCTTGGAGTCGGGCGCCTTCGCCGTCACGGCGGTCGCCGGAGCGGACTCCTTCGCCGTCTTGTCGCCGCTCTCGCCGCCGAGGACCGCCGCGATGACGCCGAGGAGTACGACGAACCCCACGATGCCCAGACACGAGAACCCGACGATCTTCCCCGCGCCGGACTTCTTCGGCGCCGGGGGCGGGTAGCCGTAGCCCGGCTGCGTCTGGCCGGGCGGCGGGAACTGCTGAGACATGGAAACCCCCACGGTGACTGGTGCGAATCCGGTCACCGTATGGGGACATGACTCCTCGTGTGCGGTAATACCCAAACCGTGACGACCGAAGGTCCAACCGCCCGTTCCAGGGCCGCTCGACCCGCCCGTAGTCATCAGTTAGTCACCCAAACGCAGAGAGAGCCGGTGCAGGTTTCCCTGCACCGGCTCTCACCTGGTACCTCAGCGTCGGGGTGGCGGGATTTGAACCCACGACCTCTTCGTCCCGAACGAAGCGCGCTGCCAAGCTGCGCTACACCCCGATCGTCGCCTTGCAGCGGTTGCTGTCCTGGCGACATCGATTACTTTAGCGGACCCTCGGCCGGAGACGAAATCCGGTTTTCGCGAGGGGGTCGGCGGGGGTGCTACGCCTTCGGGGTCAGCGTCAGGAGGGTGGCCTCCGGGGGGCAGGCGAAGCGGACCGGGGTGTAGCGGTTCGTGCCGCAGCCCGCCGAGACGTGGAGGTAGGCGCGGTGCCCGTCCGCCTCGTGCGTGGAGAGCCCCTTCACCCGCTTCGTGTCCAGGTCGCAGTTGGTGACGAGCGCCCCGTAGAAGGGGACGCACAGCTGCCCGCCGTGCGTGTGCCCCGCCAGGATCAGCGGGTACCGGTCGGCCGTGAAGGACTCCAGGACCCGCAGGTACGGGGCGTGCACGACCGCCATCGAGAAGTCGGCGTCCGGCTCCGGCCCGCCCGCGACCCGCTCGTACCGGTCGCGCTTGATGTGCGGGTCGTCGAGCCCGGTGAAGGCGAGCTCCAGGCCGGGCAGTTTCAGGCGGCCGCGGGTGTTGGTCAGGTTCACCCAGCCCGCCGCGTCGAAGGCGTCCCGCATCTCCTCCCAGGGGTTGTGCACGGCGCCGACGACCGGCTTGTTGCCGTTCAGCCCGTGCCGCCCCTGGACCTTCTCGATCAGGTAGCGCCCGGGGTTGCGCAGCCGCGGCCCGTAGTAGTCGTTCGACCCGAAGACGTACACCCCGGGGAAGGACATCAGGGGACCCAGGGCGTCCAGCACCTCCGGTACGCCCTCCGTGTCGGAGAGGTTGTCCCCCGTGTTCACCACGAAGTCCGGCCGCAGGCCGGCCAGCGACTGCAGCCAGGCGCGCTTCTTGTGCTGCCCGCCGACCATGTGGATGTCCGAGACCTGGAGCACCCGCAGCGGGCGCATCCCGGCGGGGAGCACCGGCACGGTGATCCGGCGCAGCCGGAACGACCGCGCCTCGAAACCGGCGGCATAGGCCACACCGGCGGCCCCCACTGCCGCGATCGATGCCGTGACCTTCAGGGGTACTCCGTAACGCGCACGCATGGCCCCATCGTCGCAGACGCGGAAAACCGGCGGGCGCCACCGCCCCTCCACCTGGCAGACTCAAGTCATGACCACGCTCAAGGCCAAGCTCCAGGAAGACCTCACCACCGCCATCAGGGCGCGCGACGAGCTGCACTCGTCCACGCTGCGCCTGACCCTCGCCGCCATCACCAAGGAGGAGGTCGCGGGCAAGGAGGCGCGTGTGCTCTCCGATGACGAGGTCCTCAAGGTGATCGCCAAGGAGGCGAAGAAGCGCCGCGAGGCCGCGGAGGCCTTCGCGCAGGGCGGTCGTCCCGAGCAGTCCGCGCGCGAGACGGCGGAGGGCGAGTTCCTCGACACCTACCTGCCCAAGCAGCTCAGCGACGAGGAGCTCGGCGCGATCGTGGCGCAGGCCGTCGAGGAGGCCAAGGCCGCGGGTGCCGAGGGGCCGCGGGCCATGGGCGCCGTCATGAAGATCGTGAACCCCAAGGTGGCCGGTCTGGCGGAGGGCGGCCGCGTCGCCGCCGCCGTCAAGAAGCACCTTTCCTGAACGGACGACGCACAGGGACACAAGAGGGCCCCGCCCGCGCGACGCGCGGGCGGGGCCCTCCCTCTGCCTGTCTGGCCGGCTAGTCCTCGAGGCCGCCGATCACGCCGCCCGGGAACGGGTCGGTCGGGTTGTTGCCTCCCGTCGCACCGCCCGTCGCCCCGCCCGTGGCGCCACCCGTCGCACCTGCCGCCGCGCCGCCCGTGGCTCCCGCCGCGGTCTGGCCGCCGGGGCGGCCGCCGGGCTTGTTGTCGCCGCCCGGCTTACCGGGCTTCCCCGGCTTGTTCGGGTTCGGGTTCGGGGTGCTGGGCCGGCCGCCGCCCGTCGGCACGCCGGTCTCCGGCCCGAGGCCGACCGTGACGAAGCTCGGCGCCTCCCGGCCGTCCAGCGCGCCCGAGACCGCCTGCTTCCAGATCGGACCGGGCAGCCCGCCGCCGTAGACCTTGTCGTAGTACTGGCCGCCGATGGTGATGTTCTCCATCGACACCTGCTTCGCGCCGCCCGAGCCGACCCACGTCGCACCCGCCATGTTCGGCGTGTACCCGACGAACCAGGCGTTGTAGCGGCTGTCGGTGGTGCCGGTCTTGCCCGCGTTCTGCCGGTCGGTCAGACCCGCCGCGGTACCCGTACCGGAGTCGATCACGCCGAGCAGCAGCGTGTTGACGGTGTCCGCGGTCTTCTCACTCATCACGCGGTCGCACTGCGACTTCGGCACGGCCAGCGCCTTGCCGTGCGCGTCGGTGATGGACTCCAGGGCGACGGGCGTGCAGTACACGCCGCGGTTGGCGAAGGTCGCGTACGCGTTCGCCATGGTCAGCGGGGACATGCCCTCGGTGCCGAGCGCGATCGCCGGGACCTCCGGCAGCTTCGTCCCGTCGGCCGGGATCACACCGAGCTTGGTGGTCATGTCGGTCACGGGGCAGAGCCCGTTCTCGGAGATCATCTCCACGAAGTAGGTGTTGACCGACTTGGCCATCGCCTCCTGCATGCCGTACGGGCCGCGCTCGGACTCCGACTCGTTCTCCACCCGGTCGTGCGAGGTGTTGACCCACGGCTTGTCGCCGCAGGTCTGCACCGGGCTCGGGTACTCCATGTCGTGCGGGGACGGGTAGGTCTTGCCCGCGGGCACGCCCTTCTCCAGGGCCGCGGCCGCGACGAACGGCTTGAAGGTCGAACCGGTCGGGAAGCCGAAGTTCGATCCGCCCATCCGCTTGTCCACGGAGAAGTTGATCTGCGTCTCGTTCTTCCCGAAGCCGTACGGCTTGGACTGGCCCATCGCGAGCACCCGGCCCGTGCCCGGCTGCACCAGGGTCACGGCCGTGGCGACCTTGTCGTCCTGGTTGACGTGGTCCTTGATCGATTCGTTGACGGACTCCTGCGACTGCGGGTCCAGCGTCGTCCGCACGGTCAGGCCGCCCTGGTTCCAGAGCTTGGCCCGCTCCTCGCGGGTCTTGCCGAACACCGGGTCGGTCAGGAACGTGTTGCGCACGTAGTCGCAGAAGAAGCCCGCGCCCTTGACCGCCGTGATGCAGCCGTTCTTCGGCCGCGTCACCTTCAGCGTGACCGGCTTCTTCTTCGCCTCGTCCGCCTCGGCCTGCGAGATGTCCTTCATGTCGGCCATCCGCTGGAGGACGACGTTGCGGCGCTTCATCGCCTCCTGCGCGTCGTTCACCGGGTCGAACCGGCTCGGCGACTGCACCACGCCGGCCAGCAGCGCCGACTCGTCCAGGGTCAGGTCCTTGGCCGGCTTGCTGAAGTAGCGCTGAGCGGCGGATTCGATTCCGTATGCCTGCTGGCCGAAGTACGTGATGTTGAGGTAGTTCTCGAGGATCTTCTTCTTCCCGAGCTCCTCCTCGACCTGGATCGAGTACTTCAGCTCGCGGATCTTGCGGCCGAGGCTCTTCTCCTGGGCCTCGCGCACCTTGGTCTCGTCATCGCCGGCCTCTTCGACGAACACGTTCTTCACGTACTGCTGCGTCAGCGTGGAGGCGCCCTGCGCGGCGCCGCCTTCCTGCGCGTTGCGGTTGACCGCGCGCAGGATGCCCTTCGCGTCGATCGCGCCGTGCTCGTAGAAACGCGAGTCCTCGATCGCGACGATCGCCTTCTGCATGTACGGGGAGATGGCCGTCAGCGGCACCACCTGCCGGTCCCGCGAATAGACCGTGGCGATCAAGCCACCCTCGGCGTCCAGAATCGTCGTGCGCTGACTCAGCGGCGGTGTCTTGAGATTGGCCGGGATCTCGTCGAATCCCTCGACCGTTCCCTTGGCGGCGAGCCCGAGGGCGCCTGCGCCCGGGATCGCGATGCCGGCCAGCACAACTCCGGAGAGAACGGACACCCCGAGGAACTTGGCGGCCTGCTGCGGCCCCGTGAGCCCGGCGCCCGAGCGCTTCTTTCCCATGGAGGGCAGCCTACGTTCTCATTCGCCGGACACGCGCGAATGCCTTGGCCTAAGCTGTCCCCAACTGTCACAGCAGTGCGGTGCGACATCAACCCCTCGGCTTGATTTTCACCCTTCCCGAATGGGGTGGACTTATGTCCGAATCTCGCCCCTCACTCCGACGGCCGCCCCTCCATGATCCGCCGATTCCATCCGAATTGCCGGAATGGTCGGGCATGTCGCCGGATCACTCCGTCGGGTGATCTGCCGCTTACCCATAGTCCGTTCGGACCATTCAAGATTGGGCCCGTCGGGGGTGTTGCACTGTGCCCGCCTTCCGTAACGTCCTCAACTGGCAGCGGTGAATATGCCGCTACCGCCGTGGGGGAGCCTCGATTCGGGAGAGGACGGCGCCGGGATGGGCTGGGTTACCGACTGGAGTGCGCAGGCAGCCTGCCGCACTACCGATCCGGATGAACTGTTCGTTCAAGGAGCGGCACAGAACAGGGCCAAGGCGGTGTGCACCGGATGTCCGGTGCGGACCGAGTGCCTGGCCGACGCGCTCGACAATCGTGTCGAGTTCGGAGTATGGGGCGGAATGACAGAGCGGGAGCGTCGCGCACTGCTGCGCCGGCGTCCCACCGTCACCTCGTGGCGACGGCTGCTCGAAACCGCCCGCACGGAGTACGAGCGCAGTACGGGCATCCTCACCGTGGACGTCGATGCGGACATGGCGGAGATCGACGTGCCGTACGAGACGTACGCGGCAGCCGGGTAGGCCCGTACGACGGGCGGGCCGTACGGCACGCAGGCCGTACGAACGCCTACGCTCCGGCCGGCATCCCGGTCGCGAGTCGCTCTCCGATGGCCCGCAGCCCGGCGAGGTCGTGCACATCGCCGGGCAGGGCGGCCACCTGGGCCACCGCCACTTCGGGGTGCAGCGAGGTGAAACGATCGCGTGTGCGCTGTTCACGCGCGATCACCTGCATCCGCTCGGCATGCAGACGCAGCAGACCCGCGGTGATCTCGTCCACGTCGGCGTCCGCACGGGCGTCCGCGCCGTCGGCCCCCGCCGCGTCGGCCTCCGCGGCCGAGTCACGAAGTCCAGCATTCCCGGACTCCTGATCGACAATGCCGCCTTCTTCAAGATTCTCTGCGGCGGCCAACGCCCGTTCCGCGGACAGCTGGTCGGCGCCGCTGCCGTGCACCCGGTTCAGTACGAGCCCGGCCAGCGGCATGTTCTCCGCGGCCAGCCGCTCCACGAAGTACGCCGCCTCCCGCAGCGCGTCCGGCTCGGGCGCCGCGACCACGAGGAAGGCCGTACCCGGAGCCTGGAGCAGCCGGAACGTCGCGTCCGCGCGGGTGCGGAAGCCCCCGAACATCGTGTCCATCGCCGCCACGAACGTCTGTACGTCCTTCAGCAGCGAGGCGCCCATCAGCTTGCTGAGCGTGCCGGTCATCAGGGACATGCCGACGTTGAGGAACTTCATCCCCGCCCGGCCGCCCACCTTCGCCGGAGCCATCAGCACCCGGATGAACTTCCCGTCCAGGAAGGACCCCAGCCGCTTCGGCGCGTCGAGGAAGTCCAGCGCGGACCGGCTCGGCGGGGTGTCCACGATGATCAGGTCCCAGTCGTCGCGGGCCCGCAGCTGGCCCAGCTTCTCCATCGCCATGTACTCCTGCGTGCCCGCGAAGCCGGCCGACAGCGACTGGTAGAAGGGGTTGGCGAGGATGGCCTCGGCCCGCTCGGCGTCCGCGTGCCCCTCGACGATCTCGTCGAAGGTCCGCTTCATGTCCAGCATCATGGCGTGCAGTTCGCCGCCGTCGGCGCCGTCGACCCCCTGCACCTTGCGCGGGGTGTTGTCCAGCGAGTCGATCCCCATCGACTGGGCGAGCCGCCGCGCCGGGTCGATGGTCAGCACGACCACCTTCCGCCCGCGCTCCGCCGCCCGTACGCCGAGGGCCGCGGCGGTCGTGGTCTTGCCGACCCCGCCCGCGCCGCAGCAGACGATGATCCGCGTCCCGGGGTCGTCGAGCAGCCGGTCCACGGGGAGCCGCGGGGGAGCGTCCATGCGGGTGCCGGCCTTCGTTCCGGTCGTGGCCTCGGTCATTCCTCGCCCGCCTGCTTCCGCAGCTCCGAGGCCAGCTCGTAGAGTCCGGCCAGATCCATCCCCGCGCCGAGCAGGGGGAGTTCGTACGTCGCCACGTCCAACTGCTCCAGTACGGTGCGCTGCGCGCGCTCCAGCTCCACCCGGCTCGCGTGCTCCGCGGCCTGCGCGAGCAGCGGGTCCACCAGCCGCTCCGCGAGCCCGCCGCGGCGCGCGCCGCCCAGGCCGGCCCGGGACAGCGCCTTGGCCACGTCGGCCCGGCGCTCCCCGGCGGCCGCGCGCAGGGTGTCTTCGTCCAGGTGGTGCGGCCGCACCATGTTGACGACGACCCGGCCCACCGGCAGTCCGGCCTCCTGCAGCTCGGCGATCCCGTCGGCCGTCTCCTGGACGGGCATCTCCTCCAGCAGCGTGACCAGGTGGACGGCCGTCTCCGGGGACTTGAGCACCTTCATGACGGCCTGCGCCTGGTTGTGGATCGGCCCGAACCGGGCCAGCCCGGCCACCTCGTCGTTGACGTTGAGGAAGCGGGTGATGCGCCCGGTCGGCGGCGCGTCCATGACCACGTGGTCGTAGACGTAGCGCCCGGCCTTGTCCTTGCGCCGGACCGCCTCGCACGCCTTGCCGGTCAGCAGGACGTCCCGCAGCCCGGGCGCGATGGTCGTCGCGAAGTCGATGGCGCCGAGCTTCTTGAGGGCGCGGCCGGCGGAGCCGAGCTTGTAGAACATCTGGAGGTAGTCGAGGAGCGCCCGCTCGGCGTCGATGGCCAGGGCGTGGACCTCTCCGCCGCCCGGGGCGACGGCGATCTTCCGCTCCTCGTACGGGAGCGCCTCGGCCCCGAAGAGCTGCGCGATCCCCTGCCTGCCCTCGACCTCGACCAGCAGCGTCCGTCTGCCCTCGCGCGCGAGGGCGAGCGCGAGTGCCGCGGCGACCGTGGTCTTGCCGGTTCCGCCCTTGCCGCTGACCACCTGGAGCCTGCTCACAGCGTCTGAGCCTAACCACTCGCCCCTCGGGCCGCGCATGAGCCTCCCCCAACCTTCGGCCGGGCGGACCCCCGCGCCGTCACGCGTTACGCTCGCCCCCATGACCAAGAAGTTCGAATACGCGACGGTCCCGCTGCTGGTCCACGCCACCAAGCAGATCCTGGACACCTGGGGCGAGGACGGCTGGGAGCTCGTCCAGGTCGTGCCCGGCCCCAACAACCCCGAGCAGCTCGTGGCCTACCTCAAGCGGGAGAAGGCATGAGCGGCGCTGTCGAGGCGAAGCTGGCCGAGCTCGGCCTGACCCTGCCGGACGTCGTCCCGCCGCTGGCCGCGTACCAGCCGGCCGTGCGGTCGGGCGCGTACGTGTTCACCGCGGGGCAGCTCCCGATGGTCAGCGGCAGCCTGCCGACGACCGGCAAGGTCGGGGCGGAGGTCTCCGCGGAGGAGGCCAAGAAGCTGGCCGCGGTCTGCGCGCTGAACGCCCTGGCGGCGGTCAAGTCCGTGATCGGCGACCTCGACAAGATCGAGCGCGTCGTGAAGGTCGTCGGCTTCGTGGCCTCGGCCCCGGACTTCACGGGCCAGCCGGGCGTGCTGAACGGTGCGAGCGAGCTGCTGGGCGAGGTGCTCGGCGACAAGGGCGTCCACGCCCGCAGCGCCGTCGGCGTGGCGGTCCTGCCGCTGGACGCCCCGGTCGAGGTCGAGCTCCAGGTGGAAGTCTCGTCTTCCTGACGCACCCCTCGTGCGCTCCGGCCCTGGCGGGCCCGTCGGCCCGCCGGGGCCGTTCGCGTTCCCGCGCGCGGCACCGGCCCCGTTCCCGGCCCCGACGCCGTTTCCGTTCCGCCTCGCGACCGGCCCGCCCCGGTGGGCTCTCGAACATCGGGCCGGATACCCGTAGCATCCCGACATGCCGAATGGTCAGCACGGTCAGCAGCCAGCCCCCGCCGGAGGCCAGTGGTACCCGCCGGAGTGGCCCGACCGCATCCGCGCGCTCATGGACGGTTCCCTCGTCCCGGTGGAACCCCGCCGCGCCGCCACCGTCATGCTGCTCCGCGACACCCCCGCCGGCCCCGCCGTGCACATGCTGCGCCGCAAGGCCTCCATGGCCTTCGCGGGCGGCGCGTACGCCTACCCCGGGGGCGGGGTCGACCCGCGCGACGAGGACCACCTCGTCGGCTGGGCCGGTCCGAGCCAGGACGACTGGGCCTCCCGCCTCGCCACCGACCCCCGCACCGCCCAGGCGATCGTCTGCGGCGCCGTCCGCGAGACCTTCGAGGAGGCCGGCGTCCTGCTCGCCGGCGAGTCCCCCGACACGGTCGTCGGCGACACCACGGGCGACGACTGGGAGGCCGACCGGGTGGCCCTGGTCGCCCGCGAGCTCAGCTTCGCCGAGTTCCTCGACCGCCGCGGCCTGCTGCTGCGCTCCGACCTGCTCGGCGCCTGGGCCCGCTGGATCACCCCGGAGTTCGAGCCGCGCCGCTACGACACCTGGTTCTTCGTCGCCGCCCTCCCGGAGGGCCAGCGCACCCGCAACGCCTCCACCGAGGCCGACCGGACCGTCTGGATCCGCCCCGCGGACGCCGCCTCCGGCTACGACAAGGGCGAGCTGCTGATGATGCCGCCCACCATCTCCACGCTCCGCTCGCTGGAGCCGTACGGGAGCGCCGTGGACGCCCTCACCGCCTCCGCGGCCCAGGACCTGACCCCCGTACTGGCCGAGGCCACGCTGGAGAACGGGGAGCTGGTGCTCAGCTGGCCCGGACACGACGAGTTCACCAAGCACGTCCGCCTCGGAGGCACCCCGTGACGGATGCGGCCGCTCTGCCCGGACAGCCCCGCGGAATCGTCACTTCGGGGCCCGCCACCGCCCGCGCGGTCAACATCCTGGCCCCCAACGCCTCCGCGATGACCCTGGACGGCACCAACACCTGGCTCGTCTCGGAGCCCGGCTCCGCGGAAGCCGTCGTCATCGATCCCGGCCCCCTGGACGAGGCCCACCTGCGCGCGGTCATCGAGACCGCCGAACAGGCGGGCAAGCGGATCGCGCTGACCCTCCTGACCCACGGCCACCCCGACCACGCCGAGGGCGCGGGCCGGTTCGCCGAGCTCACCCGTACCAAGGTCCGCGCGCTCGACCCCGCCCTGCGCCTCGGCGACGAGGGGCTCGGCGCCGGGGACGTCATCCGCACCGGCGGCCTGGAGCTGCGCGTGGTCCCGACCCCCGGCCACACCGCCGACTCGCTCTGCTTCCACCTGCCCGCCGACCGCGCAGTCCTGACCGGCGACACGATCCTCGGCCGCGGCACCACCGTCGTGGCCCACCCCGACGGCCGCCTCGGCGACTACCTGGACTCGCTGCGCCGGCTGCGCTCGCTGACGGTCGACGACGGCGTGCACACGGTCCTCCCGGGCCACGGGCCGGTCCTGGACGACGCACAGGGCGCGGTGGAGTTCTACCTGGCCCACCGCGCGCACCGGCTCGCCCAGGTCGAGACCGCCGTGGAGGACGGGTACACGACCCCGGCGGCGGTCGTCGCCCACGTCTACGCGGACGTGGACCGCTCGCTGTGGCCGGCCGCGGAATGGTCCGTACGGGCGCAGCTGGAGTACCTTCAAGATCACGGACTGATCCCGGGGGGCCCCGAATGACCACGCTGTTCCTGCTGCTCGCGCTGATCGCCACGGCCTCGTGGATCACCTCGACGGTGACCTTGCGCATGAAGGCCCTGGAGCGCCGTTCGGAGCGGCTGGAGCGGCGCCTGGGCCTGGTCCTGGACCACTTCGGCATCGAGGAGCCGGAGCCGGCCGGGCTGGACGGGGTACGGGCGCTCGTGCGCGACGGCCGTACGGTCGAGGCCATCCGGGTCTACCGGCGCGTCACCGGGGCCGGCCTGCTCGAGGCGAAGCAGGCGGTCGAGGCGCTGACCGAGGTCTGAGCGCGCCGGGTGGGCCGGCCACGGCGCAGCGGGAAACGGCAGTCGGCCACGGCGCAGCGGGAAACGGCAGAGGGGCCCCGCCCGACCGGGCAGGACCCCTCCACACACATCCGGAGCGCGGTCAGCGCGACCGCTTCGCCAGCCGCTCCACGTCCAGCAGGATGACCGCGCGGGCCTCCAGGCGGAGCCAGCCGCGGCCCGCGAAGTCCGCGAGGGCCTTGTTGACCGTCTCGCGGGAGGCACCGACCAGCTGGGCCAGCTCTTCCTGCGTCAGGTCGTGCACGACGTGGATGCCTTCCTCGGACTGCACGCCGAAGCGGCGCGACAGGTCCAGGAGGGCGCGGGCGACGCGGCCCGGCACGTCGGAGAAGACCAGGTCGGACATCTGGTCGTTGGTCTTGCGCAGGCGCCGTGCCACCGCGCGCAGCAGCGCGGTCGCGACCTCGGGCCGGGCGTTGAGCCAGGGCTGGAGGTCGCCGTGGCCGAGGCCGAGCAGCTTGACCTCGGTCAGGGCGGTGGCGGTGGCGGTGCGCGGTCCGGGGTCGAACAGCGACAGCTCGCCGATCAGCTCGCCCGGGCCGAGGACGGCCAGCATGTTCTCGCGACCGTCGGGGGAGGTGCGGTGCAGCTTCACCTTGCCCTCGGTCACCACGTACAGCCGGTCGCCGGGGTCGCCCTCGTGGAACAGGGCGTCACCGCGTGCGAGGGTCACCTCGCCCATGGAGGCGCGGAGCTCCGCGGCCTGCTCATCATCGAGCGCCGCGAAGAGCGGGGCGCGCCGCAGAACGTCGTCCACGAGTCTCTCTCCTATGTCGACCAGCTCAGGGGGACCTGGTCCCCCATTTTGCCGGACGGCTCAAACAGTGCGATCAATCACTACCAAGGATGCCGGACGTACGCGTGTGCTGTGCGGTGAGAGGCCAATCAGAGTGGTGTTACCTGAGGTCCAGGCGGGTGTCAGCGCCCGGCCTTAGGCTGGCCGGGTGTCCAATAAGCCGGTGAGAGCACAGGCCAAGGGGTCCGCGGGAGTGACGGGCGGGCCCAATTCAGCTGTGGGCGAACAAGCCCCCGAAAAGACGCCGGGGAAGCCCCGGAAGGCCCTGCCGAGACCTCAGGGCAAAGGTTCGGCCAAGAAACCGGAATCGCATCTGGCGATGGTGCGCCGTGCCCGCCGCATCAACCGCGAGCTGGCCGAGATCTATCCGTACGCCCATCCGGAGCTCGACTTCCGGAATCCCTTCGAGCTGCTGGTCGCCACGGTCCTCTCCGCGCAGACCACCGACCTGCGCGTGAACCAGACGACCCCGGCCCTGTTCGCCGCCTACCCGACCCCCGAGGACATGGCCGCGGCCGTGCCCGAGGATCTGGAGGAGATCATCCGGCCGACCGGGTTCTTCCGGGCGAAGGCGCGCTCCCTCCTCGGCCTCTCGCAGGCCCTGCGGGACAACTTCGGCGGGAACGTGCCCGGCCGGATCGAGGACCTGGTGACGCTGCCGGGAGTCGGCCGGAAGACGGCCAACGTGGTGCTCGGCAATGCGTTCGGCGTCCCGGGGATCACCGTGGACACCCACTTCGGCCGGCTGGTGCGCCGCTGGAAGTGGACCGAGCAGGAAGACCCGGAGAAGGTCGAGGCGGAGATCTGCGCGATCTTCCCGAAGAGCGAGTGGACGATGCTCTCGCACCGCGTCGTCTTCCACGGCCGCCGGATCTGCCACTCCCGCAAGCCCGCCTGCGGCGCCTGCCCGATCGCCCCGCTGTGCCCGGCGTACGGGGAGGGCGAGACGGACCCGGAGAAGGCGCGGAAGCTGCTCAAGTACGAGAAGGGCGGCCAGCCCGGCCAGCGGCTGAGCCCGCCGCCGGACTACCCGGGCCTCCCGGCCCCGCCGCTGGGCGCCGCCCAGGCCGCCCAGGCGGCCTCGACCGGCTCCTGAGCCCGCACCGCGGAAGCACGCCGCACGCAGCACACGCACAGCACGCAGCACGCACAGCACACGCAGCACAGAGCACGCAGCACGGCCGCCGGTCGCCGCACGGCGGCCCGCGGAGGAACGAATCCGGCCCGGGGCTGCGTTGTCCCCGTATCGGGACGGCGACGGTGTCGGCGACGGCAGGGAGCAGGGGTGCCTATGACGCGCGGAGCGCGGGACCAGAGCGGTGTGACCCAGGCGGCTGCGCCGCCGCGACAGGGCAAGCCGCAGGCCCCGTACGAGTACGAGGACCAGGGCGCTCCGCGCGTCAGCACCCGGGGCCTGCCCGGGTGGCTCGATCCCGTCGTCGAGGCCGTGGCGACGGTCCGGCCGACCCAGCTCAGCCGGTTCCTGCCGCCCGAGGACGGCCGGGGCCGCCAGTCCGCCGTGTTGATCCTCTTCGGCGAGGGCCCCCGCGGACCCGAGCTGCTGCTCATGGAGCGCGCCGGAACCCTGCGCTCGCATGCCGGCCAGCCCTCGTTCCCCGGTGGCGCCCTCGATCCGGAGGACGGTGATCCGCACACCACAGGCCCGCTGCGCGCCGCCCTGCGCGAGGCCGAGGAGGAGACCGGGCTCGACCCCGCCGGCGTCCAGCTCTTCGGTGTCCTGCCGCGCCTGTACATCCCCGTCAGCGAGTTCGTCGTGACCCCGGTGCTCGGCTGGTGGCGCGATCCCAGCCCCGTCGGCGCCGTGGATCCCGCCGAGACGGCCCGCGTCTTCACGGTTCCCGTGGCCGATCTCACGGATCCCGATCACCGGGTCACGGCCGTCCACCCGAGCGGCCACCTGGGGCCCGCTTTCACCGTCGAATCGGCTCTGGTCTGGGGTTTTACCGCCGGAGTGATCGACCGGATCCTGCATTTCGCCGGATGGGAGCTGCCGTGGGACCGATCGAGGCAGGTCCCGCTCGACTGGCGCGCATGAGACGGTGACCCTCGTGAACGTGCTGGACATCCTGTTGCTGCTCGCCGCCGTGTGGTTCGCGATCGTCGGCTACCGCCAGGGGTTCGTCGTCGGCATCCTGTCGGTGATCGGCTTCCTCGGCGGTGGTCTCATCGCCGTGTCCCTGCTCCCGCTGGTCTGGGACCGGGTGACCGACAACGGCACCCAGGTGTCCACCACGGTCGTGGTCATCGCCGTCGTCGTGATCATCGTCTGTGCCTCGATCGGGCAGGCCTTCACCACCCATCTGGGCAACCGCCTGCGCCGCCACATCACGTGGTCGCCGGCGCGCGCGCTCGACGCGACCGGCGGGGCCCTGGTCAACGTCGTCGCGATGCTGCTGGTGGCGTGGCTGATCGGCTCCGCCCTCGCCGGGACGTCACTTCCCACGCTGGGCAAGGAGGTCCGCAACTCCAAGGTGCTGCTGGGCGTGTCGCGGGTGCTGCCCGCCCAGGCGAACACCTGGTTCTCGGACTTCAGTTCCACCCTCGCGCGCAGCGGCTTCCCGCAGGTCTTCAGCCCGTTCTCGAACGAGCCGATCACCGAGGTGAAGGCGCCCGATCCGGCGCTCGCCCGCAGCCCCGTCGCCGAGGCGGCCAAGCGCTCGATCGTGAAGGTCGTCGGTACCGCGCCGAGCTGCAGCAAGGTCCTGGAGGGCACCGGCTTCGTCTTCGCGCCCGGCAAGGTCATGACCAACGCGCACGTCGTCGGCGGGGTCGGCGAGCCGACCGTGCAGATCGGCGGCGAGGGCAAGCTCTACGACGGCAAGGTCGTGCTCTACGACTGGGAGCGCGACATCGCCGTCCTGGACGTGCCCAAGCTGAAGGCGCCCGCACTGGAGTTCACCGACAAGGACGCGTCGAGCGGCAGCGACGCGATCGTCGCTGGCTTCCCGGAGAACGGCGCGTACGACGTCCGCGCGGCCCGCGTCCGCGGCCGGATCAACGCCAACGGCCCGGACATCTACCACCGCGGCACCGTCCGGCGCGATGTCTACTCGCTGTTCGCGACCGTCCGCCAGGGCAACTCCGGCGGGCCGCTGCTGACGCCCGACGGCAAGGTGTACGGGGTCGTCTTCGCGAAGTCGCTCGACGACCCGAACACCGGGTACGCGCTGACGGCGGACGAGGTCCGCGACGACATCCGGATCGGGAAGGTCTCCGACCGGCGGGCCGACAGCCAGGGCTGCGCCCTCTGATCCGTACGGGTCCGCAGGGGCCCGTACGGGACGGGGCACGGCCGCGGCTACGTCCGTGGATGCCGCAGGCGGGCCGAGACCCAGCGGGCCCGGCGGCGCAGGATGCGCGGAATCCCGAGTCGGGGGTCGTGGCCGTCCCGGCCCGTCCTCCCGTGCGTGCCCGGCGTCGCTGCCGGGCGGCGTTCGCGTGCGGTGTCACCGTAGTCGTGCGTCCAGCCCATACAACGAGCTGTGCCCGGGCCCCAAGGTCGGTAACCCCGTCCGGGGCGGCCAATTGGCCTATGCGCCGGGCAATTGAATGTTCGTAAGACAGTCGTACTGATGGCTGGTCAGCTGAGATCCCGTCGGTTCAGCGGTCCGGCTCGGGGTCCTTCAGCCAGTTCACCAGCTCGGTCGAGAAGGCCGCGGGATCCTCCTCGTGGGGGAAGTGCCCGAGGCCGTCGAACAGCCGCCAGCGGTACGGGGCTTCGACGTACTCCCCGGAGCCGGCGGCGCTCCGGGTCCGCATGACGGGGTCGAGCGAACCGTGCAGGTGCAGCGTCGGCACGCGCACCGGCCGCTTCATCCGGCGGTTGAACTGGAGCCCGTCCGGGCGGGCCATCGACCGCATCATCCAGCGGTACGGCTCGATCGAGCAGTGCGCGGTGGACGGGATGCACATCGCGCGCCGGTACACCTCCAGGTCCTCCGCCGCAGGCGGCAGGGGCCCGGACCAGTCCCGGATCAGCTCGGCCACGATCGCCCCGTCGTCGGCGACGAGCTGCCGCTCGGGGACGAACGGCCGCTGGAAGCCCCAGATGTGCGAACTGGCCCGGGTCTGGCCGAAGTCGGAGAGCATCGCCGAGCGCCAGCGCCGCGGGTGCGGCATCGAGGAGACCACGAGCCGGCGCACCAGCTTGGGCCGCATCACGGCCGCGGTCCAGGCGAGGTAGCCGCCCAGGTCGTGCCCCACGAGGGCGGCGTCCGGCTCGCCGAGGGACCGTACGACCCCGGTGATGTCGAGCGCCAGGTTCGCGGGGTCGTAGCCGCGCGGGGTGCGGTCGCTGCCGCCCACCCCGCGCAGGTCCATCGCGACCGCCCGGTACCCGGCGTCGGCGAGCGCGGTCAACTGGTGCCGCCAGGTCCACCAGAACTGCGGGAAGCCGTGCAGCAGCAGCACCAGCGGCCCGTCGCCCATCTCGGCGACGTGGAACCGGGCCCCGTTGGCCGCGACGTCCCGGTGGGTCACCGCTCGCCCGCCGGGCACGTCGATCCTGACCGCCGTCGCGGCGGTGGGCGGAGTGCTGGAGTCCGGTGAGGGCGCTGTCATGAGGACGAGCGTGCCACACCCACGGCCTGGTCACTCACCGACCGCGGATGCGGCTTGACGTTCCCGACGACCGCCGCGGTCTGCTTGACCGAGGCGATGGTCTTCTCCGGCGGCTTGACCTTCTTGAACTTCGATACGGCGATCAGCGCCAGCAGGCCCGCGAGCAGCAGGAACGCCACGCCCACGATGAGGAACGACCAGGCCAGCCCGAGCCCGAGGTTGTGGATCCCGTACGCCGCGGCGAAGCTCAGCACGGGCAGGGAGAACAGGGCGAACACCCCTGCGATCCCGATGGCGGTGCCGCCGATGCCCACGCGCTTGACGTCCTGGCGGATCTCCGCCTTGGCGAGGGCGATCTCGTCGTGCACCAGGGCGGACATCTCGGCGGTGGCCGAGGCGACCAGCTGGCCGAGCGTGCGCTCGGCTCCTTGCGCCCCTTGGTCCACTGCGCTCATCGCTCTCTCCCTCTGTCATCTGCCGTCGTCTGCTGTCGACGCCCCGCGCGGCGGCGCCTGTCCTGCGCCCGTCACCGCGCCCGTCACGGCGTCAGTTCAGATCATGCCGGACGGTCGCGCTCGGCGCTGGACCCGGTGGCCGCTTCGAGCGCGGCGGCCGTGGCCGTCTCGGCCCTGCGCCGGTGCTCCGCGGCCTTCGCCTCGTAGATCTTCGCCATCCGCAGGTGGTACTCCGGCTTGTCCTGCTCGTAGATGTCCGGGATGCCGTCGAGGTCCTCGTCGCGCTCCTCGTCCTCGGTGAGGGCCCTGTACTTGCGGTTGCGGAGCTTGAGCATGACGCTCGCGACGACGGCGGCGATGAGCGAGCCGAACAGGACGGCGGCCTTCACCTCGTCGGTGAGGGTCGGGTCGTCGGTGAAGGCGAGTTCGCCGATGAGGAGCGAGACGGTGAAGCCGATGCCGGCGAGGGAGGCCACGGCGAGTACGTCGGGCCAGGCCAGGTCCTCGTTGAGTTCGGCCTTGGTGAAGCGGGCGGCCAGCCAGGTGCCGCCGAAGATGCCCACGGCCTTGCCGACGACCAGGCCGAGGACGACGCCGAGCGTCTCGGGCCGGGTGAAGACCTGGGCGATGGAGTCGTCGGAGAGCGAGACCCCGGCGGAGAACAGCGCGAAGAGCGGTACGGCCAGGCCGGCCGAGACGGGCCGCACGAGGTGCTCGATGTGCTCGCCGGGGGAGGTGTCCTCGCCCTCCTTGCGGGAGCAGCGGAGCATCAGGCCCATGGCCACGCCGGCGATGGTGGCGTGGACGCCGCTGTTGTACATCAGGCCCCAGATGACCAGGGCGAGCGGGACGTACACGTACCAGCCGCGGACGCCCTTGCGGAGCAGGAACCAGAAGACGACCAGGCCCAGGACCGCGCCGCCGAGGGCCAGGAAGTCGATCTCGCTGGTGAAGAACACCGCGATGATCATGATGGCGAAGAGGTCGTCGACGACGGCGAGGGTCAGCAGGAAGGCGCGCAGGGCGGACGGCAGCGAGGTGCCGATGACGGCCAGGACGGCGAGGGCGAAGGCGATGTCGGTGGCGGTCGGGACCGCCCAGCCGTCCATCGAACCGCCGCCGGCGGTGTTGACCAGTACGTAGACCAGCGCGGGTACGGCCATGCCGCAGACGGCGGCGATCACCGGGAGGGCGGCCGCCTTGGGATCGCGCAGATCGCCGGCGACGAGCTCGCGCTTGAGCTCGATGCCGGCGACGAAGAAGAAGATCGCCAGCAGTCCGTCGGCCGCCCAGTGCTGGAGCGAGAGGTCCAGGCCGAGGGAGGCCGGTCCGATGTGGAAGTTGCGGACGTCGGCGTAGCTGGCGGCGAGGGCGGGGATGTTCGCCCACAGCAGGGCGGCGATGGCGGCCACGAGCAGGAGCACGCCGCCGACGGTCTCGGCGCGCAGGGCGTCGGCCACGAAGCGCCGTTCGGGCAGGGAGAGCCTGCCGAGGAACTTGCGGCTGTGGCGGTCGGTGGGGCTGGGCGCGGCCACGGGGGACACCTCCGGGTGGGTTGGACGGCATGGCGAAACGCGTTGCCGACCAGACTTCCCGGCGCACCCTGTGGACTTGCATTCTTTCTTTACGCTTGTCGTACTTTACAGGGTTGCGCGAGGACGTATCAGGCGATCTTCACTTTATGCGCGAAAGGGGCATCCGGCGCAACGCGCCGAATGCCCCTCGTCACCCAGTCGGTGCAGCCGGTGCCTAGTCCTCGCTGGAAGCCGACGGCAGCTTGCTCTGGATCAGGTCCATGACCGAGGAGTCGGCCAGCGTCGTGACGTCGCCGACCGCGCGGTCCTCGGCGACATCGCGCAGCAGGCGCCGCATGATCTTGCCCGAGCGGGTCTTCGGCAGTTCCTGGACGGGAACGATCCGCTTGGGCTTGGCGATCGGGCCGAGCGTGGCGCCCACGTGGTTGCGCAGCTCGCCGACCAGGGTGTCGGTCTCGGAGGCGCTGCCGCGCAGGATCACGAAGGCCACGATGGCCTGGCCGGTGGTCTCGTCCTTGGCGCCGACCACGGCCGCCTCGGCGACCGACGGGTGCGAGACGAGGGCCGACTCCACCTCGGTGGTCGAGATGTTGTGGCCGGACACCAGCATCACGTCGTCCACGCGGCCGAGCAGCCAGATGTCGCCGTCGTCGTCCTTCTTGGCGCCGTCGCCCGCGAAGTAGCGGCCCTCGAAGCGGGACCAGTAGGTGTCGATGAACCGCTGGTCGTCGCCCCAGATGGTGCGCAGCATCGACGGCCACGGCTCGGTGAGGACCAGGTAGCCGCCACCGCCGTTCGGCACCTCGTGGCCCTCGTCGTCCACGACGGTGGCGCCGATCCCGGGCAGGGCGCGCTGGGCGGAGCCCGGCTTGGTCTCGGTGACGCCGGGCAGCGGGGAGATCATCATGGCGCCGGTCTCGGTCTGCCACCACGTGTCCACGATCGGGCAGCGGTCGCCGCCGATGTGCTTGCGGTACCAGATCCAGGCCTCGGGGTTGATCGGCTCGCCGACCGAGCCCAGCACGCGCAGGCTCGACAGGTCGAACTTCGCGGGGATGTCGTCGCCCCACTTCATGAACGTACGGATCGCCGTGGGCGCGGTGTACAGGATGGTGACGCCGTACTTCTGCACGACCTCCCAGAACCGGCCCTGGTGCGGGGTGTCCGGCGTGCCCTCGTACATCACCTGGGTGGCGCCGTTGGCGAGCGGCCCGTAGACGATGTACGAGTGCCCGGTCACCCAGCCGATGTCGGCGGTGCACCAGTAGACGTCGCTCTCCGGCTTGAGGTCGAAGACGGCGTGGTGGGTGTACGCGGCCTGCGTGAGGTAGCCGCCGGAGGTGTGCAGGATGCCCTTGGGCTTACCCGTGGTCCCCGAGGTGTAGAGGATGAACAGCGGGTGCTCGGCGTCGAAGGCCTGCGGGGTGTGCTCGGCGGACTGGCGTCCGACGATCTCGTCCCACCACACGTCGCGGCCCTCGGTGAACGCGGTGTCCTGGCCGGTGCGCCGTACGACGAGCACGTGCTCGACCTGCGGGCACTTGGCGACGGCCTCGTCGATGGCGGGCTTGAGGGCGCTGGGCTTGCCGCGGCGGTAGCCGCCGTCGGCGGTGATGACCAGCTTGGCGTCGGCGTCCTGGATGCGGGAGGCCACGGCGTCGGCGGAGAAGCCGCCGAAGACCACCGAGTGCGCGGCGCCGACGCGGGCGCACGCGAGCATCGCGACGACGGCCTCGGGGATCATCGGGAGGTAGACCGCGACCCGGTCGCCGGCCTGGACGCCCAGCTCGGTCAGGGCGTTGGCGGCCTTGGAGACCTCGTCCTTGAGCTCGGCGTAGGTGATCGAGCGGCTGTCGCCGGGCTCGCCCTCGAAGTGGATGGCGACGCGGTCGCCGTTGCCGGCCTCGACGTGCCGGTCCACGCAGTTGTACGCGACGTTCAGCTTGCCGTCCGCGAACCACTTGGCGAAGGGCGGGTTGGTCCAGTCGAGCGTCTCGGTCGGCTCGGTGTCCCAGGTCAGGCGGCGGGCCTGCTCGGCCCAGAAGCCCAGCCGGTCCGCGTCGGCCTGTGCGTACGCAGCCCCTGTCACGTTGGCGGCGGCGGCCAGGTCGGCGGGAGGAGCGAATCGGCGCTCCTCCTTCAACAGGTTGGCCAGGCTTTCGTTGCTCACGACATCTCCCTTTCCCAGGGTGTCCGTTGTGTCCCCGGGCATAGCTCATCAGTCAGCGGCCCTGGTGACAAGGGGTAGCCGAAAATTGGTTTAGACCTATATCACGGCGGCCGGGCGGAGTGCAGAGTGGCCCCTTCCCGCTGCAGGGTGCGGGAAGGGGCCACTCCGTGACACGGATACCGGAGGCTACCGGTTCGTTCGTGTCCATGATCCGGATCTGCCGGTCACGGCGATTCGGTCATCATTCAGTCATCTTTCAGGCGTGCTGCCCGACGTGCTCCGCGGCCTGGTGCCCGACGCTGTCGAAGACCCGGCAGTCGAAGAAGTCCTCGCCCTCCGACAGCAGGTAGGCCTGCGCCTCGCCCACGTGGAAGTACATCCCGTGCAGCTCCAGCGTGCCCTCCGCGAGCCGCCGGGCCACCGATTCGTGCGCCCGCAGGTGCTCCAGCTGCTGCACCACGTTGGTCAGGCACAGCTGCTCCACCGCGTCCGCCGGGAGCCGGCCCGCGATCCGGACCCAGGCGTGGTGGCGGCTGGCCATCCGCTCCAGGCTGGGCAGCCCGTGCCGCAGCCACCGGCGCAGCGGGGTCATCGGGGCCCCGGGCGTGGAGTTCAGCAGCGCCTGCATGGCCCCGCAGCCCGAGTGCCCGCACACCGTGATGCTGTCCACCTTGAGCACGTCCACGGCGTACTCGATGGCCGCCGCGACCGAGTCGTCCGTGGCCTCGGCGCCCGGCAGGGGGACCAGATTGCCGACGTTGCGCACGGTGAACAGGTCGCCGGGGCCGCTGGCCGTGATCATGCTCGTCACCAGACGGGAGTCCGCGCAGGTCAGGAAGAGCTGGGAGGGACGCTGCCCCTCCCGGGCCAGCCGGGCCAGTTCCTCGCGGACGTGCGGCGCCGTGTCCCGCTGGAAGGCGCTGATCCCGCTGGCCAGTTGGCCGGCGCCCCGGCGGCGCGGGGCCGGGGTCGGGGCCGGGGCGGGGGTCTCCAGGGACTCCAGCGCGTCGGGAGCCGCGGCGGCCCCGGGGATCGTGTGCTCCACCGTCGTGCGGTGGTCGCAGTGGTTCATCCACGGGGTCCAGGGGCGGCAGCACTGGTGCCCGCCGCGATGGGCGCCGCGGTGGTGGGAGCGCTGATCGGCGCGGTGCGGCTGGTGCTGCTGGTGCGCCGGGTGGGTCGAGTGCGCCGGGTGGGTCGGGTGGGCCCGGTCGGCGCGCTCCGGCCCGGCCATCCGGGTGGTGGAGCGGCCCGTGACCTCCAGCGAGCCCCCGTGCACCAGGTGGGCGTGCTGCCAGTCCTGGAGCGTCTCGTACGCCGCGTGGTCCATGAAGGAGCCGTCCAGCTCCACCACCACGCGCCCGCCGGGCGGGATCTGGTTCAGCACCCGGCTCAGCCGCGGCACCGCGAGGAAGGTCAACTGCCCGCGCGCCCACACCCGGTGGACCCCGTCCTGTACCTCCATCGTGATCCGCGTCCGGGCCAGCCGGTGCAGGGCGATCGCGACGGCCACCGCGATGCCCACGGCGACCCCTTCCAGGACCCCGCCGAGCACCACGGCCGTGATCGTCGTCACGTACACCACGATCTCGCGGTGCCGGGTGACCGTACGCAGATGCGTGGCGTTCACCATCTGCACGCCGAGCGCCATCACCAGAGCGGCGAGCGCGGCCAGCGGGATGAGGTCGAGGACCGGGACGAGAAGGGCGGCCGCGAGCAGGATCCACAGCCCGTGCAGCATGACCGACCGGCGGCTGACGGCGCCGGACTTGACGTTGGCCACGCTGCGGACGGCCCCGCCCGCGATGGGCAGCCCGCCCAGCAGCCCGGAGAGCACGTTCGCCGCGCCCTGCCCGCGCAGTTCCCGGTCGAGGTCGGCGCGCGGCGGGCGGTTGCCCGTACGCCGCTGCGAGGCGATCAGCTTGTCGGTGGCGACCGCGGACAGCAGGGACTCCACGCTGCCGACGAGGGTGACCGTCAGGACGGCCGCGATGATGCCGAGGACCGGCCCCTCGGGCAGCTCGGGCAGGGCGTGGCTGCGCCAGGACGGCAGGTCCACCCGGGGCACGGCCAGCCCGGTCAGCGCGGCGAAGGCCGTGGCCGTGGCGACGGCGGCCAGCGCGGCCGGCACCTTGCGCAGCGCGAGCCCGATCCGCCCGGGCAGCCGCGGCCAGCCGAGCAGGACGACCAGGGTCAGGGCGCTGATGCCGAGCGCGGCCGGATGCAGGTTCGCCAACTGGCCGGGCAGGCCCAGGACGTTGGCGAGGGCGGAGCTCTGCGGGGTGCCGCCGAGGACGATGTGCAGCTGGGCCAGCGCGATCGTGACGCCGACGCCCGCGAGCATGCCGTGCACGATGGCCGGGCTGACCATGAGCGCCGACCGGGCGGTGCGCAGCGCGGCGAGCCCGAGCTGGCAGCAGCCGGCGAGCACGGTGATGGCGCAGGTGGTGCGCCATCCGTAGCGCTGGATCAACTCGGCGGTGACGACGGTCAGTCCGGTGGCGGGTCCGCTCACCAGGAGGGGTGTGCCGCCCAGGCGCCCGGCCACGATCCCGCCGACGGCCGCGGCCACCAGGCCCGCCTGGAGCGGGGCGCCGGTGGCGAGCGCGATGCCGAGGGAGAGCGGCAGGGCGATCAGGAACACGGTCAGGGAGGCGGACAGGTCGGCATGGAGCTCGGCGCGGTGGCCCGTGCGCGGCGTGTCGGCCTTGGGGGAGGTGGCTGTCATAGGTCCCGTCTCCTCTACGGAGGGATGAAGCGGCGGGAGTCTCAACACTCAGTAAATGAAAGGTAATGGAGAGTAAAGGGACGCGATAGGGAATGGGGGCAAATGGTCTAGAAATTAGCACCCAGGAGTGATTAAGCATTTTGTACGGCTTGTCACATCATCTTCACGGCGGACCGCATGGGACGTTGCGGCGCGGAAGACCCGCGATGGAACTGCGAGGAGAGGTGGACGGATGATCGCCGCCACGAAGAAGATCGCCGGCGGCCTGGTCGCCACGGCGCTGGTGCTGGGCGTCGCCGGGTGCAGCACCTCGGGGCCCGCCAAGCCGTCCCCCGGGAGCCCGAACGGCAAGAAGGGCGCGGCGGCCCCGGAGGCCGCTCCCGGGAGTGTCAACCGGCCCATCGGGGACGGCTCGACCGCGTACACGGGTGCGCAGCCGAACGTACGCAAGCCGCAGAAGCTGAAGCCCGGCGAGAAGCCGCCGCAGTTCGTGGTGTTCTCGTGGGACGGGGCCGGCGAGGACAGCCAGAAGCTCTTCTCGCACTTCCGCGAGGTCGGCAAGAAGTACAACGCCCGGATGACGTACTTCCTCAGCGGCGTGTACATGCTCCCGGAGGAGAAACGTTCCCTCTACACGGCCCCGCAGCACGAGTCCGGCCGCTCGGACATCGGCTTCGGCGATGTCCAGGGCATCAAGGACACCGCCGAGCAGGTCCGCGGGGCCTGGCTCGAGGGCAACGAGATCGGCACCCACTTCAACGGCCACTTCTGCGGCCCCGACGGCGGCGTCGGCACCTGGTCCGTGCCGGAGTGGAAGAGCGAGATCAACCAGGCCAAGTCGTTCGTCAAGGGCTGGAAGACCAACACGCCGGAACTCAAGGGGATGGAGCCTCTCCCGTTCGACTACGACAAGGAGCTCATCGGCGCCCGCACCCCCTGCCTCGAAGGCCAGAAGAACTTCATGCTGGCGGCCAAGGACATGGGCTTCCGCTACGACTCCAGCGGCATCAGCAAGCAGATCTGGCCGAAGAAGACGGACGGCCTCTGGGACGTCCCGCTGCAGCTGGTGCCCATGCCCGGCCGCGCCTTCGACACGCTGAGCATGGACTACAACTACCTGGTCAACCAGTCCGGTACGACCACGCAGGGCGACCCCTCGCAGCACGCGTACTGGGGTGAGCAGATGCGCGAGGGCCTCCAGCAGGCCTTCGACCGGGTCTACGCGGGCAACCGCGCGCCGCTGATCATCGGCAACCACTTCGAGTCCTGGAACGGCGGCACGTACATGAAGGCCGTCGAGGACTCGATCGAGTCGATGTGCACGCAGAAGGAGGTCCGCTGCGTGCCGTTCCGCGAGCTGGTGGACTGGCTGGACGCCCAGGACCCCAAGGTCCTGGAGTGGATGCGCGGCCTCGACGTCGGGGAGGCGCCCGAGGAGGGCTGGACGAAGTTCCTGACGGCGGGGCCGCCGGCCAAGCCGGCCGCCCCCGCGGTCAAGCCGGCTGCGGAGCCGGCCGAAGAGGAGTCGGGCGAGGAGTAGGGAACTCCGGGCTCTCCCGCAGGACGAAATCGGGGTCGATCTGGGCAGCCAGGTCGGCCCCGGTCTTCGCGTTGCCCCAGCTCTCCGCGTTCCGCAGGTGGAAGTGGACCATCTGCGCGGTGTACCGCTCCCAGTCGCGGTCGGCGTACGAGTCGTCGGCCGCGTCCTGGAGGGACTGGAGGGCGAACCGGTTGCTCGCTTCGAGCAGCTCGAACGCCGCGGGGCGGCCCTTCTCCATCGCCCGCACCCAGTCGGAGTGCCCGACGGTGACGAGCAGGTCCTCGCCGACCTCGTCCTGGAGGAACTCGATGTCGTCCGTGCCCTGCACCTTGTTGCCGACGACCTTGAGCGCGACCCCGAAGTCCCGCGCGTACTCCTTGTACTGGCGGTAGACGGAGATGCCCTTGCGGGTGGGCTCGGCGACCAGGAAGGTCATGTCGAAGCGGGTGAACAGGCCCGAGGCGAAGGAGTCGGAGCCCGCGGTCATGTCGACGACGACGTACTCGTCCGGGCCGTCGACCAGGTGGTTGAGGCAGAGCTCCACCGCCCCGACCTTGGAGTGGTAGCAGGCGACCCCGAGGTCCGACTCGGTGAACGGGCCGGTGGCCATCAGCCGTACGGGCTCCCCGTCGAACGTCAGCGTCCGCGCGCAGGCCTCGTACACCGGGTTGTCCTCGGTGACCCGCAGCAGGCGCGATCCGGCGCCGGGCGGGGTGGTCTTGATCATCGTGTCGGCGGAGGCGATGCGCGGGTTGGAGCCCCGCAGGTACTCCTTGATCAGGGGCAGGTGCGCGCCCAGCGCGGGCAGCGCGGCGGCCTCGTCCTCGCCGAGTCCGAGCGCGGCGCCCAGGTGCTGGTTGATGTCGGCGTCCACCGCGACGACGGGGGCTTCATTGGCTGCGAGGTGGCGGATGAAGAGGGCGGACAGGGTCGTCTTGCCGCTGCCGCCCTTTCCCACGAAAGCGATCTTCATGTTCACCAAGAGTAGTGGCTCGGTCGCTTTGTGTGGTGCTTGTAAGTGAAGAAGACCACTCCAAGGAGGGGTCGGTGCTATGCGCCCCCAGTGCGTAGGCTCCTTACTTATGAGTAGCGCTTCTGACCCGCTGGCCGCCCTGGGTTCGCTCCCGGGCGTCGCCGAATCCGTGGATTCCGTACGCAAGGCCGTGGACCGGGTCTACGGGCACCGGGTCATGCGCCGGCGCAGCGGGGAGATCACCTCGGAGGCCGCGCTGCGCGGGGCGCGCGGGAGCGCGGCGCTGTCGGGCGCGGACTGGGCGCTGGAGGAGGTGCGCCGCCGTACCGACTTCGGGGCGGAGACGGAGGCGCGCACGGTGGGCGCCGCGCTGCGCCTGACCGCGGAGGCCGGGCAGCTGCTGAGCATCTGGCGCCAGTCGCCGCTGCGGGTGCTGGCGCGCCTGCACCTGGTGGCGTCGGGGTCGACGGCCGAGGGTGACGTGGTGGGCCGGCCGCGGCTGGCGGGCGAGCCGGTGGACGAACCGTTCGTCACCGCGGCGCTGCCGAGCGCGGAGGAGGTGGCGGGCCGGCTGGACGGCCTGTCCCGGCTGATCATCGCGGGCGGCTCGGCCCCGGCGCTGATCACGTCGGCGGTGGTGCACGGGGAGCTGCTGGCGCTGCGTCCGTTCGGCTCGTACAACGGGCTGGTCGCGCGGGCGGCGGAACGGATCGTGCTGATCAACAGCGGTCTGGACCCGAAGGCGATCTGCCCGGCGGAGGTCGGCCACGCCGAGCAGGGGCGGGACGCGTACCTGGCGGCCTTCGAGGGTTACGTCTCGGGGACGGCGGAGGGGATGGCCGCGTGGATCGCGCACTGCGGCCGCGCGATCGAGCTGGGTGTCCGCGAGTCGACGGCGGTCTGCGAGGCCCTGCAGCGCGGCGCGGCGTAATCGCGCGCCCTCGCTCCCCGCGCAGGGTTGCGGCGACACCGTCTTGCTCTGGTGTCGCCGCTGGCATTTACGCCCAGTTACCAAGCGTCCTCGATAGTTGCCCATCAGGCCGGGATCTTTGCCCGTCACCTGGTGCGGCTGGCCCGTAATCGACGGGTCGACGTCGCGTGGGTGCTCGGCGTTCATGCTTCGGTCCGTGGGCCTTACTGCGTTTTAAAGATGATCCTCTCGGATGTTCTTTGGTCTCGCGGGCCGTTGACTCCTTTGTACTCCGCTTCGCTGACAAGCGGAACCCCTACCCACTTTTTTTACTTTCCGGGACACCGTGGGGCGAACCGGGCGCGCCTCGTCCGCGCAGCTCAGGGGTGGTGCAACCCGACGCCCGGCGGCCTCCCGGACCCCTGGGCGCGGCCCGCCCCGCCGCGGGCGGGTTACGCGGACGCGGCGGCGGCCAAGGCGCTGGCGCGCCGCCGACTGGCGTACCACACCAGCCCCGCGGTGGCCGCTGCCGCGCCCACCGCCGCCGCGGCCACCAGCGCCGGCCGCGCCGGCATCGACAGCCCGGGCAGCCGCTGCTTCAACCGCACCGGCCGGTTGAAGACCAGTACCGGCCACTCCCGCGCGACCGCCTCGCGCCGCAGCGCCCGGTCGGGGTTGACCGCGTGCGGGTGCCCGACCGCCTCCAGCATCGGGATGTCCGTCACCGAGTCGCTGTACGCGTAGCACCGCGCGAGGTCGTACCCCTCGGACTCCGCGAGCTCCCGCACCGCCTCGGCCTTGGTCGGCCCGTACGCGTAGTACCCGATCTCGCCCGTGAAGCAGCCGTCCTCGCCGATGACCATGCGCGTCGCGACGACCCGGTCCGCGCCGAGCATCTCGCCGATCGGCTCGACGACTTCGGCGCCGGACGTGGACACGATCACCACGTCGCGGCCGGCCGTGTGGTGGGCCTCGATCAGGGAGGCGGCTTCGTCGTAGATCAGCGGGTCGATCAGGTCGTGCAGGGTCTCGGCGACGATCTCCCGCACCTGCTGGACGTTCCACCCCTTGCAGAGCGAGGACAGGTACTCACGCATCCGCTCCATCTGGTCGTGGTCGGCGCCGCCGACCAGGTAGATGAACTGGGTGTAGGCAGTTCGCAGCACGGCACGGCGGTTGATGAGGCCGCCCTGGTAGAAGGACTTGCTGAACGTCAGAGTGCTTGACTTCGCAATGACCGTCTTGTCCAGGTCGAAGAAGGCTGCGGTGCGGGGCGACGAGTGCGGCAAGGGCTGGATTTCCACGCCCCGAGCATATGCGCCCACCATTCGGCGTAAGGTGTGGCGCGTGGGTTTGCCTGAGAAGGCTCTCGGGTACACCATGGAAGTCACGGATCGTTCGCGACCGTGCTAACCCGGTCTGGCTCCTCCCCCCCCGAGTCGGACCGTGGGGACGACCCCCGCTCTCCCCCCCGGCGGGGGTCGTCGCATGTCCGGACGCGGTTCGCGTCCCTGCCTTCGGCCCCAAGTGACCATTCCTGCAGCCCTCCTTCCTCGGCGGGCCCTGCGTGGCGAAGGCCCTCACCTCTTCTGACTCGTGACGCTGCGTAGTGGTTCCGCCGCGCTCTGAACTCACCTGTTGGGGTGATGGAGTTATTCACAGGGCTCCTGTTGTCCACAGTTTTCGGGCAAGATCCACTTCTTTTTCCGGATGGCCTCACGGTGATTCCGGCCGCGAAGTCCGCGGTGCCGGGATTTGCAGTGAGAAGGGGGCGGAGATCGTGGCTGGATCGAAGTCGTGTGAACTGCCGGAGCGCGTGGAAGCAGGCGGAATCAGGCCATTGGGCACTCCTGGCGGGGCCGTGCCCGGTGGCGGGCGGCCGCTGATCATCACCGAGGACCCGCTGCTGCTCGACGATCTGCTGCGGCTGTGCGCCGCCGCGGGCGCCGAGCCGCATGTGCACCATGCGGTGCCCGAGCAAAGCGGAGGCGGTGGTGGCGGAGGCGCCGGGAGGGGCGAAAGGGGTTCCGGAGCCGCCCTGGAGGCGGGCGGGAGCGTCGGATGGGAGTCCGCGCCGCTCGTCCTCGTCGGGGACGATGCCGCCCGCCGGGTGCGCGGCGCCCCGCGTCGGGGCGGGGTGCTGCTCGTCGGCCGGGATCCGGACGATCCCCTCGTGTGGCAGCTGGCGGTGGAGATCGGCGCCGAGGAGGTGCTCCGGCTCCCCGACGCCGAGAGCCGGCTCGTCGACCGCATCGCCGATGTGGTGGAGGGCGCGGGCAAACCGGCCCTCGCCGTCGGGGTGATCGGCGGCAGCGGCGGGGCCGGAGCCTCGACCCTCGCGTGCGCGCTCGCCCTGCGGGCCGCCCGCGCCGGCGAGCGGACCGTCCTGATCGACGGGGACCCGCTCGGCGGCGGCATGGACGTCCTGCTCGGCGGCGAGAGCGCCGAGGGGCTGCGCTGGCCGGACTTCGCGGGCTCGCGGGGCCGGGTGGCCGCCGGCGCGCTGGAGGAGTCCCTGCCGGAGCTGCACGCCCTGCGGGTGCTCAGCTGGGACCGCGGGGACCGGGTGGTGGTGCCGCCCGCGGCCATGCGCTCGGTGCTCGCCGCCGCGCGCCGCCGGGGCGGTGTGGTGGTGGTCGACCTGCCCCGGCGGGTGGACGAAGCCGTGGCCGAGGCGCTGGCCCAGCTGGACCTGGTGCTGATGGTGGTGCCGGGCGAGTTGCGGGCTGTGGCCGCCGCGGGCCGGGTCGCGGCCGGCGTGCGGATGGTGGCCCGGGATGTCCGCGTGGTCGTACGGGGCCGCTGTCCGGGCGGGCTCGACGCCGAGGAGGTGGCCGGGCTGCTGGGGGTGCCGCTCGCCGGGGAGGTGCCGGTCGAGGTGGGGCTCCCGGGGCGGGTCGCCGAGGGCGAACCGCCGGGCGGGCAGGGGCGGGGCGCGCTGGCCCGGTTCTGCGACGGCTTCTGGCGGCGGGCGCTCGGTCCCGCCCAGGGGGTGGCGGCATGAGCGCCGTACTCCTGGACGCGGTGCGCCGGCGGCTCGCCGAGAGCGGGGCCGAGCCGACCCCGGCCCGGGTGGCGGCGGCGCTGCGGGCACAGGGCCGGCTGCTCGGTGATGCGGAAGTGCTGGGCGCGGCCGCCGAGTTGCGCTCCGAGCTGGTCGGCGCCGGACCGCTGGAAGCCCTGCTCGCCGACCCGGAGGTCACCGACGTCCTGGTGGCCGCCCCGGACCGGGTGTGGGTGGACCGCGGGGGCGGCCTGGAGCTGACCGCGGTGACCTTCGCCGACGCCGATGCCGTGCGCAGGCTCGCCCAGCGGCTCGCCGCCGTCGCCGGTCGGCGCCTGGACGACGCCCGGCCCTGGGTGGACGCCCGGATGCCGGACGGCACCCGGCTGCATGCCGTGCTGCCGCCGGTGGCGGTCGGTTCCGCCTGCCTGTCGCTGCGGGTGGTGCGGCCGAGGGCGTTCACGCTGGAGGAGCTGGTCGAGGCGGGCACGCTGCCGCCCGGCGGTCAGCGGCTGCTCGGGGACATGGTCGAGGCCCGGCTGTCGTTCCTCGTCTCCGGCGGGACCGGCACCGGCAAGACCACGCTGCTCAGCGCCCTGTTGGGGCTGGTCGGCCCGGGGGAGCGGATCGTCCTGGCCGAGGATTCGGCCGAGCTGCGCCCCGACCATCCGCATGTGGTGCGGCTGGAGAGCCGGCCGGCCAATCAGGAGGGGGCGGGCCTGGTCACCCTGGCGGATCTGGTCCGGCAGGCGCTGCGGATGCGTCCGGACCGGCTGGTCGTCGGCGAGGTCCGCGGCGCGGAAGTGGCCGATCTCCTCGCGGCTTTGAACACGGGACACGAAGGCGGCTGCGGCACGGTCCACGCGAACGCCGCCGCGCACGTGCCGGCCCGGCTGGAGGCGCTCGGGACCTCCGCCGGGCTCGACCGGGCGGCTCTGCACAGCCAGTTGGCGGCCGCGCTGACCCTGGTGGTCCATCTGGTCCGGGACCGGGCCGGGCGGCGCCGGGTGGCCGAGGTGCACGTGCTGGAGCGGGACGCCGCCGGGCTGGTGGTCACCGTACCGGCGCTGCGCTGGTCCGCCCGGGGCTTCGTGCGCGAGCGGGGCTGGGAGCGGCTGCGTCCGCTGCTGCGGGGTGCGCGGTGAACGGGGTGGCCGCGGTGCCGGTGCCGCTGTTCGCCGGGGTGCTCTGCGCGGGGACGGCCGCCTGGGCGCTGGCCGGGGGAGACCGGGTGTCCCGGCGGGCCCGGGTGGTGCTGGCCGGGTGCGGTCCCGTGGTGCCGCGCGGTCCGGTGCGCCGGGAGCGGCTGCTCATCGCCGTTCGAGTGCGGGCCGCGCGGTGGCGGGAGTGGTCCTGCCTCGGGGTGGGGCTCGTGGTCGCACTGCTGGGCGGGTCGGTGATCCCGTTGGTGGCGGGCGCGGCGGCGGTGCCTCTGGTGCGGCGGTGGCTGAGGGGCCGGCAGCGGGAGCGGGAGCGGAGCGCCCGGGCCGCCGGGGTGATCGCCCTGTGCGGAGCGGCGGTGGGCGAGCTGCGGGCGGGGGCCCAGCCCGGGCAGGCGCTGACCGCGGCGATACGGCGGACGGTCGCGGGCTCGGGCGGTCCGGGCCCGGCGGAGGCGGCGGTACTGGCCGCCGCGGCGTTCGGCGGGGACGTTCCCGCGGCCTTGCGTCAGGCCTCGCGGGAGCCCGGGGCGGAAGGGCTGGCCGGGATGGCCGCCTGCTGGTCGGTCTCGGTGGACGGGGGCGCGGGACTCGCGGCCGGACTGGACCGGCTGGAGGGGGCGTTGCGGGCCGAGCGGGACCGGCAGGAGTCCCTGCGGGCCCAGTTGGCGGGGGCCAGGTCGACGACGGTGGTGCTGGCCCTGCTGCCGCTGGTCGGCCTGCTGATGGGCACCGGGCTCGGGGCGGATCCGCTGCGCGTGCTGCTGCACACCCCGGTCGGGTGGGGCTGTCTGCTGGCGGGCGGGGTGCTGGAGGCGCTGGGGCTGCTGTGGTGTCGGCGGATCGTGTCGGCGGGGGAGCGGTGATGGGCGACTTGGTGATCCACAGGCTGGGGACGGCGCTGTGCGCCGCGGTGGCGGTGCTGTGGACGGCATCAGCGGTGGCGGCCCGGGTCAGGGCGCGGGCGGCCCGGCGCCGGATCGCCGCAGTGATCTCGGCGGAACCGGAGCGGAAGTCGCCGGTGTTCGGCTCCGGGATACGGGCGGTGGTGACGGCGTGGGCGGGCCCGGCGGGGGCGCTGCTCGCGGCCTGGGTGCTGGTCGGCGGTGTGCCGGGGGTGCTGGCCGGCTGCGGTGCGGCGATCGGGGTGCGGCGCTGGCTGCGGCGGGCCCGGCCGCCGGCCGGGGTGGATCCGCGGGAGGCGGAGAGCCAGCTCCCGTTGGCGGCCGATCTGTTGGCCGCCTGCCTCGCGGCCGGTGCGGCGCCGGTGGAGGCCGCCGAGGTGGTGGGCGAATCGCTGGGCGGTCCGGTCGGCGAGCGGCTCGCGCTGGCCGGGGCGGAGCTGCGGCTCGGCGGGGAACCGGGCGCTGCGTGGGGGAGGTTGGCGCAGATACCGGGCGCCCGCCCGCTGGCCCAGTGCCTGGAGCGGGCCGCCCGGACGGGGGCCCCGGCCGCGGAGCCGGTGTCCCGCCTGGCGAAGGCCCTGCGCGAGGACCGGGCCCGGCAGGCAGGTGCCCGGGCGCAGCGGGCGGCGGTGCTCGTGACCGCTCCGGTGGGGCTGTGTTTCCTCCCCGCGTTTCTCGCGGTCGGAGTGGCCCCGGTGGTGATCGGAATGGCCTCCGGCCTTCTCTCCTCCACCTGAAGTCGTGGCAGAAACCCGGGCGACTCGACTCGTGTATCGAGGCTCGACCCGGCGCCTGAAAAGACCACTCGGATCACTACTGAGATCACGTCAAGAACCCGAATCAACTGGAGGTTGTCATGAGGATCATCTGGTTTCGTCTGCGGTCGGCGATGAGCGGCCGCACGAACGACGCGGGCATGTCCACTTCTGAATACGCCATGGGCACGATCGCGGCCTGTGCATTCGCGGCCGTTCTGTACAAGGTGGTGACGAGTGAAGTGGTCTCCACGGCGCTTCAGTCGACCATCGGGAAGGCACTCGATGTGCCGTTCTGAGGAAAAGCACCGGGGACCGGGCGACCGGGGATATGTGACGGCGGAGGCCGCCCTGGTGATTCCCGCGCTCGTGCTCTTCGCGGCGCTGCTGGTGTGGGCGCTGATGGCCGCGGCCGCGCAGATCCGGTGCGTGGACGCGGCCCGGGCCGGGGCCCGGGCGGCGGCCCGCTCGGAGCCGCCGGGTGTGGCGGAGGCGGCGGCCCGGGCGGCCGCCCCCGCGGGGGCGCAGGTGGGGCTGGAGCGGGAGGGGGACCTGTGGCGGGTCCGGGTCTCGGCGCCGGCGCCGGGCCCGGGTGGGCTGCCGGTGCGGCTCGGGGCGCAGGCGGTGGCCCTGGCCGAGGACGCCGTGGGGCCGCCGCCGTGAGCCGGGACCGGGGTTCGGCGACGGTGTGGGCGGCACTGGTGGCGACGGTGCTGGGGGCGGTGTTCGGCGGGGTGCTGCTGCTCGGCCAGGCCGTCGTGGCCCGGCACCGCGCGGCGGCGGCCGCCGACCTGGCGGCCCTGGCGGCCGCCGAGACCTGGGCGCACGGCCCCGAGGCCGCCTGCGCCGCGGCCCGCCGCGTCGCCGGTGCCCAGGGGGCGACGGTGGCCGCCTGCACGGTCCACGGCGAGGTCGCCGAGGTGGCGGCCCGCCCCGCGACGGGGCCCTTCGCCCCGACGATCACCGCCCGGGCGGGGCCGCCGGTGCCGGCGGCCGACGAGCCCGGGGTGCGCGTACGAGGGCCCTCAGGAGGGCGGGGCCTCGGACAGGAGGCGGGTGAGGAGGCGGATCGCGCCGCGCTTGTGGAGGGGGTCGTTGCCGTTGCCGCACTTGGGGGACTGGATGCAGGACGGGCAGCCGGCCTCGCATTCGCAGGCGGCGATCGCGTCGCGGGTCGCCGTCAGCCAGGCGCGGGCCGTGTGGAAGGCCCGCTCCGCGAAGCCGGCGCCGCCGGGGTGGCCGTCGTAGACGAACACGGTCGGCAGGAGGGTGTCGGGATGCAGGGGGACGGAGACCCCGCCGATGTCCCAGCGGTCGCAGGTGGCGAACAGCGGGAGCAGGCCGATGGAGGCGTGCTCGGCGGCGTGCAGGGCGCCGCCGAGGATCTCCGGGTTGATCCGGGCCTCGTCGAGCTGGTCCTCGGTCACGGTCCACCACACGGCCCGGGTGCGCAGGGTGCGGGGCGGCAGGTCCAGCTTGGCCTCGCCGAGGACCTCGCCGGTGATCAGTTTGCGGCGCAGGTACGAGACGACCTGGTTGGTCACCTCGACCGAGCCGAAGCAGAGCCGAGCCGGACCCCAGGGGATCTCGGTCTCGGTCTCCAGGACGGAGATGGAGGTGGTGTCGCGCGCGGTGGTCGAGAACGGCGGGCTGGACTCCTCGACCAGCGCGACCGAATCCTCCAGGTCCAGCTGCTTCACCAGATAGGTGCGGCCCTGGTGGAGGTGGACGGCCCCGTCGTGGACGGCGGTGTGGGCCGCCGACTCGTCGACCGTGCCCAGCAGGCGCCCGGTGGCCGCCTCGACGATCTGCACCGGGCGGCCGCCCTCGCCGCGGATGTCCGTCAGGTCCGAGGCCCGCTCCCGGCGGGTCCAGTGCCAGGCCGTCGCCCGGCGGCGCAGCAGCTTGGCCGCCTCCAGCTGCGGGATCAGCTCCGCGGCCGCCGGGCCGAACAGGGCGAGGTCCGCCTCCGTCAGCGGGAGCTCGGCGGCGGCCGCGCACAGGTGCGGTGCCAGGACGTACGGGTTGTCCGGATCCAGGACCGTGGCCTCCACCGGGCGGCGGAACAGGGCCTCCGGATGGTGGACGAGATACGTGTCCAGCGGGTCGTCCCGGGCGATCAGTACGGCCAGGGCGCCCTGCCCCGAGCGCCCGGCGCGGCCCGCCTGCTGCCACAGGGAGGCCCGGGTGCCCGGGTACCCGGTGATCAGGACGGCGTCCAGGCCCGAGACGTCCACGCCCAGCTCCAGGGCCGTGGTGGCGGCCAGGCCGAGCAGCTCGCCGGAGTGCAGGGCCCGCTCCAGGGCCCGGCGCTCCTCGGGCAGGTAGCCGCCCCGGTAGGCCGCGACCCGCCGGGGCAGGGACCGGTCCACCTCGGCCAGCCGCTCCTGGGCGATCACCGAGATCAGCTCCGCGCCGCGCCGGGAGCGGACGAAGGCGACCGTGCGGACCCCCTGGACGACCAGGTCGGTCAGCAGGTCGGCGGTCTCGGCCGTGGCGGTGCGGCGCACCGGGGCGCCCTTCTCGCCCCGCAGCTCGGTCAGCGGCGGCTCCCACAGGGCGAAGACGACCTCGCCGCGCGGGGAGGCGTCGTCGGTGACCTCCAGGACCGGCACGCCCGTCAGCCGGGACGCGGCGGCCGCCGGATCGCTCGCGGTGGCCGAGGCCAGCAGGAAGACCGGATCGGCGCCGTAGCGGGCGCACAGCCGCCGCAGGCGGCGCAGTACCTGGGCCACGTGGGAGCCGAATACGCCCCGGTAGGTGTGGCACTCGTCGATGACCACGTAGCGCAGCGCGCGCAGGAAGGAGGACCAGCGGGGATGGGCGGGGAGGATCCCCCGGTGCAGCATGTCGGGGTTGGTGAGGACGTAGTTCGCGTACTGGCGCACCCATTCGCGTTCTTCCACCGGCGTGTCGCCGTCGTAGACCGCGGGCCGGACGGCGTTGCCGAGGGGAGCGGCCAGCTCGCGTACGGCGCGCCGCTGGTCGGCCGCCAGGGCCTTGGTCGGGGCCAGGTAGAGGGCGGTCGCGCCCCGCCCGTTCGGCGCCGCGGCGCCGTCCGCGAGGGCGGAGAGCACGGGCGCGAGGTAGGCCAGGGACTTGCCCGAGGCGGTGCCGGTGGCGACGACCACCGATTCGCCGTCCAGGGCGTGCTCGGCGGCCGTGGCCTGGTGTTCCCACGGATGTTCGATGCCGGCGGTCCGGATCGCGGCTACGACATCCGTTCGGATGCGGTCGGGCCAGACTGCATGACGACCCTCCCGAGGGGGCAAGTGCTCCGTATGGGTGATGCGCGCAGCTCGAGAAGGCCCCCGTGAGAGCCGGTCCAGGACCGTGCCGGGAGTGGGTCGTGGGTCCTCGGGTGCCGTGGGCCGACCGGGACGGTGAGTATTGGCCATTGGAACCGAGTGTGTCACCGGCGTGCGGGACAATGGTCGGAAGGCGTCGTGCGCGCCTGCCGGTAAGTGATTGAATGCCATCGCGGCAGCCAATCCCTCCCCTGCCTACGGGTGGGGAGGCCCCTGGGGGGCGCCGCTCGATAGCAAGGTGCTGGAGGATCCGTGGACCTGTCCCTGTCGACTCGCACTGTCGGCGACCGCACGGTCGTGGAGGTCGGTGGCGAGATTGATGTGTATACCGCGCCCAAGCTGCGCGAGCAGTTGGTCGAGTTGGTGAACGACGGCAGCTACCACCTGGTTGTCGACATGGAGCGAGTGGACTTCCTCGACTCCACCGGGCTTGGTGTGCTCGTGGGAGGTCTCAAGCGCGTCCGTGCACATGAGGGCTCGCTGCGTCTGGTGTGCAACCAGGAGCGCATCCTGAAGATTTTCCGCATCACCGGCCTGACGAAGGTGTTCCCGATCCACACGACGGTGGAGGACGCCGTCGCAGCCACCGACTGACGGTTACACCCTCCGGGGCGCCGCGAGGCGCCGCGGGGGGAGCCGAAGAGGAGCGGGGGCGCGGGCCGACAGCGGTCCGGGCCCCTGTAAGGCACGCCCGTAGTCCGAGGGGGACGCGCATGGCCACCGTTGAACTGCGCTTCAGCGCCCAGCCCGAACACGTCAGGACGGCCCGCCTCGTCGCGGCCGCCGTGGCGCGGCGGGCCGGCGTGGACGAAGCCGTGCTCGACGAGGTCCGCCTCGCCGTGGGCGAAGCCTGCTCGCGCGCCGTCGGTCTGCATCTCAGCAACGGGCTGACCGCGCCCGTCCGGGTGGTCCTGACCGAGGAGGAGAAGCTGTTCTCCATCGAGGTCGGCGACGAGGTGCCCGGACCGGCCGGCGGCCCGGAGGGCGCCGTGCCCGGCATCGACGCCGCCCTGGACCCAGACACCGAAACCGAGGACGAGATGGGTCTCGCGGTGATCAGCGGGCTCGTCGACGACGTCGAGGTGACGAGCGGGGAGGCGGGCGGGACCATCCGGATGAGCTGGCCCGTGTCCGGCTCGTCGGATCTCCCGTAGTCCCGCCGGTTTCGCACGTCCCGCCCGGCCCGCCGGTACCACGAGTCCGGTGGTTCGGGGATTTTTCCGATCTTCATCCAGGCCCTGCTGAGCAGGGCCTTTTTTCATACCCCGCGGCATTTCCTAGATCAATGATCAGGCGTCAATGCCTTTGCCCCATTACCTCTTTCGGGGGTAATGGAGTGACGCGATCTATTGCTGAGGAGCAAGAGCAGGCCAATTCCGTTTCCTGCGCACTGTTTTGATCGGGAAGAGCTCCCTACAATCCGTCCACATCTTGAGCTCATCACGTCAAGGAGGACGAATGACGGGGCTCTTCACCCCCAACGCGCCGATCGGAAACTCCGATCTGGCAGCCGCCGTACTCACCGATGACAATCGGCTCATCGTCATGGTGATCGCGGCCGTGGCACTTGCCGCACTCGTCGTCGCGCAGATCCTGGTCCGCCAGGTACTCGCCGCCGACGAGGGAACCGACAGCATGAAGAAAATCGCCGCAGCCGTCCAGGAAGGCGCCAACGCCTACCTCGGCCGGCAGCTGCGCACCCTCGGGATCTTCGCCGTCGTCGTGTTCTTCCTGCTCTTCCTGCTCCCCGCCGACGACTGGACCCAGCGGGCCGGGCGCTCCGCCTTCTTCCTCGTGGGCGCCATCTTCTCCGCGGCCACCGGCTACATCGGCATGCGCCTCGCGGTCCGCGCCAACGTGCGCGTCGCCGCCGCCGCGCGCGAGGCCACCCCCGCCGAGGGCGAACCCGCCAAGGACCTCACCGACGTCTCGCACAAGGCCATGCGGATCGCCTTCCGCACCGGCGGCGTCGTCGGCATGTTCACCGTCGGCCTCGGCCTGCTCGGCGCCTCCTGCGTCGTCCTGGTCTACGCCGCCGACGCGCCGAAGGTCCTGGAGGGCTTCGGCCTCGGAGCCGCGCTGATCGCGATGTTCATGCGCGTCGGCGGCGGCATCTTCACCAAGGCCGCCGACGTCGGCGCCGACCTGGTCGGCAAGGTCGAGCAGGGCATTCCGGAGGACGACCCGCGCAATGCCGCGACCATCGCCGACAATGTGGGCGACAACGTCGGCGACTGCGCCGGTATGGCGGCCGACCTCTTCGAGTCGTACGCCGTCACCCTGGTGGCCGCGCTCATCCTCGGCAAGGCCGCCTTCGGCGACCTCGGCCTCGCCTTCCCGCTGATCGTCCCCGCGATCGGCGTCGTCACCGCCATGATCGGCATCTTCGCGGTCTCCCCGCGCCGCTCCGACCGGAGCGGAATGACCGCCATCAACCGCGGCTTCTTCATCTCCGCGGTGATCTCGCTGGTCCTGGTCGCGATCGCCGTCTTCGTCTACCTGCCGTCCAGCTACAAGGACCTCATCGGCGTCGAGAACGCCACGATCACCAACCACTCCGGCGACCCGCGCATCCTGGCCCTCGTCGCCGTGGCGATCGGCATCGTGCTCGCGGCCCTGATCCAGCAGCTGACCGGCTACTTCACCGAGACCAGCCGCCGTCCCGTCCGGGACATCGGCAAGTCCTCCCTGACCGGCGCGGCCACCGTCGTCCTCGCCGGCATCTCCGTCGGCCTGGAGTCCGCCGTCTACACGGCGCTGCTCATCGGGCTCGGGGTGTACGGGGCGTTCCTGCTCGGCGGTACGTCGATCATGCTCGCGCTCTTCGCGGTGGCCCTGGCCGGCACCGGCCTGCTCACCACCGTCGGCGTCATCGTCGCCATGGACACCTTCGGGCCCGTCTCCGACAACGCCCAGGGCATCGCCGAGATGTCCGGCGACGTCGAGGGCGCCGGTGCGCAGGTCCTGACCGACCTGGACGCCGTCGGCAACACCACCAAGGCCATCACCAAGGGCATCGCGATCGCCACCGCCGTGCTCGCCGCGGCCGCGCTGTTCGGCTCGTACAGCGACGCCATCGCGAACGCGGTCAAGGAAGTCGGTGCCAAGGCGGGGGAGATGAACCTCAGCCTGGACATCGCCCAGCCCAACAACCTGGTCGGCCTGATCCTGGGCGCGGCCGTCGTGTTCCTGTTCTCCGGCCTCGCCATCAACGCCGTCTCCCGCTCCGCGGGCGCCGTCGTCTACGAGGTGCGCCGCCAGTTCCGCGAGCACCCCGGGATCATGGACTACACCGAGAAGCCCGAGTACGGGCGCGTCGTGGACATCTGCACCAAGGACGCGCTGCGCGAACTCGCCACGCCCGGCCTGCTCGCCGTCCTCACCCCGATCGCCGTCGGGTTCTCGCTCGGCGTCGGCGCGCTCGGCTCGTTCCTCGCGGGCGCCATCGGCACCGGCACCCTGATGGCGGTCTTCCTCGCCAACTCCGGTGGCGCGTGGGACAACGCGAAGAAGCTCGTCGAGGACGGCCACCACGGCGGCAAGGGCAGCGAGGCCCACGCCGCGACCGTCATCGGAGACACGGTGGGCGACCCGTTCAAGGACACCGCGGGTCCCGCGATCAACCCGCTGCTCAAGGTCATGAACCTGGTGGCGCTGCTGATCGCCCCGGCGGTCGTGCAGTTCAGCTACGGCCCCGACACGAGCGCCACCGTGCGCGCGATCGTCGCGGCCTTGGCCATCGTCGTCATCATCGGCGCGGTGTACATCTCCAAGCGCCGCGGCATCGCGGTCGGGGACGACACCGAGGGCGAGGGCGCGCCCGCCGAGAGGGTGGCCCAGCAGGCCGATCCCGCGGTGGTTTCCTGACCCGAGGGGTGCCCCGAGGGGTGCCCCGCGGAGGGGTCTGCGGGCCGGTCGGCCCGAGGTCTCGAAGCTACGCCCGAACGGCGGACAGGCGGCGCGGACTGACGCGCCGTCTGTCCGCCTTTCTGCGTGCCCGGATGGCGGGCGTGTATCTTCCGGGCCGAGAGCCTTCGAAGGGACCAATCCGGTGAACAAGAAGTTTGCGGCCGCGGTGTCCGGCGGTGCGGTACTGATCCTCGTGCTGTCCGGTTGCGGCGGCGACGACGGGGACGAGAAGGCCAACGCCTGGGCCAAGAAGGTCTGCAACAGCTGGCAGCCCGAGCTGAAGAAGATCGAGACGGCCAACGCGGACATCAAGCGCGTGGCCACGGAGAGCAGCAAGCCCGAAGAGGTCCAGACGACCGACTCGGCGGCGTTCGGGAGCATGTCGGCGTCGTACAAGGCGATGGGGACCGCCCTGCAGGGGGCGGGAGTTCCGCCGGTCAAGGACGGCCAGAAGACCCTGGAGGCGGCGGTCAAGGGCTTCGAGGAGTCCTCCAAGGGCTACGCGGACCTGAAGACGAAGATGGACGCCCTGGACGCGAAGGACCAGACGAAGTTCGCCGAAGGCCTCAAGGGCGTGGCCGACGGGCTCGAGCAGGCCACCAACGGCGGCAAGAACGCGCTCGCCACGCTCAAGGCCGGCGGCCTGGACAAGGCGATGAACAGCCAGAAGGGCTGCCAGGTCGCGGCGCCGTCGCCGTCGGCGAAGTGAGGTAGCCGGCGGCCGCCGTCGCCGGCGGACGCGGCAGGGTCGGGGGTACGCGGACCGGGGCGGCCGGTTCCGCGGAACCGGCCGCCCCGGTGCACTCCGGGCCACCGGCGGAGCGGCGCGGCACGCACGCTTCGGCGGAGGGTCCGGCAGCGGCCGCCCGGCGCACGCATCGTCGGCATCTCGGCATCAACGGCCGCGCGGCATACGCATCGGCGGCGGCAGCCGACACAATGGACCGGTGAGTACCACCAGCCTTCCCTCGTCCGACCGCGCCGCCGAGCTCCGCACGGCCCTGCTCGCCGCCGGCTTCACCGCCGACGGCCTGCTCGACCTGCTCGGCGCCCCCGCCTACGCCGCGCTGGCCCGAAGCGAGACGGTCCCCGCCCTGCGCGCCACGCGCGGCCGCGGCGACGGCCCGCTCGCGGGCCTGGTCCGGCTGTTCCTGCTCCAGCAGCCGGAGCCGTACGTGAACGCCGCCCGGGCGCTGCCCGTCGAGGCCGCGCTGGCGGACGGGTGGCTGCGCCGGGAAGAGGACGCCGACGGGCAGGACACGGTGCGCGCCACCGTCGACGTGCGCCCGTACGGCGGTCCCGACGGCGAGGACTGGTTCATCGTCTCCGACCTCGGCTGCGCCGTGGGCGGGGCCGGCGGGATCGGCAGCCGCGAGGAGGGTGTCGTCCTCGGCGTCGGCGGGGCCTCCACCACCCTGGCGGGGATCACCGTCCGCACCCCGGTCGGCAGCGCCCTCGACCTCGGGACCGGCTCCGGCATCCAGGCCCTGCACGCCGCCCAGCACGCCACCCGGGTCACCGCCACCGACGTCAACCCCCGCGCCCTGGACTTCACCCGGCTGACCCTGGCGCTGTCCGGCGCCCAGGAGGCCGAACTGCTCCAGGGGTCGCTGTTCGAGCCGGTCGGCGAGGCCACGTACGACCTGATCGTGTCCAACCCGCCGTTCGTGATCTCCCCCGGCGCCCGGCTGACGTACCGCGACGGCGGGATGGGCGGCGACGACCTGTGCCGGACCCTCGTCCAGGAGGCCGGCGCGCACCTCAACCCGGGCGGGTACGCGCAGTTCCTCGGCAACTGGCAGCACGTGGAGGGCGAGGACTGGCACGACCGGGTCCGCGCCTGGGTGCCGCGCGGCTGCGACGCGTGGATCGTGCAGCGCGACGTGCAGGACGTCACGCAGTACGCGGAGCTGTGGCTGCGCGACGCGGGCGACCACCGCACCGACCCCGCCGAGTACGCGCGGCGGTACGAGGACTGGCTGGACGAGTTCGAGGCGCGCAAGACCAAGGCCGTCGGCTTCGGCTGGATCACCCTGCGGCGCAGCGACGCGGCGGAGCCCTCGATCGTGGTCGAGGAGTGGCCGCACTCGGTGGAGCAGCCGCTCGGCGACGCCGTCGTGGCCCACTTCGCCCGGCAGGACTACCTGCGCGACCACGACGACGCGGCCCTGCTGGAGGCCCGCTTCGTGCTGGCGGCCGAGGTCGTCCAGGAGCAGGTCGGCGCGCCCGGCGCGGAGGACCCGGAGCACGTGGTGCTCCGGCAGAACCGCGGGATGCGGCGGGCGACCAAGGTCGACACGGTCGGGGCGGGCTTCGCGGGAGTGTGCGACGGCTCACTCACGGCGGGCCGGATCCTGGACGCGATCGCGCACCTGGTGCAGGAGGATCCCGTCGTGCTGCGGGACCGGACGCCCGAGGCGATCCGGGTGCTGGTCGAGCAGGGATTCCTGGAGCCGGCCGAGGGCTGACCGGCCCCCCCCGGCCGGACCGTGACGCCGCCCCTTCGCCCGCCTCCGCCGATGCGCCGACACGCCGGCGCGGCCCGGCCGGCCGCCCTCCTGCGGGGTGTCCGGCCGTGGCCGAAACCTTCATGTAACCCCGGGTTCGCAAGCCGTTGCGCGGCGCCTGGCAGACTCCCGCGCAGGGGTACGGCCGCGGGCCTGCCGAGGGGATCCGGGGGGATCCGTACGGGACCCGCGGAGCGGCCCGGGAGCAAGCGGGAGTAAGGGGTGAACGGCATGGAGAGCGGTCCGGCGATCTTCGCGGCGACCGTGTTCCTGCTGTTCGGAACGGCTCTGCTGGGCTGGGCGGGGGCGTGTGCGGCGCGCCGGGCGCCGGTGGCCGAGGGTGTGCGTCCCGCCGTGGCCCTTCCGCTGGCCCTGCTCGCCGCCGGGACCTCCCTGGCGCTCGGCGTCTGGTGCCTCGTACGACGGTGATCGCCGGCCCGGGTGCGGACCCGGCCGCGGGCCGGATCGGAGCCTGATCACCGGCCCGGTCACCGGCGCGCCGACCCGCGTGGACGCGCGGCGCAAACGGGACGTCAGAGGGGGTGCGGCGGCGGGGCCAGACGGCCCCCTGGCCACTCTGCCCGGTGATCGCTACGGGTCCGGCGCGGTATCCGGGCGGCAGAAATGGCACTTGTCGGGTTACCGTTCGAGTGGCCGTTGCGGGCTTCTGCCGTTTGACACGGGGGCGGGTTGTACCGTCACACTCCGCAGCGTCGCCGTACCGCGACCGAGTGCCGACCGGAGAGAAGAGCCAAGTTGTCCCCGACTAGCGAGACCGCAAAGGGCGGCCGCCGACTCGTCATCGTCGAGTCCCCTGCCAAGGCGAAGACGATCAAGGGCTACCTCGGCCCGGGATACGTCGTCGAGGCGAGCGTCGGGCACATTCGCGACCTCCCGAACGGCGCCGCCGAGGTCCCCGACAAGTACACGGGCGAGGTCCGCCGCCTCGGCGTGGACGTCGAGCACGACTTCGCGCCGATCTACGTCGTCAATGCCGATAAGAAGGCCCAGGTCAGGAAGCTCAAGGAGCTGCTGGCCGAGTCCGACGAACTCTTCCTCGCCACCGATGAGGACCGCGAGGGCGAAGCCATCGCGTGGCACCTGCAGGAAGTCCTCAAGCCCAAGGTCCCCGTCCACCGGATGGTCTTCCACGAGATCACCAAGGACGCGATCCGCGACGCCGTCGCCAACCCGCGCGAGCTGAACCAGCGCATGGTCGACGCCCAGGAGACCCGCCGCATCCTCGACCGCCTCTACGGCTACGAGGTCTCGCCGGTCCTGTGGAAGAAGGTCATGCCGCGGCTGTCGGCCGGCCGCGTCCAGTCCGTGGCCACCCGCCTCGTCGTCGAGCGGGAGCGCGAGCGCATCGCCTTCCGCTCCGCCGAGTACTGGGACCTGACCGGAACCTTCTCCACCGGCCGCGCCGGTGACGCCTCCGACCCCTCGACGCTGGTCGCCCGCCTGAACACGGTGGACGGCAAGCGCGTCGCGCAGGGCCGTGACTTCGGCTCGAACGGGCAGCTCAAGAGCGAGGTGCTGCACCTCGACGAGGCGAACGCGCGGGCGCTGGCCGCCGCGCTGGCGGACACCTCGTTCGCCGTCCGCTCGGTCGAGTCCAAGCCGTACCGCCGCTCCCCGTACGCCCCGTTCCGTACGACGACGCTCCAGCAGGAGGCCTCGCGCAAGCTGGGCTTCGGTGCGAAGGCGACGATGCAGGTGGCCCAGAAGCTGTACGAGAACGGCTTCATCACCTACATGCGTACGGACTCCACCACGCTGTCCGACACCGCCGTGTCCGCGGCGCGGGCGCAGGTCACGCAGCTCTACGGGGCCGACTACCTGCCGGAGAAGCCGCGCGTCTACGCCGGCAAGGTCAAGAACGCGCAGGAGGCGCACGAGGCGATTCGCCCCTCGGGTGATCGTTTCCGCACCCCGGCCGAGACGGGTCTGACCGGCGACCAGTTCCGCCTGTACGAGCTGATCTGGAAGCGGACCGTCGCCTCCCAGATGAAGGACGCGGTCGGCAACTCGGTCACCGTCAAGATCGGCGGCCGCGCGTCGGACGGCCGGGACGCCGAGTTCACCGCCTCCGGCAAGACGATCACCTTCCACGGGTTCATGAAGGCCTACGTCGAGGGCGCGGACGACCCGAACGCCGAGCTCGACGACCGCGAGAAGCGGCTGCCGCAGGTCGCGGAGGGCGACGCGCTGTCGGCCGAGGAGATCACGGCGGACGGCCACTCGACCAAGCCGCCGGCCCGCTACACCGAGGCCTCGCTGGTCAAGGAGCTCGAAGAGCGCGAGATCGGCCGACCCTCGACGTACGCGTCGATCATCGGCACGATCCTGGACCGCGGGTACGTCTTCAAGAAGGGCACGGCGCTCGTGCCGTCCTTCCTGTCGTTCGCCGTGGTCAACCTGCTGGAGACGCACTTCGGGCGGCTCGTCGACTACGACTTCACCGCGAAGATGGAGGACGACCTCGACCGCATCGCGCGGGGCGAGGCCCAGTCCGTGCCGTGGCTGAAGCGCTTCTACTTCGGCTCCGAGGACGCGACGGAGGTCGTACCGGCCGACGGCGACCACCTCGGAGGTCTGAAGGAGCTGGTCACGGACCTCGGCGCGATCGACGCCCGGGAGATCTCCTCCTTCCCGGTCGGCGAGGGCATCGTGCTGCGCGTCGGCCGCTACGGGCCGTACGTCGAGCGCGGCGAGAAGGACGCGGAGGGCCACCAGCGGGCCGACGTGCCCGACGACCTGGCGCCCGACGAGCTGACGACCGAGTACGCGGAGGAGCTCTTCGCGAAGCCGAGCGGCGAGTTCGAGCTGGGCAAGGACCCGATCAGCGGGAACGAGATCGTCGCGAAGGACGGTCGCTACGGGCCGTACGTGACGGAGATCCTGCCCGAGGGCACGCCGAAGACCGGCAAGAACGCGGTGAAGCCGCGGACGGCCTCGCTGTTCAAGTCGATGAGCCTGGACACGGTCACGCTGGACGACGCGCTGCGCCTGATGTCCCTGCCGCGCGTGGTGGGCGCCGACGCGGAGGGCGTGGAGATCACGGCCCAGAACGGCCGCTACGGCCCGTACCTGAAGAAGGGCACGGACTCGCGGTCGCTGGAGACCGAGGACCAGCTGTTCTCGATCACCCTGGACGAGGCCCTCGCCATCTACGCCCAGCCCAAGCAGCGGGGCCGGGCCGCGGCCAAGCCGCCGCTGAAGGAGCTGGGCACCGACCCGGTCAGCGAGAAGCCGGTGGTCGTCAAGGACGGCCGCTTCGGTCCGTACGTGACGGACGGCGAGACGAACGCGACGCTGCGGCGGGACGACGACGTCGAGACGATCACGCCGGAGCGCGGCTACGAGCTGCTGGCGGAGAAGCGCGCGAAGGGCCCGGCCAAGAAGACGGCCAAGAAGGCCCCGGCCAAGAAGGCCCCCGCGAAGAAGGCCACGGCGACGAAGACCGCCGCGGCGAAGAAGACGACGGCGAAGAAGACCGCCGCCAAGAAGACGACCGCGAAGAAGACGGTCGCGAAGAAGGCGGCGGCCTCCGCCCCCGCGTCGGACGACTGACCAGCCCCTGACCGACCCCTGACCAACCCCCGGGCCCGTGCGGATCGCACGGGCCCGGGGTCGTCCGGCGGGAGCGCGGGAGTGGGGCCGGGGTCACACCGGATGGTTATCCACAGGCTCCGCAGCGGCCAAGCGCAGCGGATAGGCTGGGCGGATGACGCGAGCCGAGCAGCCAACGGTCGTGACCGCCCCCGCGAACCCCACCTACGACGAAGCCCTCGCCGCGGATTCCCGCGAGCGGGCGGTGCGCGCCCTGCTGCGCACCCCGAGGCTGCGCCGGCTGTGGAGCGCCCAGCTGGTGAGCGGCATCGGCGATGCCCTCGCCCTGTTGGTGCTGGTGCTGCTGGCCTTCCAGACGGCCGTCTCGGAAGAGACCTTCGGCCGCGGCTACCAGGGCTGGGCGCTCACGATCGCCGCCGTCTTCGGCGTCCGGATCCTCGCCACGCTGCTCTTCGGCGCCGTCCTGCTCGGTCCGCTGGCGGGGCTCCTCGCCCCGAAGGAGGCCGGCGGCAAGCTGGACCGCCGCTGGACGATGATCGGCGCCGACGGGATCCGGATCGGCCTGTTCGTCGTCGCCCCGCTGTGGCTCGACTGGATCCCGGCCCACGCGCTCACCGCGCTGCTGGCCACCGTCTTCGTCTCCGGCGTGGCCGAGCGGCTGTGGACCCTGGCCAAGGAGAGTGCGGCTCCGGCCCTGCTGCCCTCGCCGCCGCCCGAGGGCGCGACCGTACGGCCGCTGCCCGACCACCTCGACGCGCTGCGCCGGCTGACCCTGCGCACCTCCTTCGCCGCGATGCCCGTCGCCGCCGCCGTGCTCCTCGCCGCGACCCTGGTCGGCAAGGCCCTCGGCCTCGGCGTCGACTGGTTCGCCGAGAACCAGTCCGCCCTCGGTTCGTACGTGGCCGCCGGCCTCTTCGCCGCGTCTGTCTCGCTGCTGCTCCCGCTGGTGCTGCCCGCGGCGAAGACCCCGCGCCCGCGGTCGCCGCTGGAGGGGCTGCGGGCCCCCAAGACGGGGGACCAGCCGGACAAGGGGCGTACGGGGGCCATTCCGCTGCTCGTGCTGGCCAGCGCCGCCGTCGCCGGAGCCGTGGCCAGTGCGGCCGCCGTCGCCGTCCTGCACGCCTTCGACCTGGGCGGCGGCCCCGCCACCTTCTCCCTGCTCGTCCTGGCCCTGCTCGGCGGCACCGCCATCGGCATCCGCGCCACCCAGGCCGGCAAGGTGCTGCCCGCGCTGTCCCGGCGCCGGCTGCTGGCCCTGGCCATCGCGGTGGCCGGGCTCGCGCTGCTGCTGACCGGGCTGGTCCCGGACACGGCGACCGTGCTGTTCCTGTCGCTGCTCGCCGGCACCGCCGCGGGCGTGGCAGCCAACACCGGGCACACCCTGCTCGACCAGGAGACCGAGGAGTTCCGCCGGGCCCGGGTCACCGAGCACCTGCAGGCCGTCGTACGGGTGGCCGTGGGCGTCGGAGCCGTCCTCGCCCCCGTCCTGGCCGCGGCGATCGGCCCGCACCGGCTGGCCTCCGGGGACGTCGTCTTCGCGCACGGCGGGGCCGCCTTCACCCTGATGCTGGTCGGCGCCCTGCTGCTGCCCGTCGCCGTCGTGGTGCTCGCCAAGGCGGACGACCGCAGCGGCGTACCGCTGCGCCGCGACCTGCGCGAGGCGCTGCGCGGCGGGGAGCCGGTGCAGGCCGCGTCCGACGCCGGGTTCTTCATCGCCCTGGAGGGCGGGGACGGCGCCGGCAAGTCCACCCAGGTCGAGGCGCTGGCCGACTGGATACGGGGCAAGGGCCACGAGGTCGTCGTGACCCGCGAGCCCGGGGCCACCCCGGTCGGCAAGCGGCTCCGCTCGATCCTGCTCGACGTCTCCTCGGCCGGGCTGTCGAACCGCGCCGAGGCCCTGCTGTACGCCGCCGACCGCGCGGAGCACGTGGACACCGTCGTCCGGCCCGCCCTGGAGCGCGGCGCGGTGGTCATCTCCGACCGCTACATCGACTCCTCGGTCGCCTACCAGGGCGCCGGGCGCGACCTGTCCCCGACCGAGATCGCCCGGATCTCGCGCTGGGCCACCGACGGGCTCGTCCCGAACCTGACCGTGCTGCTCGACGTATCGCCGGAGGCGGCCCGCGAGCGGTTCACGGAGGCGCCGGACCGGCTGGAGTCGGAGCCGGCCGAGTTCCACCAGCGGGTGCGGGCCGGCTTCCTGACGCTGGCCGCAGCCGACCCGGGGCGCTACCTGGTGGTCGACGCCGGCCAGGACCCGGAGTCCGTGACCACCGTGGTGCGCCACCGCCTGGACCGGATGCTCCCGCTCTCGGAGGCCGAGGTGGCGGCCCAGGCCGAGGCCCGGCGCAAGGCCGAGGAGGACGCCCGGCGCAGGGCCGAGGAAGAGGCGGCGCGCAAGGCGGAGGAGGAGCGGCTGCGCGCGGAGGAGGAAGCCCGGCTGAAGGCCGAGGCGGAAGCCGCCCGGATCAGGGCCGAGGCCGAGGCCGCCCGCAGGGCGGAAGAGGAGCGGCTGCGCGCCGAGGAGGAGGCCCGGGCCCGGGCCGAGGCCGAGCGGCTGCGCGCGGAGGCCGAGGAGAAGGCCCGCGCGGCGGAGGCGGAGCGGCTGCGCAAGCAGGCAGAGGAGGAGGCCCGGCTGCGCGCCGAGGCCGAGGAACGGCGGCTGGAGAAGCAGCGTCGGGCGGAGGAGGCCCTGCTGAGGGCCGAGGAGGCGCGCCGGCTGGCGGAGGCCTCGGCGGCAGCGGCGGCCGCACAGGCCGCGGCGGTTGCTCCGCCTGCGCCGACGCCTGCGCCCGAGCCGGCTCCTGCGGCCCCCGCGGCCCCCGCCCCCAAGGTGCCGATGACCAAGGAACCGCTGCCGGACGACGCCGTGACCGTGGAGACCCCGCTGGTCAAGCGGGTCGTCCAGCCGGACGACGTGACGCAGACGGTCCCGGTGCCGAAGATCGACCCGGCGGCGGAGACCTCGGTACTGCCGGCCGTTCCGCGGTCCGCCGAGCCGGCCGGCCCGGCGGACGAGACGGCGGTCCTGCCGCCCGTACCGGCATCCGGTGCGACCGACGAGACGGCCGTCCTGCCGCCCGTACGGCCGTCCCGTACGAGCTCTTCGGCCGGTCGGACCCCGTCCTCCGGCCCGGCCCGGTCCGCCACGCGGCCGACGGCCCGGCGTCCGCAGGAGAGCCCGGCCGACCGGGTGCCGCCGGGCATCTTCCGGGATGCGGGCGACGACGCGACCCGCGAGCTTCCGGTCTTCGGCGCGGACGGCCTGCCGGGCGGGCAGGACCAGGAGAACCGGCAGGGCCAGGCGGGCCGGCCGCGGCCCGCCTGGGCCGAGGAGACCCCGCTGGACGACCTGCCGACCCTGGCGGACGAGCTGCTCGGCCCGCGCCGGGACGACGAGGGCGAAGAGGGCGGTCCGCGCCGCCGCTGACGGGGATTGTCAGTGGCGCACGCCACACTGGGGGCGGGCAGGAGCAGGACGAGCGGGTTACGGACGGCCACGGAACGACGGCCGGTGAAAGGCGGTGGGCGCGATGCCCGTATGGGACGACCTGGTGGGACAGGAGCGGGTGCAGGCGCAGCTGGCCGCCGCCGCCCGCGACGCCGACGCCCTGGTCACCGCCGTCGAGGCCGGGACCCCGCCGCCCGCCGCCTCCAAGATGACCCACGCCTGGCTGTTCACCGGCCCGCCCGGCTCGGGGCGGGCCACCGCCGCCCGGGCCTTCGCGGCCGCCCTCCAGTGCACCAGCCCGGACCGCGCCCTCGGGGGCGAGCCGGGCTGCGGGTTCTGCGACGGCTGCCACACCACCCTCGTCGGCACGCATGCCGATGTGGAGATCGTCCGCACGGATCTGCTGTCCATCGGCGTGAAGGAGACGCGTGACCTGGTCCGCCGGGCGCAGCTCTCCCCGGCCGTGGGCCGCTGGCAGGTCATCGTCCTGGAGGACGCCGACCGGCTGACCGAGGGCGCCGGCAATGTGCTCCTCAAGGCCGTGGAGGAACCCGCTCCGCGGACCGTGTGGCTGCTGTGCGCGCCTTCCCTGGAGGACGTGCTGCCCACCATCCGCTCCCGCTGCCGGCATCTGACCCTGCGCACCCCGCCGGTCGCCGCCGTCGCCGACGTGCTGGTCCGGCGCGACGGCATCGAGCCCGCCGTCGCCGCGGCCGCCGCGCGCGCGACGCAGGGGCACATCGGCCGGGCCCGCCGCCTCGCCACCGACGAGTCCGCCCGGACCCGCCGGGCCGCCGTCCTGAAGCTCCCGCTGCGCATCGACGACGTGGGCGGCTGCCTCAAGGCGGCCCAGGAGCTGGTCGACGCCGCCGCCGAGGATGCCAAGCAGGTCGCGGAGGAGGTCGACACCAAGGAGACCGAGGACCTGCGGGCCGCGCTCGGCGCCGGGGCGGGCACGGGCGGCCGGATGCCGCGCGGTACGGCGGGCGTGATGAAGGAGCTCGAAGACCGGCAGAAGCGCCGACGTACGCGCACCCAGCGCGACACCCTCGACCTTGCGCTGACCGACCTCACGGGCTTCTACCGGGACGTGCTGGCCCTCCAGCTCGGCTCCTCGCTGGCGATCGCGAACGAGGAGATACGGGGCGACCTCGAGCGGATCGCCCGCGCGTCCGGACCCGAGCGCACCCTGCGCCGGATCGAGGCGATCATCGCCTGCCGCGACGCCCTGGACCGCAACGTGGCCCCGCTCCTCGCGGTCGAGGCGATGACGATGTCCCTCCGCGCGGGCTGACCGCCCCCGCCGGCCGCCTCCCCGACTGCGCGGCCGGCCGTGGTGCCCGCCCGCGTTGACCGCTTCACCCGTACGAGCGATCCGGCGGGCTCGGGCCGCGTGGTGCGGGTTCCGGGCGGTCCTGCGGGGGGGGGGGGGGGGGGGGGGGGCCCCCCGCGGGGGGGGGGGGGGGGGGGGGGGGGGGGGGGGGGGGGGGGGGGGGGGGGGGGGTGCCCCCGCCCCCCCCCCCCCCCGCCCCCGCCCCCCCCCCCCCCCCCCCCCCCCCCCCCCCCCCCCCCCCCCCCCCCCCCCCCACCGGGCAGAGCTCGGCCGGTCGGCGTGCGCCCGCCCGGCCGGGGCGCCCGGCAGGCCGTAGGCTCCGAGGATGGACACCAGTCGCCTGCTGCGTACCACCGGAATCGTGATCGCAGCCGCCGGGCTGCTGCTCTCCGGGTGCACCTCGGACGGTTCGGGGGGCCTGTGGGCGGCCGCCTCTCCGTCCGCGGGACCCGCCCGGCCGGCGGCTCCGACCGCGGTCCCGGAGGCGCTGCGCCCGTACTACGAGCAGAAGCTGAAATGGCGCGACTGCGGTGTCCCCGGGTTCCAGTGCGCCACGATGAAGGCCCCGCTGGACTACGCGCACCCCGAGTCCGGGCAGGACGTGGACATCGCCGTGGCCCGCCGCCAGGCCACCGGCCCGGGCAAGCGGCTGGGCTCGCTCGTGGTCAACCCGGGCGGACCGGGCGGCTCGGGCATCGGGTACCTCCAGGCGTACGCGGGCATCGGCTACCCGGCGCCCGTCCGCGCCCAGTACGACATGGTCTCCTTCGACCCGCGCGGGGTGGACCGCAGCAGTCCGGTGCAGTGCCTGACCGGGCCGCAGATGGACAAGTTCACGCAGGTCGACCAGACGCCGGACGACGCGGCGGAGCGGGCCGAGCTCGTGACCGCGTTCAAGGAGTTCGCGGACGGCTGCAAGGCCCGCTCGCAGCGGATCCTGCCGCACGTCTCCACCGTCGAGGCGGCCCGCGACATGGACATGCTGCGCGCGGTGCTGGGCGACGAGAAGCTGACGTACGTCGGCGCCTCGTACGGCACCCTCCTCGGGGCGACGTACGCGGAACTCTTCCCCGGCCGGGTCGGCCGCCTCGTCCTGGACGGGGCGATGGACCCCTCCCGTCCGGCGCTCGAAATGAACCGGGACCAGACCGGGGGCTTCGAGACGGCCCTGCGCTCCTTCGCCAAGGACTGCGCGAAGCAGTCCGACTGCCCGCTGGGCAAGGGCGGCCCGGAGGCGGTGGCGGATCGGCTCCGGGAGTTCTTCCGCAAGGTCGACGCCCAGCCCGTGCCCAGCGGCGATCCGGCCCGCCCGCTGGGCGAGTCCCTCGCCACGACCGGGGTGATCGCGGCGCTGTACGACGAGAGCGCGTGGCCGCAGCTGCGCGAGGCGCTGACGGCGGCCATGAACGGGGACGGGTCCGGGCTGCTCGGCCTGGCCGACAGCTACTACGAGCGGGAGCCGGACGGGAAGTACGCGAACCTGATGTTCGCGAACGCCGCGGTGAACTGCCTCGACCAGCCGCCCGCCTTCGCCGGCCCGGAGGCGGTGGACGCGGCTCTGCCCTCCTTCGAGAAGGCCTCCCCGGTCTTCGGCGCGGGCCTCGCCTGGGCCTCGCTGAACTGCGCGTACTGGCCGGTCAAGGCCACCGGCGAGGCCCGCGCCCTGACCGCGAAGGGCGCCCCGCCGATCGTGGTGGTCGGTACGGTCCGGGACCCGGCGACCCCGTACAAGTGGGCCCAGGCCCTGGCGGGCCAGCTCGACTCGGGAGTCCTGCTCACGTACGACGGCGACGGGCACACGGCGTACGGCCGCGGCAGCTCCTGCATCGACACGACGATCAACACGTACCTCCTGCAGGGCACCCCGCCGAAGGACGGCAAGAAGTGCACGTGAGACCGATATGAGAGACATGCACCACCCCCGCGCAATGCGGTTCGGGGCACCCCGTTCGAGCCTGTAGACTTGGCGCCGCTGCTGATGAGCGCTCCTCTTCGAGGGAACACTTGTCTACCCAGCGGTGCCGCCTTAGCTCAGTTGGCCAGAGCAACGCACTCGTAATGCGTAGGTCTCGGGTTCGAATCCCGAAGGCGGCTCTGTGGAAGCCCCAGGACTCACTCGCCGTGACCTGGGGCTTTTGCTATTTCCCCACGCCTCCCTGCCGACCCCCAGGTCTGCCACGCCTCAGTCGGGGCGGCTGTGTTGCTTCCGGAGGCGGGACCGTAAACCCCGGCGCGCGAGCGCGCCGATCACGGTGCGACGGCACTGGCCGGCGCATGGGCAGGGTCGGGTCGCCGGGGGGTGGGGGTGGGGCTACTTTGGGAAGGCTGGACCTGGGCTACGCGTGGTAGGAGGGCGGCATGTCTACACGGTTGCGTAGAGCGGCGGTGGGGGTGGCCGCGCTGGGGCTGGTCGTGGTTCCGCTCGGGGTGGGGCACGCGGTGGATGCCGCGCCGGTGGCGAGCATCGTCCCGGCTTCCGCCCCCGTCGCCGCCGACGATTTTCCGCAGCTCACGCCTGCCGTGGCACGGCAGTTGGACGCGGCCGTCCTGAAGGTGATGAGCGAGGCGAAGATACCCGGGGTGATGGTGTCCCTCTCGGCCCCCGGCAAGGGGTCGTACGTACGGGCCTTCGGCGTCGCCGACAAGGCCACCGGCCGGCCGATCCGTACGGACATGAACATGCGCATCGGCAGCGAGACCAAGACCTTCACCGTGACCGCCCTGCTCCAGCTGGTCGACCAGGGCAAGGCCGGGCTGGACGACCCCATCGGCAAGTACGTGTCCGGGGTGCCCAACGGCGACCGGATCACGCTGCGCGAGCTCGCCGGGATGCGGAGCGGGCTGTTCAACTACTCTGCGGACGAAGGCTTCTTCAAGGCCCTGACGAGCGATCCCCGACGGCCGTTCACCCCACAGGAGTTGCTCGCGTACTCCTTCAAGCACCCGGTGCTGTTCGAGCCCGACGCCAAGTTCGACTACAGCAACACCAACCTGATCCTGCTGGGGCTGGTGGTGGAGAAGTTGAGCGGGCAGAAGCTCGCCGACTACATCAACCAGAAGGTCGTCGCCCCCGCCGGGCTGCACCGCACGCTGTTCCCCTTCGGCGCGGAGTTCCCCAGTCCGCACTCCCAGGGCTACACCGACCAGACCGCCACCGGGAAGATCGAGGACTCGGCCGACTGGAACCCCTCCTGGGGGTGGGCCGCGGGAGCCATGATCTCCGACCTCGACGACATGAAGACCTGGGCGAAGGTGGTGGCCACCGGCACGCTGCTGAAGCCGGCCACCCAGGCGGAGCGGCTGAAGGTGGTCGAGGCGCTGCCGGGCACCGGGTACGGCCTGGGCATCTTCAACGTCCAGGGCTGGATCGGCCACAACGGATCACTGCCCGGCTACCAGTCGCTGACCGTCTACCTGCCCCAGCCGAAGGCCACGCTGGTGGTGCTGCTGAACACGGACATCGCCTACAAGGGTTCCGAGCCCAGCACCCTCTTCGGACAGGCGATCACCAAGATCGTCACCCCGGACCACGTCTTCACGCTGCCCGCCCAGTCCGTTACCGCACACTGAGGGAATGAGTGATCAGAGTGTGGTGCTGCGCGTTGCCGGTCACGGCGATCTCGACGTCGCGGAGGGGCTGTTCCGCGGCTACCTCGACTTCTACGAGGTGAAGGTCGAGGACCCGGACGCACCCCGGGCGTTCCTCGCCGAGCGGATCCGCGCGGGCGAGTCGCTGGTGCTGCTCGCCGACGTGCCGGGGGCCGGCACGGTCGGGTTCGCGCAGGTCTACCGGACCTTCTCCTCGCTCGCCCTGCGGCCGATGTGGATCCTGAGCGACCTGTACGTGGACCCGTCCGGGCGCCGCACCGGCGCCGGGCGGGCGCTGCTGCGCGAGGTGCTGCGCCGGGCGCGGGAGGCCGGGGTGTCCGGGGTGCAGCTGGAGACGGCCTACGACAACCACGTCGCGCAGGCGCTGTACGAGGCGGAGGGCTTCGAGCGCGACGAGTTCCACGTCTACTTCCACGGGCTGGACGCCCGCGCAGTGGGCTGAAGCCTCCCTACTTGGCGTCCGCGTAGCACTTCACGACCGCCGTCGTGAACGGGAAGCGGACGGGGGTGTCGCCGAAGGCGATGCGGCCGGCGCGGTCGCCGGCGGTGCGGATCGCCTCGGCCACCGCCTCGGCCTCCTCGGCCGGGCAGTGCACGATCACCTCGTCGTGCTGGAAGAACACCAGCTCGGCCCGCATCCCGGCGCCGGCGATGGCCTGGCGCAGGGCCGCGAGGAGCAGCAGGGCCCAGTCGGCGGCGCTGCCCTGGACGACGAAGTTGCGGGTGAACCGGCCGCGGGCGCGGGTGTTGGTGGAGGCGTAGCTCGGCGTCCAGCCGTCCTCCCGGTCCTGCGGGACGCCGGCTTCGGCGTCCTCGTCGGCGGCGCCGACCGGCGGCGGGCAGGTCCGGCCCAGCCAGGTCCGTACGAGGCGGCCCTCCTCGCCGGCTTTCGCGGCGTCGTCCACGTACGCCACGGCCCGCGGGAAGCGGCGGCGCAGCGCGGCCAGGTTCTTCAGGCCGTCGCCGGAGGTCTGTCCGTACACGGCGCCGAGGACGGCCAGTTTGGCCATGTCCCGGTCGCCGGAGAAGCCCTGGCGGGAGACGGCCGTGTAGAGGTCCTCGGGGCGCCCGGCCACCTCCATGAAGGCGGGGTCGCGGGAGATCGCGGCCAGGACGCGGGGCTCCATCTGGTCGGCGTCGGCGACGACGAGCCGCCAGCCGGGGTCGGCGACGACGGCCCTGCGGATCACCTTCGGGATCTGCAGGGCGCCGCCGCCGTTGGTGACCCAGCGGCCGGTGAGGGTGCCGCCGGGGACGAACTCGGGGCGGAAGCGGCCGTCGCGCACCCAGTCCTGGAGCCATGACCAGCCGTGGGCGGTGTAGATCCGGTACAGCTTCTTGTACGCGAGGAGGGGCTCGACGGCGGGGTGGTCGAGCTCCTGGATCTCCCAGCGGCGGGTGGACTTGAGCCGGATCCCGGCCTCGGCGAAGGCCTTGATGACGTCGGCCGGCAGATCGGGGCGCACGCGGCGGCCGAACGCGGCGGAGACCTCCTCGGCGAGCTCGGCGAGGCGGCGGGGTTCGCCGCCGCCAGCGTAGCGCTCGCCGAGGAGCTCGGTGAGCAGGGCGCGGTGGACGTCGGCGCGCCAGGGGAGGCCGGCGCGCTGCATCTCGGCGGCGATGAGGAAGGCGGCCGACTCGGAGGTGGTGAGCAGGCGCATGCGGTCGGGGTGGGCGGTGGCGGCCGTGCGCTTTGCCTGGTCGCGGTAGACGGCGACGAGGGCGTCGAGGGGGAGCGGGGCGGAGGCGGGCCGGGCGTCGAAGAGGGAGTCCTGCGCCTGGGTCTGGGCGCTGGGGGCGGCGGCGCGGGTGGGGGGATCGGCGGGTACGGGCGCGCCGGTGAGGCGGGCCCAGGCGGCCGCGGCGGAGCGGGGTTCGCCGGAGCGGCCCTCGTGGGCGAGGAGGAGGAGCTCGGTGTCCTCGATGTCGTGGCAGCGGTCGACCCGGGTGCCGGAGGCGAGGAGGCGGGGGTAGACGGCGGCGGTGCTGCGCCAGATCCAGCGGGTGGGGGCGGGGGCGGCCCGGATCGCTTCCGCGGGGTCCTCGAAGGTGAGGGGGGCGGCGGGGGCGGGCGCGGCGGGGGCGGGGGTGAGCGGCATTGCGTGCCAGAGGCCGTCGGGGGCTTCGGCCAGGGCCCAGTGGGGGATGGGGTCGCTCATGGGTGCGAGTGTCCCACCAGGCGCTGACAGTCCGGCTCGGGCGGCGCGCGGGCGTGGCGCGGGGGCGAACGCGGGTGCCGGCGAGGGCGCCGGTTCCGCCGCGCGGGGCCTTCTCCCCGCCCCCGGAGGCCCTGCCCCCGAGGATCTGCCCCCGGGGCTCCGCCCCCGAGGATCTGCCCCCGGGGCTCCGCCCCCGGAGGCCCTGTCCCGGAGGGCCGCCCCGGGCCAACGGGCCCACAGGCCCACGGGCCTCGGACGGCGGTGGGCGGGCTCGGGCTCGGGGTTGGCGGGGGCGTGACAAGCTGGGGTCGTGAGAGAGATTGTCGATCGGGCTTGTCAGGCCGCGCTCTACAGCCAGGACGATGCCGGGTTGGACGCCGGGGCCTCGGTGCTCGTCGGGGACGGCGGGCAGTGGGGCGGGGTCGGGCGGGAGCTGCTGGCCCGCGGGGAGGCGTACGCACGGCAGGCCTGGGAGCGGGGGTGGCGGCCCGCCGACGTGCTCCGGCTCGTCGCCCGGGACCTCGGCGACCGGCACCTGCGGATCACCGGAGACCTGATCGCCGCCGAGGCGCGGCGGTACGCCCGGCTGCCCGAGCGGTGGACCGAGGCCGAGGTCTGGTGGGCGGACGACCGCGAGTACGGGGAAGCCCTCGCGCAGCGGGAGAAGAGCGATCGGTTCAGCCTCGCCACCGCCGTGCTCGAGGTGTTCCGGCTGCTGATCCGGTTGCCCTCCATCGAGCCCGTGGGGGCCGTGCCCGGGGATCCGGCCGCGGACGCCCTGGAGCACGCGCACATCGAGCCGCGCATGCTCTCGCGCATCCGGGCGCTGCTCGCGAAGGCCGAGGCGACCACGTACCCGGAGGAGGCCGAGGCCCTCAGTGCCAAGGCGCAGGAGCTGATGGCCCGGCACACCGTCGACGAGGCCGTGCTCGCGGCGAGCGGCAAGGGGCCCGCCCAGGTGCCCGCGGCCTGCCGGATCGGGGTCGAGGCCCCCTACGAGGAGGCCAAGGCCGTGCTGCTGGATGCCGTCGCCACCGCCAACCGGTGCCGGGCGGTGTGGAACAGCGCCTTCGAGTTCTCCACGGTGGTGGGGTTCGAGAGCGATCTGGAGGCCGTCGAGCTGCTCTACACGTCCCTGCTCGTGCAGGGCACGGCCGCCATGACCCGCGCCGAGGCCGCGCAGCGCTCCGGCGGGCGCAAGCGCACGAAGACGTTCCGGCAGTCCTTCCTGCTCGCGTACGCCAGCCGGCTCGGCCAGCGCCTCGCCGAGACCGCCGAGCACACCGCGGCCGAGGCCCCCGACAACCTGCCCGCCCTGGTGGCCCGCGACGTCGCCGTCACCTCACGGGCCGACGAGATGTTCCCCCGGACCACCACCACCCGGCTGCGCGGGGCCACCGACCACGCGGGCTGGGAGGACGGGACGGCCGCCGCCGACCGGGCGCACATGGGCGGCAGGCGGCCGCCGCTGACGCGCTAGGGGGTGTCCGCAAAGTCCCGCGAGCCCGGCCTGATCGGCAAGACGCCCCCTAGCCCTTCGGGCGGTCGCCCTCGCCCCGCAGGGCCTGGGTCTCCGACTTCAGGATGCGCATGGACCTGCCCACCGAGCGGGCCATGTCGGGCAGCTTCTTCGAGCCGAAGACCAGTACGCAGACCACGAGGAGCAGGATCAGGTGCCAGGGCTCGAGGGCATTGCGGAGCATGCGCGGTCCCCCTACGGGTGACGGGAATTGCGGTGCGGTCCCGACCATCGAACAGGGCCGGGCGCGTACGGACAAATCTGAAGAAGGCCTGAAGGGCGGTGGGCGTCCGGTGCCGGCCGGAGCTTGATCCAGGCTTTACAAGGGTCTGATTCGCCCCTGATCCACCCGAGTTCTTCCCTGACAGTGATCAGGGGAGCACCCTCCGCGTGCACGTGCATCTGCCCATGCATGCGCTTATGAACACAGCTATGATCCGGTGCAGTTGACATCTGCACTATCGGGGGCTTCCTGTGGACCACGCGTACAACGGGATGGCAGCTGCAGAACTCGACGGAGTGACCTGGCAGAAGAGCAGACACAGCAACTCGCAAGGTTCCTGTGTGGAGTTCGCCAAGCTGCCGGGTGGCGCTGTCGCCGTGCGCAACTCGCGCTTCCCGGACGGGCCGGCGCTCGTCTACACGCCGGCCGAGATAGAGGCGCTGCTGCTGGGCGTCAAGGACGGCGAGTTCGACCACCTGATCGCCTGATCGGCCGGAGGGACGGCCGGAGGAACGGCGCGCTGATCAAGCCATGCACGTGCACTGGCCGGGACTGATCGCAATGATCAACCCCGGCCAGTTTTCGTTGTTCCGTGCCCGTCGGCGGTCATTCGTGCAGCATGAACAGCGCCCAGACCACCTTGCCGGTCAGCCGGCCCGCGAGCGGGTGCCAGCCCCAGCTGTCGCTGTAGGCGTCCACGAGGAACAGCCCGCGCCCCGACTCCAGGTCGCAGTTCTCCTGCGTGCGCTCCGGCGCGAACGACCCGCCGGGCCGGTCCTCGCTGGGGTCCCGCACCGCGCACACCAGCCGGGTGCTCCACCGCATCAGGTGCAGCCGTACCGTCGGCTCCGGCTCGCCGGAGCCCGGTCCCGTACCGCCGCCGGCCCCGGCGTCCTCCGGCAGGGCGTGGCGGAGCGCGTTCGTGACGAGTTCGGAGACCACCAGGGCCACGTCGTCGAAGCGCTCGTCGAGACCCCACTGCGACAAGGTCGACCGGGTGAACGAACGGGCGCCCCGCACCGCCTCGAAGCGGGCGGGCAGAGCGCAGGATGCGGACCCGGAGACAGCCGTGGGGTCGACCGGGGGCAGCCCCTGCCGTAACGGCTCGAGCATGGTCGATCCATTCGTCCCCATGCGAGGCACTCCCGGGATTCGCGGGCGGAGCGGCGCGCTCCGTCCAGAAAGAACTGCGGGGTGGGTCCGGCGCCGGCGCGAAAGAGCACGCAGGTGCGCGGCACCATCGTTCCGAATGCAGAAGCTGGATGCAAGGGCAGATGCACGTGCACGCGCCGGACCTGTCCACTCCCGTGATGGTTCTTGCTCATTTCTTCCTACGCATACTTACGGACTTCTTTTCCGGGAGCCGGGATTCCGTTACAGAACGAGTACGGACCGATGCGTTTTGGTGGCAGACTGCGGGGCCTGGGGTGCGGGGGCCCCGGCGACGCACATCACGCGCAGACCACGCGTACACATGGCGATGGGGAGGGCAGGACTAGTGACCGCAGAAGCAAGCGGTTCTGTGGTGCGCCGCATCCTCCTGGGCTCTCAGCTCAGGCGACTCCGAGAATCCCGCGGCATCACCCGTGAGGCGGCCGGCTACTCGATCCGCGCATCCGAATCGAAGATCAGCCGCTTGGAGTTGGGAAGGGTGAGCTTCAAGGCAAGGGACGTTGAGGACCTCCTCACGCTCTACGGAGTCACGGACGGCGCGGAGCGGGAGTCCCTGCTGGGGCTCGTCCGCGAGGCCAACGCGGCCGGCTGGTGGCACAGCTACGGCGACGTGCTGCCCGGATGGTTCCAGACGTACATCGGCCTGGAGGGCGCGGCCTCGCTCATCCGGATCTACGAAGTCCAGTTCGTCCACGGCCTGTTGCAGACCGAGGCCTACGCCCAGGCCGTCGTCAGCCGCGGCATGCCCGGCGCCACCAAGGCCGAGATCGACCGCCGCGTCGCGCTGCGCCTGGAGCGCCAGAAGGTGCTCGTCTCCGAGAGCGCCCCCGTCTTCCACGCGGTCCTCGACGAGGCCGCGCTGCGCCGCCCGTACGGCGACCGCGACGTCATGCGCGGCCAGCTGGAGCACCTCATCGAGGTCTCCCAGCGGCCCAACGTGCAGCTCCAGGTGATGCCCTTCTCCTTCGGCGGCCACGCGGGCGAGAGCGGAGCCTTCACCCTGCTGCGCTTCCCGGAGTCCGACCTCCAGGACATCGTCTATCTGGAACAGCTCACCAGTGCCCTCTACCTGGACAAAGACGAGGAAGTGGCGCAGTACGAAAGGGCGATGGAGCGGCTGCAGGCCGACTGCCCCGACCCCGACCGGACGCGGGATCTTCTCCGTGGCCTGCTCCAACTGTCTTGATTCGCACGTAGTATGACGTCTGATCAGTGCATGATGACCGATCGGTCTCCGGTGCAGCGCACGGGTGCGCGCTCGCAGTAAGGGATGGCATGTCCATATTCGACGACCTGGCTCACCAGTACATCGACGGCGAATGGCTGGCCGGCACCGGTTCGTGGGACATCATCGACGTCAACCCGTACAACGGGGAGAAGCTCGCGGCCATCACCGTGGCCACCGTCGAGCAGGTGGACCGGGCCTACCGCGGCGCCGAGCGCGCCCAGAGAGAGTGGGCCGCCACCAGCCCGTACGCCAGACGCGCCGTTCTGGAACGCGCCCTGCGCATCACCGAGGAGCGCGAGAAGGAGATCATCGAGGCGATGATCGACGAGCTCGGCGGGACCCGTCCCAAGGCCGAGTACGAGGTCCACCTCGCCAAGGAGTTCATCCGCGAGGCGATCCAGCTGGCGATCCGCCCCGAGGGCCGCATCCTCGCCTCGCCGGTCGACGGCAAGGAGAACCGGGTCCAGCGCCTCCCGGTCGGCGTCGTCACCGTGATCAGCCCGTTCAACTTCCCGTTCCTGGTCACCCTGAAGTCGGTCGCCCCGGCCCTGGCCCTGGGCAACGCGGTGGTGATCAAGCCGAACCAGAACGCACCCGTGGTCGGCGGCGGGGTCATCGCCAAGATCTTCGAGGACGCGGGCCTGCCGGCCGGGCTCCTCAACGTGCTGGTCACGGACATCGCCGAGATAGGCGACGCGCTCCTGACCCACCCCGTCCCGAAGGTCATCTCCTTCGCCGGCTCCGATCGGGTCGGCCGCCACGTCGGCTCCGTCGCCGCCCGCCACTTCAAGCGCACGGTCCTGGAGCTCAGCGGCAACAGCGCGCTCGTCGTCCTCGACGACGCCGACCTCGACTACGCGGTGGACGCGGCCGTCTTCAGCCGCTTCGTCTACCAGGGCCAGGTCTGCATGGCCGCCAACCGGATCCTCGTGGACGCCTCGGTCGCCGAGGAGTTCACCGAGAAGTTCACCACCCGCGTGCGGGGCCTGAAGACCGGCGACCCCCACGAGGCCGACACCCACATCGGTCCGCTGATCAACTCCTTCCAGGCCGACGCGCTGACCGCGCTGGTGGACCAGGCCGTCGAATCCGGGGCGCAGGCGCTCGTACGCGGATCTACGCGCGGCAACCTGGTCGAGCCGACCGTCCTGGCCGGCCTCCCCGAGGACTCCCCGCTGCTCGGCCAGGAGATCTTCGGCCCGGTGGCGCTGCTGGTGGTCTTCGACGGCGAGGACGAGGCCGTACGGCTGACCAACGCGACCCCCTACGGGCTGAGCGGCGCCGTGCACACGCGGGACGTGGAGCGCGGCGTGCGGTTCGCGCAGCGGATCGAGACCGGGATGATCCACGTCAACGACTCGACCATCGGGGACGAGCCGCTCGCCGCGTTCGGCGGGGAGAAGGCCTCGGGACTGGGCCGGCTGAACGGAGAGGCCACGATCGAGGCCTTCACCACCCAGAAGTGGATCTCGGTGCAGCACGGCCGCACCACTTTCCCGTTCTGATCTCGTTTCTCCTTCCGGCCTCGGTTCTCCTTCCGGGGTCGCTCTAGACTCGGGCGAGTCAGAGGCGGGCAGCGTTCCGGGGGAGACCTGAGTTGAGCAACATTCCGGAGACGGGGCGCACGCCGCGGGTCCAGAACCGCCTGGTGGTCATCCAGGTGGTCGTCTTCTCCCTGCTGCTCACGCTGGGCGGGCGCCTGTGGTACCTCCAGGTGCGCAACGGCCAGGAGTACACGGACGAGGCGAAGAACAACCACACCCAGCAGGTCGTCCAGCCCGCCGTGCGCGGATCGATCATGGACTCCCGCGGGGTGCCCCTCGCCGACAACGAGACGCGCATGGTCGTCTCCGCCAGCCGCACCGACCTCACCAAGATGAAGGACAAGGGCAAGGACGTCCTGACCCGGCTCGCCGGAGTCCTCGGCCTCAACCCGGACGACGTGGTCAACAGCGTCCGGCTGTGCGACGCCAAGACGCCCAAGCCGTGCTGGAACGGCTCCCCGTACCAGCCGATCCCCGTCACCGACGAGGCGACGACGGACCAGGTGCTGGAGATAAGGGAGCACGCGGAGCAGTTCCCCGGCATCACGGCCGAGCCGACCGCCCTGCGCCGCTACGCCGGACCCGACGGCGCCAACACCTCGCAGGTGCTCGGCTACCTCTCGCCCGTCACCGACGCGGAGATCACCAAGGCCAAGAAGACCGACTCCCCGTACCTGCGCTCCGACCAGGTGGGCCGCTCCGGCCTGGAGCGCACGTACGACAAGGAGCTGCGCGGCAAGGCGGGGGTCACCCGCTACGAGGTGGACAACCTCGGGCGCGTCATCGGGCAGGCGCAGGCCGACAAGCCGACCCCCGGCTCCAACGTCGTCACCTCGATCGACTCGCGGGTGCAGGCGGTCGCCGAGCGCGAGCTGAACAACGCGATGCTCGAAGCCCGCAAGACGTACGACAAGATCACGCACAAGAACTACGAGGCCGACTCGGGCGCGGTCGTCGTGATGGAGGCCAAGACCGGCCGGATCGTCGCGATGGCCTCCAACCCGACCTACGACCCGAACGCGTGGGTCGGCGGCATCTCCGCCAAGGACTACGCGTCGCTCACCGACAAGGAGTCCAACTACCCGCTGCTCAACCGGGCGATCCAGGGCCAGGCGGCCCCCGGATCGATCTTCAAGGTGGTCTCCTCCACCGCGGCGGTGAACGCCGGGTACCCCTTCAACGGGCGGTACGGCTGCCCCAGCTCGTACTCGGTCGGCAGCCAGACCTTCACCAACTTCGAATCGCAGGGCTACGGCGACATCACCATCGGCCGGGCCCTCGAAGTCTCCTGCGACACCGTCTACTACGGCATCGCGGACAAGGAGTGGAAGAAGGACGGCGGGATCAACCCCAAGAAGGACCCGAGCGACTGGTTCTACAAGACGGCCCACGAGTTCGGGCTGGGCAAGGCCACCGGCGTCGACCTGCCGAACGAGGTGAACGGCCGGGTCCCCGACCGCCAGTGGAAGAAGGACTTCTTCGAGGCCAACAAGGCCGCCTGGTGCCGCGACGGCAAGAAGGACGGCTCGTACGCCGAGAAGATCGCGTACGAGAACTGCCGCCAGGGCAACCAGCTGCGCGAGGGCGACGCGATCAACTACTCGATCGGCCAGGGCGACACCCTCGTCACCCCGATCCAGATGGCGTCGATCTACGCGGCCATCGCCAACGGCGGCATGATGCACCAGCCGAGCATCGGCAAGGCGATCATCAGCGCCGACGGCACCTCGGTCAAGGAGATCGCGCCGAAGGAGCAGGGCCGGCTGCCGATGGACGAGGAGCTGCGCGACGACATCGACGGTGCGCTCGCCTCGGTGGCCACGACCGGCAGCGCGGCCTGGCGCTTCGGCGGCTGGCCGCAGAAGCAGATCCCGATGCACGCGAAGACCGGTACGGCGGAGGTCCAGGGCAAGCAGACCACCTCCTGGTTCGCCTCGTACACCGAGGACTACGCGATCGTCATGACGATCTCCCAGGGCGGTACGGGCTCCGGGGCCTCCGGGCCGGCGGTCCGCAAGATCTACGAGGCGATGTACGGGCTCGACGAGAAGGGCGGCCAGGACCTGTCCAAGGCCCTGCTCCCGAAGCCGCAGACGGAGCTGCCGGCGATCCGCCCGGAGGGCGCGGCCCAGTGATTTCGATCCGCGCGATCGCGGTTGCGGACAGAATCTGACCGCATGCCTCCGTAGCGTGGTTCTTGTCAGCAGGAAGCCGGCAAGAACCACGGAAAAGGCGGTTGGTCATGGCTCACATCTCCGAAGAGGTCCTGGGCGACGAGCGCGGCACGCTCCTCCTCTTCGTCGAATCCCAGCGCACGGCGATCCGCGAATCGCTGGCCGGACTGACCGCGGAGCAGGCGGCGAGCCGGCCCAGCGCCAGCGAGCTGTCGCTGTCCGGGCTGGTCAAGCACGTGGCCGGGGTCGAGCTGACCTGGCTGCGGATGGCGCAGGGGCGGGCGGGCGAGACCGAGCAGAGCCCCGAGGCCTGGGCCGACGCCTTCCGGCTCGTCGGGGACGAGACCCTCGAGTCCGTCCAGGCCTTCTGGGACGGGGTCACGGCCGAACTGGTCGCCTTCGTACGGGACCTCCCCAGCCTGGACGAGACCTTCCCGCTGCCGCCGGCGCCCTGGTTCCCCGAGAACGCCAAGGTCTCGATGCGCTGGATGCTGCTGCACCTGGTGGAGGAGTTCGCCCGGCACGCGGGCCACGCGGACGTCATCCGCGAGTCCCTGGACGGCACCAAGGCGATGGGATAGCGGCGGCCGCGGCGGGAACCTTCGGGGCGGACTTGCACCTCACGTGGCGTGAGGACCCAGAGTGAAGGGCGTACCGACCGAAGGAGCGGAAACCATGGGCTACTCCGTGGGACGGGTCGCCGGATTCGCCGGAGTGACGGTGCGCACCCTGCACCACTACGACGAGATCGGCCTGCTCTCCCCGAGCAACCGCAGCAGCGCGGGTCACCGGCGTTACGACGACGCCGACCTCGACCGGCTGCAGCGGATCCTGTTCTACCGGGAGCTCGGCTTCCCGCTCGAAGAGGTCGCGGTCCTGCTGGACGATCCGGAGTCGAACCCGAGGGAGCACCTGCGCCGGCAGCACGCCCTCCTGTCCGACCGGATCGCCCGGCTCCAGCAGATGGCCGCGGCCGTTGAGCACGCCATGGAGGCGCAGAAGATGGGCATCAACCTCACGCCCGAGGAGAAGTTCGAGGTCTTCGGGGAGTTCGACCCCGACCAGTACGCGGACGAGGCGCACCGGCGCTGGGGGAACACGGACGCGTACAAGGAGTCCGCGCGCCGGGCGGCCTCGTACACCAAGGAGGACTGGCAGCGCTTCCAGGACGAGGCGGACGGGATCAACCGCCGGTTCGCCGCGCTGCTGGACTCGGGTGCCGCCGCGGATTCCGAGGAGGCCATGGACGTGGCCGAGGAGCACCGGGGCTGGATCGACCGCAACAGCTACACCTGCTCGCACGAGATGCACACGTGCCTGGGTGAGATGTACGTCGCGGACGAGCGCTTCACGGCCTACTACGACAAGATCCGGCCCGGCCTGGCGGTGTTCGTGCGGGACGCGATCCTCGCGAACGCCGTCCGCAGCGTCTAGGCCGTGACGGCCTGAAGTTCCTCACATGGCCCCCTCCCGGTACCTGGAACCGGGAGGGGGTCCTGTGCGTTGATAATTGAAACCGCCGTCTCGTCCGGCGCACCGCGGACGCCCGCCGCGACACCCCCAGCAGATCCAGGAGAGCCCGGAACTCGTGTACACGCTTGCGCTCGGCCCTGAGTGGCTGTCCCCGGAGTATCTGATCGGGCAATTCGGTCTGATCGGCATCCTGGTCATCGTTTTCGCCGAGTCCGGCCTCTTCGCGTTCCTGCCCGGGGACTCGCTGCTGTTCACGGCGGGCCTGTTCACCGCGAGCGGGACGATCACTCAGCCGCTGTGGCTGGTCTGCACCCTGATCTCGGCCGCCGCCATCATCGGTGACCAGGTCGGCTACATGATCGGCAAGGTCTTCGGCCCGAAGATCTTCAACCGGCCGAACTCCAAGCTCTTCAAGCGCGAGAACCTCGACGCGGCACACGACTTCATGGAGAAGCACGGCCCCAAGGCCATCGTGCTCGCGCGCTTCGTGCCGATCATCCGCACGTTCGCGCCGATGGTCGCGGGCGCGACGGCGATGAAGTACCGCACCTTCCTGACGTTCAACGTCATCGGCGGTGTCCTGTGGGGCGCGGGCGTCACGGTCCTGGGCTACCAGCTCGGCCAGTTCGAGGTCATCAAGAAGAACGTCGAGCCGATCTTCATCGTCATCGTCCTGATCTCCGTCATCCCGGTGATCTTCGAGGTGCTGAAGTCCCGCAAGGAGAAGAAGGCCGCGGCGGCCTCCGGCGGGCAGCCCGCGCCCGAGGAGGACCCGCAGGCCCCCGGCCGTCGCGGCGGCCGCCACGCCAAGCGCTGAGTCCCGTACCGGGCAGGCCCGTACCGGCCGGTCCGAGAGCCCCGGGGACCCCTTGGAGGGTCCGTCCGGGGCTCTCGTGCGTACGGAGGGGGTGGGCCGCGTCTAGAAGCCGCGGGTGCGCTTCGCCGCGCGCCGCTTGGCGGCGCTCGCGGCCCCCGGGATCCGCATGAACAGGCGCGAGGTCTCCGACCCCAGGTTGACCCCGATGGCGATGGCCAGCGCGATGGCGGCGGCGTTCACCAGCGAGCCGAGGCCCTCGTTCAGCCGGTTCTCGGCGATCAGCAGCAGCCCGTAGTAGGTCGCCGAGCCCGGCAGCAGCGGGCCGATGGCCGCCGTCGTGTACGGCAGGGCCGAGGCGAAGCGGTAGCGCGAGAAGAGCTGGCCGAAGAGGCCGACGAGTCCGGCGGCGATGGCCGTGGAGGGCACGGGCGGGATGTGGCCCGCGTAGTGCAGGGCGCCGAAGGTCACCCAGGCGACCCCGCCGTTCAGCGTCACGATCCACACGGTGGAACGTTCCTGCTGGAGCAGGATCGCGAACGTGAACACCAGCACCATCGAGGCCGCGATCTGGATCAGTGGCCGCTGGGTGATCTGGAGGACCTCCTCCGGCTTCGGCGAGGGACCCAGCTGGAGCCCGAGGTACAGCACGACCAGCACGCCCATGATGATGCCGATGAAGAGGTACATGACCTCCAGCAGCCGGGCCGAGGCGGTGATGTAGAAGCCGGTCAGGCCGTCCTGCACGGCCGCGACCAGGGCCCGCCCGGGCAGCAGGGCGAACAGCCCGCCGGTGATCACCGCGGAGGCGCGCACGTCGGTCTCGGTCAGCTTCAGGGCCACGCCTATGGCGGCGGGCGGCATCGCGGCGACCACGAACTGGTAGAACTCCGGCAGCCCGCGCCCGGCGCACAGCCAGGCCAGCCGGTCGCCGAGCATCGCCCCGATCGCGGCGGCGAAGAAGACGAAGACGCCACCGCCGACCAGGGTGGAGGCGGCCCCGGCGAGCAGCCCGGCTGCGGTCGTCAGGACCCAGGAGGGGTACGGGTGCCGGTTGCGGCGGATCTCGGCGAGGCGCCGGTAGGCCTCCTCCAGCGAGAGCTCGAACTCGTGCGCGCTGATGTCGTCCACCAGCTGGTAGACCGCGGCCAGCCGGGTGTAGTCGGTGCCGCGCCGGCGTACGGTCCGGCTCGCCGAGACCGGGTCGTCGATCAGCGAAGGCTGGTGGGTGATCGACAGCAGCGTGAAGGTGACCGTGGGCTCGCAGCGGTCCAGCCCGTACGAGCGGGCCACCGCGAACATCGCGGCCTCCACGTCCTCGGCGCCCTCGCCGCCCGCGAGCAGCAGTTCCCCGATGCGCAGGGTGAGGTCGAGCACGCGGCCCACGGCGGGTCCGGACTCGGCGTGCTTCTGCACGACCTCGGGGACGGGCCGGACGTCGACGGGCATGCGCAGCATGGTGCGCATGCGGTCCTGCCAGGGGGATTCCTTCATCAGGGAGACGGGGAACCCCGCGCCGGGCGTGTAGGCGGGCGGGGAGTGCTGGGCGCTGTACGTGGCCGGGGGAGCGAAGGCGGAGCCCTCGGTTCCGGGATCGGCGGTCGGCTCGGGGACCCCTTCCGGCACGGCGAACTCAGAGGTCGGCTGGTCCTCGTCGACCGGTTCCGGCTCGATTCCGGCGGGGGGAGCGAAGGCGCTGCGCGCCTCGTCGGATTTCGGCTTCCGGTCCTCCGCGCCCCCGGATCCCTCGCCCTCCGCCACACGTCCTCCAGTCCCCGACCAGCCCGGGTATCAGTATGCGGAACCGTTTCGTCCTCGGCGAAACCAGACGACGAACGGGCGGTACCCCCTCGGTGAAGGGGTACCGCCCGTTTCTGTCCTTCAGGGGCTGAGCGGACTCAGTGGTGGCCGCCCTGCGCCTCGAGGCGCTTGAAGGAGGCCTCGATCTCGGCCTCGGCCTCGGCGCGGCCGACCCAGTTGGCGCCCTCGACCGACTTGCCCGGCTCCAGGTCCTTGTAGACCTCGAAGAAGTGCTGGATCTCCAGGCGGTCGAACTCCGACACGTGGTGGATGTCGCGCAGGTGCTCCACGCGCGGGTCCGAGGCCGGCACGCAGAGGAGCTTGGCGTCGCCGCCCGCCTCGTCGGTCATGTTGAACATGCCGATCGCGCGGCACTTGATCAGGCAGCCCGGGAAGGTGGGCTCGTCCAGGATGACGAGGGCGTCCAGCGGGTCGCCGTCCTCACCGAGGGTGTTCTCGACGAAGCCGTAGTCCGCCGGGTAGCTGGTGGAGGTGAAGAGGCGACGGTCCAGACGGATCCGGCCGGTCTCGTGGTCCACCTCGTACTTGTTCCGCGAACCCTTGGGGATCTCGATGGTGACGTCGAACTCCACGTCCTGCTCCTCCATGATCAGCTTCATTGCTTCGGGACTGCATTGATTCATCTGCGCGCGGGTCCGGCCCGACCCCTGCCGGGTGGGGTGCCATGCTCGCGGCAAGACGCAGTGGTTAAGTGTCCCTCACGCATATGTGTGATCGCGAAAGGGGCTGGTCCGAGGTGCCATTGGTCAAGACGTGGCAGCTCATCGCGGTGTCGGCCGTCGCCGGCCTCGCCCTGTCGGTGGCTGCGGTGGCCGCCGCCGGTCCTTGGGACTCCGGCCAGCGTAAGGCCGAGCGGGACAGGGCCGCCTCCCGGGGCCTTACGGGTGGCACAGATCACGGCGGCGACCGCGGCGCGGGACTCCTGCCGCAGGCCGCGCCCAGCGCCCCCGGGGTGCTCTCCGGGATCGGCCCGGGCGCCGCGCGCACGGCCGGCAGCGGGGTCGCGGCCGCCGATCCGGGGCGGCTCGCCGAGGTGCTGCGGCCGCTGCTGGCCGACCCCGCGCTCGGGAGCGTCCGTACGGCCTCGGTGGTCGACACCGCCACCGGCCAGGTGCTCTTCGAGTCCGGGCCGCGCGAGGCCATGACCCCCGCCTCCACCACCAAGATCGCCACCGCGGTGGCGGCGCTCGAAGCGCTCGGCCCCGAGCACCGGATCCGGACCACCGTGGTCCCGGGTGCCGCCCCCGGGGAGATCGTCCTGGTCGGCGGCGGAGACCCCTCCCTCACGGCCAAGAAGAAGAACCCCGCCGGATCCGGCGGCAGCCTCGTCGCCCTCGCCGCCGACACCGCCCAGGCCCTCAAGGCAGCCGGCACCGACTCCGTGCGCCTCGGCTACGACGACACCCTCTTCACCGGCCCCGCCCGCCACCCGATCGGCGAGAACCCCAACATCGCCCTGGTCACCGCCCTGGCGGCCGACGAGGGCCGCACCGACGACTCCACCTCCGGCCCCGTCGACCGGGTCGAGGACCCCGCCCGGGAGACGGCGCGCTCCTTCGCCGCCCTGCTGGGGGACCGGGGCGTCAAGGTCACCGCCGACCCGGCCCGGGCCAAGGCGCCCGCCGGGGTCCAGCCGCTGGCCACCACCCTCTCCACCCCGCTCGCCGGGCTCGTCGAGCGGATGCTGACCAACAGCGACAACGACATCGCCGAGGTCCTCGCCCGCCAGACCGCCCTCGCCTCCGGGCAGCCCGCCAGCTTCGAGGGCGCCGAGAAGGCCGTCACCGGCCGGCTGACCGCCCTCGGCGTCGACACCTCCGGCTCCCGCTTCGCCGACGGCAGCGGCCTGGGCCGCGCCGACAGGATCAGCACCGGGCTGCTCACCGGACTCCTCGCCAAGGCCGCCGACCCGCAGCGGCCGGAGCTGCGGCCCGTGCTCACGGGCCTGCCCGTCGCCGGATTCACCGGGACCCTGCGCAGCCGCAACGCCGGCACCTCCCCGGCGGCCGGCCTGGTCCGGGCCAAGACGGGCACCCTGAGCGGCGTGAACTCCCTCGCCGGAACCGTCGTCGACCCCTCCGGGCGACTGCTCGCCTTCGCGTTCCTGACCGCCAACACCCCCGACTCCGGGGCCGCGGAGAAGGGCCTCGACAAGCTCGCCGCGGCCGTCGCCCGCGCTTCGTAGCACCTCCGAGGGGCTCCGCCGCGGCGCCGGTCCACGTACCGTTGACGCATGACGAGCATCGGTGGTGCCGAGATGGTCGACTGGAATCTCGCGGTGGCGACCGCGACCCGGCTGGTCCGGCCGGGTCCCGAGGTCAGCCGCGACGAGGCCCGAGCCGTGGTGGCGGAGCTGCGCGGGCATGCGAAGACCTCCGAACGCCACGTCCGCGAGTTCACCCGGATGATCCCGGAGGGGATCACCGTCCCCGACACCCCCGTCCTGGTCGTCGACCGGGCCGGCTGGATCAGGGCCAACGTCGCCGGCTTCCGCGAGATCCTCGCCCCGCTGCTCGGCAAGATGCAGGACCGCCGCGCCGGCGCCCCCGCGGGCGCCGTCCTCGGCGCGGTCGGCGGCAAGGTCACCGGCGTCGAGCTGGGCATGCTGCTCAGCTTCCTGGCCTCCCGCGTGCTCGGCCAGTACGAGACCTTCGCCCCGGCCGGGCGCGACCTGCCGGGCTCCGCCGCGGGCGGCGGCCGGCTGCTGCTCGTCGCCCCGAACATCGTCCACGTCGAGCGCGAGCTGGACGTGCGCCCGCACGACTTCCGGCTGTGGGTCTGCCTGCACGAGGAGACGCACCGTACGCAGTTCACGGCCGTCCCCTGGCTGCGCGACCACCTCGAGGGCGAGATCCAGACGTTCCTCGGCGCCACCGAGGTGGACCCGGCGACCGTCCTGGAGCGGCTGCGCGAGGCCGCCCAGTCCTTCGCCGGCGCCCGCCCCGACTCCGATCAGGGCGACGAGGGCCGCTCGCTGGTCGAGCTCGTCCAGACCCCCGAGCAGCGCGAGGTGCTCGGCCGCCTGACCGCCGTCATGTCCCTGCTGGAGGGCCACGCCGACTACGTCATGGACGGCGTCGGCCCCGCCGTGGTGCCCTCGGTCGCCGAGATCCGCGAGAAGTTCCAGCAGCGCCGGGCCAGCGGCGCGGGACGGCTCGACGCCGCGCTGCGCAAGCTGCTGGGGCTCGACGCCAAGCTGCGCCAGTACCGCGACGGCGAGCGCTTCGTACGGGCCGTCGTCGGCCAGGTCGGCATGGACGGCTTCAACCGGGTCTGGACCTCGCCGAACACACTGCCGACGAAGGCGGAGATCGCCAAGCCCGCGGACTGGGTCGCGCGGGTGCACCGCAAGGGCGAATAGAAGCGAAGGGGGGTGACTCAGGGGGCGTAAACATGTCTCACTGGGGGAAGAAGCGTCACCCGTCCGAGGGACCGTGGGGCGTGGAAGGGCGTGCGATGCTCAGGGAACGGCTCGGTTCTGTCACCATCGACGCACTCTGAGTGACAACCCTCATCTCGCGGGGGCTCCCAGCGGGGGGCTCCTCACGGGGGCCGGGGCACCGGGCAGCGTCGAACAGCACCGAACAGCAGCCGTTCCAGCACCACACCCCCAGCCTTCGAGGCATCCGAACTCCACCGAAGGGCACCGGACATGGGTCCCCATCCTGCGGTCGCGGCGATACGCCTGGCGGTCCGCCGCGTACTCCACGACGTCCTCACCGACCTCACCGACCGTCCCGCCGGCCACTCCCCGAACCCGTCCGGGGGGATTCCCGCCGCCGCGGCCGGCACGCTGCCACTCGTACTCGTCGCCTGCTCAGGCGGCGCCGACTCGATGGCCCTCGCCTCCGCCCTGGCCTTCGAGGCGCCCAAGCTGGGCATCCGGGCCGGCGGCATCACCGTCGACCACGGGCTCCAGGCCGGCTCCGACCTGCGCGCCGCCGAGGTCGTCACCCGCATGACCGCGCTCCGCCTCGACCCGGTGGAGTCCGTCTCCGTGCGCGTCGGCCGTGACGGAGGACCCGAGGCCGCCGCCCGCGACGCCCGCTACGGCGCACTGGACGAGGCCGCCGACCGCCTGGGCGCCGCCGCCGTACTGCTCGGCCACACCCGGGACGATCAAGCCGAAACCGTCCTGCTGGGCCTCGCCCGCGGCTCCGGGATCCGCTCGCTGTCCGGCATGGCCGAGGTGTCCGGCGGCCCGGGCCGCAGCCACCGCTACCGCCGCCCCTTCCTGCAGATCGACCGGCAGACCGCCCGCAAGGCCTGCATGGTCCAGTCGCTGCCGGTCTGGGACGACCCGCACAACATCGACCCCGCCTACACCCGCTCCCGGCTGCGCCACGAGGGGCTGCCCGCCCTCGAGAAGGCGCTGGGCAAGGGAGTGGTCGAGGCGCTGGCCCGCACCGCCCAGCTGTCCCGCGACGACGCCGACGCCCTCGACTCCTGGGCCGCCGAGGCCGAGGCCGGCGTACGGGACGCGGACGGCCGGCTGGAGTGCGCCAAGCTGTACGCCCTGCCCCCGGCCGTCCGCCGCCGCGTGCTGCGCAGGGCCGTGGTCGCGGCCGGTTCCCCCGCGGGCTCCCTCTTCGCCCGTCACATCGAGGAAGTGGACCGGCTCATCACCGGATGGCGCGGCCAGGGCGCCATCAACCTGCCCGGCCGGGTCGAGGCTCAGCGGCAGGGTGGCAGACTTGTCATCCGGCAGGGCTGATTGGTGCTGAAACACGGCTGAGTCCTCCGGGGGCACCCCCGGAGCCCCGGCCGCAAACGAAAGTGATGCGGGTGGACGAGAAGGACATGGGCAGCGACCTCCAGTCGGTGCTCATCACCAAGGAAGAGATCGACGCGAAGCTGGCCGAGCTGGCCGCGAAGATCGACGCGGAGTACGCGGGCAAGGACCTGCTCATCGTCGGCGTCCTCAAGGGCGCGGTGATGGTGATGGCGGACCTGGCGCGCGCCTTGTCCACCCCGCTCACCATGGACTGGATGGCGGTGTCCTCGTACGGCGCCGGGACCCAGTCCTCCGGTGTGGTCCGGATCCTCAAGGACCTGGACACCGACATCAAGGACAAGCACGTCCTGATCGTCGAGGACATCATCGACTCGGGCCTGACGCTGTCCTGGCTGCTGTCGAACCTGGGCTCCCGCCAGCCGGCCTCGCTGGAGGTCGTCACGCTGCTGCGCAAGCCCGACGCCGCGAAGGTCGCGATCGACGTGAAGTGGGTCGGGTTCGACATCCCGAACGAGTTCGTCGTCGGCTACGGCCTCGACTACGCGGAGAAGTACCGCAACCTGCCGTTCGTCGGCACCCTCGCCCCGCACGTCTACGGCGGCTGACGCCCGGATCGCGATCGGGCCCCGGACCGGGGCCCGCTCAGGGGAACCCTGGAACGATTCCTGCCGTTGGAGCAGGGGAAAGCAGTTCTGTCAGCCGTCCCACGAGGCCGCGGGTGACAATACAGGGGTACATTCCGAAGAACAGTCTTTACTCACAGCAGCATTTACCTACGGGCAGGAGGGACGGGGCGCCTGGCGCCCCGTATGGATGGACGTGAAGCGATACTTCCGTGGGCCGGTCATGTGGATCGTGCTGGCCGTCCTCGCCGTGGTCGTGTTGATGAACGTCGTCGGCTCCGGCGGCGGCTACAAGTCGGTGGAGACCAGCGAGGTCATCAAGGCGATCAACAGTGGCCAGGTGGAGAGCGCCAAGCTCACCACCGGTGACAGCCAGATGATCAAGATCGAGCTGAAGAAGGACCAGAAGCTCGGCGACAACGACGGCACCAAGTTCCAGGCCAACTACATCGGGGACCAGGGCGTCCAGCTCGCCCAGAACCTCCAGACCAAGTTCGAAGCCGGTCAGATCCCGGACGGGTACACCGTCTCCCCGGACAAGACCAGCCCGTTCCTCAGCGTGCTGCTCTCCCTGCTGCCCTTCGTCCTCATCGTCGTCGTCTTCCTGTTCCTGATGAATCAGATGCAGGGCGGCGGCTCCCGGGTGATGAACTTCGGGAAGTCCAAGGCCAAGCTCATCACCAAGGACACCCCGAAGACGACGTTCGCCGACGTCGCGGGCTCGGACGAGGCCGTCGAGGAACTCCACGAGATCAAGGAGTTCCTGCAGGAGCCGGCCAAGTTCCAGGCCGTCGGGGCCAAGATCCCCAAGGGCGTGCTGCTGTACGGCCCGCCCGGCACCGGCAAGACCCTGCTGGCCCGCGCCGTCGCGGGTGAGGCCGGCGTCCCGTTCTACTCGATCTCCGGTTCCGACTTCGTCGAGATGTTCGTCGGTGTCGGCGCCTCGCGTGTCCGCGACCTGTTCGAGCAGGCCAAGGCCAACGCCCCGGCGATCGTCTTCGTCGACGAGATCGACGCCGTCGGCCGGCACCGCGGTGCGGGCCTCGGCGGCGGCCACGACGAGCGCGAGCAGACCCTGAACCAGCTGCTCGTCGAGATGGACGGCTTCGACGTGAAGGGCGGCGTCATCCTGATCGCCGCCACGAACCGCCCGGACATCCTCGACCCGGCGCTGCTGCGCCCGGGCCGCTTCGACCGGCAGATCGCGGTCGACCGTCCGGACATGCAGGGCCGTCTGGAGATCCTCAAGGTCCACCAGAAGGGCAAGCCGGTCGCTCCGGACGTCGACCTCTCGGCCGTCGCCCGCCGCACCCCCGGCTTCACCGGTGCCGATCTGTCCAACGTCCTGAACGAGGCGGCGCTCCTCACCGCCCGCTCGGACCGCAAGCTGATCGACAACCACATGCTGGACGAGGCGATCGACCGCGTCGTGGCGGGCCCGCAGAAGCGGACCCGGATCATGTCGGACCGGGAAAAGAAGATCACCGCGTACCACGAGGGCGGTCACGCCCTGGTCGCGGCGGCCTCCCCGAACTCCGACCCGGTCCACAAGATCACGATCCTGTCCCGCGGCCGGGCCCTGGGTTACACCATGGTCCTGCCCGACGAGGACAAGTACTCGACCACGCGCAACGAGATGCTCGACCAGCTGGCGTACATGCTGGGCGGGCGCGCGGCCGAGGAGCTGGTCTTCCACGACCCGACGACCGGCGCGGCGAACGACATCGAGAAGGCCACGGCGACGGCCCGCGCGATGGTGACCCAGTACGGCATGACCGAGCGCCTCGGCGCGATCAAGTTCGGCGGGGACAACACCGAGCCGTTCCTGGGCCGCGAGATGTCGCACCCGCGGGACTACTCGGAAGAGGTCGCGGCGCTCGTCGACGAAGAGGTCAAGAAGCTCATCGAGACGGCGCACAACGAGGCCTGGGAGATCCTGGTCGAGAACCGCGACGTCCTCGACAACCTGGTCCTCGCGCTCCTCGAGAAGGAGACGCTGGGCAAGGAGGAGATCGCCGAGGTCTTCTCGACGATCGTGAAGCGCCCGGCCCGCCCGGCGTGGACCGGTTCCTCGCACCGCACCCCGTCGACCCGTCCGCCGGTGCTCTCTCCCAAGGAGCTCCAGCTGACGAACTCGGCGAACGGCACCTCGGCGGGCACGCCGGCCGTGTCCGTGGAGAAGGACCCCGCGCCGGAGGACCGCGCCGAGTAGCCCTCGGCCGGACCGTCCCGGAATGGATGCCGCGCCCCCCAGGTTCTAGCCTGGGGGGCGCGGCACTTTTGCGTGCCGGTGAGGCGCCAGTGCACAGAGGAACGAGGAAGAGATGACCGACCCAGTGACCCTGACCGGTGACGAGGGCACGATCGGCGAGTTCGACGAGAAGCGAGCCCAGGCGGCGGTCCGCGAACTCCTGATCGCGGTCGGCGAGGACCCGGACCGCGAAGGTCTCCTGGAAACCCCGGCCCGCGTGGCCCGCGCGTACAAGGAGATATTCGCCGGCCTCTACCAGAAGCCCGAAGAGGTTCTGACGACCACGTTCGACCTGGGGCACGACGAGATGGTCCTGGTCAAGGACATCGAGGTCATGTCGAACTGTGAGCACCACCTGGTGCCGTTCCACGGTGTCGCGCACGTCGGCTACATCCCGTCCACCGACGGCAAGATCACCGGGCTGTCGAAGCTGGCCCGCCTGGTCGACGTGTTCGCCCGCCGCCCGCAGGTGCAGGAGCGGCTGACCACGCAGATAGCGGACTCCCTGATGGAGATCCTGGAGCCGCGCGGGGTCATCGTCGTCGTCGAGTGCGAGCACATGTGCATGACCATGCGCGGGGTCCGCAAGCCCGGTGCGAAGACGATCACCTCGGCGGTCCGCGGCCAGCTGCGCGACCCCGCCACCCGCAACGAGGCCATGAGCCTGATCATCGCGCGCTGACCGCGCGCCCGAAGGCGGGCCCGCCCGGCCGGGGGCCGGTCCGTCAGGCGCGGGAGGGGGCCTGGGGGGCCGTGTCGTCGTCTTCCGGGAGCTTGAGGACGTGCTCCAGGAAGAGGGCGGCGGCGATGACGGCCGCGCCCGCCAGGACCGCGAAGCCCGCGTACCAGGTCTGGTCGCGGCGGGCGGGGACGTCGAGGGAGTCCATCAGCAGGAAGACGCCCACACCGCCGTACATGCCCGCCACGAGGGCGGCCACGAGGGCGCTGGCCTGTCCGAAGACGACCGCGCGGGCCGCCATCAGCGGCTCCACGCCCTTGGCGCCCGGCCGCCGCTCGCGCTGCGCCTTGAGGCGGGCGCGGAGCGAGAGGGCCGTGGCCAGCAGGACGACCGCGATGGCGCCGAGCACGATGGGCGCGGCGAGCGGAACGCCCGGCAGGGTCCCGTACGCGTTCCACAGCCGGGCGCCCGCCCAGGACAGCACCCCGGCGACGACGAAGATCCCCGCGAGGACCGCCGGCCTCAGTTGCTTCACGTACCCGTTCCCCGCTCTCCGCGCCGCGGACTCGTCGGCGTCCTCGGCTCCCGCCACAGGTTAACGACTACTCGGGCAGGCGGAGTTCCAGATCCGGGCGCGGCGTGACGCCCGCCAGGCCGATTCCGGCCAGCAGCGCCGCGACGGGGCCGCGGCCGGGGATCTGCGCCTCGGGGTCGATGTCGTTCCAGGGGGCCAGGACGAAGGCGCGCTGGTGGGCCCGCGGGTGCGGGAGGGTGAGGACCGGGTCGTCGGAGACCACGTCGGCGTACGACACGATGTCGACGTCGATCGTGCGCGGGCCCCAGCGCTCCTCGCGGACGCGGTCGAAGGCCTCCTCGATGGCGTGGCCGCGCTCCAGCAGCGAGGACGGCGGCAGGGTCGTCTTCAGCGCGACGACCGCGTTGAGGTACGAGGGCTGCGAGCCGGGCTCGACGCCCCACGGCTCGGTCTCGTAGACCGGGGAGACGGCCTTGACCCGCAGGCCGGGGGTGTCCCCGAGGGCGTCGATGGCGCCCTGGAGGGTCTCCAGGCGGTTGCCGAGGTTCGCGCCGAGCGCGATGACGGCCCACTTGGGGTTGGAGAGGGTGGTGTCGGCCGCGTCCACCGTCTCGACGACGGATGCGGGCACCGGCTGGACGGTGGGGTCGCTCTGGGCGTTCAGTCCGTTGTTCACACGCGGCTCCGGGTGATCGTGATGGTCACGTCGTCGAAGGGGACGGTGATGGGGGCGTCCGGCTTGTGCACGACCACCTCCACCTGTGCCACCGCTTCGTGCTTGAGGCACTGCTGGGCGATCCGCTCGGCGAGGGTCTCGATCAGGTCGACGGGCTCTCCCTGGACCACGTCGACGACCTCCTCGGCGACGACCCCGTAGTGCACGGTCTTCGCCAGGTCGTCGTCGGCCGCCGCGGGGCGGGTGTCGATGTGCAGCACCAGGTCGACGATGAAGGTCTGGCCTTCCTCGCGTTCCCGGGGGAAGACGCCGTGGTGCCCGCGAGCCTTGAGGCCGCGCAGCGCGACACGATCCACGCGAATCACTCCTGCTTTCGTAGGTGCTTCCGGTCCGGGACTCCCCGGATCCATGGGCCTGCGCCGAGTGCGGTCGGCGTCGTCCGTCTTCGAATTTACCTGCGAAAGACCTCGGGCCCCGCCGGTGGGGTCAGGCGGAGTCCTCTTCCTCGTCCCCGTCGGAGTCCGTCAGCACGGGAGAACCGTGGTGGGACCAGAGCCGCCAGCCCTCCGATGTGCGTCGGAACACATTCGTGGCGACGACCAGCTGGCCGACGAGCGGGCCGAGCTCTCCGCCGTCCTCCGCGGGCCCGCCGCTGAGGATGTTCTCCGTGCAGGTCACCAGTGCGGTGTCACCTATGACGGCGACCTTCGTGTCGGTGAGGAAGAACTGGATGTAGTCGGTGTGGGACATGATCAGCGCGTACGAGCGCAGCACCTCTCCGCGGCCGGAGAGCACCGGCCAGCCCGGGTGCACGCAGGAGATCTCGTCCTCGAGCCAGAGCGCCGACAGTGCGTCGAAGTCCCCCCGCTCCATGGCCTCGTAGAAGGCCGTGTTGACCTCGTCGACCGCTTCGATGTCGGTTCTGCTCACCGTGCTCCTTCTCGTTCGATGGTCACAGCGCTCCTTCCACGGCACGGGCCACCCGAACCGCGTCGGCGGTCGCCCGTACCTCGTGGACCCGTACGGCCCAGGCCCCCTGGTGGGCCGCGATGGCGGAGACGGCGGCGGTGGCGGCGTCGCGCTCGCGGGCGGGGGGCGGGGCGGCGTCGGCGGCGCTGGCCAGGATCCGGCCGAGGAATCGTTTGCGCGACGCGGCGACCAGCAGCGGGAAGCCGAGGGCGCGCAGCTCGGGGAGGTGGGCGACCAGGGCCAGGTCGTGCTCGGCCATCTTCGCGAAGCCGAGCCCGGGGTCGACGAGGAGCCGCTCGGGGGCGATCCCGCCGGCCACGACGGCGTCGATGCGGGTCCGGAGCTCGGCGGTGACCTCGGCGACGACGTCCTCGTACACGGCGAGCTTGTTCATGCCGTCGCTGAAGCCGCGCCAGTGCATCACCACGAACGGCACCTCGGCGGCGGCGACGGCCGGGATCATGCCGGGGTCGGCGAGGCCGCCGCTGACGTCGTTGACCAGCGTGGCGCCGGCCGCCACGGCCCGGGCGGCGACGGAGGCGCGCATGGTGTCCACGGAGACGGTGACCCCCTCGGAGGCCAGTCCGCGCACCACGGGCACGACGCGGCGCAGCTCCTCCTCCTCGTCGACGCGGGTGGCGCCGGGGCGGGTGGACTCGCCGCCGACGTCGACGAGGTCGGCGCCCTGGGCGACGAGGTCGAGCCCGCGCTTGACGGCGGCGGTGGTGTCGAACCAGCGCCCCCCGTCGGAGAAGGAGTCGGGGGTGACGTTGACGACGCCCATGACCCCGCAGCGGTCCCATTCCGGCAGGCCTGCGACCCGGCCCCTGCCGGTGGCCCCGCGCTTGATGTTCATGGCTCCAGGGTAGGGCCGGGGCCGTGGCCGGGCCGTATGCGGCCGCCCCGGCCGCCCCCGCCGCCCGCCGCCGGGCCGGGCGCATACGCCGAAGCCCGGTCCGCCGGGGATGCGGCGGACCGGGCTTCGTACCCGTGGGCGGGCCCCCGGGCGGGGTCTACGCGACCTGGACCTCGCGCTCGGCCTTGGCCTGGGCCGGCACCGGGGCGGTCAGGTGCGTGTGGGCGCAGGTGCGGACCGGCTTGGGACGGCGGCGGCTGGCGAACAGCCGGGGCAGGGCCAGCGTGACGAAGCCCTCGGCCTGCATCACGGCGAAGCCGATGCGGGGCAGGTCGCGGCTGTTGCGGTAGACCATGAAGCGCGGCTCCCAGCGGGGGCGGAACTTCTCGTTGAACTTGTACAGCGACTCGATCTGGAACCAGCGGGACAGGAAGACCAGCAGGCTGCGCCACATGCGCAGGACCGGTCCGGCGCCGATCTTCTCGCCGCGGGCCAGGGCCGCGCGGAACATCGCGAAGTTCAGGGAGACCTTCTCGATGCCCAGCTCGGGGGCCTGCTGCAGGGAGGCGACGATCAGCAGCTCGTTCATGCCCGGGTCGGCGGCGCGGTCGCGGCGCATCATCTCCAGCGACATGCCGTCCTTGCCCCACGGCACGAAGTGCTGGATGGCCTTGAGGTCGCCGAACGGGCTGGTGTCGCCCTCCTCGACCCGGTGGGCGGTGGCGATGAAGCAGTCGCCGTCGCCCTCGTCGCCGACGCGGCCCAGGGCCATGGAGAAGCCGCGCTCGGTGTCGGTGCCGCGCCAGGCGACGGCCGCGCCGCGGACCTGCTCCAGCTCCTCCTCGGTCAGCTCGCTGACGCGGCGGACCTTGGTGGTGTAGCCGTTGCGCTCGATGCGCTTCACCATCTGGCGGACGTTGCGCATGGGGCGGCCGGTGAGCGAGAAGTCTTTGACGTCGACGATCGCCTCGTCGCCGAGCTCGAGGGCGTCCAGCCCGGTCTCGCGGGTCCAGACCTCGCCGCCGGTCTCGCTGCAGCCCACGACGGCCGGGGTCCAGGAGTGGGCCTTGGCCTCCTCCATGAACCGCTCGATGGCGCCGGGCCAGGCCTCGACGTCGCCGATGGGGTCGCCGGAGGCGAGCATCACACCGGAGACGACGCGGTAGGTGACGGCCGCCTTGCCGCTGGGGGAGAAGACGACGGCCTTGTCGCGGCGGAGCGCGAAGTGGCCCAGCGAGTCGCGTCCGCCGTGCTTGGCGAGCAGCTCGCGCAGCTTCGTCTCGTCGTCGGCGGTCAGCCGGGCGGCCGGGTGCTCGGGGCGGAAGGCCAGGTAGATGGTGGTGAGCGCGGTCAGCATGCCGAGGGCGCCGAGCGAGTAGCCCACGGTCCAGGAGACCCGGCCGGAGTAGTCGACCGGTCCCTCCATGCCGAAGAGCCCGTACACGACGTGGCTGATCTGCTCGTAAATACCCGGATGGCCGACGACGCGGCTCGGGTGGGAGTTGACGATGACGAGACCGAGGCCGATGGAGCCGGCGCTCATCAGCACGAAGTTGGCCAGCGCCTTCCAGCGGCTGCGCGGGTCCGGCAGCGCCTTGAATTCACCCTGGTGGCGCACGATGAGCCCCAGGAGCACCGCGGCGATGACCACGCTGATGACCGAGTGCCGGTACATGAACTGCGCCACGGCCCCGGCCGGGATCAGCACGACGGCGGCCCGCCAGGCGCGGCGCTTGCGGCGCTTGAGTCCGTGCGCGAGAAGGAGGAGGAGCACGCCCGCGCTGATGGCGAGGGCGGCTGCGAACGGGCCCAGCGAACCGGGCAGCACCTCGGTGACCGCGTGGATCCGGCTGTGCCGGAACCGCGGGAACACTCCCGCCGCGATGTCCAGAAGGCCGACGATCATGACGGCCGTACCTACCAGCCCGGGCACCGACTCCGGTCGTGGGCCGCGGAAGATTCGGCGGACCTGCTTCGGAACCTGTCCCGACTTATCGCCATCTATCCTGCTAGACATCGCTTCCCGTTGCTCCGCGAGAGATCATGTGGCCGAAGGCCGCGACAGCCTCCGGAGTGTGGTGCGTCCACTAGGACGACATCGGGGTCGAGCGGGTTCACTCTTCCGCCGAGAAAAACTAGTCCTGCCATCAGAAAGTCGACTGACTGCTCATGGGTCTCACCAGTAATACGGTTCTGGCGCTGGCCATCATCGCCGGTGTGCTGCTCTTCGCAGCCACGGTGTGGTTCTGGCCCCGGCTCTCGGGCCGCACCTGGCGTGCGCTGCTCGGCCGGATCGGGCTCCTCCTCGCGACCCAGCTGGCACTGTTCTCGGCCGTGGGTCTGGCGGCGAACAAGTCCTTCTCCTTCTACGGCTCGTGGGCGGACCTGTTCGGCCAGCAGACATCTGTCGGCAAGGTCGTGGACCACTCCATGAGCAGCAAGGACATCAAGGTCGTCGACAAGCAGAAGCTCGACGTGCCGGGCGGGGCCCAGCCCCAGGTCGGCGGACAGATCCTGAAGGTTGCCATAACCGGGCAGAAGTCGAAAATAACGAGCCCCGGCTACGTGTGGCTGCCGCCGGAGTACTTCCAGCCGCAGCACAAGGAGCAGAACTTTCCGGCCTCCATCGTGCTGACGGGCTACCCGGGCACCGCCGAGAACCTGATCAAAGGGCTGAACTACCCGATGACGGCCTTCAAGCAGGCCAAGGCGGGCAAGATGAAGCCGATGATCCTGGTGATGCTGCGGCCGACCGTCGCGCCGCCGCGTGACACCGAGTGCGTGGACATACCCGGCGGACCGCAGACGGAGACCTTCTTCGCCGAGGACCTGCCGCAGGCCATCCAGGACACCTTCCGGGTCGGCAAGAAGCCGCAGAACATGGGCTTCATCGGGAACTCGACGGGCGGCTACTGCGCCCTGAAGATCGCCGCGCACTACCCGCAGACCTTCGGCGCCGCCGTGGGTCTGTCCGCGTACTACGACGCGGCAAACGACGCGACGACCGGCAACCTGTTCCAGGGCGACGACAAGCTGAAGAAGCGCGCGGACGTCCTGCACAGCATCGAGCACAAGAAGCCGACCGGTACGTCCTTCCTGGTCACCAGCAGCGAGACGGGCGAGCCCAACCTCGACGACACCAAGAAGTTCATCAAGCTGGTCAAGGGCCCGGACCGGGTCTCCTCGATCATCCTCGACAGCGGCGGCCACAACTTCAACACCTGGCGCCGCGAGATCCCGCCGATGCTGGTGTGGATGAGCAACCGCATCCAGGCCTGACGCCCGGCCCCGGCTCGACGCGGGGACCGGGCCCGGCCCAGGTCCCCCTACGCCTCTTGCAGTTGGGCCCGGCGCAGCGCCCGGTGGACCCCCTCCGGGGTCAGTACGCCGACCAGCTCGCCGGAGTCCGGGTCCGTGACCCCGATCCGGCCGGAGTCCTCCTGCAGCAGCAGCGCGAGCGCCTCGCGCAGACTCGCCCCCAGCGCCACTGCGGCGGTGGGGGCTTTCCCGTCGGCCTGCCCCTGCGCCAGGTCGGCCCGCTCCACCGGGGTGACCGCGAGCCGCTTCAGGCCCCGGTCCGCGCCGACGAAGGAGGCCACGTACTCGGTGGCCGGCGCGCCCAGTACGGCGGCCGGGCGGGCGAACTGCTCGATGGTGCCGGAGCCGTAGACGGCGATGCGGTCGCCGAGCCGGATCGCCTCCTCCAGGTCGTGCGTGACCAGCAGGATCGTCTTGCGCACCGTCCGCTGGAGCGCCAGGAACTCGTTCTGGAGCCGCTCGCGGACCACCGGGTCCACCGCCCCGAAGGGCTCGTCCATCAGCAGCACCGGCGGATCGGCCGCCAGTGCCCGTGCGACGCCGACGCGCTGGCGCTGCCCGCCGGACAGCTGCTCCGGGTACCGGCCGCCGTACACGGCCGGGTCCAGCCCCACCAGTTCGAGGAGCTCGGCCGCCCGGGCGCGGGCCTTGGCCTTGGGGGTGCCGATCAGCTGCGGGACGGTCGCGGTGTTCTCCAGCACCGTCTTGTGCGGGAACAGCCCGACCTGCTGGATGACGTACCCGATGCGGCGGCGCAGCTCCACGGGGTCGGCGCTCGCGATGTCCTCGCCGCCCAGCAGGATCCGGCCGGAGGTCGGCTCGATGAGCCGGTTGACCATCTTCATCGTGGTCGTCTTGCCGCAGCCGGACGGGCCCACGAGCGTGACCAGCTCACCCTCCGCCACCTCGAAGGACAGGTCCTCGACGGCCGTGGTCCCGTCGGGGTAGCGCTTGGTCACATGCTCGAATCGGATCACATGGCCATCCTCCCCCACACGCCGCGGGTTGTTTGTGACAGGAGTATTACCCCGGTGCGAAGGTTTCCGGCCATTGTCCGTCCCGGGGGTTATGGTCGCTCTTGGCCGTGCCCGTTCGGACGGGTGTACGCAGCGGCGGCAGGGGGTGAGGACATGGCCGGGCAGAACTGCCTGGTGGCGAACGACTGGATCTGCTGGGACTACGTCACGTCCCGCTCCCAGGAGCTCACCGACGCCACGGTCCAACATGTGTGGATCACGGGGGTGTCGGTGCTTATCGGCCTCGCCGTGTCCCTGCCGCTGGCCCTGCTGGCCCGCCGCGGCCGCCGCTGGGCCGCGCCCGTGCTGGGCCTGACCACCCTGCTCTACACGGTCCCCTCGCTCGCCATGTTCTCCCTGCTGCTGCCGCTGTTCGGGCTGTCGGCCGCGCTCGTGGTGACCGGGCTGGTGCTGTACTCGCTGACCATCCTGGTCCGCAACGCGATGGCCGGCCTGGAAGCGGTCCCCGAGGAGGTACGGGAGGCCGCGCGCGGCATGGGGTACGGGCCGGGGCGGCTGCTGTGGCGGGTCGAACTGCCGCTGGCGCTGCCCGCGCTGCTCGCCGGGGTGCGGATCGCCACGGTGTCCACGGTGGCGCTGACCACCGTCGGCTCCATCGTCGGCAAGGGCGGCCTGGGCAACCTCATCGCCCCGGCGGTCAACAGCTCCTTCAAGGCCCAGGTGCTCACGGCCTCCGTGCTGTGCGTCCTGCTCGCCCTGGTGGCGGACCTGCTGCTGCTCGGCGTGCAGCGGCTGCTCACCCCGTGGACGCGGGCGACGCGCGCGCCGCGGGCGGCGCGGCGGACGAAGCCGGTGCCCGCGGAGCCCGCTCCGCCGGAACCGACGACCGCGAAGGGGGCATGAGGCGATGGGCGTGCTCGGAGGGGCCTGGGACTGGCTGGCGAACGGGGCCAACTGGTCCGGGGAGAACGGGGTGTGGCACCGGCTCGGCGAGCACGTCTACGTCAGCGGGATCTCCCTCGCCATCGCCTGCGCGGTGGCCCTCCCCGTCGGCCTGTGGCTCGGCCACGTCGGCAAGGGCGGGGCGCTCGCCGTCAACGTCTCCAACATCGGGCGGGCCGTCCCCGTCTTCGCGGTGCTGGCCCTGTTCATGGTCTCCCCGCTGCGCAGCGCGGGCTATCTGCCCACCATCGCCGCGCTCGTGCTCTTCGCCATGCCGCCGCTGCTGACCAATGCGTACGTCGGCATGCGCGAGGTGGACCGCTCGGTGGTGGAGGCCGCCCGCGGCATGGGCATGTCCGGCGGCCAGCTGTTCTGGCGGGTGGAACTGCCGCTCGCCCGCGAGCTGGTCATGACCGGGCTGCGCTCGGGCGCCGTCCAGGTGATCGCCACGGCCACGATCGCGGCGATGGTCGGGCAGGGGGGCCTCGGCCGGATCATCACCGCCGGCTTCAACACGTACAACACTCCGCAGGTCTTCGCGGGGGCGCTGCTGGTGGCGGCGCTGGCCCTGCTGGTCGAGGGCGCCCTGGTGGCGGCGGACCGGCTCTTCCCGCGTCCGGCGGCGCGCTGACCCGTCCGCCCGGCCGTCCCCGCGGGCCCTCCCTCGTCCGTTGGTCGTTTCCACTCCCTTGGAGGAGCACAAGATGAGCAAGACCACGCGCGTCCTCGGCGCGGTACTGGGGGCGGCGGCCCTGACCGCCTCCCTCGCCGCGTGCGGCGGCGACAGCCTGGAGAAGAGCAAGGACACCGGATCGGGGGCCTCCGCCCCCTCGGACTCCGGTTCCGGTTCCGCCAAGGGCAAGATCGTCATCGGCGCGGCCGGTTTCACCGAGTCCAACGTGCTGGCGGAGCTGTACGCGCAGGTGCTGGGGGACGCGGGCTACAGCACGTCGATCACCACGGTGAACAACCGCGAGCTGTACGAGCCCTCGCTGGAGAAGGGCGAGATCGACGTCGTCCCGGAGTACGCGGCCACCCTCGCGGAGTTCCTCAACGCCAAGGTGAACGGTCCGAAGGCGCCGGAGGAGAAGCCGGTCGCGTCGAGTGACGTGGCGGCGACGGTCGCGGGGCTGGAGAAGCTCGCGGCCCCGCTCGGCCTGAAGGCGCTGCCGGCAGGCCCGGCCGTCGACCAGAACGCATTCGCGGTGTCGAAGGAATTCGCCCAGAAGAACAACCTGAAGACCCTTTCCGATCTTGGTAAGTCGGGGCTGAAGGTGAAGATCGCGGCGGGTGACGAATGCGCCGTACGGCCCTTCTGCGCACCGGGGTTGAAGAAGACCTACGGAATCGACGTTTCCGGTATCGACCCGAAGGGCGTCGGCACCCCGCAGGCCAAGCAGGCGGTCAAGGACGGCGTGGACCAGCTGGCGCTCACCACGACCACCGACGCCACGCTCGACAGCTTCGGCCTGGTCCTGCTGGAGGACGACAAGAAGCTCCAGAACGCCGACAACGTCCTGCCGGTGGTCAACGCCAAGGACGCCGGATCCCCGGAGATCGCGGCCGCCCTCGACAAGCTGACCAAGGTCCTGACGACCGCCGACCTCGTCGAGTTGAACAAGCGGGTGGACGCCCAGCGCGAGAAGCCGGCGGACGCCGCGAAGGCCTACCTGAAGGCGAAGGGCCTCACGAAGTAGGAGTAGTTACGGGTTTGGTGGAGAAATGACGGGTAACTGCCCGGCCACAGATTGCCGGGCAGTTACCCCACGGGACCTCCACGCCCTGTAAATTTCAGGCCATGCCCCGTGGACGCCACCGCAATCCCGAACCCCTGCACCGGCTGCTCACGCCGACGACCGTGGCCGGAGTCTCCGTCGCCAGTGCGGCCGCGGCCTGGCTGCTCGCGGAACCCCTGCCCTTGCGCCTGCTCGTGGCCCTCGCGGGGGCGGCGGGCGTGTCCGGCGCCGTCCTCATGCGCGCCTGGGACCGCGCGGCCGGGCGCCGCGTGGCCGAACTCGCGCGCGAGCGGGTCAAGGACGAGTGGAAGACCGAGGAGCGGATAGCCGAGCTCGAGTCCGACCTCGAAGAGGCCCGGGCGCTGCGCGCCAAGCTGGACGCGAAGCTGCGGGCCAAGCGGGTCGAACTCGCGGGGCTGCGCGGCGAGCACGCGGCGCTGCTGCGGCGGTACGCCACCGCCGAGACCGAGCGGGCCAGCGCCCTGGAGGGCCGCCGGCTGCTCGCCATCGAGGCCTCGGCCGCCCCGGAGTCCGCGGCGGCGCCCAAGGAGCTCCCGCCCGTGACCGAGGAGCGCACGTCGAGCGGCGCTCCCACCAGCATCGGCTACGCCCGGGCCAATGCCGCCATGGCGGCCCTCGTCCGCAAGGCGGAGGCCGAGGCGGCGGGCAAGGCGGAAGGCAAGGCGGAACGCTCCACGCAGGCCGGGGCGGAGCCGGCCCCGCCGAAGATGCTGCAGGGCAGGGCCGCCGAGCCGATGGCGCTGGAGGCCGGGCACGCCCGTACGGGCGCGGTCCCCGCGCGCCGGCCGGCCGCGGCGGTGGCCCCGTACTCGGCCGCGCGCCGCACGGCGTCCCGGGTCGAGGGCGGCTTCGACTTCTTCGGCACCAAGAACGCGGCCCAGGCCCGCGCCGTGATCGAATCGGTCCAGAACGAGGACCTGGCCGATGTGGTCGGCGCGGAGGCCCTCGCGGTCCACCAGGCGGAGTCGGCCCAGGCGGAACGTATCGCCGCCGATCAGCCGGCCAAGGACCCGGGATTCAAGCAGCCCACCCCCGAACAGCGCGCGGTGGGCCAGGTCATCGACCTGACGGCCCACGACGAGACGGAGCCGATCGACGTGGTCCGCCTGCGCACCGCGATCTCCTAGGGGTGTCGTCAAAGTCCCTTCTGGCCGGCCTCACGGGCGGACGAAGCTACTTTGACGACACCCCCAGGCCTCAGAACAGCGGGAGCTGGCCCGGCAGCGGCGGGAGGGCGAAGCCGTCCAGGGTCGGGGCCGAGGCGCCGAGCACCACGCGGGCCCGCGAGCCCGGGCAGGAGACCATGTCGGCCCGGCCGCGGCCGGCCGGCGGGTCGTGGCGGGCGATCCGGCCGGCGGTCACGGCGCAGTCGCGTCCGCAGGAGGGGCAGGCCCGTCTGGGGGAGTGGGACATGCCCCAAGTCTGCACCCCCGTACCGACATCAGCCCCGGGCGGCCAGCCACGTCTCGTGGGCCGCGCAGACCCGGTCCCACAGGGCGGTGCGGTCCGCCGGGGTCAGGTCGTCGAGCTTGCGCCCGAAGAGGCCGCCCACGACCGCCCAGAACTCGCCCGGCGTGTCCAGGATCCGCTCGGTCGTCCCCTTCGCCGGTTCGGTCCGGCTCAGCACCCGGCCCCGCAGCGCGTCGGTGCCGTGCGCGTCGCGGCGCAGCAGCGCGAGGGTCCGTACGAAGCCGGAGTCCGGCGCGGTCGACAGCCGCGCGTGCGTGGCCTCGAAGTCGGCCGGCGCCGCAGCCGGCGCCGAGAGCATGTTGACCACCGGGCAGGGGCCCGCTTCGTACACGTACCTCCAGCCGGGCAGGTCCCCGTCCAGCGGGCCCAGCTCGTACGTGAACCGGCCCTGCCGGTGCGTACCGGCGCGCAGCGGCAGCGGCTCGTGCGGGCCGTCGCCGAGCCCGGCGTCGACGAAGTACTCCTCGCCGCCGGTCCGGACCGTCAGCGCGAGGTGATCGCCGTTGACATCGCGGCGCTCGCGCTCCGCCGCGACGAGGACGCCGGCCAGGTGCCGGGTCACATCGAAGCCGAGGTGCTCCAGGAGCAGCGCGAAGGCGCCGTTGAGGTGGAAGCAGTACCCGCCGCGTCCGGCCGCGATGCGGCGTGCGGAGAGCTCGGGGTCGATGCCGGGCGGCCGGCCGAGCTGGATGTCGAGGTTCTCGTACGGGACGCGCTCGACGTGGGCGCGCTGGAGCGCGAACAGCGCCTCCGCGGTGGGCCGGGGCGGCCGCGCGAAACCGAGCCGCCGCAGGTAGCCGTCGAACAGGCCAGGGGTCATGGCCGCACCCTAAGCAGGAAACTCCCGCGCAGTCGCGGGAGTTCCCGCGACTTATCACTTGTCGATGTCTCCCACGACGAAGAACAGCGAGCCCAGGATCGCCACCATGTCCGCGACCAGCTGCCCCGGCAGCAGCACCGACAGGGCCTGGATGTTGTTGTACGAGGCGGAGCGCAGCTTCAGCCGGTACGGGGTCTTCTCGCCCTTGGAGACGAGGTAGTAGCCGTTGATCCCGAGGGGGTTCTCGGTCCAGGCGTACGTGGCCCCCTCGGGCGCCTTCAGCACCTTCGGCAGGCGCTGGTTGATCGGCCCGGGCGGCAGCTCGGCCATCCGGTCCAGGCAGGCCACGGCCAGGTCGAGCGCGTTGTGCGTCTGGTCCAGCAGGCACTCGAAGCGGGCCAGGCAGTCGCCCTCGGTGCGGGTGACCACCTTCAGGACGTCCTGGAGCTCCCCGTACGCCAGGTACGGCTCGTCGCGCCGCAGGTCGAAGTCGACGCCCGAGGCGCGGGCGATCGGGCCGGAGACCCCGTAGGCGTGCACCGCCTCGGCGGACAGCACGCCCACCCCGCGCGTGCGGCCGCGGAAGATCTCGTTGCCGTGGACCAGCTTGTCGTAGACGTCCATGCGGGTGCGGACGTCGGCGATCGCGGCGCGCGCCCGGCCGAGCCAGCCGGCCGGGAGGTCCTCCTTGAGGCCGCCGACCCGGTTGAACATGTAGTGCATGCGGCCGCCGGAGATCTCCTCCATGACGGCCTGGAGCTCCTCGCGCTCGCGGAACGCGTGGAAGATCGGGGTGATGCCGCCCAGTTCGAGGGGGTACGAGCCGAGGAACATGAGGTGGTTCAGCACCCGGTTCAGCTCGGCGAGCAGGGTCCGCATCCACACGGCCCGCTCGGGGACCTCCATGCCGAGCATCCGCTCGACGGCCATGACCACGCCGAGCTCGTTGGAGAAGGCGGACAGCCAGTCGTGGCGGTTCGCCAGCATCACGATCTGCCGGTAGTCGCGCGCCTCGAAGAGTTTCTCGGCGCCGCGGTGCATGTAGCCGACGACCGGTTCCGCGCTGACGATCCGCTCGCCGTCCAGGACGAGGCGCAGGCGCAGCACGCCGTGCGTGGAAGGGTGCTGGGGTCCGATGTTGAGCACCATGTCGGTGCTCTCCGCCGCTCCGCCGATACCGACCGTGGTCTCCGTCATGGCGGCATTGTCGCAGCCCTACGCTGGTCGGATGGAAACGGGGACTTCGGGTGAGACGGACCGGGCCGAGTGGGTGGGGCTGCCGGGCGGGCTGCTCAGGCTGCGGAGGCTGCTGCTGGTGGTCTGGGCGGTGCCGCTCACCGCCGGGACCGCGCTGCTGCTCGGGTTGACGGCCGGTCCGGCCTGGGCGGCCCTGGCGGCGCTCTGGCTGGTCGCCGCGGTCTGGGGCTGGGTGGTGCTCGGCCGCAACTGGCGGTCCTGGCGGTACGCGGAGCGCGCCGACGACCTGCTGATCAGCCGGGGCGTGCTCTGGCGGGCCCAGACCGTGGTCCCGTACGGGCGCATGCAGCTGGTCGAGGTGACCTCGGGGCCGCTGGAGCGGCGCTTCGGGCTGGCCTCCCTCCAGCTGCACACGGCGGCCGCGGCCACCGACGCCAAGATTCCGGGACTGGCCCCGGACGAGGCGCAGCGGCTGCGCGACCGGCTGACGGAGCTCGGCGAGGCAAGGTCGGCGGGCCTGTGACCGCCGAATCGGCCGCCGTCGAGCGCCGGCTGCACCTGCTCACGCCGCTGCGCCGGGCGTGGGTGCCGATCGCCGCGACCGTCGGTGTCGTCGTCCAGCAGGCCGACCAGGTCCAGCGGTGGGCGAGCGGGCTCTCGGTGACCCTGCGCGCCCTCGCCCTGCTCGCCCTCGTCGTCGTCTTCGGCGTGTACGGGTTCCTGAGCTGGTGGTTCACCCACTACGCGGTGACCGACACCGAGCTGCGCATCCGCAGCGGGCTGCTCTTCCGGCGCACCGCGCACATCCGCCTCGACCGCATCCAGGCGATCGACGTGACCCGGCCGCTGCTGGCCCGGGTGGCGGGCGTCGCCAAGCTGCGCCTCGACGTGATCGGCACCGAGGACAAGGACGAGCTCGCCTTCCTCGACGAGGCCGAGGCCGTGGCGCTGCGCGCCGAGCTGCTGGCCCGGGCGGCCGGTTTCGCACCCGCGGAGGCCGTCTCGCTCGGCGAGGCCCCGCAGCGGGAGCTGCTGCGCGTCGGCCCCCGCGACCTGGTGGTGTCGCTGCTGCTCACGCTCTCGGCCTGGGGCGCGCTGGCCGCCGGGCTGGGCGTGCCCGTCGCCGTGTGGTGGTTCAGCGGGAACCCCTGGGCGACGATCGCGACCATGCTGCCGATGCTGGGCGGGCTCTGGTCGGGCACCGTCGGCCGCTTCCTGGGCGAGTTCGACTGGCGGGTCGCCGAGTCCCCCGACGGGCTGCGCCTCGACCACGGGCTGCTGGACCGGGCGCACGAGACCGTGCCGCCGGGGCGGGTGCAGACCGTACGGATCGTGGAGCCGCTGCTGTGGCGGCGCCGGGACTGGGTCCGGGTGGAGCTGGCGGTGGCCGGCTCGAAGAACGACGTCCTGGTCCCGGTGGCCTCGCGGGACGCCGCCCAGGCGGTGGTGGCCCGGGTGCTGCCCGGCGTGGACCTGGGCGCCCTCGTCTTCGGCCGGTCCCCGAAGGCCGGGTCGCGGTGGGTGGTCCCGGTGTGGTGGAGGGGCTACGCCCTGGCCGTCTCCGCGGACGTGTTCGCCGCCCGCAAGGGGCTGCTGTGCCGCCGTACGGAGATCGTCCCGCACGCCAAGGTGCAGAGCGTCCGGCTCACCCAGGGCCCGTGGGCGCGGGTGCAGGGTCTCGCCGACGTCCATGTGGACACCGGCGCCAACGGCACGGTCACGGCCCGGCTGCGCCCGGCGGCCGGGGCCGCGGGGCTGCTGGACGCCCAGGCGGCCCGCTCCCGGACCTCCCGCGCCGACGCCCGCCCGGACCGCTGGATGACCTGACGGGCCGCCCGCGGAGCGGGCGCTCGGCGAGACGCCCCTACGCGCCGACGCCCCTACGCCCCTACGCGCCTACGCCCCTACGCCCACGCCCCTACGCGCCGCCGGCGCGGACCAGCCCCGTTTCGTAGGCGAGGACGACCACCTGGACGCGGTCGCGCAGGCTCAGCTTGGTCAGGATGCGGCCCACGTGCGTCTTGACCGTGGCCTCGGAGAGGACCAGGCGGGCGGCGATCTCGCCGTTCGACAGGCCCTGGGCCACCAGCAGCATGACCTCCCGCTCGCGCTCGGTCAGCCGCTCGATCTCCTTGTTCTGCGGCTCCTGCGTGTTCGTCGGCAGCATCGGCGCGAAGCGGTCCAGCAGGCGCCGGGTTGTGGACGGGGCCACCACCGCGTCACCGCTGTGCACCGAGCGGATCGCGGCCAGCAGCTCCGCCGGCGGCACGTCCTTCAGCATGAACCCGCTCGCGCCCGCCTTCAGCCCGGAGAAGGCGTACTCGTCCAGGTCGAAGGTGGTCAGGATGATCACGTCGGGGTGCTCGTCGCGCTCGCAGATCCGGCGCGTGGCCTCGACCCCGTCGAGCTTCGGCATCCGGACGTCCATCAGCACCACGTCCACCTTCGTGGACCGCAGCACCTCCAGGGCTTCCAGGCCGTCGCCGGCCTCGGCGACGACCTCCATGTCCGGCTGGGCCGCGAGCACCATGCGGAAGCCCGTGCGCAGCAGTACCTGATCGTCGACCAGCATCACTCGGATGGACATCGGTTACCTCGACCTCGTCATTTCTTCTTGAGCGGGAGCAGTGCGCTGATCCGGAAGCCGCCTCCGGGACGCGGGCCCGCGTCCAGGGTGCCTCCGACCATGCCGATCCGCTCGCGCATGCCGATCAGCCCGTGCCCGGCGCCGTCGGCGCCGCCGTCCTCGTACAGCTCGTGTGCCGCCCCGCGGCCGTCGTCCTCGATCAGCAGGCCGAGCCCGTCGTCGAAGTAGACCAGCCGGACGCTCGCCTTGGCGTCGGGGCCGCCGTGCTTGCGGGTGTTCGTCAGCGCCTCCTGGACGATCCGGTACGCGGTGAGCTCGACGCCCGTGGGCAGCCGGCGCGGGGCGCCCTCGACCTCGAAGTCCACCGTGAGCCCGGCCGCCCGCACCTGTTCGACGAGGACCTCGATCTGCTCCACGTCGGGCTGGGGCACGTAGTCCTCGGACTCCTGGGGCTCCCCGGTGCGCAGCACGCCGAGCAGCCGGCGCATCTCGGCCAGGGCCTGGCGGCCGGTTCCGGAGATCGTCTGGAGGGCCTCCTTGGCCTGCTCCGGGGCCACGTCCATCACGTACGCGGCGCCGTCGGCCTGGACCACCATCACCGAGACGTTGTGCGCGACGACGTCGTGCAGCTCGCGGGCGATCCGGGCGCGCTCGGCGGCGACGGCCACCTTGGCCTGCGCCTCGCGCTCCTTCTCCAGGCGCTGGTTGCGCTCGACGAGCTGGGCGTAGTAGGCCCGGCGGGTGCGCAGGGAGTCGCCGAGCACCCAGGCGAGGGCGAACGGGACGATGGCGAAGATCGCGCTCAGGATGTTCGCGGAGGTGTCGAGCTGGTCCGCGCGGAAGGCCAGCACGTACACCGGGGCGGCGGACAGGCCGATGGCGAGGGCCGTACGGGACAGCCAGCGGGGGATCTCGGCCGAGGCGGCCACCGTGTACAGGATGATCAGCATCGCGAGATCGGAGTTGATCAACTCGGTGTGGGTGACCAGCTTGTAGACGCCGACGCCGACGGCGAGCCAGAACATCTGCTGCGTCCACTTGCGCCGCAGGGCGACCACGACGCCCATCGCGAGCACCGAGGGGACGGCGATCAGGCGCGCGGCGGTGCTGCTGAAACTGTCTTCGGCGACTTGCAGCAGCCCGAGCCCGACCAGGAGGACAGCCCAGAAGCTGTCGACGCCCGTCGGGTGTCTGCGGAGGAAGTCGTAGAGGCGCTGCACGTAACCCAGAGTAGGCAAAGGAGATAGGTGCTGGAGTCAACCACAGGTGCGATCCGTGTGACGGGGGCGTACTCCCCAAGGTGGAGGCCGAGCTTAACCTTTCGGGGATGAGGACTGAGGGCGAAGTCGAGGATCCCGATCCGGTTCCGGATCCGGTCCGGTGGAGCACGGCGATGGAGGCCGCGCTGTACGGACCGGGCGGGTTCTACGTACGGCCGGGCGGGCCGGGGCCGGCCGGGCACTTCCGCACGTCCGTGCACGCCTCGCCGCTGTACGCGGGGGCCGTGGCCCGGCTGCTGCGGTGGGTGGACGCGCGGCTCGGGCATCCGGCGGAGCTGGACCTGGTCGATGTCGGCGCCGGGCGGGGCGAGCTGCTGACCGGGGTGCTGGGCGCGCTGCCCGCGGACGTCGCGGGGCGGGTGCGGGCGGTGGCGGTGGAGCGGGCGGAGCGGCCGGCGGGCCTGGACGGGCGGATCCGCTGGGTCGGGCAGGTGCCGCGGGGGACGACGGGACTGCTGTTCGCGAACGAGTGGCTGGACAACGTACCGCTGGACGTGGCGCAGGACGGGCACTACGTCCTGGTCGACCGCGAGGGTACGGAGACCCGCGGGCCGGCGGTGTCCGGCGCGGACCGGGCGTGGCTGGAGCGGTGGTGGCCGGGCGCCGGCCGGGCGGAGATCGGGCGGGGGCGGGACGAGGCGTGGGCCGGCGCCGTGCGCTCGGTGTCGCGCGGCCTGGCGGTGGCGGTGGACTACGCGCACACCCGGGACGCCCGCCCCCCGTTCGGCACCCTGACGGGCTTCCGCGGGGGGCGGGAGGTCGCGCCGGTGCCGGACGGTACCTGCGACGTGACGGCCCACGTGGCGCTGGACGCGTGCGCGGGGCCGGGGGCGGTGCTCCTCTCGCAGCGCGAGGCGCTGGGGCTCCTCGGGGTCTCGGGCGCCCGGCCCCCGCTGGCCCTGGCGTCCACGGACCCCGCGGGGTACGTCCGCGCCCTGGCCCGCGCGGGGGAGGCGGCGGAGCTCACCGCCCGCGGCGGCCTGGGCGACTTCGGCTGGCTGGTCCAGCCGGTCGGCGTCGCGGGCTGGCCCGGCTGAGCGCGGCGCCGCGCGGGGCTCCTCCCCGCGCGGCGGAACCCCTGCCTACTGCGCGAGCTCGTGGTCGTGGCCCGGGCGCAGGCCACCGCCGGTGGCGCCGCCCGTGGTCGGGGCCGAGGGGACCGGCTTCGACAGCGGCGCCAGGTCGAACGCGTAGTGGCCGACCGCGTTCGCGATCACGTCCACGTTGATGTCCAGGGCCTTCTGGTCGATGTTCGTGATGTCGTCGCCCTTGCCGTGGTAGTTCACGTCGTACGCGACCCCGGCCTGGCCCCCGAACTTCGCCGCCTGCGCCGCCGTCTTGATGCCCTCGGCGCCGGTGTCCGTGCCGCCGGACGGGATGCCCGCCTCGATGAACGGGCCGTAGTCCGAGCGGCCGGTGAAGTCGGACCCCTCGTGCGGGATCTTCTGCGCGTCGAGGAAGTCGGTGATGCCCTTCTCCAGCTGCGCCGAGCCCTCCGGCCCCGGGCCCGAGCCGACCTTGTCCGAGTCGTCGCCGTCGTAGACGAAGTACGCGGCGTTCGGCGACGCGATCATGTCGAAGTTCAGGTACAGCCTGATCTGCTTCTTCTGCGCGTCCGTCAGCCCGCCGACGTACGCCTCGGAGCCCAGCAGGCCGAACTCCTCCGCCGACCACCACGCGAACCTGACCTTGTTCTTGATCTTGGTCTGGCTGCTCGCGAGGCGCTGTGCGACCTGGAGGATGCCGGCCGAGCCCGAGCCGTTGTCGTTGATGCCCGGGCCCGCCGCGACCGAGTCGAGGTGCGCGCCGAGGAAGACGGTGTTGTTCTCGTCGCCGCCGCGCGTCTCCGCGATCACGTTGTACGTCTTGCGGTTCTCCCGGAACTCGCGGATGTCGAGGGTCACCTCGACCGGCCCGGCCGCCGCCTCGGCGGCCAGCCGCTCGCCCTCGGCCCGGGAGAGGCCGCCGGTCGGGACCTTGCCCGCGTTCGCGTCGCCCAGGGTGCCGTTGAGGGCGCCGTCGGTGTTGTTGTAGATGATCGCGCCGACCGCCCCGGCCGCCGCCGCGTTGGCCTGCTTGACCGCGAAGGTGCAGCCGCCGCGCTTGATCAGCGCGATCCTGCCGGTGAAGGAGCCCGCGGCGAAGTCGCCGGGCTCGCAGCCGTTCGTACCGTCCGCGTCCACGGGTGCGAGGGCGATCCGCGCGGTCACGCCCCCCTCGGGGCCGCTCGCCGTGTACGTCATCAGCTTGATCGGGACGTCGCGCCCGCCCGCGCCGTTGACCTTCAGCGTCTCGGCGATCGTCTCGACGTACACGAAGTCGAACTCGTTCTTCGAGACCTTGTAGCCGGCCGCCCGCATCACGGCCTCGACGTACTGCGCGGACTGCACGTGGCCCTTGGAACCGGCAACGCGCGTGCCCTTGTTGTAGTCGGCGATGGCCTGAAAGACCTTCAGGTGGTTGTTGGCGCCCTTGCCGGTCGATTCCTTGACCAGCTTGCGGGCCAGCGCGTCGGCCCGCGCGGCGTCGCTCTGCGGGCTGCCGGCGGCACCGGCCGGCCCGGCGAGCAGCAGCGGGGAGACGAGGGCCGCGGCGGCCAGGGCGGCGGTTGCTGCGGCTATACGGCGTGAGGGCATGAAGGTCCTTCCACGACAAGTACGAGCAGACAGACGGGTGGTCGGGCGTCCGGTGGTGCGCGGTGGACGCACGGTATAGACGGCGGGGCCGATCTCGCCAGAGGTTTCGCCGATTCCGGGTGACGATCTCCGCGGGTCCGTCAGCGCAGGATGCCCTCGATGAACTCCGAGCCGATCCGGGCGACCACCTTCAGGTCCAACTGGTGCTGCACGTACCGCCCCTGGCGCCATGTGTGCAGCAGGCCCGCCTTCTTCAGCGCCGACAGGTGCCGTGAGACCTCCGGCGCCGTGATCCCGTGCACGGTCGCCAGCTCGCTCGTCGTGTACGGGGCCCGGGCCAGGCTCCGGCACAGCATCATCCGCATCGGATGCGCCAGCGCCTCCATCCGCCGCTGGAGCAGCTCGACCGAACCCGGCTCGGGCAGTTCGGGGGAGCGGATCGGATAGTGGACCACCGGGATCCAGCCGGGCGCGTGCAGCACCAGCAGGTGCGGCCAGCCGAAGTTCGTCGGGACGAAGACCAGGCCGGGGCCTATCTCCGGGTCCGTCGCGGTGGCCGAGCCGTGGATCATCTTGTCGACGGTGATGGTGGTCGCGGCCGCGTCCACGCTCAGCGCGCTCGACACCTCCTGCAGCGTCGCCGCGAGGCCCTTGCGGCGCAGGACCTCGGTCTTGTGCCGGGCGTCCGCGCTCTGCTGCGGCTCCATCCGCCGCCACGTCTGCGCGAAGAACGCCTCGTCGCAGTCCTCCAGGAGCCGCCGCAGCCAGACCCGCACCGAGGCCGTGTCGTCCAGCAGGCGCAGCGAGAACTCCAGCTGGCGCGGGCCGCGCGCGGCGGCCGTCTCCAGCGCCTTGGTCCTGGCCTGCGGGTTCTTCAGCGGGGAGGGCCCGCCGCCCTCGTTGTACAGCGCCAGCCAGCAGTGCTCCAGGGCGGCCATCACGAACCGCTCGTCGTCCATGCGGTCGAGTACGTCGAGCTCCTCGGCCAGGGTCGCGGCGGGCAGGCCGCTGCCGCCGGGGATCCCCGCGAAGGCCATGAAGATGTCGGAGAAGGAGCTGCGCCACATGAAGTCGCCCTCCAGCAGCCGGTCCGCGAGGCAGGGGTCCAGCGCGGCCGCGGTGGCGGTGGTCCAGGAGGCGAGGCCCGGGTGGTGGGCGGGCTGCGAGAGGGCGTGCAGCGTCATGCAGAGCTCGGAGAGCGGAGAGGGCGCGAAACGGATGCGCCCCGCGGGGAGCCCGGCGATGTCGATGGTGACGCTCATCGGGCCATTCTGACTGCTTCCGGGCCTGTGACCTGGACGGACACGGATCGATTGACGAGGAGCGTCAATCGTCGTGCGGGGTGGCCCGAGCGGGTCCAGGGTGGAGGCATGACAGCGATCGAGCAGTACCTCATCGATACCTGGCGGGCGTCCCAGCAGGGCGCGCCGATGCCGCCGCCGCCCGGCCGCGACGACGTCGCCGTCCTGCGCTCGGCCCGTACGTACGCCCAGTTCCAAGCCGTCCTCGACGGCCGGGAGGCCCGGCACCCCTGGAGGGCCGCGCTGCGCCGGCTGACCCACGCGCACGGGGCCCGGTAGTGCGCTCCGCGGCGCGGCCCGGGAGACGGCCCGGTCAGCGGTCCCCGGGGTGGAAGTCGATCTCGTACGCGATCTCCGAGCGCCGGTCCGCGACCACGATGTCCGCGGTCTCCACGGCCCGGCCGTCCACCGCGTAGTACGTCCGCTCGATCTCGGTGATCAGCTCGCCGACGCTGATGCCGAGCAGATTGGCCTGCGTCTGGTTCGCGCGGGCGGGGCGGGGGACCTCCGTCGCCGAGGCGACCAGCACGCCGATCGAGCGCATCCGCTCGATGACCCCGGCCCCTTTGAAGGGGCCCGCCTCCGGCAGGACGACGGGAGTGCCGTCCGTGACCGCCATCGGCTCCCAGGACTCGCAGATCTCCACCGGCCGGCCCTCGGCCAGGAACTCGTACGTGGTGTGCACGCACGGGTCGCCGGGTGCGACGGCGAGCCGCTCCGCGATCCGCTCGGGCGCCGGCGTACGGGCCGTGGAATGCGATTCCCAGGTCAGGCCGCCGCCCAGCCCGGCCCGGCGGCGCCGCCGGGAGCGGACTATCCGCAGCCGCTCGCGCGGCGCGCTCAGGTAGGTGCCCGAGCCGGCGCGGCCCTCCAGGAGCCCCTCGATGATCAGCAGCTCCAGGGCTCGCTGCGTGACGCTCTGCCCGACCCCGTACTCCTGGGCGAACCGGGACCGCGACGGCAGCTTGGCGCCGACGGGCCACTCCTCGGCCCGGATGCGCGCGCGCAGCGCGTCGGCCACCTTCAAGTACGCCGTATCACGGGCCATATGAGCCGTCCTGTGCCGCTCGACGAGTTGCGCCCAAGCTAATTCATCAGGTCGAACCCGAGTCTTCAGAACGGCGGGGAGTGAGACCAGCACCACACCGCCGCCCGCCCGCCGTTCACGGGCGGCGGGCGGCGGGCGGCGCGCGGGGTGTGGCGCGCGTGCGGCCTCAGTCGAAGCGTGCGGCCTCAGTCGAAGTTCGGCGCGTTGCGCTCGTAGACCAGCCGCAGCCCGATCAGCGTCAGCCACGGCTCGTGGTCGTCGATGACGGAGGATTCGCCGAGGACCATCGGCGCCAAGCCGCCGGTGGCGATCACCCGGACGTCGCTCGGGTCGCCGTGCGGGCCGGCCAGCTCCTTGGCCATCCGCGTGACGACCCCGTCGACCTGCCCCGCGAAGCCGTAGACCACGCCGGACTGCATGGCCTCGACCGTGGACTTGCCGATGACGTTGCGCGGCCGCGCCAGCTCGATCTTGCGGAGCTGGGCGCCCCGTACGCCGAGTGCCTCCATCGAGATCTCGATGCCCGGGGAGATCACCCCGCCCACGTACTCGCCCTTCGCGGACACCGCGTCGAAGGTGGTCGCCGTGCCGAAGTCGACCACGATCGCCGGGCCGCCGTAGAGCTCGACGGCGGCGACCGCGTTGATGATGCGGTCCGCGCCGACCTCCTTGGGGTTGTCCATCAGGATCGGCACGCCCGTCTTGATCCCGGGCTCCACCAGCACCGCGGGGACGTCGCCGTAGTAGCGGCGGGTCACCTCGCGCAGCTCGTGCAGCACCGACGGGACGGTCGAGCAGATCGCGATGCCGTGGATGCCGTCGCCGAGCTCGCTGCCGAGCATCGGGTGCATGCCCATCAGGCCCTGCATCAGGACGGCCATCTCGTCGGCCGTCCGGCGCGGGTCGGTGGAGATGCGCCAGTGCTCGACGATCTCTTCGCCGTCGAACAGGCCGAGCACGGTGTGGGTGTTGCCGACGTCGATGGTCAGCAGCATTACCGCTCCTCGCGCAGGTCCAGGCCGATGTCCAGGATCGGGGAGGAGTGCGTGAGCCCGCCGACGGCGAGGTAGTCCACGCCGGTCTCCGCGTACACGCGGGCGTTGGCCAGGGTGAGCCGGCCCGAGGACTCCAGCACCGCGCGGCCGGCGACCAAGGCCACCGCCTCCTCGGTCTCGATGGGCGTGAAGTTGTCGAGCAGGATCAGGTCCGCGCCCGCGTCCAGCGCCTCGCGGACCTGGTGCAGGGTGTCGACCTCGACCTCGATCGGCAGGTCGGGGAACTGCTCGCGGACGGCCTTGAACGCCTCCGCGACGCCGCCCGCCGCGATCACGTGGTTGTCCTTGACCAGCGCCGCGTCCGACAGGGACATGCGGTGGTTGACGCCGCCGCCGCAGCGCACCGCGTACTTCTCCAGGGAGCGCAGGCCCGGCGTGGTCTTGCGGGTGTCGCGGACCTTCGCCTTGGTGCCCTCCAGCTCGTCGGCCCACGTGCGGGTCGCCGTCGCGATGCCCGACATCAGACAGAGCAGGTTCAGCGCGCTGCGCTCGGCGGTCAGCAGGTCCCGGGTGCGGGCCGTGACGGACAGCAGCACCTGGCCGGGCTTGACGCGGGCGCCGTCCTCGACGTGGCGCTCGACCTCGAACGTGTCGGTGAAGACGACCGACAGGACGGCCTCGGCGACCCGCAGTCCGGCGATCGTGCCCGCCTCGCGCGCCGTGAAGTCGGCCGTGGCGACGGCGTCCTCGGGCACGGTGGCGACGGTGGTCACGTCCTCGCCGCCGTCCAGGTCCTCGGAGATCGCCATGTGGGCGATGTCCTCGACCTCGATGGGGTCCAGGCCCGCGTCGGCGAGCAGCTGGGCGAGCGACGGGTCCAGACCGCTCTCCTCGCCGTCGCCGCACGCGCAGTCGTCGCCGCAGCCGCCGCCCGCGGACTGGTCGAGGAGCGGCAGCTCCGCGTGCTCGTGGTCGTGCTCGTGCTGTTCGGGGGTGCTCACGATGACTGCTCCTGGCTCAGGGGGTGCTGTACGGACGGAAAGCCCGCGGAGTCGGTGGGGGTGACGACCAGGGCCCGCCTCTCGGTGGCGGACAGCCGGACGACGAGGTGGCGGCGCCAGGCGGCGTCGTCCCGGTCGGGGTGGTCCTCGCGCCAGTGGCAGCCGCGGGTCTCCTCGCGGCGCAGGGCGGCGGCGACCAGGACGCGGGCCACGCACAGCAGGTTCGTGGCCTCCCAGGTCTCGACGCCGGGCACGGCGGTCTTGCCGTCCGTCTCCAGTGCCGTGAGGGCCGTCGTGTAGAGGTCCTCCAGCGCGGCGGCCGCCGCGCGCAGGGACCCGGCGGAGCGGAGCACGCCCGCGCCGTCCGTCATGATGCGCTGGACCTCGTACCGCGCCTCGGCGGGCTGGAGCGGGCCGGTCGCGGGGACCGGGATGCCGGGGCCGCTGCCGGCGGGCGCGCCGCCCGCGATGTCGTCGGCGATCCGCTCGGCGAAGACCAGCCCCTCCAGGAGGGAGTTGGAGGCGAGCCGGTTCGCCCCGTGCACGCCGGTGCAGGCCACCTCGCCGCACGCGTACAGGCCGGGGACGGTGGTGCGGCCGTGCAGGTCGGTCCGTACCCCGCCGGAGGCGTAGTGCGCGGCGGGTGCGACCGGGATGGGCTCGGTGACGGGGTCGATGCCGTGCGAGCGGCAGGCGGCCAGGATGGTCGGGAAGCGCTGCTCCCACATCCGCGCGCCGAAGTGCCGGGCGTCCAGGTACATGTGCTGCGCGCCCTGCTCCTGCATGCGGCGCATGATGCCCTTGGCGACGATGTCGCGCGGGGCCAGTTCGGCGAGCTCGTGCTGCCCCTGCATGAAGCGCACCCCGTCGGCGTCGACGAGGTACGCGCCCTCGCCCCGGACGGCCTCCGAGACCAGCGGCTGCTGGCCCTCGGCGTCCGGGCCGAGGAAGAGCACGGTCGGGTGGAACTGGACGAACTCCAGGTCGGAGACCTCCGCCCCGGCACGCAGCGCGAGCGCGACCCCGTCCCCGGTGGACACCGACGGGTTGGTGGTGGCCGAGAAGACCTGGCCCATGCCGCCGGTCGCGAGGATCACGGCGGGCGCGTGGACGGCGCCGACGCCGTCGTGCTGGCCCTCGCCCATGACGTGCAGGGTGACCCCGGCGGTCCGGCCCTCGGCGTCCTGCAGGAGGTCCAGCACGAGCGCGTTCTCGACCGTGCGGATGCCCGCGCGCTGGACCGCCTCGACCAGCGCGCGGGAGATCTCCGCGCCGGTGGCGTCGCCGCCCGCGTGCGCGATCCGGCGGCGGTGGTGGCCGCCCTCGCGGGTCAGCTCTATCTCGCCGGTCTCGGCGGAGGTGTCGAAGACCGCTCCGGTCGCCATGAGCCGGCGCACGGCGTCCGGCCCCTCGGTCACCAGGAGCCGTACGGCGGCCTCGTCGCACAGCCCGGCGCCCGCGACCAGCGTGTCGTCCAGGTGCTGTTCGGGGGTGTCGCCCTCCCCGAGGGCCGCGGCGATCCCGCCCTGCGCCCAGCGGGTGGAACCGTCGTCGAGCCGGGCCTTGGTGACCACGACCGTACGGCGGCCCGCGGCGGCGCACCGCAGCGCGGCGGTCAGGCCGGCGACGCCGGAGCCGACGACCACGACGTCGGCGTCGAGGGCCCAGCCGGGGGCGTTGGCGTGCAGCCGTATGCCGGTGCCTGCGGTGCCTGTGCCTGGGGTGCTCACGTGTGTGCTCCGAACTCCAATGGAATGTTGTCGATCAGCCGGGTCGTCCCCACCTTGGCGGCGACGGCCAGGACGGCCTGCCCGGTGAAGTCGGGGCGGACGTCGGTGAAGTCCTGCGGATCCACCAGCGCCAGGTAGTCCAGCAGCAGCGGCGGATCGTGCCGCCCCGCCTCCTCCAGGACGTGCCGGGCGGCGGCCCGTACGGCGTCCGGCAGCCCGGTGCCCGCGGCGGACACGGCGTGCGCGTCGGCCGCGGAGCGGATCTCGCCGATCCGGGCCAGCGCGGTGGCCCGCTCGTCGCTGGCGGGGGAGGCCTCGGCGCGGGCGCGCAGCGCGGCCTGCGCCGCGAGCCGGTCCTGCCCGGCGAACAGGGCGCGGGACAGGGCCAGGGCGGTGCGGCGCTCCTGGGCGGACAGGTACCGGTTGCGCGAGGACAGCGCGAGCCCGTCCTCCTCGCGGACGGTCGGTACGCCGACCACCTCGACGGGGAAGTTCAGGTCGGTCACCATCCGCCGGATCAGGGCCAGTTGCTGCGCGTCCTTCTGGCCGAAGAGGGCCAGGTCGGGGCGGGTGAGGTGGAGCAGCTTGGCGACGACGGTCAGCATGCCGTCGAAGTGGCCGGGCCGGGTGGCCCCTTCGAGGCGCTCGCCCATCGGGCCGGCGCTGACCCGCACCTGGGGGTCGCCGCCGGGGTAGACCTCGTCTACGGCCGGGGCGAACACGGCGTCGGCGCCGCCCGCGCGGGCGATCTCCAGGTCGGCGTCGAGGGTGCGGGGGTAGCGGTCGAGGTCCTCGTTCGCCCCGAACTGCAGGGGGTTCACGAAGACGGTGACCACGACCTGGCCCGTCTGCCCGGCCCTTTCGCGGGCCGTGCGGATGAGGGTGGCGTGGCCCTCGTGGAGGGCGCCCATGGTCATGACCACGGCGCGGGGGCCGTCGGCGGTGCGCGGGAGCTTGTGCAGCTCCTCGGCGGTGTCGATCAGCAGCAGGTCGGTCACTGGTCCCCACCCTCGGGATCGGCGAGCACGCCCAGGAGGTCCTCGGCGAGTTCGGGCTTGAGGAGGCCGTGCGCGAGGGCCCGGTCGGCGGTGGTGCGGGCCATCGCCAGGTATCCGGCGACCGAGGCCGGGGAGTGCTTGCGCAGCTCCGAGACGTGCGCGGCGACCGTGCCGGCGTCGCCGCGGGCCACCGGGCCGGTCAGCGCGGCGTCACCCGAGCGCAGGGCGTTGTCGAGGGCGGCGCCGAGCAGCGGGCCGAGCATCCGGTCGGGGTGCTCCACCCCGGCCTTGGCCAGCAGCTCCATCGACTGGGCGACCAGTGTGACCAGGTGGTTCGCGCCGAGGGCGAGGGCCGCGTGGTAGAGCGGACGGTTCTCCTCCGCGATCCACTCGGGCTCCCCGCCCATCTCGATGACCAGGGCCTCGGCCGCGAGCCGCAGCTCCTCGGGGGCGGTGACGCCGAACGAGCAGCCGGCGAGCCGCTGGACGTCGACCTCGGTGCCGGTGAACGTCATGGCGGGGTGCAGGGCCAGCGGCAGCGCGCCCGCGCGCCGGGCCGGGTCCAGCACGGCGGTCCCGTACCGCCCGGAGGTGTGGACGAGGAGCTGGCCGGGCCGGACCGCGCCGGTCTCCGCGAGCCCCTCCACGAGGGCCGGCAGCGCGTCGTCGGGCACGGTCAGCAGCACCAGGTCGGCCAGCTCCAGCACCTGCGCGGGAGGTACGAGCGGCACGTCGGGCAGCATCCGCGCGGCGCGGCGGCGGGAGGCGTCGGAGACGCCGGAGACGGCGACCGGCCGGTGCCCGGCCTGCTGGAGCGCACGGGCCAGAGCGGGGCCGACCCGGCCTGCGCCGACGACGCCGACGGTGAGCCGGGCGGGGCGCGGTTGCTGGGATGAGTTCACGCGGGGAGGGCCTTCCGTTCCAGTCCGCGGGGGGTACCGGACGATACGTCGCCATGCTAGCCCCTGGGCGTGTTGGCCGGTCGGCGATGATCGGAGGCATGACGGATGACGATGATCTGGCGAAGCGGCTGCCGGCGGCGGGACGGGCGGCGGCCCGGATGCTCGCGCCCGGAGCGCGCGAGGCGACGGTCGGGGAGCTGCTGGCGGGGCTGGCCGCGCCGGATCCCGACGAGCCGGCCGACCTGTACGGGGACGGGGTGGTGGCCCGGCTGGAGCGGCGGGTGGCGGAGCTGCTCGGGACCGAGGACGCGGCGTTCTTCCCGTCCGGGACGATGGCCCAGCAGATCGCGCTGCGCTGCTGGGCGGGGCGGACCGGGAACCCGGTGGTCGCCCTGCACCCGATGAGCCATCCGGAGCTGTGGGAGGGCGGCGCCCTGTCCGCGGTCTCGGGCCTGCGGACGGTGTACCCGACGACGGACCCGCGCCAGCCCACGGCGGAGGAGGTCGCGGACCTGGCGGAGCCCTTCGGCACGCTGATGCTGGAGCTCCCGCTGCGCGACGCGGGCTTCCTGCTGCCCGGCTGGGACGAGCTGCGGGCGCTGGTGGACGCGGCCCGCGAACGGGACGCGGTGGTCCACTTCGACGGGGCCAGGCTGTGGGAGTCGACCGTGCACTTCGGGCGCCCGCTCCAGGAGATCGCGGGGCTCGCGGACTCGGTGTACGTCTCGTTCTACAAGTCGCTCGGCGGCCTCAGCGGCGCGGCCCTCGCGGGCTCCTCCTCCCTCGTCGCGGAGGCGCGGGTCTGGCGCCACCGGTACGGGGGCCAGGTGTTCCGCCAGTTCCCGCAGGCCCTGGCGGCGCTGGCCGGGCTGGACGGGGAGCTCCCGCGCCTGCCCTCGTACGTGGCCCAGGCGCGGACGGTGGCCGCGGCACTGGCCGAGGCGCTGTCCGGCGGCGCCGTCCCGTGGTTCCGGATCAACCCGGAGATCCCGCACACGCACCAGTTCCAGGTCTGGCTGCCGTACGAGGCGGACCGGCTGACGGAGGCGGGGGTCCGGCTGGCGGAGGAGACCGGCACGCTCCTGTTCCGTCGCTGGTCGCCGGCGCCGGTCCCGGGCGTCTCGGTGACGGAGGTGACGGTCACCGCTCCGGGCCTCACCTGGACCCCGGAGGAGGTCCGCGAGGCGGCCCGGGGCTTCACGGCCCGCCTCTGACGGGGCGCCGCAGATGTGCGAATGGTCCCGCCCGTGCAACGACGCCGCACCGATTTCCGCCGAAGTCGTCGGTCCGGCGCCGCGTCCCGGTTACCTTCCCTCCACGGGAAAGCAACGGAGCCGTCCCCCGGAGGAGAGACACCATGACCGCTCACCCCGCCTGGCAGAAGTCCACGTACTGCGGCGAAGGAGACAACTGCGTCTACGTCTCCGCGGCCCCCGGCCACCTCGTGCGCGTCGCCGACCGGGCCGACCCGGCGCACCTGGTTCTGGCCACGACCCAGTCCGCCTGGGCCGACTTCCTTGACGCCGTCAAGGCGGACGGATAGGCATCGGCGCGCCCGGAATCATGCCGCTCAGGGGATTTTGTCCGATTAGCGCGTATCTTCGGCCCATGCCCACGCCCTACGGATCCCGCGGCGGCATGGCGTTCAGCGCCGCCGAGCTGCACGTGCTCAGGCGAACGCTCGCCCACGCCCTCCAGTCCTCCACGGCCCCCGCCCCCCTGACGGCCCCCGAGGTCCAGGACTGTCTGCGCCTCGCGCAGTCGGTGGACGACGCGGTCCAGGAGGCGGGGCGGCTCAGAGAGTTCCTCCTCGCCGACCTGGCCCGCTACCGCGGCGCCCTGCCCGGCAGCCTCTCCGGCTACCTGGAGCTGCTCCAGGACGCCCTGGCCGCGGGGTACGAGCCCGCGCCCGACGACCTGGCCGCCCTGCGCGCACTGCGGGCCAACGCGGTCGCGGCGGCGCTGCTGGAGCGCTGCCAGGGCATCGCCGAGCGCTCCGTGCGCCGGAGGCTGTCCACGACCCCGCAGCCCCGGACCCGCCTGCTGGCGCTCTCCGGGGGCAAGGACACCAGGGAGGCCAGGGCGTCGGGGGGGTCCAGGGCGTCCAAGGACGGGAAGGACGGCAAGGAGGAGCCCGCCCGGCCCGCGCCGGCGCCCAAGGAGCCGCCGCGCCCCGAACGCCCGTCCGAGCGGCCGATCCCGACCCCCGGAGAGGTGTTCCCGCCGCGCCGCAAGCCCACCCCGCCCCCGGCGGCCGGGCTCGCGGCCGGGTAGCTACGCTGGGGGCATGGACTACGTTTCCGCGCTCGTGCCCCCCGTAGTGATGGCCGGCTTCTTCATCGCGCTCGTCGTGACGATCGTGAAGAGCCAGGGCGGCGCCAACAAGGCCAAGGAAGACGCGGCCGTCGACGCCGTGATCGCCCGCGCCGAGGCCGCCCAGCAGACCCGGCCCGGCAAGTAGCCCGCCCGGCCTTCCCCGCCCTTCCCCCTTCCCTCTCCCGCGCCGCTCCCGCGTGCCCCTGCCGCGTAACGCGGTGTCCTCGCATTCTTGCGGCGCGTTGCGTTCCGAATAGCCGGGCAATTCCGCACATTCCGCACTATCGTGCTGTTGTGCCTCGCCCCTTGGGAGAACTCGAAGACGCGGTCATGACGCGGGTGTGGCAGTGGAACCGCCCGGTCACTGTTCGTGAAGTACTGGAAGACCTCCAGCAGGAACGGTCCATCGCGTACACCACGGTCATGACGGTTATGGACAATCTCCATCAGAAGGGCTGGGTCCGCCGGGAAGCCGAAGGCCGCGCCTATCGATATACCGCGGTCTCCACCCGCGCCGCCTACTCGGCCGCACTGATGAACGAAGCCTGGTCGACGAGCGACAACCCCGCGGCCGCCCTCGTGGCCTTCTTCGGCATGATGTCCGCGGAACAGCGCGACGCCCTGCGCGACGCCTTCCGCATCGTCGGCTACGACGACGGGTCGGCCGCGGAGCCGCCCGCCGAGTCCGCCGGCCCGCCGCCCGCCGAGACGCCCTCCGAACCCCCCGCCGCCGAAGGGGACTCCGCCGGGCGCGGGGTCGAGCCCGGGCGATAGCGTCCGCGCATGGGTGAGTTTTCCGCTGAACACGCAAAAACAGTGACGATCCGCCGTGCCCGCACCGGCGATGTTCCCGCGCTGCGCCGCCTCCTCGACCAGTACGTGCAGCAGCGGATCCTGCTCGACAAAGCCCCGGTGGTTCTTTACGAGGACATCCAGGAGTTCTGGGTCGCGGAACGCGACCGGGACGGCCAGGTCGTCGGCTGCGGCGCTCTCCACGTCATGTGGGAAGACCTGGCCGAAGTGCGCACACTCGCGGTCGACCGCGAGTTGAAGGGCGCCGGAGTCGGCCATCAGCTGCTGCGGCAGTTGTTGGACACCGCGCGGACCCTCGGTGTCGCCAAGGTTTTCTGCCTGACCTTCGAAGTGGACTTCTTCGCGAAGCACGGCTTCGTCGAGATCGGCGAGACCCCGGTCGAGACGGATGTCTACATGGAGCTCCTGCGTTCCTATGACGAGGGCGTCGCCGAGTTCCTCGGTCTCGAACGAGTGAAGCCGAACACCTTGGGCAACAGTCGGATGCTTCTGCACCTCTGAACGATCACGGCGGCTTTTCCCGTGCTCCGCGCACCTGTGGCCTATGTCCGAATCGCGCACGTTTCCCGCCGCGTTGCGGTCTCGAACCTCTCCCCGGGGGTTTGTGTTTTCCAGGGAAAAGCGGTTTCCTTTCCGCGTACTGCTTTTCGATGAAAGGAAATCCCGGTGGCACAGAAGGTTCAGGTCCTTCTTGTCGACGACCTCGACGGTGGCGAGGCGGACGAGACCGTGACGTTCGCTCTGGATGGCAAGACCTACGAGATCGACCTCACCACCGCCAACGCGGAGAAGCTGCGCTCCGCGCTCGCCGACTACGTCAAGGGCGCCCGCCGCACCGGTGGCCGCGCCTCGGGCGGTCGCGCCAAGACGCGTACGGCCGCGACGTCCGGAAACCCGGACACCGCCGAGATCCGCGCGTGGGCCAAGGCCCAGGGGATGAGCGTCAACGACCGCGGGCGCGTCCCGCAGGAGATCCGCGAGGCCTACGAGAACGCCAAGGGCTGACCCTCGGCCTCTCGTTCCCTCGGGGCCCTCGGGCCCGCGGGGGAAGGGGCCCTCGGGGGCGTACGCCGCCACAGGCGCGCCCGGTGGCATTCCGTCGCCGCCGCCGCGACCAGGCGTACGAGATCGGGCCCGGCGCCACCGTGCCGGGGACCGGCGCCCTGCCCCGGACCGGGCAGGGACGGCAGCAGTGCCTCACACCCCTGCTCGGGGGGTCGCAGCCACACGGCGGCCCCCCGGGGACTTCCCTGGGGGTGGCCCGGCGGGACCGGGGCCGCGATCCGGCCGCCGGCGCCCAGCGCGCGGAGGTCCAGGGCGACCCCGCCCCACTCCAGCCAGTCGAGCAGCCCGTCCAGCTCGTCCGCGCTCCCCGCGGCCACCAGGAACCGCATCCTGAGCCCCGCGAGCGCCACCGGACCCGTGGCGACCGGCCTGCGCAACAGCCGCTCCCCGGCATCGGCCGGGAGCTCCAGCACGTCGAACCGCACCCCGGTGACCAGCCGGGCGGGCGCTCGACCCGCGACGGGCCAGCCGAGCACCTCCTCGTACCAGGACGCGTACGCGTCCCGGGGCGGATCCGCGGGTGAATCCTCGGGCGCGACGCGGGGCGGTGGAACGGTGACGGCCATGCCCGGAGCAACTCCGGAGGGGCACCGGAGTTACGCTGCGCGCCGGTATCAATGCGGAACGTAAACATCCGTCGAGGTGGAGTCCCACATTCGGGACGCAATCGTGTTCGCCCGTAGCGGAGGGAACCGGTGCCACCGGCATGGAGTGTCCGTCCTTACGGGTAAGACATTCCTAGTGGATCGGGGCGACACGCTGATTTGGGCGGCTTCCGTTCGCCATCGGCGTACACGTGTGACGGGTATCTGCCTGGCCTGCGGGAACATCGTCTCGCACCATCGGGTTGGAGCAGTTGTCGGCTGTTGAAGCCGGTTTTCCCCACTGACGTGGGGGTGATCGCGGACGGATGTCGGCAGTTGGAATGAGCTGTCCCGCCCCGCGGGACTAGCATGCGGAAGGACAGGGCGGGGACCGACCCCGAACTGCCCGACCGCTCTGAGGAGCGATAAACGATGTTCGAGAGGTTCACCGACCGCGCGCGGCGGGTTGTCGTCCTGGCTCAGGAAGAAGCCCGGATGCTCAACCACAACTACATCGGCACCGAGCACATCCTCCTGGGCTTGATCCACGAGGGTGAGGGTGTCGCCGCTAAGGCCCTGGAGAGCCTCGGGATTTCGCTCGAGGCTGTTCGCCAGCAGGTTGAGGAGATCATCGGTCAGGGGCAGCAGGCCCCGTCCGGCCACATCCCCTTCACTCCGCGGGCGAAGAAGGTCCTGGAGCTTTCGCTCCGAGAGGCCCTCCAGCTCGGCCACAACTACATCGGCACCGAGCACATCCTGCTCGGCCTCATTCGCGAGGGCGAGGGCGTCGCCGCCCAGGTCCTGGTGAAGCTGGGCGCCGATCTCAACCGAGTCCGGCAGCAGGTCATCCAGCTGCTCTCCGGCTACTCCGGCGGAGGCAAGGAGTCGGCCACGGCCGGCGGCCCGGCCGAGGGCACCCCCTCGACCTCCCTCGTCCTGGACCAGTTCGGCCGCAATCTCACGCAGGCCGCCCGCGAATCCAAGCTCGACCCGGTCATCGGGCGCGAGAAGGAGATCGAGCGGGTCATGCAGGTCCTGTCCCGCCGTACCAAGAACAACCCGGTCCTCATCGGCGAGCCCGGCGTCGGCAAGACCGCCGTCGTCGAGGGCCTGGCCCAGGCGATCGTCAAGGGCGAGGTTCCCGAGACGCTGAAGGACAAGCACCTCTACACGCTTGACCTCGGCGCCCTGGTCGCGGGTTCCCGCTACCGCGGTGACTTCGAGGAGCGCCTGAAGAAGGTGCTCAAGGAGATCCGCACCCGCGGCGACATCATCCTGTTCATCGACGAGCTCCACACCCTCGTGGGTGCGGGTGCCGCCGAGGGCGCGATCGACGCCGCCAGCATCCTCAAGCCCATGCTGGCCCGTGGTGAGCTCCAGACCATCGGTGCCACGACGCTGGACGAGTACCGCAAGCACCTCGAGAAGGACGCGGCCCTCGAGCGCCGCTTCCAGCCGATCCAGGTGGCGGAGCCTTCCCTCCCCCACACGATCGAGATCCTCAAGGGGCTGCGCGACCGCTACGAGGCCCACCACCGCGTCTCCATCACGGACGAGGCCCTCGTCCAGGCGGCGACGCTGGCCGACCGGTACATCTCGGACCGCTTCCTGCCGGACAAGGCGATCGACCTGATCGACGAGGCCGGCTCCCGGATGCGCATCCGCCGGATGACCGCGCCGCCGGACCTCCGCGAGTTCGACGAGAAGATCGCGGGCGTGCGCCGCGACAAGGAGTCGGCCATCGACTCCCAGGACTTCGAGAAGGCGGCTTCTCTCCGCGACAAGGAGAAGCAGCTGCTGGCGGCGAAGGCCAAGCGCGAGAAGGAATGGAAGGCCGGCGACATGGACGTCGTCGCCGAGGTCGACGGCGAGCTCATCGCCGAGGTCCTCGCGACCGCGACCGGCATTCCCGTCTTCAAGCTCACCGAGGAGGAGTCCTCGCGACTGCTCCGCATGGAGGACGAGCTCCACAAGCGGGTCATCGGCCAGAAGGACGCCATCAAGGCGCTCTCCCAGGCGATCCGCCGTACCCGTGCGGGTCTGAAGGACCCGAAGCGCCCGGGTGGCTCGTTCATCTTCGCCGGCCCGTCCGGTGTCGGTAAGACCGAGCTCTCCAAGACGCTCGCCGAATTCCTCTTCGGCGACGAGGACGCGCTGATCTCCCTCGACATGTCGGAGTTCAGCGAGAAGCACACGGTTTCGCGCCTCTTCGGTTCGCCCCCCGGCTACGTGGGCTACGAAGAGGGCGGTCAGCTCACCGAGAAGGTGCGCCGCAAGCCGTTCTCCGTCGTCCTCTTCGACGAGGTCGAGAAGGCCCACCCGGATATCTTCAATTCCCTTCTCCAGATCCTGGAGGACGGTCGCCTGACCGACTCCCAGGGCCGGGTCGTGGACTTCAAGAACACGGTCATCATCATGACGACCAACCTGGGTACGCGGGACATCTCGAAGGGCTTCAACCTCGGCTTCGCGGCCGTGGGCGACGTCAAGACCGGTTACGACCGGATGAAGGCGAAGGTCAACGAAGAGCTCAAGCAGCACTTCCGGCCCGAGTTCCTGAACCGTGTCGACGACACGGTCGTCTTCCACCAGCTCTCGCAGGAAGACATCATCCAGATCGTCGACCTGATGATCGCCAAGGTCGACGAGCGCCTGAAGGACCGCGACATGGGCATCGAGCTGAGCGGCGACGCCAAGCTCCTGCTCGCCAAGCGGGGCTACGACCCGATCCTGGGCGCCCGCCCGCTGCGTCGCACGATCCAGCGCGAGATCGAGGACATCCTGTCGGAGAAGATCCTCTTCGGCGAGCTGCGCCCCGGTCACATCGTGGTCGTCGGCAAGGAGGGTGACGGCGAGGACGCCAAGTTCACCTTCCGCGGCGAGGAGAAGTCGGCCCTGCCGGACCTCCCCCCGATCGAGGCCACGGGCTCCGGCCCGGACCTGTCGAAGGGCGCGTAACGCGCAAGCGGCAGCTGCACCAAGGGGCGGCCCCGGAACCGAAAGGTTCCGGGGCCGCCCCTTTGCCGTCCCCCGGCGGCACTCGCCCCGGACCGATCCGGTGCGCGGCACGTCGGCGCTCACCGGCCCGCGTCGGTGACAAGCCGCACAGGGCAAAACGGACCTACTAGGGCGTCTCGTAGGTGTGATGTCCGTTTTGCCCCTGTCGTGGTGGGCCCTCGACCCAGTGGGGGCGCGGTCAACCGGCTTCGTCACACCCTCGGGCCCTACGAGCGCCGGTAGTAATCGGGAGGTTTGGGGATACCGCGGGGCACGGGTTACCAAGGGTGGGCAAGCCCGGCATCCGCTCTCCAGCGTGCCGGGTGGCTTCTTGCCCGAAGCGTCCTTTGTCCCCGGCCCGGAGGTCTCCTTATGTCCGCGAAGCGCAGCAGCATCCGTCGTACCCGTATCGCCATCGGCGCCACCGCTCTCGGTGCGGCCCTGGCTCTCGGGGCCGGGACGACCGCCGCCTTCGCCGACACGGCTCCGGAGACCGCCCTGACCGGCACCGCCTCGCTGGTCGCCGCCCAGGCGAAGGCCCAGGCCTCCGTGGCCGCGGCCAACACCGCCGCCAAGGCCGTCGTCGCTTGGCAGAAGCCGGTGTCGACCTACACGCTCTCCGCCACCTTCGGCAAGGGCGGCACGATGTGGTCCCACAAGCACTCGGGCCAGGACTTCGCCTGCCCCGTCGGCACCCCGGTCAAGGCCGCCTCCGCCGGCACCGTCGTCAAGGCCGGCCCGAACGGCGGCGGCGACGGCCCGGCGTACGGCAACGCCATCGTGATCAAGCACGCGAACAACACGTACTCGCAGTACGCGCACCTCTCGAAGATCCAGGTCCGGATCGGCCAGAAGGTCACCAAGGGCTCGCAGATCGCGCTGTCCGGCAACACCGGCAACTCCAGCGGCCCGCACCTCCACTTCGAGATCCGGACCACCCCGAACTACGGCTCCGCCGTGAACCCGGTCGCGTTCCTGCGCAACGCCGGCGTCACCGTCTGACCCGTCTGACCGGTCTGATCCCTCCGACCCCTCCCACCCCTTCCGGGGTGGGAGGGGTCGGGGTCAGTAGAGGAGCCAGGAGCCCGTCGGCTTCGTCTTCGCGTCGACCCGGCCCGGCTTGAGGGTGTCGATCTGGGCGGGCGACAGCACCGAGGCGTACGTCTGCACGCTCTCCATCGCCCCGTTCCACGGCGCGGTCCACTTGTCCTCGTGGCGGGAGCGGGCCAGCTCCAGCGGCCCCTGCGCCTGGAAGACCCCGGGGACGGGGGCCTCGCCGGTCTTCTTCCCGTTGACGTAGAGGGCGATCTGCTTGCGCTCGGCGTCGTAGGTCCCGGTCAGGGTGGAGAAGGTCTTCTCCATCTTCGGGCTCTCGCCGGTGACGGTCACGGCGGTCGCCTCCGCCCCCTGGTCGCCGGTCTGGACGCGGAAGACCCAGGCGGGCTTGCCGTTCACCTGGTCCAGGCCCAGCTCGAACGAGAAGGACTTCTCGTTGCCCTGGCTGACGGCGATCTGGCGCCCCTTGGGCGACCGGTTCCAGACGCGGGCCGAGACGGTGAAGCTCTTGGCCGTGTCCACCACGCGCTTCTCGGACTCGGCGTACGAGTTCTCGTTGCCCTTCGTCCGGACCTCGAAGCGCTTGTCGATCGGGAAGACCCCGGCGTCGGGACCCATCTTCAGCGGGGCCTTTCCGCTGCGGTCCCGGATCTGCGTCGGGTCGTCCTTGACGGTCGGGGTGTTGTCGACCGGCGCCTTGCTCTTCGACCCGCTGGGGGAGGGCGAGGCCGATACCGTCGGCGACTCCTTGTCGTCCACCGCCTCGTTCTTGCCCTTGTCGTCGCCGCCCATGAGAAGGAACGCTCCGCCGCCGGCGAGCAGCGCCAGTACGGTCACCGCGCCGCCGATCATCCACAGCCGCTTCCTGCGCCTCTCGGCCGCCGAGCGGTCCGCCATGGCCTCCCAGTCGGGCTGGTCGGAAGGCGGCGCGAACGGGCCGGGAGCACCGGGCGCACCGGGAGCACCGGGGAACCCGGCCCCGCCCGGAGCGCCGGGGGGCGTCGGCGCGCCCATGTCCGGGAGCCCCTGGGCCCACTGCTGCGGGGCCGGCCCGAAACCACCGCCGCCGCCCAGTGCCGGCGGGCCGGGCGGGTAGCCGTAGCCGGCCGCGGGGGCCGGCGCGACCGGCGGGAACCCGTAGCCACCGTCCCCGGGTGCGGGCTGGGGCTGCGGATTGCTGGGGGGATTCGTACCGTCGGTCATGCCAGGGATGCTAAAACACCGGCCCGCACATCCGTACGGCCCGGTCCGGGTCCGGTCGTGGCACGACTGCGCTGCGCGAGCGGCTCAGCCGGGCCGCCGCGCCCCGGACCGCTCCAACATCCCTACGCCTCCGACAGCTTGATGATCGGGAAGCTCCCGGTCGCCGTCGGCGCCTGCTCCGGCAGCCACAGCACCGCCACCGCGCCCGCCGCCGCGCCCTCGCGGTCCACGCCGCCCGGCGCCGCCACGTTGCGGAACGTGAGCCGGGCGCCCAGCACCCGCGCCTGCCCCTCCGCGATGGTCAGCCCCAGCCCGTGCCCGACGCCCGCCCGGTCCGTCGACCCCGTGCGGAACCGGCTCGGCCCCTCGCGCAGCAGCGCGTCCGGGAAGCCCGGCCCGTGGTCGCGGACCCGTACGACCCGGCCCTCGATGTCGACCTGGACCGGCGGCTGTCCGTACCGCGCCGCGTTCGCCAGCAGGTTGCCCAGGATCCGCTCCAGCCGCCGCGGGTCGGTGCTGACGATCTCGTCCGCCACCACCCGTACCGACGCCTCCGGCATCAGCGCGGTCACCCGCCGGCTCACGAACTCGCCCAGCGCCACGTCCTGCAGCTCCGCCCGCTCGGACGCGCTGTCCAGCCGGGCCACCTCCAGCACGTCCTCGACCAGTGCCCGCATCGCCTGCGCCCGGTCCCGCACCAGCTCCGTCGGCCGCCCCGGCGGCAGCAGTTCCGCCGCGGTGAGCAGGCCCGTCACCGGGGTCCGCAGCTCGTGCGCGATGTCCGCGGTCACCCGCCGTTCCGCCTCCAGCCGCTGCTGGAGCGCGTCCGCCATGGCGTCCACGGCCCGCGCGAGGTCGTCGGTCTCGTCCCGTACGACGCCGCCGACCGCGTCCCGCACCCGTACGTCGGGATCCCCGTGCGCCACCCGCTGGGCCGCGGCCGCGGCCTTGCGCAGCCGGCGCGAGATCTGGCCGCCGATGAGCACGCCGAGCGCGGCGCCCGCGACCACGACGGAGATCGAGCCGACGACCAGGGCCCGGTCCAGGTCGCGCACCATGTTGGCGCTCTCCTTGAACTGGTTGTGCAGCGACAGCACCTGCCCGTTCCCGAGCGGCACCGCCGCCCACACCTCGGGCACGCCCTTGCGGGACTCCTGGATGTAGGTCCCGCGCCGCCCCGACCGCGCCTTCTCGCGCAGCGCCACGGGCAGTTCGGGGTCGTTGATCTTCGCCCCCAGGGCCGGCTTGCGCCCGGCCTCGACGAAGCGGGCGATGACGTTCACGTTGGCGAGCTGGGCCTCGCGGGCGCTCTCCAGCATCGACACGCGGGCAGCACTGTGCACGACCAGGCTCAGTGCCACGGCGACGAGCGCGCCGACGGCGGCGATGGCGAGCGTGATCTTCCAGCGGATCCCCGTACGGAGGGTGAAGCGCCTCATGGTTTGAGCTTGTATCCGAATCCTCGGACCGTTTCGATGCGGTCCTGCCCGATCTTGGTGCGCAGCCGCTGGACGTGGACGTCCACGACGCGGGTGTCGCCGCCCCAGTCGTAGTCCCACACCCGCTCCAGCAGGCGGTCGCGCGAGAGAACGGTGCCGGGCGCGGAGGAGAATTCCAGCAGCAGCCGCATCTCGGTCGGCGTCAGCGCCACCGGGGCGCCGGCCTTGCGGACCTCCATGCCCTCGGTGTCGACCTCCAGGTCGCCGAAGAGCAGGACCCCGCGCTCGTCGGAGCCGTCCTCGTCGTGCGCGCCCGGCCGGCCGTTCTGCGGGCCGCCGGCGTGGCCGAAGCGGCGCAGCACCGCGCGGATGCGGGCGACGAGGACCGAGCCGTCGAACGGCTTGGTGACGTAGTCGTCGGCACCCGCCTCCAGGCCGAGGACGACGTCGATGGAGTCGGCCCGCGCCGACAGCATGATCACCGGGACGGTGGACTCGTCGCGGATCCGGCGGCACAGGCTCACGCCGTCCATGCCGGGCACCATCACGTCGAGCAGGGCGATGTCCGGGCGGTCGGCCCGGAAGGACTCCAGGCCGGACAGGCCGTCGGGCATGGCGGTGACCACGAACCCGTCGCGCTCCAGCGCCAGGGTCGTGGCCTCACGGATGACGTCGTCGTCCTCCACGAACAGGACATGGGTCTCGGCCATGCGGGGAAGCCTCGCCTCGCTGCTAGTTCTTCTGGGTGACCGCGGGGGCGGGCTGGGCCCCGCCGTCGACGTTGCTGTAGTCGGTGTGCACCCGGTCCTGCTCGGTGAACTTCTCCCCGTCCCAGCGGTACGTGATGACGTCCTCGCCGGACGGGTAGGCGAGCGGGTCGCTCTTGCCGTACACCGGCCTGGTGACCACCAGGTCGCCCCGGTCGATCTCCGCGTAGACGGGCGGCTGCTCGTCCGAGAACACATTCTCGTACGTCCCGCCCTCCGACCTGTACACGTACGAACCCCGCCCCAGCGCGTCGGCGCAGGAGAGCACGTTGACGACGATGTCGACGACCGAGTTCCCGGTGACCTTCCCGTAGCTCACGTCGATCGGGTACTCCTTGCCCGTGCAGGGCTTGAGGTCCCGCTTGACCTCGGCGCTGACCTTCGGGTCGGCCTGGAGCAGCGCGACCGGGTCGACCTTCTTCGAGGGCTTGCCCGACGCGCCGGTCGTGGCCGGGACGTGGTCGGGCGGGGTGGCCGACGGCGAGGCGCTCTTCGACACGGGGTCGGTGTGGGCGGGCCCACCGTCGCGCAGGCCGGTCCCGCCGGCGCTGCATCCGGCCGCGAACAGCACAGTGCCGGCGAGGACGACCGTCCCCGCCGACATCAGCACCAGCGAACTTCTGCCCCTCAGGCATTGGCCATTCAGGCCGCGCACCGCTCACGCCCCTCGTACCGGATGGTGTGTTCACCGCGGTGGTCACCGCGCTCCAGCGCGCGCATGTCCAGGTCCCGGCTCTCCAGTTCCTGCCGGAGACGGGCCAGTGCGCGGTGCAGGGTGCTCTTCACAGTACCCGCAGACATCCCGAGCGCGGCGGCGGTCTCCTCGGTGCTCATCTGCTCCCAGTGCCGCAGCACGACCACGCTGCGCTGCTTGGGGGCGAGCACCTTGAGGATGTCCATCAGCAGGGCGCGGTCGGCGCGCTGGTCGGAGCCGTCCTCGACGGAGGCGTCCGGGAGCTGCTCGGTGGGGACCTCTTCGAGCTTGCGGGCGCGCCACCACTCGGTACGGGTGTTGATCATGACGCGGCGCATGTAGGCGTCGGCCAGGGACTTGTCGGCGATGCCGTCCCAGCGGCCGTACGTGCGCACCAGGGCGGTCTGCAGCAGGTCCTGCGCGTCCGTGGGGTCCGGAACCAGGCGACGGGCACTGCGCAGGAGCGCGTCCTGCCGAGTGCGTACGTACTCCTCGAATCCGAGTACCTCGCCGTGCGCCATCTCAGACCGCCTCCGTCCCGTGCAACCGCTCGTCCGTTGCCTCTCGCCTTACGGATTCGAAGGTACGGAGGGGTTGTCACGGGCCTGTGCGGGCCAGCCTTCGGTGGGCGCACGGACACCCATAGGTTGTGTAACAGTGCCGTGAGCTGGGGTTTCGCCGAGATAAACGGAATCCCAGGCTCAGCTTGTGGCCGGGCTCGCCGGGGTGCTCGCGGCGGGGCTCGTGGGGGTGGTCGCAGCGGTGCTCGCCGGGGTGGTTGACGCGGTGCTCGCAGGGGTATGTACGGAAGTTGCCTGCGGCAGCCGGTACATGCCCGCCGCGAGCGGCTCGACCAGCCCGTCGGAGACCAGCCCGTCCAGTGCCCGGGCCCGCTGCACGGGCTCGTCCCAGACCGTGTCGAGCACGGCCTGCGGAACCGGCCCGACCGCGTCCCGCAGCACCGCGAGGAGCTTGCCGCGCACCTGCCGGTCCGTTCCCGCGTACGTCTGCCCGCGCCGCGGCGGCCCGTCGTGGGCCGGCTTCCCGGCCAGCCGCCACGCGCACAGCCCGGCGACCGGGCAGCGGGCGCAGTCCGGGGACTTGGCCGTGCACACCAGGGCGCCGAGCTCCATCGAGGCCGCCGCCCAGCGGGCCGCCGTCCCCTCGTCCTCGGGCAGCAGGGCCCGGGCCAGGCGCCGCTCGGCCGCGGTGGTGGCGTTCGGCGGGTACTCGACCCCGGTCGCGGTGCGCGCGAAGACCCGCCGCACGTTGGTGTCCAGTACGGCGTGCCGCTGCCCGTACGCGAAGGAGGCCACGGCGGCCGCCGTGTACTCGCCGATCCCGGGCAGCGCGAGCAGCTGCGCGTGCTCCCGCGGTACGTCGCCCCCGTGCCGCTCCGTTATCGCGACGGCCGCGCCGTGCAGGCGCAGGGCCCGCCGCGGGTAGCCGAGCCGCCCCCAGGCCCGTACGGCCTCGCCGGGGGCCTCGGCGGCCAGGTCGGCGGGGCGGGGCCAGCGGGCGAGCCACTGCTCGTATACGGGCAGGACCCGGCTGACGGGGGTCTGCTGGAGCATGAACTCGCTGACCATGACCCCCCAGGGCCCGGCCTCGGGCCGGCGCCAGGGCAGGTCGCGGGCGTGCTCCTCGAACCAGGCGATGACCGGGGAGTGCAGCGCGTGGGACGCGTCGGGGGACGTCTCGGGGGAAGGGCTGGTGGATGCAGTCATGGCAACTGCATCCTGGCACGTTCAGGGCTGCCGCGCGGGGCCCGGGCCGGTGAACCAGACAGCGGCGCGCCCGCCGCTCGCCCGCATGGCGGTGGTGATCGTACTGATCGGACCGGTCAGGACGGGGACGGCGAGCGCGGCGAGCGCCCCGCCGAGCAGCAGGCCGGCCACCACGTCGTGGGGGTAGTGGACCCCGACGAAGACCCGGGAGAAGGCCATCAGCACCGCGAGGGGGACGGTCAGCAGCGCGAGGCGGCGTACACGGCGCACGGCGAGGGCCAGCGCGACGGCGGCGGCGCCGGCGATGGCGGAGTGGTTGCTGGGGAACGACCAGTCGCCGGGGGCCGGGCAGGCGACGAGCGAGGCGGCGGCCCCGGCGACCGCCCGGCAGGGCCGTTCCTCGTCCACCGCGGACTTCACGAGCTCGGAGGCCGCGTACGCGAGGGCGGTGGCGAGCGGCGCGGCGACGGCGAGGGCGACGGCCCGCGGGCCCGCCTCGGTGCGCGCACGCCACCACACGGCTATGAAGAGCAGGCCGAAGAGCAGCAGCCCGTACTCCGTCCAGACCTCGAACGCCGACTGCACCCAGCCGGGTGCGGAGCGGGCGGAATCGGTGATGTCGCGGTAGAGGCCGGAGGAGTCCATGCTCACCGACCGTACTCAAAGCCGATCAAGTCCGGCGTCGGACTCTTGGCCGATTCTCGACGGTCGGGGGTCCGCCCGCAGGATGATCATCCGCAAAACAAGCCGGTTGCGCGGCATGTGGGGCGCGGATCGGGCCGCGGACTCTCGTAAAGTTCCGTCCGTGGGATCTATGCGCAATCCGGTCGGGCCGCTCCCCTCCTCCATCTACTGGCGACGGAGGGCTGTGCTGGCGTCAGTCGTCGCGCTCCTCGCGCTGCTCGCCGTATGGACCGTCACTTCCGGTGGTGGCACGTCGAGTACGAACGGCAAGGGCGGCGACAAGGGGCCCAAGCCCGTCACGTCGATCACCCCGGGACCGGCCGGGACCGGTCCGGCGATCAGTCAGGCGCCGGGCGGGCGTGCGGAGTCGGGCGGCGGCGCGGGCAAGAACGGTGAGCCGGGCGGCACTCCGGGCACGGGTTCCGCTTCGGGCGGCGGCGCCGGCTCCGGCGCCGGAGGCAGCGGCGGCGGTGCGGCGGGCAACGCGGCTCAGGTCCCGGCGGACTCCCCCCTCCCGACCTGCGCCCCCGGCGGGCTGCAGTGGGAGGTCAAGAGCGTGAAGAACGAGTACGAGACGAGCGAGAAGCCCCGCCTCGAACTGGTCGCGCGCAATGTCTCCGGAACGACCTGCAAGGTCGATCTCGGCCCGAAGCAGGCGGTCCTGACCATCCTTCAGGCGAGCACCAGCAAGGCGGTCTGGTCCTCGGCGGACTGTCCCGCGGGCGCGGGCAACGCCTTCTTCCGGGTCCCGTCCCAGGGCGAGACGAAGCAGTCGCTCGAATGGGACCGGAAGTTCAGCGCCCCCGACCAGTGCCAGACGCCTCCGGCGGGCGCCGCCGCTCCCGACACGTACGTGGTGGAGGTCAAGTCCCCGGGCATGCCGGTCGCCCGGACCTCGTTCGTCCTGAAGCAGGACTGACCCGGCCCGGACCCGGCCCCGCGCCGCCGAGGGGTGCGGGGGCCGCGTCGAGGGATCAGACGTACCGCTCGAGGATCGAGGACTCGGCCAGCCGGGACAGCCCCTCGCGGACGCTCCGCGCACGGGCCTCGCCCACGCCGTCCACGGCCTGGAGGTCGTCGACGCTCGCGGCCAGCAGCTTCTGCAGGCCCCCGAAGTGCTCGACCAGCCGCTCGATGATGGCCCCCGGCAGGCGCGGAACCTTCGCCAGCAGCCGGTACCCGCGCGGGGACACCGCGGAGTCCAGGGTCTCGGGCGACCCCGTGTACCCCAGCGCCCGCGCCACGATCGCCAGCTCCAGCAGCTCCGGATGCGTCAGCGCGTCCAGCGCCGGCAGCGCCTCCTCGACCGTGCGCGAGCGCTTCGCGGTGGGCTCCGGCACGTAGTCCCGGATCACCAGCTCCCGCTCCTGCTCGATCCCGACCGTCAGCTCGTCCAGCTGCAGCGACAGCAGTCGTCCGTCCGTGCCCAGCTCGACCACGTATTCCGCGATTTCCGTGGCAATGCGGCGAACCATTTCCAGCCGCTGCGCGACCGCCGTGACGTCGCGCACCGTGACCAGGTCCTCGATCTCCAGCGCGGAGAGCGTCCCGGCGACCTCGTCCAGGCGGAGCTTGTACCGCTCCAGCGTGGCCAGCGCCTGGTTCGCCCGCGACAGGATCGCCCCGGACTCCTCCAGGACCCGCCGCTCCCCGTCCACGTACAGCGCGATCAGCCGCATCGACTGCGACACCGAGACGACGGGGAACCCGCACTGCTTCGAGACCCGGTCCGCGGTCCGGTGCCGGGTGCCCGTCTCCTCCGTCGGGATCGACGCGTCCGGCACCAGCTGGACGCCCGCCCGCAGGATCTTGGTGAGGTCCTTGTCCAGGATCAGCGCACCGTCGAGCTTGCACAGCTCGCGCAGGCGGGTCGCGGTGAACTCCACGTCCAGGACGAAACCGCCCGTGCACATCGCCTCGACGGCCTTGTCCATCCCGAGGACGATCAGTCCGCCGGTGTTGCCGCGGACGATCCGCTCCAGGCCGTCGCGCAGGGGCTGACCGGGGGCGACCGCACTCAGCGAGGCGCGCATCAGCGCGTCGTGCTTGGAGCTCGCGCCGGACTTCCCGGGTGCTGCTGCCCCGTCCTTGGCTGCCACTGCACTCCTCCGGTCGCGGGTTGCGCCGCCTGCGTACGGCCGGGCGGACCAGCACAAAGTCTACCGGCGTGCGCCGCGCCCCCGCCGTGGCTTGGCCAGGTGCGCCCCCGCGGGACCCCGTACGGGCCCCCTCATACCCCCGCCACCAGCGGCTACTCCTTGGCCGCCGCCCGCGAGCGCCCGCGCGGCAGCACCCGCAGGGCGTCCCCCATGTCCGCCACCTCGATCACCTTCATCCCGGCCGGCACCTTCCCCGGATCACCCGGCACCAGCGCGTGCGTGAAGCCGAGCCGGTGCGCCTCGGCGAGCCGCCGCTGTACGCCCGTCACCCGCCGCACCTCGCCCGCGAGACCGACCTCCCCGATCGCCACGAGGTTCTTCGGCAGCGGCACGTCGCTCGCCGCCGAGGCCAGCGCGAGCGCGATCGCCAGGTCGGCGGCCGGCTCCGTCAGCTTCACCCCGCCCACGGTGGCGGAGTAGATGTCGCGCTTGCCGAGCGCGGTGATCCGGCCGCGCTGCTCCAGCACCGCCAGCATCATCGAGACGCGCGAGGTCTCCAGACCCGAGGTGGTCCGCCGGGGCGAGGGGATCTGCGAGTCCACGGTCAGCGCCTGCACCTCGGCGACCAGCGGGCGCTTGCCCTCCAGGGTCACCGTCAGGCAGGTCCCGGGGACGGCCTCCGCGCGCCGGGTCAGGAACAGCCCGCTCGGGTCGGCGAGTCCGGTGATCCCCTCGTCGTGGAGTTCGAAGCAGCCGACCTCGTCGGTGGCGCCGTAGCGGTTCTTCACCCCGCGCACGAGGCGCAGCCGCGCGTGCCGGTCGCCCTCGAAGCTGAGGACGACGTCGACGAGGTGCTCCAGCAGGCGGGGGCCGGCGATCGCCCCGTCCTTGGTGACGTGCCCGACCAGCAGGGTGGCCATCCCGCGCTCCTTGGAGGCGCGGATCAGTGCCCCGGCCACCTCGCGGACCTGGGCCATGCCGCCGGGCGCGCCGTCGATCTCGGGAGAGGCGACGGTCTGTACGGAGTCCAGGATCAGCAGCGAGGGCTTCACGGCGTCGAGGTGCCCCAGTACGGCGGACAGATCGGTCTCGGCGGCGAGGAAGAGGTGGTCGTTGAGCGCGTTGATCCGGTCGGCCCGCAGCCGCACCTGGCTCGCCGACTCCTCGCCCGTGACGTAGAGGGTGCGGTGCGCCTCGCTGGCCGCCTTCGCCGCGACGTCGAGCAGCAGGGTCGACTTGCCGACGCCCGGCTCGCCGGCCAGCAGGACGACGGCGCCGGGCACGAGCCCGCCGCCGAGGACCCGGTCCAGCTCGTCCACGCCGGTGCTGCGGGCGGTCGCCGTCCGGCCGTCGACCTGCGCGATCGGGAGCGCGGGCGCGGAGACCCGGCCGGCCGCGGTGGTCCGCACGGCGGGCGCGCCGCCCATCTCCTCGACGGTGCCCCACGCCTGGCACTCGGGGCACCGGCCGAGCCATTTCGCGGTCGTGTACCCGCACTCGGAGCAGCGGTAGGACGGCCGGTCCTTGGCGGATGAACGAGATGTACGGGCAGCCATGCGGCCCACGGTATCGGGAGCCTGTGACAGCGGGCCCCGGGCGGCGTTCCCGTGCCCGGCGTCAGGGCCGCGGTCAGCACACGTTCGATCTGTTCACCCGTAAGGGCTAAAACAGCTGAAGGCTTCACGGCCGTCACCGGCGTGCGGCCTACCTTCGCCAGGGTGAACAGCAGCAATCAGGAAAGCCCCGCCCAGCGCACCGGCGCACACCGGGCGCACGGGCGCACGCCCCCCTCGGGCCCCCCTGAACGTCCCGAGGGCCCCGAAGGAGACCCCGAAGGGGGCCTCGAAGGCTTCGCGGGTCCCGGCGGCCGGGAACGGGAACGGCCGGCCCCGCCGCCCCCCTTCCGGCACGAGCCCTACCTGGACGGCCTGTTCACCTACTGCCTGTCGGTCCTCTGCGACCACGACACCGCCACCGAGGTCCTCGCCGAGGTCCTCGCCGTCGCCGAGCGGTACCCCGGCCGCTGTCCCGACGAGGGCGACCGGCGGGCCTGGCTGTACGCCCTCGCCCGCTGGGCCTGCCTGCGGCGGCTGGCCGACCACCGGCGGACCCGGCAGGGAGCGCATTCCGCACGGCGCACGCCGGAGCGCAAGGAAGCCGAGCACGCGCCGGAGGCGTACCGTTCCGCCACCCTCGACGTGAGCGCGTACCGGCGCACCGAACTGGCCCGGCTCGCCTGGCCCGAGGCCGCCGGGACCACGCCCGCGCAGCGCGAGGCCCTCGAACTCGCCGTCCGCCACCGCCTCGGCGTCCCCGAACTCGCGGCCGTCCTCGGCACGCCCCCCGCCCTCGCCCGGGAGCTGCTGGCCGGCGCCGCCTGCGAGGTGGAGCGGACCCGCGCCGCCCTCGCCGTCGTCGAGACCGGCGGCTGCCCCTCCGTGTCACGGCTCACCGGTGACGGCGACGGGCAGGTGCTGCTGTCCACCACCCTGCGCGCCGAGCTGGTGCGCCACGTCGACGACTGCCCGCGCTGCCGCCGCGTCGCCGAGCGCGTGGACGCCGCGGCCCCCTGGCCCGGCACCGGCGGCATCGACGCCGCCCTCCCGATGGTCCCCGCCCCGCGCACCGCCGTCCGCGCGGCCATGGTCCGCTCCGGCGGCCGCCGCGGGCGCCGCCCCGGCCCGCGCTTCGACCGCACCGGCTTCCCGATGGACCCCCGGGACCGCGCCGCCCGCCGCGACCGGCTGCGGGCCCGGGCCGTGACCACCACCGTCGTGGCCACCGTCGTCGCGGCCCCGGTCCTGGCGCTGTGGGCGGCGTACCGCGGCGCCCCGGAGACCGGCGAGCCCGTCGGCGCGGACTCCACCCGGATCTCCGCGAGCGAGTCCGAGCTCCCCGTCCCGGGCCGGGACGGCCGCCCGCTGCGCGCGTACGAGAACGCCGGCAACACCGCGCACACCACCGGCGAGCCCGGCTTCGGCCGGGGCGGCGCCGGCCCGGACGGCTCGGACGTCTCCGTCGAGGTGATCAGCACCGGGCAGTCCGCCGCCCCCGACGGCCGGCCGGGAAACCCCGGGCGGCTCTCCGTCGCCGCCTCCTCGCACGGGGGCACGACCATGCTCACGCTCACCGCGTCCGGCGGGGCGCCGGTGGACTGGCAGCTCTGGTCCGACGCCCCCTGGCTGAAGGCGAGCCGGTCCGCGGGCACGCTGGATCCCGGTGCCTCGTTCACCGTGTGGATCACCGTCGACACCGCCGCCCAGCCCGTGGGCGCCTGGTCCGCCCGGATCGGGGTGGAGCCGGGTGGTGCGGTGATCTCCATCCAGGGCCGCGGCCGGCCGGCGCCCACGCCCCCGCCGGAGCCCGGGGACCCGACGCCGAGCCCGACGCCGACGCCCACGCCGAAGCCGACGGAGACCCCCACGCCCACGCCGACGCCGACACCCACTCCCACGCCGACCCCGACCGCGAGCGCGTCGGGAGGGCCAGGAGGAACGGTTGGCCCGCCGGCGGATCCGAGCGGGCCGGGGCCGTCCTGAGGCCGGGTCCTACGGGCCTACGGGCCTACGGGGTGACGGGATCGGCGGGGTGCGGAGCCATCGGGAGCAGCGAGGACAGCCGCGCTTCGCACAGCCGCACGAGCTCCTCGTACCCCTCCTTGCCCATCAGCTCGGTCAGCTCGGCGCGGTACGACACGTACACCGGATCGCCGGCGCCGTGCGCGGACGTCGCCGAGGTGCACCACCAGTGCAGGTCGTGGCCGCCCGGACCCCAGCCGCGCCGGTCGTACTCGCCGATCGAGACCTGGAGCACGCGGGTGTCGTCGGGCCGGTCGATCCACTCGTACGTCCGGCGGATCGGCAGCTGCCAGCACACGTCCGGCTTGGTCTCCAGCGGCTCCTGGCCACTCTTGAGCGCCAGGATGTGCAGCGAGCAGCCCGCTCCGGCCGGGAAGCCGGGCCGGTTGAGGAAGATGCAGGCGCCCTCCCAGCGGCGGGTCTGCTTCTCCCCGTCGTCGTCGTGCTGCGTCCACCCGGACTCGCTGCCGACGTCGTGGAACTGCCACAGCTCGGGGGTCAGCCGCGCCACGTGCTCGGCGACCCGCTTCTCGTCGTCCTCGTCCGAGAAGTGCGCGCCGAGGGTGCAGCAGCCGTCGTCGGCCCGGCCGGCCTGGATGCCCTGGCAGCCGCTGCCGAAGATGCACGTCCAGCGGGAGGTCAGCCAGGTCAGGTCGCAGCGGAAGACCTGCTCGGCATCGGCGGGGTCGGGGAACTCCACCCAGGCCCGGGGAAAGTCGAGCCCCTTCTCGTCGTCACGAGCGGCGGCGGAGGGCTTGGCGGAGGCCTTGGCCTTCTTCGCCTTGTTGGACTTGTTGGCCTTCTTCGTATTTGGCACAAACCCAAGCCTAAGGGCCCCTTACTCCACCCATACTCCAGCCGCACAGTAGCGTTTCCTCGTATGAGACTCGGTGTCCTCGATGTGGGTTCGAACACGATCCATCTGCTGGTGGTGGACGCGCACCCCGGCGCGCGCCCGCAGCCGGCGCACTCGCAGAAGGTGGAACTGCGACTGGCGGAGCTGCTCGACGAGCGCGGAGCGGTCACGCCGGAGGGCGTCGAACGCCTCGTGGCGGTGATCGGCGAGGCCGCGCAGGCCGCCGAGGACAAGGGCTGCGAGGACGTCCTCCCCTTCGCGACCAGCGCCGTGCGCGAAGCCACCAACGCGGACGAGGTCCTGGCCACGGTGCTGGCCGAGACCGGCGTCGACCTGCCCATCCTGAGCGGTGAGGACGAGGCGCGGCTGACGTTCCTGGCCGCCCGGCGCTGGTTCGGCTGGTCCGCGGGCAAGCTGCTGGTCCTCGACATCGGCGGCGGCTCGCTGGAGATCGCCTACGGCATCGACGAGGACCCCGACGCGGCGGTCTCGCTGCCGCTGGGCGCGGGCCGGCTCACCACCGGCTGGCTGCCGGGCGACCCGCCGGACCCGGCGGACGTACGGGCCCTGCGGCGGCACGCGCGGGCCCAGATCGCCCGTACGGTCGGGGAGTTCAGCCGCTTCGGCGCGCCGGACCACGTGGTGGCGACCTCGAAGACCTTCCGGCAGCTGGCCCGCATCGCGGGTGCGGCCCGCTCGGCGGACGGCCTGTACGTCCAGCGGGACCTGACCCGCAAGTCCCTGGAGGAGTGGGTCCCGAGGCTGGCGGCGATGACCACCGCCCAGCGCTCCGCACTCCCGGGCGTCTCGGAGGGCCGCGCGTCCCAGCTCCTGGCGGGAGCGCTGGTCGCGGAGGGCGCGATGGACCTCTTCGGCGTGGACGAACTGGAAATCTGCCCCTGGGCCCTCCGGGAGGGCGTCATCCTCCGCCGCCTGGACCACCTCCCCTCCTGAGGGGGCGGTACGGAGCCTGCGGCGTGGTCGGCGTCACGGTCCTTCGGGGCCGGGGCCCGTACCCTGTCCCCGTGGCAGAACCCGTTCGGATCCCGACTGCGAAAGTCGCCCTTTCCACCGCCTCCGTCTACCCGGAGTCGACGGCGACCGCCTTCGAGATCGCCGCGCGCCTCGGTTACGACGGCGTCGAGGTGATGGTCTGGACGGATCCGGTCAGTCAGGACGTCGACGCCCTGCGGCGGCTTTCCGACGATCACGGGGTGCCGATCCTGGCCGTGCACGCCCCTTGTCTGCTGATCACGCAGCGCGTGTGGTCCACCGATCCCTGGACCAAGCTCCAGCGGGCCCAGGCGGCCGCCGAGCGGCTGGGGGCCTCCACCGTCGTCGTGCACCCGCCGTTCCGCTGGCAGCGGCAGTACGCGAAGGACTTCGTCACCGGAATCTGGCGGATGGCCGACGAGACCGACGTCCGGTTCGCCGTGGAGAACATGTACCCGTGGCGGTACCGGGACCGCGAGATGCTCGCCTACGCCCCCGAGTGGGACGTCACCAAGGACGACTACCGGCACTTCACCCTCGACCTCTCGCACACCGCCACCGCCCGTACGGACGCCACCGCCATGATCGACCGCATGGGCGGCCGGCTCGCGCACGTGCACCTCGCGGACGGAAACGGTTCGGCGAAGGACGAGCACCTGGTTCCGGGGCGGGGGTCGCAGCCGTGTGCCGAGCTGCTGGAGGGGCTCGCCACGACCGGTTTCGACGGGCACGTCGTCATCGAGGTCAACACCCGGCGCGCGATGTCCTCCGCGGAGCGCGAGGCCGACCTCGCCGAGGCCCTGGCCTTCACCCGGCTGCACCTGGCCTCCAGCGCCGCACCGATCAGGACCCCCCGCCCATGACGGAGTCCCCGAAGCCGCGCCGCGGACCCGGCCGGCCCCGCCAGGACGAGGCGGACGACGGCCCGGGCACCCAGGAGCGCATCCGGCTCGCCGCCCGCGAGGTGTTCGCGGAGCGCGGGTACGACAAGACCTCCGTGCGCGGCATCGCGAAGGTCGCGGGCGTGGACCCGGCCCTGGTCCACCACTACTTCGGCAGCAAGGACGACCTCTTCGCCGCCGCCATCGAGGTCACGATGGAGCCCGCGCTCGTCGTCCCCGCGATCGTCGGGGAGGGCCCCGAGGGCATCGGGGAGCGGCTGGCCCGCTATTTCCTGGGCATCTGGGAGAACCCGGTCACCCGGGCTCCCATGCTCGCCGTCGTCCGCTCCGCCCTCACCCACGAGGCCGCGGCGGCGGTGCTGCGCCGGCTGGTCCTGCGCCGGGTCCTGGAACGGGTCGCGGCCGACCTCGACGTCCCGGACCCCACCTTCCGCGCCGAGCTCGCCGCCTCCCACATGATCGGCATCGCGCTCCTGCGGTACGTGGTCCAGGTCGAGCCCCTCGCCTCCGCCGACCCGGAGGACATCGTCACCCTGGTCGCGCCTACGCTTCAGCGTTATCTGACCGAGGAATGACCGAGGAATGAGCCTGCCGTCCCGTCATACGGACAACTTGTCCGCATCGCGGGCCGGGAGCGTAGCCTCGTAACCGAGCCATATCCACAGTCATGCACAGTCGCGGCGGGCGTGCGAACGCCACCGCACTCATGGGGAGTGAACCCGATGCCCGAGCTGAGGTCCCGCACCGTCACCCACGGCCGCAACATGGCGGGCGCACGCGCCCTTATGCGTGCGTCGGGCGTAGCGAGTGCGGACATCGGGAAGCCGATCATCGCGGTCGCCAACTCCTTCACCGAGTTCGTCCCCGGCCACACCCACCTGGCGCCCGTCGGCCGGATCGTCTCCGACGCCATCCGCGCCGCCGGTGCGATCCCGCGCGAGTTCAACACCATCGCGGTCGACGACGGCATCGCCATGGGACACGGCGGCATGCTGTACTCCCTGCCCTCCCGCGACCTGATCGCGGACAGCGTGGAGTACATGGTCGAGGCGCACTGCGCCGACGCACTCATCTGCATCTCCAACTGCGACAAGATCACGCCCGGCATGCTGATGGCCGCCATGCGCCTCAACATCCCCGTCGTGTTCGTCTCCGGCGGCCCGATGGAGGCCGGCCAGGCCGTCCTCGTCGACGGCACCGTCCGCAAGCTCGACCTCATCGACGCCATGGTCGACGCCTCCAACGAGAACGTCTCCGACGAGGACGTGCTGCGCATCGAGGAGAACGCCTGTCCGACCTGCGGGTCGTGCAGCGGCATGTTCACCGCCAACTCCATGAACTGCCTCGCCGAGGCCATCGGGCTGGCCCTGCCCGGCAACGGCTCGGTCCTCGCCACGCACACCGCCCGCCGCGCCCTGTACGAGGACGCAGGCCGGACGGTCGTCGAGATCACCAAGCGGTACTACGAGCAGGACGACCACTCGGTCCTGCCGCGCTCCATCGCCACCCGCCAGGCCTTCGAGAACGCCATGGCCCTCGACATCGCCATGGGCGGCTCGACGAACACGATCCTGCACCTGCTCGCCGCCGCGCAGGAGGCGGGCCTGGAGTACGACCTCACCGACATCGACGAGGTGTCGAGGCGGGTCCCGTGCCTGGCCAAGGTCGCGCCGAACGTGGCGCCCGGCGGTACGTACTACATGGAGGACATCCACCGGGCCGGCGGCATCCCCGCCATCCTCGGCGAGCTGCACCGCGGCGGGCTCCTGAACAAGGACGTCACGACGGTCCACTCGGACAACCTGGAGGACTGGCTGGCCAAGTGGGACGCCCGCTCCGGCACGGCGTCCGAGACGGCCATGGAGCTGTGGCACGCGGCGCCCGGCTGCGTGCGCTCCGCCACCGCCTTCTCCCAGTCCGAGCGCTGGGACACCCTCGACCTGGACGCGGAGGGCGGCTGCATCCGGTCGGTGCAGCACGCGTACTCCAAGGACGGCGGGCTCGCGGTGCTGCGCGGCAACATCGCGGTGGACGGCTGCGTCGTGAAGACGGCCGGCGTCGACGAGTCGATCTGGACCTTCGAGGGTCCGGCGGTCGTCTGCGAATCTCAGGACGAGGCGGTCGACAAGATCCTCCGCAAGGAGATCAAGGCCGGCGACGTCGTCGTCATCCGGTACGAGGGCCCGCGCGGCGGCCCCGGCATGCAGGAGATGCTCTACCCGACGTCGTTCCTCAAGGGCCGCGGCCTCGGCAAGGTCTGCGCGCTGGTGACGGACGGCCGCTTCTCCGGAGGCACCTCGGGCCTGTCCATCGGCCACGCCTCCCCGGAGGCGGCCTCGGGCGGCGACATCGCCGTCGTCGAGGACGGCGACCGCATCCGGATCGACATCCCCAACCGCTCGATCGAGCTGCTGGTGGACGAGGCCACGCTGGCCGCCCGCCACGCGGCGCTCGGCGGCGTCTACGCCCCGAAGAACCGCGAACGCAAGGTCTCCGCCGCACTGCGTGCGTACGCGGCGATGGCCACGAGCGCCGACAAGGGCGCGGTCCGCGACGTGAGCAAGCTGGGCGTCTGACGCTCCCGCCCCCGAGCCGTGGTCCCGGCTCGGCCCGGCCCGCTCCGTACGAGAGCAGCCGCGAACCCCGCCGGAAAGCCCCGGCGGGGTTCGCCGCGTTCCGGCCCCGCCCGAGCTACCACCCCGCCGGGTCCGCGGCGCCGACCGCGAAGACCGAGCCGTCGGGGGCCGTCCCGTAGACGCGGCCCGCGGCCGGGACCGGCGGCGGGAGGGTGGCCGTGAAGCCGGCGCGCCCGTCGGCCGGGCGGGGCCGGGTCTGTCCCACCAGCCGGCCTGTCCCGGCGTCGACCGCCATCAGCCGCCCGTCCGGCGCCGTCAGCAGGATCCGGCCCTCGGCCGCCACCGGGCGGGAGGCCACGGCCAGGCCCGTCTCCAGCCGCCACTGCTCCCGCTCCGCGCCCACCGCGATCAGCGCGCCCGAGACCCCGACCGCGTACACGACGCCGTCCGCGCCCACCGACGCCTCCGCGTCGAACAGCGGCACGGACAGCCGGACCCGCCGGACCGCCTGCGTCGCCGCGTCCACCCGGACCACCGCGCCCGTCTTGCCGTCCGCGTCGCCGTCCAGCAGGTACAGCCCGCCCCGCGCGGCCCCGACCGGCCGCAGCCGCCCCGCCGTCCGCAGCTGCCAGCGCACCGCCCCGCTCGCCGGATCCACCTCCACCAGCTGCGAACTCCCGCCCGCGCCGTCCGGCGTCGACACGTACACCGCCGCGCCGTCGCCCCACCACACGGAACCCACCCCGCCCAGCTGCTTCGTCCACCGCACGGCCCCGCTCGCCGCGTCGAGCGCCGTCACGCTCCCGGCCGGCGGTACGAGCAGCACCTGCCCGCCCGCCACCACCGCCCGCGCACCGTCCGGCAGCTTCCGCTGCCAGCGCTCGGCTCCCGTAGCGGGATCCAGCGCCTGCAGCGTCCCGCTGCCCGGTGCGGCCACGAGCACCAGCCCGCCCGCCTGCAGCGGGGCACCGTCCGCCGCGGTCCGGGTCCCGGCGGCAGCCGCCTTCAGCGACCACACCACCGACCCGTCCGCCGGATCGAGCCGGGCCGCCGCCACCCCCGGCCCGGCGCAGTACAGCGCCGCCGGCTCGCCCCAGGAACAGGCTCCGGTCCGATGGCCCGCCTTCGGATCGCCCAGCGCGACCGCCCACGGTGTGAACGGCTTCGCCGGAGCCGGATCGGCCTTCCCCGCGACCTCCTGCGGCGGGCCGGCCCCCGCCCCGAAGTACAGGTACCCGCCCACCGCCGCGCCCGCCAGCAGCGCGACCGCCACCGCCACCGCCACCACCGCCCGCGCCCCGCGCCGCCCCCGGCCGGCCTGCCCGGCCCCGACGGCGATCCGCTCCCGCCGGTGCGTCGCTTCGGCGGCCGGCCCCGTCCCCACCGGCCCCGTCCCCACCGGCCCCGTCCCCACCGGCCCCGCGCCGACCGGTCCCGCCCCGACCGGCCGCCGCGGCTGCGGCACGAACACCTGGGTGTCCTCGGAGGTCGGGTACGCCACCGCCCGCATCTCCGCGATCAGCTCCTCGGCGGTGGGCCGGTCCGCCGGCTCCTTCGCCAGGCACCGCGCCACGAGCGGTACGAGCTGCTCCGGCAGTCCGGTCAGATCGGGCTCGGCGTGCACCACCTGGTACGCCACCAGGTAGTGGCTGTCGGAGTCGAACGGCCCGTGCCCCGTCGCCGCGTGGACGAGTACGGCCCCCAGCGCGAACACGTCCGCCGCCGACCCCACCTCCCGCGGCCGCTGGAACTGCTCCGGCGCCATGTACGGCGGCGTCCCGATCAGCTTCCCCGTCTCGGTCCGCAGATCGCTGTCCGCCGGCCGCGAGATCCCGAAGTCGATGACCCGCACCCCGTCCGGGGCCATCAGCACGTTGCTGGGCTTGAGGTCCCGGTGGACGACCCCCGCCCGGTGGATGTCCCGCAGCGCCTCCGCCAGCCCCGCGGCGAGCCGGGCCAGCTCGACGGGGTCCAGCACCCGCTCCCGTACGCGCTCGGCCAGCGTCGGGGCGTCGATGAACAGGGTGGCCATCCACGGCCGTTCGGCATCGGGATCGGCGTCCACGACGGGCGCGGTGAACGCCCCGCTCACCCGCCGCGCGGCGGCGACCTCCTGCCGGAAGCGGGCCCGGAACTCCGGATCGACCGCATGCTCGGCATGCACGATCTTGACGGCGAGTTTCAGCCCCGACCCGGAGGTGGCCAGATGGACGACGCCCATCCCGCCGGAACCGAGCACCGATTCCAGCCGGTACTGGCCGGCGTACTCCGGAAAGCCCACGTAGTCCGCGCGCAGCGAATGCACCGCTCAACCACCCCCGCCGGAGCCTAGTCGATGGGCCGTACGAATCTCCAAGGGTCCTGCTACCCTGCGCGAGTTGCGCACGGCAACACCCGTGGGGGGAGATTTCACATGTCCGTGGAGAACGATTCCAGCCAAGTCCAGAGCCTCACCGCCGGCTCGGGATTCCAGACGTTTCCGGTCGCTCCGGGCTACCGCGTGAACGTCCGCAGCGGTCCGGGGACGAACTACTCGGTCATCGACACCCTGCCGTACGGCGCGAACGTCACGATCCGCTGCCAGTGCGACGGCACGACCGTCTCGGGCCCGTACGGCACGTCGGACATCTGGGACTGCATCGGCAACGGCCGCTTCGTCTCCGACGCGTACGTCAAGACCGGCAGCGACGGCTACGTGGCCAACCGCTGCGGCTAGGCCGCCCGCCGCCCGTCTGCCAGGTGAGACACCCCCGGCCGGGTCGGCGCGGAGAGGGATAATCGCCGGTGTGAGCGACGACGACCAGCGAGACCAGAAGCCCTCCGCCGACCCGGCCGCGCAGGCCCCCGCGGCCGCGGCCGGCCCCGAGCCCGAGCCGATCCGGTTCTTCGAGACCACGTGGGTGAACCACGACGGCGGCTACGCCCTGCGCCGCGTCGCCGTCGGCGCCGGCTCGATCATCACCGCCATCGCGGCGGCCGTCCTGCTCCGCCTCTCCTACGAGGGCCTGGAGATCGGCAACGTCGGCCCCTTCCTGAGCATCTCCGTCGTCGTCCTCTTCGCGATCGCCAGCTCCATCGCCTTCGTGAAGACCTGGGACTCCTTCAGCCGCCGCCCCGCACCCTCCTCCGACGAGGCCGCCCTCAAGGGCCTGAAGATGATCGGTTTCATCGGCTCCCTCATCGCGTACTTCCTGCGCTGCTTCTTCGAGGCCCCCGGTGAGAAGCTGCGCCGCGCCGAGTACGAGCGCGCCACCGCCGAGTTCGCCCGCCGCCGCAGCGCCCGTACGGGCAACCCGGCCGCGCGCCGCCCCAAGCGCAAGAAGTAGACCGGCCCGCGCCCGCCCTGTTGACGCCCCGGCACAGCCGGGAGCATTATTCATCACATGATGAATAACCCGCAGGCGTCTCTCACCGAGCCCGCCCCGCCCGCCGTGCCCGCCGTGCACGCCCGCGGGCTCACCGTCCGCCGCGGCACCGGCCGCACCCCGCGCACCGTCATCGACTCCATCGCCTTCGACGTCCCCCGCGGCCGCATCACCGGCCTCCTCGGCCCCTCCGGCTGCGGAAAGTCCACCCTCATGCGCTCCGTCGTCGGCACCCAGGCCAACGTCACCGGAACCCTCGACGTCCTCGGCCGCCCCGCCGGCCACCCCGAGCTCCGCTCCCGCATCGGCTACGTCACCCAGGCCCCCTCCGTCTACGACGACCTCACCGTCCGCCAGAACCTCGACTACTTCGCCGCCGTCCTCGACCCCGCCCGTGCCGCCGCCGACCGCCGCCGCGAAGCCGTCACCCGAGCCATCGCCGACGTGGACCTCACCACCCGCGCCGACGCCCTCGCCGGCAACCTCTCCGGCGGCCAGCGCAGCCGCGTCTCCCTCGCCGTCGCGCTCCTCGGCACCCCCGAGCTCCTCGTACTCGACGAGCCCACCGTCGGCCTCGACCCCGTCCTGCGCCGCGACCTGTGGAACCTCTTCCACGACATCACCGCCACCCGAGGCGCGACGATCCTCGTCTCCTCCCACGTCATGGACGAGGCCGAGCGCTGCCACGACCTGCTCCTCATGCGCGAGGGCCGCATCCTCGCCCAGGACACCCCCGACGCACTGCGCACCCGTACGCACTCCGCCACCGTCGAGGAGGGCTTCCTGCGCCTCGTCGACGAGGCCAACGCCGAAGCGAAGCCCGAGGTCACCCGATGAGCGCCGCCCGCACCACCGCCACCGCCGCCCGCGTCCTGCGCCAGCTGCGCCACGACCCGCGCTCCATCGCGCTGATGCTGCTGGTCCCGGTACTGATGCTGACGCTGCTGCGCTTCGTCTTCGACGGGAACCCGCGCACGTTCGACAGCATCGGCGCATCCCTCCTCGGGATCTTCCCGCTCATCACCATGTTCCTGGTGACCTCGATCGCCACCCTGCGCGAGCGCACCTCCGGCACCCTCGAACGCCTCCTCGCCATGCCGCTGGGCAAGGGCGACCTCATCGCCGGCTACGCCCTCGCCTTCGGCGCCGTCGCCGTCGTCCAGTCCCTCCTCGCCACCGGGCTCGCGCTCTGGCTCCTCGGCCTCGACGTCGTCGGCTCGCCCTGGCTGCTCCTGCTCGTCGCCCTGCTCGACGCGCTGCTCGGCACCGCGCTCGGCCTGTTCGTCTCCGCCTTCGCCGCCAGCGAGTTCCAGGCCGTCCAGTTCATGCCGGCCGTGATCTTCCCGCAGCTCCTGCTGTGCGGCCTGTTCGCGGCGCGCGACACCATGCAGCCCGTCCTCGAAGGCATCTCGGACGTGCTGCCCATGTCGTACGCCGTCGACGGCATGACCCAGGTGCTGACCCACACCGACATGACCGCCGACTTCGTCCGCGACGCCGTGATCGTCGCCGCCTGCGCGCTGCTCGTACTCGCCCTCGGCGCGGCCACCCTCCGCCGCCGCACGCCCTGACCGGGCAGCCCCGACCGGCCGCCCCCGACCGGGCATCCCTGACCGCACTGCGGACAGCTCCTCGCCGTTCGTCCCACGAGTGAAAGGATGAGGGGGCAAACGCATCACGCGTGGAACGCGTGCGGATAAGTTCGGCGAGGTGAATCGGGCATGACCCAGACAGTCGCGGTCCTCGGTACCGGCAAGATCGGCGAGGCCCTGCTCAGCGGAATGATCCGCGGCGGCTGGCCCGCCTCCAAACTCCTCGTCACCGCCCGCCGCCCCGAACGCGCCGAAGAGCTCCGCACCCGCTACGGCGTCGAAGCCGTCAGCAACGCCGAGGCCGCCAAGCGCGCCGACACCCTCATCCTCACCGTCAAGCCGCAGGACATGGGCAAGCTCCTGGAGGAGCTCGCCCCGCACGTCCCGGCCGACCGCCTGGTCATCAGCGGCGCCGCCGGCATCCCGACCTCCTTCTTCGAGGAGCGGCTCGCCCCCGGCACCCCCGTCGTCCGCGTCATGACGAACACCCCCGCCCTCGTCGACGAGGCCATGTCCGTCATCTCGGCCGGCAGCCACGCCACCGCCGGACACCTCGCCCACACCGAGGAGATCTTCGGCGGCGTCGGCAAGACCCTGCGCGTCCCCGAGTCGCAGCAGGACGCCGCCACCGCCCTCTCCGGCTCCGGGCCCGCGTACTTCTACTTCCTCGTCGAGGCGATGACCGATGCCGGCATCCTCCTCGGCCTGCCGCGCGCCCAGGCCCACGACCTCATCGTCCAGGCCGCCATCGGCGCCGCCGTGATGCTCCGCGACAGCGGCGAGCACCCGGTCAAGCTCCGCGAGGCCGTCACCTCCCCGGCCGGCACCACGATCAACGCGATCGTCGAGCTCGAACGGCACGGCGTACGGGCCGCCCTGATCGCAGCCCTCGAAGCGGCCCGCGACCGCAGTCGCGAACTCGCCTCCGGCAACAGCTGAGACAGCCCGCACGGAGGTGGGAGAACAAGAGGTACGGGCTCCCGCGCGGGGCCCGTACCTCCGTGCGCCTCAGGGCTCCAGCAGCCCGATGGCCCGGTACGCCCGGTCCACGACCGGCCGCGCCAGCGCCCGCGCCCGCCCGGCCCCCTCGCGCAGCACCTTCTCCACCGCCGCCGGATCGGCCGCCAGTTCGGCGTGCCGCTCCTGTACCGGCCGCAGCAGCTCCACCACCGCGTCGGCGACGTCCCGCTTGAGCGCGCCGTACCCGCCGTACTCCTCGGCGAGGGCGGCCGGATCCCCGCCGGTGCAGGCGGCCAGCACGTCCAGCAGGTTCGCGACCCCCGGACGCGCCTCCCGGTCGTAGACGACCCCGCCGTCCCCGCTGTCGGTCACGGCCCGCATGACCTTCTTACGGATCACTCCGGGCTCGTCCAGCATGAACACGACCCCGGGGCCGGATCCGCCGGACTTCCCCATCTTCGACGTCGGGTCCTGCAGGTCCATGACCCGCGCAGCCACCTGCGGCAGCGTCACCTTCGGCACCGTGAACGTCTGCCCGTACCGCTGGTTGAACCGCTCCGCCAGATCCCGGGCCAGCTCCACGTGCTGCCGCTGGTCCTCACCCACCGGGACCTCCTCGGTCTCGTACGCGAGGATGTCGGCGGCCATCAGCACGGGATACGTCAGCAACGACAGCCGTACGCCCGCCCCGGACGCCTGCGCCTGCGCGGACTTCTCCTTGTACTGGATCATCCGGCGCATCTCGCCGTCGGTGGCGGTGCACTCCAGGACGTACGAGAGCCGGGTGTGCTCGTCGACGTGGCTCTGCATGAACAGCGTGCATTTCTCCGGGTCCAGCCCGGAGGCGAGGAACAGGGTCGCCACCTGCCTGCTGAGCCGGCGGACCCGCGCGGGATCGTGCTCGACGGTCAGTGCGTGGAGGTCCACGACGCAGAACAGCGCCTCGTCCGGCCGCTGGTCGGCGGCGACCCACTGGCGGAGGGCCCCCAGGTAGTTCCCCAGCGTCAGGTGCCCGGTCGGCTTGATCCCGCTGAAGATCCTCGTCATGTCCTGTCTCCCTCTTCCTCTTCTTGGCTGGTGTCGGGACCGCCGCGGCGGGCGACCGAGCCACTCCCGGAGGGGGAGAAACAGAAACGGCCGCCGTAAGCGGCGGCCGTGAGCGCATGCGTGCTCGCGTGGAAGGTCGGCCGCCGTCAGGCGGCCCACCAGCGAAGGCTGGACGTGAGTGCATGCGTAGTCATGGGGACAAGGCTAGCCCTTCCGGTGGGCCCTGTCCCGGGGTTGACACACCCGTCCGAGGTCCGTAAGGTTCTTCGAGTTGTCCGACGTGAGCGTCGACTCCGGTCGGTCCCCGGACAGCCATCCCGCACTACACATTCGAACGAACGACGCACTGTGTCGTCTCGTTTTCATGCGTATTTGCGAATGAGGAATCCGTGTCCGAGGACGCGGCCGCCGATTAGGTTCGGGGGCAAGGAATCCGCTACTGTCTCACTCGCCGCAAGGGCCCAACAGCCCAAGCAGCGAAACCCGCTGACTGGGAGTCAGGCCCGAAAGGATCTGATAGAGTCGGAATCGCCGGAAAGGGAAAACGCGAAAGCGAAGACCCCGGAAAGCAAGCGGAACTGACTCTGATAGAGTCGGAAACGCAAGAACGAAGAACGAAAGCCCGGAGGAAAGCCCGAGAGGGTGAGTACAAAGGAAGCGTCCGTTCCTTGAGAACTC
>NZ_JBIASZ010000005.1:0-249656 GCF_042891345.1 Streptomyces sp. NPDC001903
GGGACCCTGTGGGAGAGTAGGACGCCGCCGAACAATCATTGTGGGAAAGCCCCGCACCAGCCCTTCACGGGTTCGGTGCGGGGCTTTTCTGCGTTCTGGGCCCGTTTTGGTGCGGAGGTAATCGGCTCCCGCCTTCCCTTACCAGTCGGCGGGGTAGCTCTTGAGGCTGGCGGTGTCGAGGGTCCAGCGGCCGGCGATGACGGTGTCCCCGAACGCGTACGGGACCTTCTTGCGGTAGCGGGTGCCGTCGGGTCCCTCCGAGGGGTCGCTGTGCACCGTGACGGTCTTCTTGTCCTTGCGCGGGTCCACGACGACGTACAGCGGGACACCCATGCGGGGGTAGTCGTGCAGCTTGTCGCGGATGTCGGTGAGGGAATTCGTACGGGAGACGACTTCCACCACCATCAGGACATCGCGGGAATTGACGACCTTCGCGGTGTCGTCTGTTTCCTCCTCCGCGATGACCATGAGGTCGGGGACTTTGGTCAGACCAGTCACCGGGTCGCCCATGTTCGTGTCGCTGAGGGCCATGACCTCGGGTGTCTGGGCCTCGATTTGGCGGCGCAGCCGCACCACGTTGAGCCCGTGGGGAGCCGTGGGGCTCATCATCGTGAGGAAGATCTGACCGTCGGTGGTCTGAACCTTCCACTGGTCTTCCTGGTGCTCGGCCAGCTCTGAGAGTTGCTCCGCGAAATCGTGCATGCGGCGCATCTGCTCGGGCGTGAAGTCGGCCATGCTGGTCCTCCTGGTGGGTGCCCGACCAGCGTAGCCAGTCGGGCCACCCGCTAGAGGCGGCCCGCGGCCTTCAGGGACAGGTAGGCGTCGGCCAGGGCCGGGGCCAGGGTGTCGGGGGTGGCGTCGACCACGTGGACTCCGTGGCGGGACAGCTGCTCCGCCGTGCGGCGGCGGGTGGCCTGGGACTGGGTGCCGGCCGCCGCCTCGTAGACCGCGTCGAGGGTGCCGCGGGAGCGGGTCATCTCCTCGACGCGGGGGTCCGCCACCGAGGCCAGCAGGACCGTGTGGCGCTGGGTGAGGCGGGGGAGGAGCGGGAGCAGGCCTTCCTCTATCGGGGCCGCGTCCAGGCTCGTCAGGAGGACCACCAGGGACCGGCGCGGGGCACTGCGCAGGACTGTCGAGACCAGCGTGCGGGCGTCGGTCTCGACGAGCTCCGGTTCCAGCGTGGCCATGGCGTTGACGAAGGCCGGCAGGACGTCGCCGGCCGCGCGGCCCTGTACCTGGGCGCGGGTGCGGCGGTCGTGGGCCAGCAGGTCGACGCGGTCGCCGGCGCGGGAGGCGAGGGCGGCCAGCAGCAGGGCCGCGTCCATGGCCGAGTCCAGGCGGGGGGCGTCGCCGACGCGGCCCGCCGAGGTGCGGCCGGTGTCCAGGCAGATCAGGATGTGCCGGTCGCGTTCCGGGCGCCAGGTGCGGACGGCGACCTTGTCCTGGCGGGCGGTGGCCCGCCAGTCGATGGAGCGGGTGTCGTCGCCGGGGACGTAGTCGCGCAGGCTGTCGAACTCGGTGCCCTCGCCGCGGGTCAGGACGCTCGTACGACCGTCCAGTTCGCGCAGGCGGGCCAAGCGCGAGGGCAGGTGCTTGCGGCTGGTGAAGGGCGGCAGGACCCGGACCGTCCAGGGGACGGTGTGGGTGCCCTGGCGGGCGAGCAGGCCCAGCGGTCCGTACGAGCGGATCGTCACGCGGTCGGCCTGCCGGTCGCCGCGGCGGGTGGGGAGCAGCCGGGTGGTGATCCGGCGGCGTTCGCCGGCCGGGATCGCGAGGGTGTGGCGGGAGGCGTCGGTCTCGGTGCCCGGGAGCCAGCTGCTGGGGGGCCAGGCGTCGCGGATGCGGGCGCGCAGCGGCCGGGTGCCCGGGTTGGTGACGGTGAGGTGGACCTCGGCGGGTTCGCCGAGGCGGACCGAGGTGTCGCCCGAGCGGGTGAGTGTGAGGCCGCGGACCGGGGCCGCGAGGGCGTAGTCGACGGCGCAGGCCAGGGCGAGGGTGCCGTTGACGGCGAGCATCCCCGTCCAGCCGGGTTCCAGGATGCCGACGGGGATGCTGCCGAGGGCCGCCAGCAGGGCGGCGCGTCCGGTGAGGGCCATCAGCGCGGGACGGGGACGTGGGACAGGATCGCGGTGATGACGGCGTCGGCCGTGACCCCTTCCATCTCGGCCTCCGGGCGGAGCTGGACGCGGTGGCGCAGGGTCGGCAGGGCGAGGGCCTTGACGTCGTCGGGGGTGACGTAGTCGCGGCCGGTGAGCCAGGCCCAGGCGCGGGCGGTGGCCAGCAGGGCGGTCGCGCCGCGCGGGGAGACGCCGAGGGTGAGGGACGGCGATTCGCGGGTGGCGCGGCAGACGTCGACGACGTAGCCGGCGATCTCCGGGGAGACGGACACCTCGGCGACGGCGTCGCGGGCGGCTTCGAGCTCGGCCGGGCCGGCGACGGGGCGCAGGCCCGCGGCGTGGAGGTCGCGGGGGTTGAAGCCGGCGGCGTGCCGGGTCAGGACGCCGATCTCGTCCTCGCGGGAGGGGAGGGGCACGGTGAGCTTGAGGAGGAAGCGGTCGAGCTGGGCCTCGGGGAGGGGGTAGGTGCCCTCGTACTCGACGGGGTTCATGGTGGCCGCGACGAGGAAGGGTTCCGGCAGTCGGCGCGGGGTGCCGTCGACGGTGACCTGGCGCTCCTCCATGGCTTCGAGGAGGGAGGACTGGGTCTTGGGCGGGGTCCTGTTGATCTCGTCCGCGAGGAGGAGGTTGGTGAAGACCGGGCCGTTCTGGAAGGAGAACTCGGCGGTGCGGGCGTCGTAGACGAGGGAGCCGGTGACGTCGCTGGGCATCAGGTCGGGGGTGAACTGGACGCGCTTGGTGTCGAGTTCGAGGGAGGCGGCGAGGGCCCGCACGAGGAGGGTCTTGGCGACTCCGGGTACGCCTTCGAGGAGGACGTGGCCGCGGCACAGGAGGGCGACGACGAGACCGGTGACGGCCGAGTCCTGGCCGACGACGGCCTTTCCGATCTCGGTGCGGATCGCTTCCAGGGAGGAGCGGGCGCTGTCCGTGGTGGCCGTCATGAGGTGCGGACCTCTCTTTCGAGGGCGTCGAGGTGGTCGGCGAGCGCGACGAGCGCCGCGTCCGTGGTGGGTGTGGTGCCGAAGAGGAGGGCCGCCAGGTCCTGGTGTCCCTCCGTCAGGCGGGTGGACACGGCGGGGAGCAGGGCCGCGGGGTCGTGGGCCTGGGTGGGCGGTACGCCGGTCAGTGCGGCCAGGCGTTCGCGGGCGGCGGCGCGCAGCACGGTGGCGGCGCGGTCGCGGGCGTCGGCCTTGCGGTAGAGGCGGGCGCGGCCCTCGGTGGTCTCGGAGGCGCGGATGGCGACGGGCAGTTTCTCGGTGACGAGGGGGCCGAGTCGGCGGGCGCGCCAGAGGGCGGCGAGGGCGGCGGCGAGGAAGAGCTGGAGGAGGGCCCGGCTCCAGCCGCGGGGGAGGAGGTCGAGGAAGTCTTGTTCCCGGGCGGGGGCCTCGTCCTGGGCGTCGGCGAGGGAGGGCAGGTACCAGACGAGGTCGGGGCGGGAGCCGAGGAGTTGGAGGGCGAGGGAGGCGTTGCCCTCGGAGGCGAGCTTCTTGTTGAGGAGGATCGTCTCGGAGCCGAGGAGGACGGTGTCGCCGCCGGTGGTGCCGGTGGGGAGGACGAGGAGGGTGGGGTGGCCGCCGCTGGGGTAGCAGGCGGTGCCGGTGGCTCCGTCGGTGGTGTAGCGGTGGTCGCCGCCGGTGGTGGCGCGGCCGGCGGAGACGGCGGCGGGCAGGGTGCAGCCGGGGTCGAGGTTCCGGTCGGCGGCGGTGCCCTTGGTGCGGGCGGCGGGGGCCAGGTCGGGGAGGCTGAGGGCGCTGGGGGCGAGCAGGACGGTGCGGCCGCCGGAGAGGTCGATGGCGGAGCGGATGGCGCGCAGCCCGCTCTCGCCGAGCAGGTCGGGGTTGGTGACCAGCAGGGTGGTGTCGGGGCCGGCCGCGGCGGCGGCCTCGCGGGCGGTGGTGACGACGCGGGTGGTGACTCCGCGGGCCTGGAGGAGTTCGGCCACGGCCCGGCTGCCGTCGGGGTCGGCGGAGCGCGGGTCGAGCCGTCCGTGCCGGCTGCCGGAGGCGAGGGCGGCGAGCGTGACGGCGGCGAGGAGCAGGATGCCGAGGCAGATCAGGAAGCCGCGCCCGCGCCGCCAGGCGGCGGCGGGGGTGATCCCGGCGGCCGCCGTCGCGGGGGCCTGGTTCGGGGCGGTCATGGCCGGGGTCCCGTCAGGAGGGGCTTCGTCCGGGTCAGGGCGAGGTCCAGGGTGCGCAGGTGGGCGTACATCTCGGCGTCGGCGGGGTGGCCGCCGTACGTGACGTCGTCGAAGGCGCGGGCCGCGGTGCGGAGGGCTTCGGCGTGGTCGGGGAGGGCGGCGGCGGCTTCGGCGGCGGCCTCGTCGGCGGTGCGGCCGGGGCGCGGGTCGAGCACGGTGCGCTCCTCCAGGGAGCGGACGACGGCCCGCATGCGTTCCTGGACGGCCGCGGTCCAGCGGCTGTCGGCGGCGTACGCCTCGGCGGCGGTGCGGTGGTCTGCGGCGCTGCGCAGGCTGTCGCCGAAGACCCCCGCGGCGGCGGTGGCGGTCCGGCGGGGGGAGCCGAGCCGCCACCACAGGGCGGCGATGGCGAGGACGACCAGGGCGGCGATCGCGACCAGGCCCAGGGTGCCGCCGGGGGTGGCGCCCGAGGCGTGGTCGAAGAGGTTGCCCACCCACTCCCAGAACCGGTCCAGGGCGCGCTGGAGCAGCCCCGGGTCGTCCTGGTGGTAGAGCGGCTTGGACAGCTCGCGTTCGGCCGCCTCGCGGGCGGGATCGCGCGGTGTCGTCACCGGTGGTTTCTCCGCGGTCGGCAGGAGCGCCGCGGAGTGTGTGATGAGGCCCCCCGTACTCATCATCGGCGCATCAGCCTCCGGTCGGCGGTGCGGCCGGGTCCGAGCCGTAGTTCTCCAGGCCCGCCGCCCGGGCGAGCTCCAGGTCGAGGGCCTCGCGGCGGATGCGCTGGTCGACGTAGAGGAGGACGGTGACGCCCGACTGGATCGGCATGGTGATGGTCTGCGCGATGACGGCGCCGACCGCGGAGAGGATGAGCGCGGCCCAGCCGGTGGCGGCGGTGCCGTCCTCCAGTCCGGAGACTCCGCCGTCGGCGAGGCCGATCGCGAGCCCGACGGCGGTCAGCGGCCAGACGATGATGGCCGAGACGAAGGTGGTGATGAGGCCGGTCAGGGCGGTGATGCCGAAGATGCGCCACCAGGAGCCCTGGACGAGCCGCGAGGAGCGGCGCAGCGAGGTGGCCACGCCGCTCTTCTCCAGCATCAGGGCGGGCGAGGCCAGGCTGAACTTGATTCCGAGCCAGATGAGGAGCGGGAGGGCGGCGAAGCCGCCGAGGAGGCCGAGGCCGATGCTGCGCAGGGCGATGCCGGGCAGGATCAGGACGCCGACGAGGAGGGCGCCGCCGATGCCCAGCAGGAGGGTCAGCCCGAGCAGGCGGAGCAGCTGGGGGCGGGCCTCGCGCCAGGCGGTGCCGATGGTGGAGCTGTGGCCGAGCACGGCGCGGCTGAAGATCATCGTGAGCATGGCGGTGGCCACGATGGTGCCGATGAGCTGGATGAACCCGTTCGCGACCAGGGCGAGCATGCTGCCGCCGAGGGTGTCGACGAGGTCGCGCAGGCTCGCCTCGTCGCCGGAGGTGACGGGCAGGTCGGAGAGCGTGTACTTCTGCACGATCACGCTGATGACCTGGACGACGGTGGCCACGACCAGGGTGATCGGCAGGACCGAGCGCCAGTGGCTGCGCATGGTGGCGACGGCGCCGTCGAGGATCTCGCCCAGGTCCAGGGGGCGCAGCGGGATCACGCCGGGCTTGGCGGCCGGGGGCTTGCCCCACTGGCCGGGGCTGCCCGGGTAGCCGTACTGGCCGCCGCTGTGGCCGCCGCTGTGGCCGGCCTGGGGGCCCGCGTACGAGCCCCAGCCCGCGCCGGGCTGCGGCGGCTGCTGCTGAGGCTGCTGAGGGGTCTGGGGTGCCTGGGGGCTGCCGGGGCTGGACCACTCGCCGGGCGGCGGCTGCTCGGCGGACCACTTCGGCCCGCCGGCGGGAGGCTGCTGCGCGGGCGGCTGAGCGCCCTCGCTGCCGTCCCGGCCGTCGGGTGCGCCCGGCCGATCGCCGTCGGACGGGGAGGGTCCGGGCACGGCCCAGCCCGGAGAGTCGTTCATCGTCGCTCCTTCACGTGCACTGCGGGGGCGGGGGCGGGGGGCGCTGGTCGGCTGCCATCGTGCCACGTGGGAACGTTGAGCGGACCGGCCGTCCCCCCGGATCTCCGGCAGCCCGCGCCTTCAATTGTCGCCCGGATCCGGGGCAGACTGGTCGCTCTGATCTCCACGCAGGTCCGAGGGGCGATTTCCAGCCCTTTTGGCTGTGGGACAGCTCACCGCCAGGTAACGATTAGCTAATGGGATGATGTCAAGCATGAAGGGACGAGTCCTTGTCGTCGACGACGACACCGCGCTGGCCGAGATGCTCGGCATTGTGCTGCGTGGAGAAGGTTTTGAGCCGTCGTTCGTAGCGGACGGCGACAAGGCGCTGGCTGCCTTCCGCGAGGCGAAGCCGGATCTCGTGCTGCTCGACCTGATGCTGCCCGGTCGGGACGGCATAGAGGTCTGCAGGCTGATCCGGGCCGAATCAGGCGTGCCGATCGTCATGCTCACCGCGAAGAGCGACACGGTCGACGTCGTCGTGGGCCTGGAGTCCGGGGCCGACGACTACATCGTCAAGCCGTTCAAGCCGAAGGAGCTGGTGGCCCGCATCCGGGCCCGCCTGCGCCGGTCGGAGGAGCCCGCGCCCGAGCAGCTGGCCATCGGTGACCTGGTCATCGACGTGGCCGGGCACTCGGTCAAGCGCGACGGCGCCTCGATCGCCCTGACCCCGCTCGAGTTCGACCTGCTGGTCGCCCTCGCGCGCAAGCCCTGGCAGGTGTTCACCCGCGAGGTGCTGCTGGAGCAGGTCTGGGGCTACCGGCACGCGGCGGACACCCGCCTGGTCAACGTGCATGTGCAGCGGCTGCGCTCCAAGGTCGAGAAGGACCCCGAGCGCCCCGAGATCGTCGTGACGGTGCGCGGTGTCGGCTACAAGGCCGGACCGAGCTGACGTGCCGCCCGGCAAGCCCCACAGCGGCTCCCGCCGAGGAGTCCTGCGGGGAGGCCGGCAGCTCCGTCAGATGGCCGACGGAGCGCCGGGCGGTCCCGTGCTGCGGTTGTTCGTACGCCTCGTACGACGGCCGCTGCTTCCGGCTGTCCGGCTGTGGCGGCGCAACATCCAGCTGCGCGTGGTCGCCGCGACGCTGCTGATGTCGCTGGCCGTGGTCCTCGCGCTCGGTTTCGTGGTGATCGCCCAGGTCAGCAAGGGGCTCCTCGACGCCAAGGAGGAGGCCGCGCAGAGCCAGGCGGCGGGCGGGTTCGCCGTGGCGCAGGAGAAGGCCAATACGCCCTCGGCCGTGGACGGGCCCGACGCCACCGACAACAAGGTCGGGCGGGACGCCAGTACCTGGATGAACTCGCTGGTCAAGCAGCTCGCCAGTGGCGGCCAGACCGCGTTCGAGGTGGTCGCGCTCGGGGCCGGCCCCGAGGCGGGCGGGCAGCCGAGCGGGCCGTTCGTCTCGGGCGTCAAGGGCGCCCGGGCCTCGGGGAACGTCGACCCGACGGCGAGCGTTCCCGCGGCGCTGCGCCGCAACGTCAACCACGCGACCGGGACCTTCAAGACCTTCTCGCAGATCCGGTACACCGCCGGGTCCGGGGACAAGGCGCCGGAGCCCGCGCTGGTGGTGGGCAAGCGGCTCACCGACATCAACGGGGATCCGTACGACCTCTACTACCTCTTCCCGCTCACGCAGGAGGAGGAGTCCCTCAACCTCATCAAGGTCACCATCGCCACCGCGGGCGTGTTCGTGGTCGTGCTGCTCGGCGCGATCGCCTGGCTCGTCGTACGGCAGGTCGTGACGCCCGTGCGGATGGCCGCCGGGATCGCCGAGCGGCTCTCGGCCGGGCGGCTCCAGGAGCGGATGAAGGTCACCGGCGAGGACGACATCGCCCGTCTGGGCGAGGCCTTCAACAAGATGGCGCAGAACCTCCAGCTCAAGATCCAGCAGCTGGAGGACCTGTCGCGGATGCAGCGCCGGTTCGTCTCCGACGTCTCGCACGAGCTGCGCACGCCGCTGACGACCGTACGGATGGCTGCCGACGTCATCCACGACGCCCGCGTCGACTTCGACCCGATCACCGCCCGCTCCGCCGAGCTGCTCGCGGGCCAGCTCGACCGTTTCGAGTCGCTGCTCGCGGACCTGCTGGAGATCAGCCGGTTCGACGCGGGCGCCGCGGCCCTGGAGGCGGAGCCGATCGACCTGCGGGACGTCGTAAGGCGGGTCATCGACGGGGCCGAGCCGCTCGCCGAGCACAAGGGCACCCGGATCCGGGTGCTCGGCGACACCCAGCCCGTCATAGCGGAGGCCGACTCCCGGCGCGTGGAGCGGGTGCTGCGCAACCTCGTCGTCAACGCCGTGGAGCACGGCGAGGGGCGCGATGTGGTGGTCCGGCTGGCTTCGGCGGGCGGGGCCGTCGCCGTGGCCGTACGGGACTACGGGGTAGGGCTCAAGCCCGGCGAGGCCACCCGCGTGTTCAACCGCTTCTGGCGGGCGGATCCGGCGCGGGCGCGGACGACGGGCGGGACGGGCCTGGGCCTGTCCATCGCCGTCGAGGACGCGCGGCTGCACGGCGGCTGGCTGCAGGCGTGGGGCGAGCCGGGCGGCGGTTCGCAGTTCCGGCTGACCCTGCCGCGGACCGCCGACGAGCCGCTGCGCGGGTCGCCGATCCCGCTGGAGCCGGAGGACTCGCGGTCCAACCGGGCCCGGGCCGCGGCCGAGGCTGCGGGCTCGCAGGCTTCCCCGAAGGCGCAGCAGGGGCCGGGCCGCGGCGACCGGTCGCCGATACCGCCCCGGTCGGCGGTCGCCGGTGCGCTGCCGGTGCCCGCGGACCCGACGGCCCTGCCGGGGAGCGGGGCACGCGTCGTGGCCCGCCCGGCCGATCACGACCAGGCGGCGGCGGAGCGGGCGGCAGCCGAGCGCGCTGCCGGCGCCGAGCAGTCGGCAGCACAGGAGGATGGCGCAGGTGGACGCTGAGCCCGCACGGGTGCGCAGGGACGGCCGCCGCCGGTGGCGGGCGGTGCGGGCGTACGCCTTCGGCGCGGCCGGGCTGCTGCTGGCGGGCTGTGCCTCCATGCCCGACCACGGTGAGATCCGCGAGGTGAAGGCCTCGCAGGGCGTCGACTCGCAGGTGCGGGTGTTCGGGGTGCCGCCGGCCGACAAGGCCGGTCCGGCCGACATCGTCGACGGCTTCCTGGAGGCCATGACCAGCGACGACCCGCAGCTGCAGACCGCCCGCAAGTACCTCACCGAGGAGGCGGCGAAGAACTGGAAGCCCGGTTCCGCCGTCACCGTGCTCTCGGCGGGCATCGACCGGTTCTCGGTGGGCAACGAGAAGGACGCCCCGGGACCCCGCTGGAAGATGACCGGCAAGAAGCTCGCGACGGTGGACGAGCGCAGCGCGTACCAGCCGGAGCCCGCGGGCCGGCGCTACGAGGAGTACCTCCAGCTGGTCCAGGAGAACAAGCAGTGGCGGATCGCGACGCCGCCGAACGGCCTCGTGCTCAGCGAGTCCGACTTCCAGCGCATCTACATGCCGGTCAACAAGTACTACTTCGCGGGCGGCAGCCTCGTCGCCGACCCGGTGTACGTGCGCCAGCGCAGCGACCCCGACTCGCGGATGGACCCGACCACGCAGACCGTGCAGTCGCTGCTGGCCGGCCCGTCCAAGTGGCTCGGCCCCGTGGTCACTTCGAGCTTCCCGACCGGCACCGAACTGCGGGAGGGCACCAAGTCGCTGGCGTACGACGGGCAGAACGTGCTGAAGGTGCCGCTCAACGACAAGGTCGACAACGTCGCGCAGCCGCAGTGCGAGAAGATGGCCGCGCAACTCATGTACACGGTGCAGGATCTGACGTCCTCCCGGATGGCGCGGGTCGAGCTGCTGCGTTCGGACCGCTCCTCGCTGTGCTCGGTGACCGAGCCGACCGCGGCGGGGATCGCGCACCGGCCGCAGGGGCCGGAGTACCAGTACTACGTCGACGCCGAGAGCCGGTTCGTCCGGATGAAGCTCGACGTCACCAACGAGGACCAGCAGTACAGGCCGGAGCCGGTGCCGGGGCCGCTGTCCCCCAGCGCCGGGAACCCGGGGTTCAAGGTCGGCTCCGCGGCCGTCTCGTACGACGAGAAGCGCGCGGCCGCGGTGTCGGAGGACGGGCACGGGCTGTACCTGGTGAACCTGACGACGGCCGGGCCGATGCCGCAGCCGGTGCTGACCGCCAAGGGCGCCAAGCCGAACGGGCTGTCCGCGCCGAGCTGGGACGCGGCGGGCGATCTGTGGGTCGCGGACCAGGATCCGCAGAATCCGGCGCTGTACCGGGTGCCGGGCGGGACGGGGGTCCCGCAGAAGATCGACGTGGCCGGGCTCGACGGCGGGCGGATCACCGGGCTGAAGGCGTCGCCGGACGGGGTGCGGATCGCGCTGCTGGTGCAGTCGGGGAACGGCAAGACCCTGTACATCGGGCGGATCGAGCGGCCCGAGGGCAAGGGCGACGCGGCGCCGGTGTCGGTGCGCGAGCTGCGCCCGGCGGCCCCGCAGATGGCGAGCGTGACGGCGCTGAGCTGGGCGCCGCGCGGCCGGCTGCTGGTGGTGGGCCGGGAGAACGGCGGGGTCGTGCAGGCCCGGTACATGCTGGCCGACGGCTCGATGGTCGCGGCGAGCCTGCCGGGGGCGACGGGGCTGGACGCGGTCGCGGCGACGGAGGACGAGAAGAAGCCGGTGGTCGCGCACTCGGACGAGGACGGGATCGTGTGGCTGCCGCCGGGGGCGCAGTGGCGCACGGTGGCGCCGGGCGGCCGGGATCCGGTCTACCCGGGCTGACCCTGCCCTTGCGCCGCCCGCTGCGGGGTGTCCCGGATGGTCCGCCGCGGTTGTCCACAGGGCTGGCGGGGTGTGCGGGCGTCCCGGCACAGTGGACGGATGCGGGGGTGGTGGCGGGAGCTCGCCGGGCTGGTCCTGCCGGGCGGCTGCGGCGGCTGTGGGGCTGCCCGGGTGCTGTTGTGCCCCGGCTGCGCGCAGGCGCTGAGCGGGGCCGCGGCGGGCCGTGTGAGGCCCTCTCCGCGGCCTGCGGGGCTGCCCGTGGTGTATGCGGCCGCCGCGTACGAGGGGGCGGTACGGGAGGTCGTACTGGCGCACAAGGAGCGCGGGGCGCTGCCGCTGGCCGGGCCGCTGGGCGCCGCCCTGGCGGCGGCGGTCGAGGGGGCCGCCGCCGTGGGAGGGGGCGCCGCCCCGGCGGGGCGGGAGCTGGTCCTCGTACCCGTGCCCTCGGCGCGCCGGCAGGTGCGGGCGCGCGGGCACGATCCGGCGCGCAGGACCGCCCTGGCGGCCGCGGCGCGGCTGCGGGGGGCCGGGGTGCCCGCGCGGGTGGCGTCCGTACTGCGCCAGGTACGGCCGGTGGCCGACCAGGCGGGGCTGGGGGCCCGGGAGCGGCGGGAGAACCTCACGGGGGCGCTGGGGGTGCGCCGCGGGGGCGGGGAGTCGATTCCGGCCGTCGCGCGGATCGTGCTGGTGGACGACCTGATCACCACCGGGGCCACGCTGGCGGAGGCGGCCCGGGCGCTGCGGGCGGCTTCGATGGGACCGGTGGCGGCGGCGGCCGTGGTGGCCGCTCCGGCAGGATCCTTCGTGCGAAATCGGTCGACAACCCGTACAGAGCAACGCTCTTGTGAATAGATTTGGAACTCTCGGGGAAGGCGCATCGTTGCAGGTAGTAAGAGAGAACAGCCACCTGAACGGAGGTATGGTCCGGTAGCGGGTGCCGACAACCGGCATGGAGGGATATGTTCGGTTGTAAGGAACTGGCGAGTCCTGGCCACACGCACCGGATCGGGAGGTGAACGTCGCCAAGTCCGCGGCTCCGGTGTTCACCGGAGCCTGGTGCGAAAGGGAGACGCTTCGCCCCATGAGGCGGAGCTATCCGGGAACGGAGTTCTGCGTGGACATCGTCGTCAAGGGCCGCAAGACCGAGGTGCCCGAGCGGTTCCGCAAGCACGTGGCCGAGAAGCTGAATCCCGAGCGGATCCAGAAGCTCGACGCCAAGGTGATCAGCTTGGACGTCGAGGTGTCCAAGGAGCACAACCCGCGCCAGGCCGACCGTTCCGACCGCGTGGAGATCACCCTGCGTTCGCGGGGCCCCGTGGTCCGCGCCGAAGCCGCCGCCACCGACCCGTACGCGGCGCTCGACCTGGCACAGGAGAAGCTCGAGGCGCAGCTGCGCAAGCAGCACGACAAGCGCTACACGCGCCGTGGCAACGGCCGGCTCTCGGCGGCCGAGGTCGCCGACGCGGTTCCCGGCGCGGCCCGGCTCAACGGCAGCGGCCAGCCGGTCACGGAGGAGCCGGGGGACGCGATCCCGACCACTCGGATCGGATCGCTGGAAGTGCAGGGCGAAGGCCCGCTCATCGTCCGCGAGAAGACGCACTCCGCGGCACCCATGCCGCTCGACCAGGCGCTGTACGAAATGGAACTGGTCGGCCACGACTTCTACCTGTTCGTCGACTCCGACACCAAGATGCCGAGCGTCGTCTACCGGCGCCACGGCTATGACTACGGCGTGATCCACCTCAATGCCGACGAGGCCTCCAGCTCCGCCGAGCCCGGCGCGGGCGCGGGCGGGGCGCTCGGTGGCTGACGCCGCGTCCTGATTTTCGGTGAAGTGCCCCCGGGGACGCCGCGGCGTCCCCGGGGGCCTCTGTATGACTCGTATACGCCAGGTGGCCGTCGCAGGCTCCCCGCCGGGTGGCGCGGGCATGGAATCATGGCGGGCAGTCAACCGGCGCGGTTTCCCGTCCGGTTGACCCGGCAGCTCGGTACATGCAGGGGGAGGAACGATGGCGGACAGCTTCGGGCCGGTGCGCGGTGATGACGGCGGCGAGCCGATCCGGGTGCTCGTCGTCGACGACCACGCCCTGTTCCGGCGCGGGCTGGAGATCGTCCTCGCGCAGGAGGAGGACATCCAGGTCGTCGGTGAGGCGGGGGACGGCGCGGAGGCGGTGGACAAGGCGGCGGACCTGCTGCCGGACATCGTGCTCATGGACGTGCGGATGCCCCGGCGCGGCGGGATCGAGGCCTGCACCTCGATCAAGGAGGTGGCCCCCTCCGCGAAGATCATCATGCTGACGATCAGCGACGAGGAGGCGGACCTCTACGACGCGATCAAGGCGGGCGCCACCGGGTACCTCCTGAAGGAGATCTCGACCGACGAGGTGGCGACGGCGATCCGCGCGGTGGCCGACGGGCAGTCGCAGATCAGTCCGTCGATGGCGTCGAAGCTGCTGACCGAGTTCAAGTCGATGATCCAGCGGACGGACGAGCGGCGGCTGGTGCCGGCGCCCCGGCTGACGGACCGCGAGCTGGAAGTGCTCAAGCTGGTGGCGACCGGGATGAACAACCGCGACATCGCGAAGGAGTTGTTCATCTCCGAGAACACCGTGAAGAACCACGTCCGCAACATCCTGGAGAAGCTCCAGCTGCACTCCAGGATGGAAGCCGTGGTCTACGCGATGCGGGAGAAGATCCTCGAGATCCGCTGAGCTCCGCCGAGGTCCTCAGAGGTCCGCCGAGGTCCTCAGAGGGCGGCCAGTTCCGCCGTGACCGCGGCCGCCTCCTCGGGGGAGCCCGCGCGCTCGACGCGGACGGAGTCGCAGCCGACCCACTGCGCCGCCTCGCGCAGCGCCTCGGCCATCGGGCGGGCCGCCCCGGGGGCGGTCAGCGACAGCTGCCGGGCCACCAGCGTGGAGCCCTCGCGGGCCGGGTCCACCCGGCCCTGGAGCCGCCCGCCCGCCAGCAGCGGCATCGCGAAGTACCCGTGGATCCGCTTGGGCTTGGGGACGTACGCCTCCAGCCGGTGCGCGAAGTCGAAGATCCGCTCCGTGCGCGGCCGGTCCCAGACCAGGGAGTCGAACGGGGAGAGCAGGGTGGTGCGGTGGCGGCCGCGGGGGACCGTCGCCAGCGCGGCCGGGTCGGCCCAGGCCGCCTTGGCCCAGCCCTCGACCTCGACGGGGACCAGCCCCGAGTCGGCGATCACCGAGTCGACCTGCTCGCCCTTGAGCCGGTGGTAGTCCGCGATGTCGGCGCGGGTGCCGACGCCCAGGCTCTGCCCGGCCAGCGCCACCAGGCGGCGCAGGCACTCGCGGTCGTCCAGGTCGTCGTGGAGCAGTGCGTCCGGGACCGCCCGCTCGGGCAGGTCGTAGACCCGCTTCCAGCCGCGGCGCTCGGTGACGACCACGTCACCTGCGTCCAGCAGCCACTCCACCGCGATCTTGGTCTCGGACCAGTCCCACCACGGGCCGCCGTTCTTCGCGCCGCCCAGCTCGGTCGAGGTCAGCGGGCCCTCGGCGCGCAGCCGGTCCAGGACCAGCCGGCAGGAGGCCTCCTTGTCCTTCATCTTGTGCCAGCGGTAGCCGTGCGCGCGCTTGATCCGGCGCCGGAACGCGAAGTGCGGCCACTCCTCGATCGGCAGGATGCAGGCCGCGTGCGACCAGTACTCGAAGGCGTGCCGGTCGGACCAGTACGCCTTCTCCACCGCCGGCCGGCCCACCGCGCCCAGGCGCGCGTACGGGATCAGCTCGTGCGAGCGGGCCAGGACGGAGATGGTGTCCAGCTGGACGGCGCCCAGGTGCCGCAGGACGCCGCGCACGCCGCCCTTGCGGTCGGGCGCTCCCAGGAAGCCCTGCGCGCGCAGGGCGATCCGGCGCGCGTCGTCGGCGGACAGGGACACGGAGGCTGCGAGCGTCATGCCCGCATGCTAGGCGCCGCCACTGACAGCGGGCAGGTACGGCAATGAGGGGGGCAGGCCCAGGTCCGTGGGCAGCAGGGCGCCGATCCAGGAGTCCCGCGCGGTGCCGCCGCGGAGCACCGCGGCCCGCAGGACGCCCTCGAAGCGGAAGCCGGTCTTCTCCGCGACGGCCCGGGAGCCCGTGTTGCCGACCTCCGCGCGCCATTCCAGCCGTACGGCGCCCACTTCGGTGAAGGCCCAGCGGGAGACGGCGGCGACGGCCTCGGCCATGTAGCCGCGGCCCCGGTGCTCCTTCGCCGCCCAGTACCCGATCTCGTACGAGCCCTGCCCGCGCACGTGCACGCCGACGGCCGCGACCAGCGGGCCGTCCGCCCCGAGGCGGACCGCGAAGCTGTACGCCGTGTCCTCGCGCCAGCCGGCCGGGACGGTCTCCAGGACGAAGCCGCGCGCGTGCTCGCGCGAGTAGGGGGAGGGGACCATGGTCCAGCGCTGGATCTCGGGGTCCTGCACCGCGGTGTACACCTCCTCCTCGTCCGCCGGGACGAAGGGGCGCAAATGCAGTCGGGCCGTGCTCAGTGTCGTGGGCTCCATGTACGGATTCTGCGGGGCCGGGGCGGGTCGGGCGAGCAGTTTTCGGGCAAGACGTGTCGGGGACACCGGCACCTTCCGGGCACCTCGTACGTTCTCCTTCAGGGCGCCCGTGCCCTGCGGGATACGGCGGGCCTCCCGGCGCGGCCGCGTCCTCGCTTACGATGGCCGTTGCGGTGGGGCCCACCCTCCGTGCCCGTGTACGAACCAGTGCCAGGCCCGACCGGCAAGGAGACAAACCTCGGTGTCCGTCTTCAACAAGCTCATGCGTGCAGGCGAAGGCAAGATCCTGCGCAAACTGCACCGCATCGCGGACCAGGTCAACTCCATCGAAGAGGACTTCGTCAACCTCTCCGACGCCGAGTTGCGGGCGCTCACGGACGAGTACAAGCAGCGCTACCAGGACGGCGAGAGCCTGGACGACCTGCTGCCCGAGGCGTTCGCGACCGTCCGCGAGGCCGCCAAGCGCGTCCTCGGCCAGCGGCACTACGACGTCCAGATCATGGGCGGTGCCGCGCTGCACCTCGGCTACGTGGCCGAGATGAAGACCGGTGAGGGCAAGACCCTCGTCGGCACGCTCCCCGCGTACCTGAACGCGCTGTCCGGCAAGGGCGTCCACCTGATCACGGTGAACGACTACCTCGCCGAGCGCGACTCCGAGATGATGGGCCGGGTGCACAAGTTCCTCGGTCTCGAGGTCGGCTGCATCCTGGCGAACATGTCGCCGGCCCAGCGCCGGGAGCAGTACAACAGCGACATCACGTACGGCACGAACAACGAGTTCGGCTTCGACTACCTGCGCGACAACATGGCGTGGTCGCAGGACGAGCTCGTCCAGCGCGGCCACAACTTCGCCGTGGTCGACGAGGTCGACTCGATCCTGGTCGACGAGGCCCGTACCCCGCTGATCATCTCCGGCCCGGCCGACCAGGCCACGAAGTGGTACGCCGACTTCGCGAAGCTGGTCACCCGCCTGAAGAAGGGCGAGCCCGGCGAGCCCCTCAAGGGGATCGAGGAGACCGGCGACTACGAGGTCGACGAGAAGAAGCGCACGGTCGCCATCCACGAGGCCGGTGTCGCCAAGGTCGAGGACTGGCTCGGCATCGAGAACCTCTACGAGTCGGTGAACACCCCGCTCGTCGGCTACCTGAACAACGCCATCAAGGCGAAGGAACTGTTCAAGAAGGACAAGGACTACGTCGTCATCGACGGCGAAGTCATGATCGTCGACGAGCACACCGGCCGTATCCTCGCCGGCCGCCGCTACAACGAGGGCATGCACCAGGCGATCGAGGCGAAGGAAGGGGTGGACATCAAGGACGAGAACCAGACCCTCGCCACGATCACCCTCCAGAACTTCTTCCGCCTGTACTCGAAGCTGTCGGGCATGACCGGTACGGCCATGACCGAGGCCGCCGAGTTCCACCAGATCTACAAGCTCGGTGTCGTCCCGATCCCGACCAACCGCGACATGGTCCGCAAGGACCAGCCGGACCTGATCTACCGGACCGAGGTCGCGAAGTTCGCCGCCGTCGTCGACGACATCGCGGAGAAGCACGAGAAGGGGCAGCCGATCCTCGTCGGCACCACCTCGGTCGAGAAGTCCGAGTACCTCTCGCAGCAGCTCTCCAAGCGGGGCATCCCGCACGAGGTGCTCAACGCGAAGCAGCACGAGCGCGAGGCCTCGATCGTCGCCCAGGCCGGCCGCCGCGGCGCCGTCACGGTCGCCACGAACATGGCCGGCCGCGGTACCGACATCAAGCTCGGCGGCAACCCGGACGACCTGGCCGAGGCCGAGCTGCGCCAGCAGGGCCTGGACCCGGAAGAGCACATCGAGCAGTGGGCGCACGCGCTGCCCGCCGCGCTCGAGCGCGCCGAGGCGGCCGTGAAGGCCGAGTTCGAAGAGGTCAAGTCCCTCGGCGGGCTGTACGTGCTGGGCACCGAGCGGCACGAGTCGCGCCGTATCGACAACCAGCTGCGCGGTCGCTCCGGCCGTCAGGGCGACCCGGGCGAGTCCCGGTTCTACCTGTCGCTGGGCGACGACCTGATGCGCCTGTTCAAGGCGCAGATGGTGGAGCGCGTGATGTCGATGGCGAACGTGCCGGACGACGTGCCGATCGAGAACAAGATGGTGACGCGCGCGATCGCGTCGGCCCAGTCGCAGGTCGAGACCCAGAACTTCGAGACGCGCAAGAACGTCCTGAAGTACGACGAGGTCCTCAACAGCCAGCGCGAGGTCATCTACGGCGAGCGCCGCCGCGTCCTGGAGGGCGAGGACCTGCATGAGCAGGTGCGCTTCTTCATGGACGACACGATCGACGCGTACATCGCGGCCGAGACGGTCGAGGGCTTCGCCGAGGAGTGGGACCTGGACCGGCTGTGGGGCGCCTTCAAGCAGCTCTACCCGATCAAGGTCACGGTCGCCGAGCTGGAGGACGCGGCGGGCGACCGTGCGGGCATCACCGCCGAGTTCATCGCGGAGTCCGTCAAGGACGACATCCACGAGCAGTACGAGGCGCGCGAGAAGGCGCTGGGCTCCGACATCATGCGCGAGCTGGAGCGGCGCGTGGTCCTGTCGGTCCTGGACCGCAAGTGGCGCGAGCACCTGTACGAGATGGACTACCTGCAGGAGGGCATCGGCCTGCGGGCGATGGCCCAGAAGGACCCGCTGGTCGAGTACCAGCGCGAGGGCTTCGACATGTTCAACGCCATGATGGAGGGCATCAAGGAGGAGTCCGTCGGCTACCTGTTCAACCTGGAGGTCCAGGTCGAGCAGCAGGTCGAGGAGGTCCCGGTGCAGGACGCGGCGCCTTCGCTGGCCAAGGAGCCGGCGGGCGCGCGGCCGGAGATCCGGGCCAAGGGCCTGGACGCCCCGCAGCGGCCGGACCGGCTGCACTTCTCGGCCCCGACGGTGGACGGGGAGGGCGGGGTCGTCGAGGGCGACTTCGACGCCGATGAGGCGGGCGACGGCATGACGCGTGCCGAGCGCCGCAAGGCGCAGAAGGCCGCGGGCGGCCGCCGCCGCAAGAAGTGACCCCTGCCCGTACGGGCACCCCCGCCGGGGCCGGACACCACACGGTGTCCGGCCCCGGCGCCGTTGTACGGGGCCGCTGTCCGGCGGACCGGGCGGCAGGGGGCCGCTCACGCCAGGGGGGGCCATCTCGATGGCCGCGCAGCGCCAGCGGAGGTCCGGGCCCTGTTCCAGGCGGAAGGCCATCGCCGAGACGCGGTCGCCCGTCGCGATGCGGGCGAAGGCCTCGATGACGCCCGGGCCGGGGTGGAAGCGGCCGCACTGGCGCAGGACCGGGCGCAGACGGTCGCGCGGCGGGGCGGCGGGGGCCAGGGTGACCAGCTGGTCGTAGGCCGGGCCGACCGTGTGGCCCAGCAGCGAGTGGACGGGCCGCTGGCCGCTGACCACGGCCAGCAGCCGCTCGGCGAACCAGTCCTGCGGGCCGCGCGGGGTGCGTGCGGTGCGGGGGCGGCGCTGGTCGTGGCGGCCGGGGGGCCGGGCGGTGTTCCTGGTCCTGGTCATGGCGGTCGTCCCCGAGAAGTCCGGGCCCGGAGCGGTACCGGGCGGTAACTTGGTAGGGGACTTCTACGGTCCGTGACCGCCCTGCGCAACGAGGCCCCCCGGGCCCGGACGGGCCGGGCCGCTTCACCTATCCGGGTGGGCGCGGTGCGGCCCCGGGCCGGTCCCGGCGCCGGTGGGGGAGTGCGGTGGACGGAGTCCGGCCGCGGCCCGGCACCCCGAAGGGGGACCCCGCCCGTCACCCACCGGAGTCCGGTGCGCCCTTCCGGGCCGGGAAGGGGCCGGCACCGCGGGGAGGTCTCCGCGACGGGTGGGGTCGGTCGTATCCTGAGGGCGTTTCCGACTACCGAAAGCAGCCGGCCATGCGCGTGTACGTCCCCCTGACCCTCCCCGGGCTCGCCGAGGCGCACGAGGCGGGTGAGCTGGGCCCCGCCCCGCTGCGGGCGTACGCCGTCACCCCCGGGCTGCGGGAGTGGTACGTGTCGGACGACCTGGAGGAGCTGGAGTACGCGGCCCTCGGGCGGGCCGCCGCCGCGTCCCTGCGGATGCTCGCCGCCGACGGGGCCGCCCCGCGCAAGCGCGTGGTCGTCGCCGTCGACGTGGACGACAAGGCCGCCGCTGCGACCCCCGGGGGCGACGAGGCCACGCCGGGCCAGGTGACCCTCGCCGCGGTCGTACGGCTCGCGGTGGCCGCCGCCGTGCACGTGGACGCCGATGACGCCCTGGGCGACGTGACGGCAGCGGCCGACGCCCTGGAGGCCGCCGACGCCGGGGACGGCGACGCGCAGTTCACCGTGGACGGCGCCGAGGACCACGAGCTGCTGTGGTTCGGCGTCCAGGAGATCCCGGGGCTGCTGAAATGAGCGTTCCGGTCACTCCCGCCACGCCTCCGGTCCACATAGTCTGGGACTGGAACGGCACGCTCCTGCACGACGTCGACGCCGTCATCGCCGCCACCAACGCCTCCTTCGCCGAGTTCGGCTTCGAGCCGATCACGCTGGAGCGCTACCGCGAGCTGTACGTCGTGCCGGTGCCGAGGTTCTACGAGCGCATCATGGGCCGGCTGCCCACCGATGCCGAGTGGGAGGTCATGGACGAGACCTTCCACCGCCACTACTGGGCGGCGGCGGCCGCCGCCGGGCTCACCGCCGGGGCCCGCGAGCTGCTGCGCGACTGGCAGGCGGAGGGGCTCACGCAGTCCCTGCTCTCCCTCGCGCCCCACGAGAAGCTCGTGCCCCTCGTGCAGGCGCACGGCATCGACCGTCACTTCGTGCGCGTCGACGGCCGGATCGGGCCGTCGCACACCAGCAAGGCAGGGCATCTCGTACGCCATATGGCGGCCCTGGAGGAGACGGGTGTCACCGCCGCCCGTACGGTCCTGGTGGGGGATGCCGTGGACGACGCCCTGGCCGCGCAGCACGTCGGCGCGAGAGCCGTCCTCTACACGGGTGGTTCGCACAGCCGACGCAGTCTGGAATCGGCAGGGGTGGAAGTCGTCGACACCCTGGCAGAAGCCGTATCCGCTGCTCGCCGCATGGCCGGATAAGTACGCCCAGAATATGCCCCCGTCACTGCGCACATCGTCAAAGTTCGAGACCTCCTTTTGTACAGATCCAGCGCGTGACGGACAGGGGGTCCGGCGAGATAGCCTGGTACCCGTGATCAGCGCGATAGTCATCGGGGGCGCCGCAGCCTCCGGCCTGCGCCCGGCGCACGACCGTGCCCGGGCCTTCGCTGATCCCTGCCACCGGGAGCCCCGGCCGATCATGGCCAGTTCCTTCCCGGTCGGCTCTCTCCACGGCGCAGCGCCGGTCCCCAGCGGTCACCCCGCATCTCGGCGCCACGCCATTCCTTCCTTCACCTACGTCACGCAATGGCGCGCGACAGGAGCCAGAGGACATGCAGACCAAGCTGGACGAAGCAAAGGCCGAGCTGCTCGCGCGGGCGGCCCGGGTAGCTGAGCACAGCCCGGCCGGGGGGCTACTTCCGACTGGGTCCGAGCAGGGGGAGCGTCCCGACCGGGACACCACTCTCGCCTACCTCCAGCGCTACTACCTGCACACCGCCCCAGAGGACCTCCTGGACCGGGACCCGGTCGACGTGTTCGGGGCGGCCCTCTCCCACTACCGGCTCGCCGAGACCCGGCCGCAGGGCACCGCGAACGTGCGCGTGCACACCCCGACGGTCGAGGAGAACGGGTGGACCTCCAGCCACTCCGTCGTCGAGGTCGTCACCGACGACATGCCGTTCCTCGTGGACTCCGTCACGAACGAACTGTCCCGCCAGAACCGCGGCATCCACGTCGTGATCCACCCGCAGGTCGTCGTGCGCCGTGACGTCACCGGCAAGCTGATCGAGATCCTCGGCCCCGACTGCGACGCGCACGGCCCCAAGACCGCGCGCCCCCACGACTCCCTCGTCGAGTCCTGGATCCACGTCGAGACCGACCGCGAGACCGACCGCGCCGACCTCAAGCAGATCACCGACGACCTGCGCCGCGTCCTGTCCGACGTCCGCGAGTCCGTCGAGGACTGGGAGAAGATGCGCGACGCCGCGCTGCGCATCGCCGACGACCTCCCGGACGAGCCGACCGCCCCCGACCTGCGCGAGTACGAGCTCGAAGAGGCCCGCGAGCTGCTGCGCTGGCTCGCCGACGACCACTTCACCTTCCTCGGCTACCGCGAGTACAACCTCGTCGACGGCGACGCCCTGGCCGCCGTGCCCGGCACCGGCCTCGGCATCCTGCGCTCCGACCCGCACCACAGCGGCCAGGAGGACGACCACCCCGTCTCGCCGTCCTTCAACCGGCTGCCGGCCGACGCCCGCGCCAAGGCCCGCGAGCACCGCCTGCTGGTGCTGACCAAGGCCAACAGCCGCGCCACCGTGCACCGCCCCTCGTACCTGGACTACGTCGGCGTCAAGAAGTTCGACGCCGAGGGCAACGTCGTCGGCGAGCGCCGCTTCCTCGGCCTGTTCTCCTCCGCCGCGTACACCGAGTCGGTGCGCCGGGTCCCGGTCATCCGCCGCAAGGTCGCCGAGGTCCTCGACGGCGCCGGCTTCTCGCCGAACAGCCACGACGGCCGCGACCTGCTCCAGATCCTGGAGACCTACCCGCGCGACGAGCTGTTCCAGACCCCGGTCGACAAGCTCCGCGAGATCGCCACCTCCGTCCTGTACCTGCAGGAGCGCCGCCGGCTGCGGCTGTACCTGCGCCAGGACGAGTACGGGCGCTACTACTCGGCGCTCGTCTACCTGCCGCGCGACCGCTACACCACCGGCGTGCGGCTGCGCCTGATCGCGATCCTGCAGGAGGAGCTCGACGGCAGCAGCGTCGACTTCACCGCCTGGAACACCGAGTCGATCCTGGCCCGCATCCACTTCGTCATCCGCGTCCCGCAGGGCAAGGAGCTGCCCGTCCTGACGGACGCCGACGTCGAGCGCATCGAGGCCCGCCTCGTCGAGGCCGCCCGCTCCTGGGCCGACGGCTTCGCCGACGCCCTGGTCGCCGAGGTGGGCGAGGAGCGCGCCGCCGAGCTGCTGCGCAAGTACGGCACCTCCTTCCCCGAGGGCTACAAGGCCGACCACAAGCCGCGCGCGGCCGTGGCCGACCTCTGCCACCTGGAGCGGCTCTCCGCCAGCGACCGGGAGTTCGCGCTCTCGCTGTACGAGCCGGTCGGCGCGGGCCCCGGCGAGCGCCGGTTCAAGATCTACCGCACGGGCGAGCAGGTCTCGCTGTCCGCGGTCCTGCCCGTGCTCCAGCGCCTGGGCGTCGAGGTCACCGACGAGCGCCCGTACGAGCTGCGCTGCAGCGACCGCACCAACGCGTGGATCTACGACTTCGGCCTGCGGATGCCGCTGCCCTCCGGCAACGGCGACGCCTACCTGGGCGACGACGCCCGCGAGCGGTTCCAGGACGCCTTCGCCGCGGTCTGGCAGGGCGACGCCGAGAACGACAACTTCAACACCCTGGTGCTGTCCGCCGGTCTCACCTGGCGCCAGGCCGTGGTGCTGCGCGCGTACGCCAAGTACCTGCGCCAGGCCGGCGTGAACTTCAGCCAGGACTACATGGAGGACACCCTCCGCAACAACGTCCACACCACCCGGCTGCTGGTCTCGCTCTTCGAGGCCCGGATGTCGCCCGGCCGCCAGTCCGCCGGCACCGAGCTCATCGACGCCATGCTGGAGGAGCTGGCCGGGGCCCTGGACCAGGTCGCCTCGCTGGACGAGGACCGGATCCTGCGGTCCTTCCTCACCCTGATCAAGGCCACCCTGCGGACCAACTTCTTCCAGCTCAACGACGCGGGCGAGCAGCACGCGTACGTGTCGATGAAGTTCGACCCGCAGGCCATCCCGGAGCTCCCGGCGCCGCGCCCGGCGTACGAGATCTGGGTGTACTCCCCGCGCGTCGAGGGCGTCCACCTGCGCTTCGGCAAGGTCGCCCGAGGCGGCCTGCGCTGGTCCGACCGCCGCGAGGACTTCCGTACGGAGATCCTCGGCCTGGTCAAGGCGCAGATGGTCAAGAACACCGTCATCGTGCCGGTCGGCGCCAAGGGCGGCTTCGTCGCCAAGAACCTGCCGGACCCGTCGGTGGACCGCGACGCCTGGCTCGCCGAGGGCATCGCCTCGTACAAGATCTTCATCTCGGCGCTCCTCGACATCACCGACAACATGGTCGGCGGCGAGGTCGTCCCGCCGACCGGCGTGGTCCGCCACGACGAGGACGACACCTACCTCGTCGTCGCCGCCGACAAGGGCACCGCGACCTTCTCCGACATCGCCAACGGCGTCGCCGAGTCGTACGGCTTCTGGCTGGGCGACGCGTTCGCCTCGGGCGGGTCGGCCGGCTACGACCACAAGGGCATGGGCATCACCGCCCGCGGCGCCTGGGAGTCCGTCAAGCGGCACTTCCGCGAGCTGGGCCACGACACCCAGACCGAGGACTTCACGGTCGTCGGCGTCGGCGACATGTCCGGCGACGTGTTCGGCAACGGCATGCTGCTCTCCGAGCACATCCGCCTGGTCGCCGCCTTCGACCACCGGCACATCTTCATCGACCCGACCCCGGACGCGGCGACCTCGTACGCCGAGCGCCGGCGCCTGTTCGAGCTGCCGCGCTCCTCGTGGGCCGACTACAACGCCGAACTGCTCTCCGCGGGCGGCGGCGTCCACCCGCGTACGGCGAAGGCCATCCCGGTCAACGCGCAGATGCGCGCGGCCCTCGGCATCGAGCCGGGCGTCACCAAGATGACCCCCGCCGAGCTGATGCAGACCATCCTCCAGGCCCCCGTGGACCTGGTGTGGAACGGCGGCATCGGCACCTACGTCAAGGCGTCCTCCGAGACGCACACCGACGTCGGCGACAAGGCCAACGACGCCATCCGCGTCAACGGCGCGGACGTCCGGGCCAAGGTCATCGGCGAGGGCGGCAACCTCGGCCTGACCCAGCTCGGCCGCATCGAGTTCGCCCGGGTCGGCGCCGGCGGCGAGGGCGGCAAGGTCAACACCGACGCCATCGACAACAGCGCGGGCGTGGACACCTCCGACCACGAGGTGAACATCAAGATCCTGCTGAACGCGGTCGTCGCGGACGGGGACATGACCGTCAAGCAGCGCAACAAGCTGCTGGCGGAGATGACCGACGAGGTCGGCCACCTGGTACTGCGCAACAACTACGCGCAGAACGTGGCCCTCGCCAACGGCATCGCCCAGGCCCCCAGCCTGCTCCACGCCCAGCAGCGCTTCATGCGCCGCCTGGAGGCGGCCGGACGGCTGGACCGGAACATCGAGTTCCTGCCCACCGACCGGCAGATCCGCGAACTGCTGGGCGCCGGCAAGGGCCTGACCCAGCCGGAGCTGGCCGTGCTGTTCGCCTACACCAAGATCACGGTGGCGGACGAGCTCATCGCCACCGAGCTGCCGGACGACCCGTACCTGCGCCGCCTGCTGCACGCGTACTTCCCGGGCGCCCTGCGCGCGAAGTTCCCGGAGCAGATCGACGCGCACGCGCTGCGCCGCGAGATCATCACGACGCTGCTGGTCAACGACACCGTCAACACCGGTGGTTCGACCTTCCTGCACCGCCTGCGCGAGGAGAGCGGAGCCTCCACGGAGGAGATCGTCCGGGCGCAGCTCGCGGCCCGCGAGATCTTCGGCCTGGCCGAGGTGTGGGACGCGGTCGAGTCGCTGGACAACAAGGTCGCGGCCGACGTCCAGACCCGGGTGCGCCTGCACTCGCGGCGCCTGGTCGAGCGCGGTACCCGCTGGCTGCTGAACAACCGGCCGCAGCCGCTCCAGATCACCGAGACGATCGAGCTGTTCTCCGACCGGGTGAGCGAGGTCTGGGCCGAGCTGCCCAAGCTGGTGCGCGGCGCGGACCTGGAGTGGTATCAGTCGATCATGGACGAGCTGATCGGCGAGGGCGTTCCGGAGGAGCTGGCGGCCAAGGTCGCCGGGTTCTCCTCGGCCTTCCCGACGCTGGACATCGTCGCGATCTCGGACCGCACCGGGGTCAACCCGCTGGACGTCGCCGAGGTGTACTACGACCTCGCCGACCGCCTGAACATCACCCAGCTGATGGACCGGATCATCGAGCTGCCGCGGGCCGACCGCTGGCAGTCGATGGCCCGCGCGTCCATCCGCGAGGACCTGTTCGCGGCGCACGCGGCGCTGACGGCCGACGTGCTGGCGGTGGGCAACGGCGACTCGACTCCCGAGGACCGCTTCAAGGCCTGGGAGGACAAGAACGCGGCGATCATCAGCCGGGCCCGGACGACCCTGGACGAGATCCGGGGCTCGGACGACTTCGACCTGGCGAACCTGTCGGTCGCGATGCGGACGATGCGTTCGCTGCTGAGGGCGCACGCGTAGTCCCCGCGGGGCAGTGACGAAAGGGCGGCCCGGGCTTGTGCCCGGGCCGCCCTTTCGCGTCCCCCGCGTGCGTCCCCCGCGTGCGTCCGCCCGGTCAGCGGCCCGAGGTGTACCTCTCGTACGCGTCGCAGACCTCGGCGGACGGGCCGTCCATGCGCAGCACGCCGGACTCCAGCCAGATCGCCCGGTCGCAGGTCTCGCGGACCGTGCCGATGCTGTGGCTGACGAGGAAGACGGTGCCGGCCTGCTCGCGGAGCTCCTCGATGCGGGCCTGGCTGCGGCGCTGGAAGTTGGCGTCGCCGGTGGCCAGGGCCTCGTCGATCATGAGTACGTCGTGGTCCTTGGCGGCGGCGATGGAGAAGCGCAGCCGGGCCCCCATGCCGGAGGAGTACGTACGCATGGGCAGGGAGATGAAGTCGCCCTTCTCGTTGATGCCGGAGAAGTCGACGATGCCCTGGTAGCGCTCGTGGATCTGCTGCTTGGACATGCCCATCGCGAGGCCGCCGAGGACCACGTTGCGCTCGCCGGTGAGGTCGTTCATCAGGGCCGCGTTCACGCCGAGGAGCGAGGGCTGGCCGTGGGAGTAGATCCGGCCGCGGGCCACGGGCTGGAGGCCGGCGATCGCGGAGAGCAGGGTGGACTTGCCGGAGCCGTTGGAGCCGATCAGGCCGATGGCCTCGCCCTTGTAGGCGACGAAGATGACGCCCCTGACGGCGTGCACCTCGCGCATCCCGGGGGCGGGCTTGCGGGAGAAGATGCGGCTGAGGGCGGCGGTGGCGCTGCCCTTGCGGCCGCCGGCGCCATGCACCTTGTAGACGACGTGGACGTCGTCGGCGATGACGGTGGGGACCCGGGTGTCGCGCGGGTCGAAGGCGGCCGCGGCCGGTGCGGGTGCGGGTGCGGGTGCGGTTTCGGTGTCAGCCACGGCCGTACTCCTCCTCAGCCTTCCAGAAGTAGATGAATCCGCCGACGCCCGCGAGCAGGGCCCAGCCGAGGGCGATCGCCCACACGTGGTGCGGGAGCGCGTGCGCGGGGAAGCTGTCGATCAGCGCGTAGCGCATGAGGTCGATGTAGACGGCCGCCGGGTTGGTCTTGAGGACGACGGTGACCCAGGGCGCGAGGTGGTCCTTGCTGAGCATCGAGTCGATGGACCACATGACCCCGGACGAGTACATCCAGGTGCGCAGGATGAACGGCATCAGCTGGCTGATGTCCGGGCTCTTGCTGCCGATGCGGGCCATGATCATGGCGACGCCTGCGCAGAAGACGGCCATCAGGGCCAGGGTGGGCGCGGCCATCAGCCACTTCAGGGACGGGGTCTGGCCGAACGCGAGCAGCATGAGCACCAGCGCGCCCATGGTGACCAGCAGTTGCTGGAACAGCTGGACGACGGTGGACAGGGGCAGGCTGGCGCGCGGGAAGTGCAGGGCGCGGACCAGGCCGAGGTTGCCGTGGACGGCGCGGGTCGAGGCGTTGATGGAGCTGCCGATGAAGTCCCAGACGAAGACGCCGGTGATCAGGAACGGGACGTAGTCCGCCACGCCGTGGCTGGCGTTCAGGATGATGCCGAAGATGAAGTAGTAGACGGCCGCGTTGAGCAGCGGGGTCACCAGGTGCCAGACCTGGCCCAGCTTGGCCGTGCTGTACGTGGCGTGCATCCGGGCGGTGGCGTACGCGGTCACGAAGTGGCGGCGGCCCCAGAGCTGGCGCACGTAGCTCGGGAGCGAGGGGCGGGCGCCGCTGACGGTCAGGCCGTGCGCCGCCGCCAGGTCGGCGAGCGTGGCCGGGGCGGGGGTCTTCGCCGCCGGCTCGGCGGGATGGGTGGTCACTGTCACGGGGGTCGCTTTCGACGGGGGTCGGGCGTCGGGTGGCGATGGGACGGGTCCGTATCGTCGCTACGGCGAGATTAGGGGCCGGTGCGACGGAACGCAACCGTATCGTCGTGACGGGTGGGTGGCGGCGTGCGCGGCTATGCTCGGTGCATGACCTCCACGGACCCTGCCGCCGGCCCCGCACCCGCACCCGCCACCGCCCGCCGGGCCCCCGCCGGGGCCGCCGTCCTGCGCGAGGACGTGACGGAGGCGATCCGGGCCGCGGTGCTGGAGGAACTGGCCGCGGTCGGCTTCTCGCGGATGTCGATCGAGGGGATCGCGCGGCGGGCGGGCGTCGGCAAGACGGCCGTGTACCGGCGCTGGAAGTCCAAGCTGCACCTGGTGCTGGACCTGGTGGGGGCCTTCGCGGTGGACGGCCTCCCGGTGCCGGCGACGGGCTCGCTGTACGGGGACGTACGGGCCCTGCTGGAGGTCATGTCGCATGTGCTGCGGCATCCGGTGGCGTCGGCGGTGATCCCGGACCTGCTGGTGGAGGCGGCGCGGAATCCGGAGATCGCGGACGCGGTGCGCGGCTCCCTGCTGGAGGGGGAGCGGCGGATGGCGGAGGGGATCGTGTCGGAGGCCGTCGCGCGGGGCGAACTGGCCGAGGGGACCGATCCGGGGCGGGCGTTGGACCTGGCGATCGGGCCGCTGTACTGGCGGCAGGTGGTGGTGCGGGACGCCGTCCCGGCGGGGTACCTGGACGACCTGGCCCGGTCCGTGGTGGCGGGGCTGACGGCCTCGGCCGGCTGACCGGACCCGGACCGGACCGGGACCGGGGCGGATCCCGCCGCGGCTGAGGCTGCGGCTACGGCCAGAGGCTGGTCATGAGGGCGGGCTCCGGGGCGGGGCGGGGGGCCGTGGGCGCAGGCCGGCGCTCTTCCAGGGGCGTGATCGGGGGGATCGCCGCCGGCTGGTTCAGGAAGACCCGGCGGACCACGCGCTCCGCCGCGTGCCCGTCGTCGTACGAGCAGAAGCGCGAGCGGAACGCCGCGCGCAGCTGCGCCGAGCGCGAGCCCTGCCAGTGGCCCGTGGTGAAGATGTCGACCAGCTCGTCCTCCGTGCGGGCGATCGCCCCCGGCGGACAGGCCCGCAGGTCGAAGTACGTGCCGCGGGCGGCCTCGTACGCCTCCCAGTCGTCCGCGTGGATCACGATCGGCCGGTCCAGCGCCGCGTAGTCGAACATCAGCGACGAGTAGTCCGTCACCAACGCGTCGGACGCCAGGCAGAGTTCCTCCACCGACGGGTGGGCGGAGACGTCGACCAGGCGCGCGTGGCGCACCGGCTCGGCGGGCGCGTCCGCGTACGTCAGGTGCGTACGCGTCAGGATCGTGAAGCGCGGGCCCAGATCCCGCAGCACCCGCTCGAAGTCCAGGTGTTCGGGCCGGCTGCGCCGGTAGTCGCGGTGGGTCGGCGCGTACAGGATCGCCGTCGAGCCGGGCGGGATGCCGAGGCGTTCGCGCAGGGCCACCACGTCGTCCAGCCCGGCCCGGTGGAAGGCGTCGTTGCGCGGGTAGCCGTACTCCAGCGTCGTGTACGAGGACGGGATCGCCTTCTCCCACACCAGGGTGGAGTGGCGGTTCGCGGACAGCAGGTAGTCCCACTGGTCCGCCCCGCGCAGCAGGCCCGCGAAATCCGTGGTCGGGGTGGCGGCCGGCCGGTCCTGCAGGTCCAGGCCGACCCGCTTGAGCGGGGTCCCGTGCTGGGTCTGGAGCAGGACCTGGCCCGGCCGCTTGACCAGGGCGCGCTCGAAGTTGACGTTCGTGGTGAGGTACGTGGCCCTGGCCAGCGCCGTCCAGTACGCCGCCGAGCCCGGCCGGAGCACGGCCGTCTCCGCCGGGAGCGTCGCCGCGTGCCGCGGGTCGCAGATCCACGCCGTCCGCATCCGGGGCGCGAGCTCGCGCAGCTTGGCCTCGATGGCCGCCGGGTTGCAGGCGTAGCCGCCGTGCCAGTACGCGGAGAACACCGCCAGCTCCGGGCGCAGCGGCAGCAGCCGCTGGCCGCGGTAGTGCAGGCGCAGCGCGCTCTCGCGCAGGCCCCGCCACAGCGACGCCCCCGTGCGCCCCGCCGCCAGGGCGGCCGAGCGGAGCACCGACAGCGTGCGGTACGTACGGCGCACGCCGAGCCGCATCAGCAGGTGCCGGATCCGGTCGGTGCGCGACAGGGACAGCGGGGGCGAGCCGGCGGCCCGGTAGCGGCGCAGCAGTGCGGAGGCCCGCTGGAAGAACTCGGCCCGGCGGGCGCGCGGGAGGCGGCGCGGGTCGGCGTACAGGGCGCAGAAGTGCTCGGCCATCCGCCGGTGCACGGTGGGGCGCCAGCGCTCCAGCTCGGGGCGGGCGGCGAGGTGGCCGAAGACGCGGTCGTACTGGTCGAAGATGTCCAGGTGGCGGCGGCTGGTGGTGGTCAGGATCGAGCCGGTGCGGCGCTGGCGGTAGTGCACGCAGACCCGGTCCAGGACGGCGATGGACTCGGCGGCCAGCAGCGCCGGGTAGGTCCAGGGGGTGTCCTCGTAGAAGCCGGGCGGGAACTCCAGGCCCTCGCGCTCCACGTACTCGCGGCGGTACGCCTTGTTCCACACGACCATCAGCATGCCGAGCAGGGCCGGGCGGTCGGCGAGCCGGAAGCTGGCCGGGCCCTCCTCGGACAGCCGGTGCGCGAGGCGGTTGCGCACGAGCTCCCCGGTCCAGAAGGTGCGCGCGTAGTCGTAGACGAGGACGTCCGGGGAGCCGGTGTCCTTGAGCCGGTCGGTGACGGCCTGGAGGGCGCCGGGGGCGAGGGTGTCGTCGCCGTCGAGGAAGATCAGGTAGTCGCCGCTCGCCCGGGCCAGACCCGCGTTGCGGGCCGGGCCCAGGCCGAGGTTGTGCGCCAGGTGCACGGCGGTCACCCGGGGGTCCCGGGCCGCGTACTCGTCGATGATCGAACCGCAGGCGTCCGGGGAGGCGTCGTCGACCGCGATCAGTTCCAGATCCGGGAACGACTGGGACAGGACCGAGTCCAGAGTCTCCTGGAGGTACGCCTGAACCTTGTACGCGGGCACGATGACGCTGAACCGGGGCACGGCACATCCAGGGGTCGGCGCGGGCATATTGCCAAGGAACCCCCGGCGTGGCGATCGGGTTACGCAGCGTGTGGCATTCGGGTTACCCAGCGTCAACGCCGCACGTCAACCGGCATGCGGCGGTCGGCTGTGCGCTACTTGACCGCCCCCGCCATCACCCCCGTGACGAACTGCCGCTGGAAGGCGAAGAAGACCGCCAGCGGGACGAGCATCGACAGGAACGCGCCGGGCGCCAGCACGTCGATGTTGTTCCCGAACTGCCGCACCTGCTGCTGGAGGGCGACCGTGATCGGGGGGTTCGCCGAGTCCGCGAACACCAGCGCGACCAGCATGTCGTTCCACACCCACAGGAACTGGAAGATGCCGAGCGAGGCGATCGCCGGGCCGCCCAGCGGCAGCACCACCCGGGCGAACAGCCGCAGTTCGCCCGCCCCGTCGAGGCGGGCCGCCTCCAGCAGCTCGCGCGGGATCTCCGCGAAGAAGTTGCGCAGCAGGAAGACGGCGAACGGCAGCCCGAACGCGGTGTGGAACAGGACCACCCCGGCCGTGGTCTCGAACAGCCCGATGGCGCCGAAGAGTTCCGAGACGGGGATCAGGGCCACCTGTACGGGGACGACGAGCAGCCCGACCACGATCAGGAACAGCCAGTCCCGGCCGGGGAACTCCAGCCAGGCGAAGGCGTATCCGGCGAGCGAGCCCAGCGCCACCACGAGCAGGGTCGCCGGGACCGCGATGGCCACCGTGCTGAGCAGGGCGCCGGTGATGGTGTCGTCGGCGAGGATCCGCTCGTAGTTGTCGGCCGTCAGCCGGGCCGGGGCGGTCAGCGCCTGCCACCAGCCGCCCTTGTTCAGGTCGGTGGGGGAGAGGAAGGAGGAGATCAGCAGTCCGAGCGTGGGCATCAGCCAGAACAGCGCGGCCAGGACCAGGAACACGCGGACGGCCCCCGCCGCGGCCCCGGCGGCGAGCCGGCCCGCCCGGGCCCCGCCCCCCGCGGCGGTACGGGCCCCGGCACGTGCCTTGGGGCGGGCCTGCGCGGCGGCGCTCATCGGGCCCCCTCCTTCCGCAGCCTGCGGATGTTGTAGAGCATGACCGGCAGGACCAGCACCAGCAGCAGCACCGCGATGGCGCTGCCCAGCCCCGGATCGGCGTCGGTGCCGAAGGAGGTCCGGTACAGCTGGAGGGCCAGGACGTTCGCGTCGTCCTGCACCGAGCCCGGCGCGATCACGAAGACCAGGTCGAAGATCTTCATCACGTTGATGACGAGGGTGACGAGGACCACCACCAGCAGGGGCGCCAGCAGCGGCACGGTGACCCGGCGGAACACCTGCCACTCGTTCGCCCCGTCCACCCGCGCCGCCTCCAGCAGCTCCCGCGGTACGGCGGCCAGCCCGGCCCCGATCAGCACCATCGCGAACCCGGCCCACATCCACACGTACGCCCCGATCACCGCCGGGGTCACCAGCGTCGGGCCGAGCCACTCCACCCCCGCGTACGCCTCGCGGAAGTTCGACGCGGGCAGCCGCAGCAGGGCCCCGTCCGCCTTCGCGGACAGGGTGAAGGTGCCGTCGGCGCGGGCCGTCGCCGAGTCGACCACCCGGCCGTCCTTGACCGCCTCCACCCGGATCCCGGCCAGCCCCGACTCGGTGGGGTCGACCGCGTTCGTACGGCCGCCCCCGCCCCGGGTGAAGTCCTGCCAGGCCGTCCCGGTCACCTTGCCGGGCTCGGCGGGCGCGGCCCTGGCCGTACGGGTCCCGCCGGGCAGGTCCTCCGGGGCCACGCCGACCAGCGGGAGCAGCACCGGCACGCCCGCCCGTACGGGATCACGGGTCGTGAAGCCGCCCGCGTCGGCCCCGGCGGCCGGGACCAGCGGGGAGTCGCGGCCCGGGCGGGCCTTCGGGAAGGCAGAGGACTCCGCGAAGGTGTCGTGCACCCCGACCCAGACCGCGTTGGCGATGCCCCGGTCGGGATCGTGGTCGTACACGAGCCGGAAGATGATGCCGGCCGCCAGCATCGAGATCGCCATCGGCATGAAGACGAGCAGCTTGAACGCCGTGCCCCAGCGCACGCGTTCGGTGAGCACCGCGAAGATCAGGCCCAGGGCGGTGGCCGTGGTCGGCGCGAGCACCACCCACAGCGCCGTGTTCTTCAGGGCCGTGCGGATCGTGTCGTCGTGCAGGATCTCGCCGTAGTTGCCGCCGCCCACGAAGGTGTCCCCGGAGCGGTCGAAGAAGCTGCGGTAGAGCGAGTAGCCGATCGGGTGCACGACGAGCGCGCCGAGCAGCACCAGGGCGGGCAGGAGGAACGCCGCCGCGACGAGGCGGCGGCGCCGGGTCTCCGCGGACCGCCCCGTCCCGGCCGCCGCGGCCCCGGTGGGCGCGGCGGCCTGCGCGGGTGTGGTGGCCTTGGCTGCCACGGGATCAGTTCCCGTAGGCCTTGGCCGCGTCCGCCTCCAGTCTGGCCTGGGTGCCCGCCACGTCCGACGGGTTGGCCAGGAAGTCCTGGAGCGCCTTCCACTCGCCGGCCCCCGGGGTACCGCCGAACGCCGCCGGGGCCTGGTCCGACATGTCGAAGCGGAAGTCGTCGCCCGCCGCGATCAGGGCCTTGGCGATGTCCTGCTGGATGCGGTTCGGATAGGCCTTCAGGTCCACCGACTTGTTCGGGGAGATGAACCCGCCCTCACGGGCCTGGATCTCCGCCGCGTCCGGGGAGGCCAGGAAGGTCAGCAGCGCCTGCGCGCCCTTCGAGGGCTTCAGCGCGACCGCCACGTCGCCGCCCGAGATGACGGGCGGCTTGGCGCCGACCGCCGGGAAGTCGAAGACGAGGGCGTCCTCGCCGACCTTCGCCTCCGTCTGGGCGATGTTCACCGCCACGAAGTCGCCCTCGAAGACCATCGCGGCCGCCGGGCGGTCGCCGCCCGTGAAGGTCTGCGTCACCGACTTCGGGAACTCGGTGGCCAGCGCCCCGCTCGCCCCGCCCGCCAGGAAGTCCTTTCGCCCGAACAGCTCGCCCAGCGTGGTCAACGCCTGCTTGACGCTGTCGTCCGTCCACTTGATCTCGTGCTTGGCCAGCTGGTCGTACTTCTGCGGACCCGCCTGGGAGAGGTAGACGTTCTCGAACCAGTCGGTCAGGGTCCAGCCGTCCGCGCCGGCCACGGAGACGGCCGGGGTACCGGAGGCGGAGAGCGTGTCGGCCGCCTCCACCAGCTCCTTCCAGGTCTTGGGGGGCTGTACGCCCGCCGCCTTGAAGGCCTTCGCGTTGTACCAGATCAGCGACTTGTTGGCCGCCTTGTAGTACACGCCGTACTGGGTGCCGTCGACCGCGCCCAGCTTCTTCCAGCCGTCCGCGTAGTTCGCGTCGAGCTGCGCCTTGGCCTCCGGGCCGACCGGCTGCACCCATTTGTTCTGCACCGCGGCGGTCAGGGCGCCGACCTGCGGGAGCAGCGCCACGTCCGGCGGCTGGCCGCCCGCGATCTTCGTACCGAGGAAGGTGACGATCGGGTCCTGGGCCGGGACGAAGGTGACCGTGGCTCCCGTGCGCTTCTCGAACTCCTTCAGGACCTTCGTGAAGTTCGCCTGCTCCGGACCCGTCCAGACCGCGGCGACCTCCAGCTTCTCGCCGGGCAGCTTCGGTAATTCGACCGGCGGCCTGGCCTGCGGGGAGGATTCCCCGCCCTGCGGCGGATCGTCCTTCTTGTCCCCGCCGTCCCCGCACGCGCCGAGGGTCAGCGCGCCCGCGGCCGCGAGGGCCGTCCAGGCGGCGGCACGGCTCCTTCTCCGGTCGCCCGTGCGGCTACGGTCCTTCGTGCGGCTCGTTCCCTGCCTTCGCATGGCTCTGCCCCCGATGCCCGTGGTGTGCCCGTGGTGTGACTCGTCCCACAAGGTCTACGCCGAGCCGCGTACCCCCGCAATACCGCGTCGAACCGCGTCGCGGCGCTCCGGGGCGGCTCAGGGGGCGGGCGGGAACAGCACGGGTATCGCCGAGACCAGGTGCGACGCCCGGTCCAGGGCGCTCGCCAGCAGCGCCAGGTCGGTGGGGCCGTTGCCCAGCTCGCGCACGGGCCGGCGGGCCGGGGGATCGCCCATCCGCTCCCACTCCACCGGCACCACCGTCGGCCGCTGCGTCGCCGTCCGGGGGATCCGGCCGGTCACCCGGCCGCCCTGGAACGGCACCGTCCGCCCGTCGGAGTAACGGAGCCGGCCGCGGCCGGGGCCCGGCTGGTCGGGTGCGTCCAGATCGATCCGGAGGGGGTTCGCACGGGCCAGCTCCGTGTCGGCCGTACGGTCGGGGCGGGCGCTGGAAGCCACCAGGTGCACCCCGAGCCGGGCGCCGTCGCGGGCCACCGCGTCCAGCGCCCGTACGACGGATCCGGCGGCGGGGCGGCCCGTACTGCCGAGCCCCGGCGCGACCAGCGCGTCGAAGTCGTCCACCAGCACCACCAGGCGGGGCAGCGGGCTCGGCCCGGCCGGGTCGGTGCGCACGGCGGAGGCGCGCAGCCGGAGCGTGCCGGTGCGCTGTGGGTCGAGATCGCCGTGGAGCTCGCCGGGGCCGGGCTGGCGGGGCGCGACCATCCGGTCGGAGACCTCCCGCCGGGCGTGCCACTCGGCGAACGGGACCCCGTCCAGGAGCTCGGCCCGGCGCTTGAGCTCGGCGCCGAGCGCCTGGGCGAACTCGCGCATGCGGACGGGGTCGGAGGCGACGAGGTGTGCCGAGACGTGCGGGAGCTCGGTGCAGGGCTGGAGCCCGTCGCCGCGCTCGCCGCCGGCCCCGTCGAGGAGCACCAGCCCGAGCCGGTCGGGCCGGGCGGCCGCGGCGAGGGAGGCGGCCACCGAGCGCAGCAGCTCCGTACGGCCGCTGCCGGCGGGCCCCTCGACGAGCAGGTGAGGGCCGTCCTGGACCAGCTCGGCGCCGACCGGGCCGCGCCGGCCGCTGCCGAGCACGAGCTCGGCGCGGCCGCCGACGCCCTGCCCCTGGTCGGTGGTGGCCGCCCAACGGGCCATCAGGGAGGCCGGGGTGGCTCGGGCCAGGCCCAACTCGTCGAGCAGGCGGGCGGTGTTCGGCAGTGCGGCGGCGACGGCCGGGCGGGGCCCGGAGGGGGAGGGCTCGGCGCGCAGCGGGGCCAGGGCCCGGGCGAAGCGCTCGGCCCAGGCGGCGGAGACGGCGTCGGCGGTGGCGGTGGTCCCGGGCGGCCAGGGCCTGCCACCGCTCACCGTGAACGTCCGTACGGTGGTGGCCACGTCGCCGCTGAGCAGGGCGGCCGCGCCGCAGGTCCGGAAGGCGGGGCTGCTCGCGCCGGCGGCCTCGTACGTCTCGGTGAGCGGGGAGGCGGGTGTGGCGGCCGGGGTCTCGGCGAGCACGAGGAGGTGTATCCCGGCGGCCGGGCCGTGCGGGGCGAGCCGGCCGGTGATGTCGCGCAGGGCGGCGGCGCCGGGATCGCCGTCGACGACGAGGAGCGTGAAGGGGCCTTGGTGGGCTTCGCCGGCGGGGCTCTCGTCGAGGCGGCGGGTCAGCTCCGAGGTGCGGGCGGCGGCCTGGTCGCGGTCGTAGGCGAGGAGCAGCCGGCAGTCCTGGCCGTGGGCGGGCCGTACGTGCGGCAGCCAGCCGAGCCAGCCCCAGTCGCCGCGCCGCTCGGCGAGGCCGCGGGCCCGGTCGGCGGCGAGGAGCACGATCTCCAGCTCGCCGGGCCCGTGCAGGGCGGCGAGCTGGGCGACGACGGACCGGGCCACCCCGGTCAGCCGGGCGCGGGGCCCGGCGATGCCGAGCGCGCCGACCTCCTGGAGCGCGATCCGGCTCCCGGCCCCGAGCCCGACGTCGAGCCGGCCCCGGTCGCGGGACCAGAGCCGCCGGGTGGGCCCCAGTGCGGCGAGCAGCAGCGCGGCGGGATCGTCGGCATCGGGCACGGCGGCCGCGACGGCTTCGCCGTCGCTCACGCCCCCGACCTCGTCGAGGCCCTCCCCGCGCACCCACCTGCGGGCCCAGGCCCCGAGCCCCCGCTTCCGTGACCGCTGCCCGCCGCCGGCCGCGCCGCCCCAGGTCCCGTCGGAGGCGTCGGGCTCCGCCGCGGCCCGGCCCGCACCGGGCGTACCGATGTGCATGCCGGTGCCCGCTCCGGCCCCGGAGGGCGCGCCGTACGCCGGGCTCGGGGCGGATGCGGGCCCACCGCTCCACCCGGACCCGTCGGCGGCGGAGCCGGGTCCGCCGGGCCACTGGGCGCCGGGGCGCGACGGCGGAGCCGGGTCGGGGCGCGGCCCCGGGCGGTGCTCGTCGGGGTCGGCGGCGGAGCCGCCGCTCCGGGAAGGGGCGGGGAGGGGGGACGATGCCTGCGGGTCGCCGCCCGGGAGGGACAGGTGGCCTTCGAGGTCCGGGACCACCCGGAGGGGGGCCGGGGTGTCGGGAGCCAGGCGGAGCGTCGATTCGCCGATGCGCAGCAGTGCTCCCGGCGCCAGCGACACCGGCCGCGCGCCGACCGGCGCGCCGTCCACCGTCGTGCCGTTCGTCGAGTCCAGGTCGGCCACGGCCACCCGGCCGTCCGGCATCACCGTCACCGCGCAGTGCAGCCGCGAGACGTCCGGGTCGTCCAGCGGGACGTCGGCATCGGCCGAGCGCCCGATCCGGATCGCCCCCGGGTGCAGCAGGTGCACCCCGCCCGCGTCCGGTCCCGCCACCACGTGCAGCTGCGCGCCGTCCGTCCCGGCCGGCAGGACGTCCCCGTCCGGCAGGACGCCCGGCACCGGCGCGTGCAGCCCCAGCACCGCCCCGTCCACCAGCGGCGGCTCCCCGAGCACCCGCCGCTGGAGGTCGAGCCGCTCCGTACCGGCGTACAGCACGACCGTGCCGCCGGTGTCGGGCCCGCCGACGGTCGCCGCCAGCCCGGAGGCCACGGCGGCGAGCGCGGTGCCCACGGGCGCGGTGACGAGCACGTCACAGCCGGCGGGCGCGGTCTGGTGGCCGCTGCGCGACCCAAGGACGGTCAGCCGGATCTGCATCGCCGTCAGCGGTCCCTTCTGCGCGGTGCGCGGTGCGTGCGCCCGGCAGGGGTGCGACGGGCATGGCCGCCCGATCAACCCCCCACCCGGCACGGCGCGTCGTCCGGTCAGGTCTGCCCGGAACGCGGGCTCCCGTCCCGGCCGTTCCGTACGGGTGCATCCTCGCACCTGTCGCTGACAACACGCCCGGCACCCGGCAATAAATGATCTTGAATGATCACACCCCTGCGCGTGTCGCGTACACGCCCGCGCGCGCGGCCTGGCCGAAAAGGGGGGCGCGGCCGGGGAAAATCGCCCCTGGCATACCCCTCAAAACTCACCCTTCGTACAAATGTGCGGCAACCAACCTCCGGCACCCCGCGTCTTCCCCGACGACACCCCCTAGAGTGGGCCGGAAAAACGAAGCACGAAAACGAACCACAGCAGGACGACAGCAGGGAGCGCGAGACGTGCGGCCAGTCGGCAGCAAGTACCTGCTCGAGGAGCCGCTCGGACGCGGCGCCACGGGCACCGTCTGGCGTGCCCGCCAGCGGGAGACCGCCGGCGCGGAGGCAGCCGTCGCCGGGCAGCCCGGCGAGACCGTGGCCATCAAGGTCCTCAAGGAGGAGCTGGCCCAGGACGCGGACATCGTCATGCGCTTCCTGCGTGAGCGCTCGGTCCTGCTGCGCCTGACGCACCCCAACATCGTGCGCACCCGCGACCTCGTCGTCGAGGGCGACCTGCTCGCCCTCGTGATGGACCTGATCGACGGTCCGGACCTGCACAAGTACATCCGGCAGAACGGCCCCTTCACGCCGGTCGCCGCGAGCCTGCTGACCGCCCAGATCGCGGACGCGCTCGCCGCCAGCCACGCCGACGGCGTGGTCCACCGCGACCTGAAGCCCGCCAACGTCCTGCTCGACGAGCGCGGCGGCCAGATGAAGCCGATGCTCACCGACTTCGGCATCGCCCGCCTCGCCGACTCCCCGGGCCTGACGCGCACGCACGAGTTCGTCGGCACCCCCGCCTACGTGGCCCCCGAGTCCGCCGAGGGCCGCCCGCAGACCTCCGCCGTCGACATCTACGGCGCCGGCATCCTGCTCTACGAACTGGTCACCGGACGCCCGCCGTTCGCCGGCGGCACCGCCCTCGAAGTCCTCCACCGCCACCTCAGCGAGGACCCGCAGCGGCCGCCGAACGTGCCCGAGCCGCTCTGGATCGTCATCGAGCGCTGCCTGCGCAAGGAGCCGAACGAGCGCCCCAGCGCCGAGAACCTGGCCCGCGGGCTGCGCGTGGTCGCCTCCGGCATCGGCGTGCACAGCGCCCCCTCCGAGGTGGAGGCCGCCCTCGGCGTCGGCGCGCTGCTCGCGCCCGACCCCTCTCCGGCGCCGGTCCCCGAGACGCCGGGGGCCGGCGGCGCCGCCGACCCGACCCAGGTGCTCCCGGGCCGCGCCGCCACCGCTTCGCCGATGGGCGCGTACGACCCGAACGGCATGACCAGCGTGCTCCCGCCGATCGGCGCGGCCGACGCCACCTCGGTGCTGCCCAGCACGGGCGGCCCCGGCGGCCCCGGCGCCGACCCGACCTCGGTCATGCCCCCGGTGCAGCAGCCGGACCAGCCGCACCCGTGGCAGTCGCAGATGCAGGCCGCGCGCGACCGCAACGAGCAGACGCAGATGCAGTACCTCGACCCGGGCGAGGACCCGCTGCGCCGGCGCCCGCAGCGGCAGGCACCCCCGCCGCCGCAGCAGCGGCCCCAGCAGCCCCCGCAGTACCGCCAGGGCCCGCCGCCCCAGCAGTACCAGCAGCAGCCGCAGTACCAGCAGCCCCCGCAGCAGCCGTACTACCAGCAGCAGCCGCCGCCCCAGCAGTACCAGCAGCCGCAGCAGGCGCCGTACCAGCAGCCGCAGCAGCAGCCTCAGCGACAGCCCCAGCGGCAGCCCCAGCCCCAGCGGCAGGCGCCGCCGCAGCAGCAGCCGCCCCAGGCCCCGCCGCCGCAGCGCGCCCCCCGGGAGCCGCGCGAGCCGCGCCCGCGCAGCGCCAACCCGATCAAGATCCCGGGCCTGGGCTGCCTCAAGGGCTGCCTGGTGATGATCCTGCTGTTCGTGGTGGCGGGCTGGCTGGTCTGGGAGCTCACCCCGCTCCAGGAGTGGGTCGGCACCGGCAAGGGCTGGTGGGACCAGCTGTGGACCTGGGGCTCCGACATCGCCGACTGGGTCACCGCGCTCGGCGATTCCGCCGGCGGCAGCGGCTCGGGCGGCGGCACGCCCTGAACGGGGGCCCCGTAGAGCCGACTTCGGGGGCTGGGTTGTGGATTTGTCGACTTCCGGGACGTGATTTCGCCCCCAGAAGTGAAGGTCGCAGTGTTCCGGGGCCTTCAACCCCCATCCGGCCGCGTAGCTTTGGTGCGTACGCCAGCCGCTGAGGGAGCAGTCGTGGCACGGAAGATCGGCAGCCGGTACACCGCGCACCAGATCCTGGGGCGCGGCAGCGCGGGCACGGTGTGGCTGGGCGAGGGGCCTGACGGGCCCGTCGCCGTCAAACTGCTGCGCGAGGACCTCGCGTCCGACCAGGAGCTGGTCGGACGCTTCGTCCAGGAGCGCAGCGCGCTGCTCGGCCTGGACCACCCGCACATCGTCTCCGTCCGCGACCTCGTCGTGGACGGCAACGACCTGGCCCTGGTCATGGACCTCGTACGCGGCACGGACCTGCGCACGCGCCTCGATCGGGAGCGGCGGCTCGCCCCCGAGGCGGCCGTGGCGATCGTCGCCGACGTCGCGGACGCGCTGGCGGCGGCGCACGCCGCGGGGGTCGTGCACCGGGACGTGAAGCCCGAGAACGTCCTGCTGGACATGCAGGGGCCGCTGGGGCCGGGCGGCTCGCACCCGGCGCTGCTGACCGACTTCGGCGTGGCCAAGCTGATCGACTCGCCGCGGCGGGCGGCCTCCGGGGCGCCGGGCGCGCGGGCCTCGGCCCCGACGACCCGGATCATCGGCACGCCGGACTACCTGGCCCCGGAGATCGTGGAGGGGCTGCCGCCGAGGGCGGCGGTGGACATATACGCCCTGGCCACGGTGCTGTACGAGCTGCTGGCGGGTTTCACCCCCTTCGGCGGGGGCCACCCGGGCGCGGTCCTGCGCCGGCACGTGACGGAAACGGTCGTCCCCCTGCCGGGCATCCCGGACGAACTGTGGCAGCTGATCGTGCAGTGCCTCGCGAAGGCTCCGGCCTCGCGGCTGCGGGCCTCGGAGCTCTCGCTCCGGCTGCGGGACCTGCTCCCGCTCCTGGCCGGGATGCCGCCGCTGGACGTGGACGAGCCGTACGAACCGGACCCGGATCCGGAGCCGGCGGAGTCCGTCTCGGAGGCGGATCCGGTCCGCCGCCGGGGCGTGGTGCCGCTGGTGCCGGGCTCCGCGACCGACTCGAACCGGGACACGCACACCTCGATGCGGGTTCCGGGACCGGACGAGCTGGCCGGGGGCGCGCTGGGCACGGCCCGGGTCCCGCGTCCCGCGGGCGGCCACCGCCCGGGCTCGGCCCGCCACCGCGCCGAGACGGCCCGCAAGCGGCGTCTGGCCCTGACGGCGGGGGCCGTGGCGCTGGCCGCCGCGCTCGGCGTGGGCACCTGGCTGGCCGCCTCCGGCGACGAGCAGCCGCCCCGGGACACGAAGCACTCGACCCCGGCCAGGCCGTAGGGGGTGTCCGGAAAGTAGCGCCGTGCGCCGCCGGGCGCCGCGCGACAGGCGGGACTTTGCGGACACCCCCTAAACCCCGCCGGAGCCGCACGGAGCCGCTGCCCGGAGCCCTCGCGCGGGTCCGGGCAGGGTCCGGGAACCGGCCGGGCTACGCCTCGACGAGTTCCGGGTGCCAGCGGCGGGCCACCGCCGGGTGGGCCCGGGTCCAGCCCTTCAGCTCGTTGCGGCCGTACTCCGCGTGCAGCGGGTTCGACGCGTCGTGCGCGACACCCGGAGCCGACCGCAGGTACTCGCCCGGCACCGTCTCGATCACCGCGTCCAGCCGCGGGTTGTAGAAGAACGGCACCGAGTACCGCTCCACCGCCCCCGGCGGGCTGACCACCCGGTGGTCCGTGGCCACCAGGTACCCCTCCGTCGCGATCTCCAGCAGCTCGCCCAGGTTGACCACGAACGCTCCCGGCAGCGGCGGGATGTCCAGGAAGCCGTCCCCCTGCCGCACCTGCAGCCCGCCCACGCCGTCCTGAAGCAGCAGCGTCAGGAACCCGTAGTCCTTGTGCGCCCCGACCCCCTGGTCGGCCCCGGACGGGGCGGATCCCGGGTAGCGGATCAGCTTCGTGTGCAGGTGCGGCCGGTCCGCGAAGGCCTCGTCGAAGAAGTCGGACGGCGCGCCGATCGAGGTCAGCAGCTCCCGCAGCAGCCGGTGGGCCACCGCCGCCAGCTTGGCCTGCCACTCCAGCACCACGGGCCGCAGCTCCGGCAGCGCCTGCGGCCACTGGTTCGGGCCCTCCAGCCACAGGTACGCCGGGTCGCCGGGCCCCAGCTCCGGCGCCGGGCGCTCGGCGCCCACGTCCAGCTGGTCGCGCCAGTCGGAGGCCCCGCCGGTCAGCTCGTGCCCGATGCGGGTGTACCCGCGGAAGTGCGGCGAGTTCAGATTGCTCACGGCGAGCCGGTCGGCCTCCGGCAGGGCGAAGAAGGCCCTGGTCAGCTCCAGGATGCGGGCGGTCTCCGCCTCGGTGATCCCGTGCCCGGTGAGGTACAGGAAGCCGGTGTCCCGGGCCACGGCGTGCAGCTTCTTCAGGAAGTCGGCCCGCTGGGCCGGGTCGTCGGCCTGGGACAGGTCGATGACGGGGAGCGCCGGGACTGCGGAATCGGCGGAAAGATCATTGTGCGCGGACGGCATGACGGCTCCGTTTCGGATGTCACGGGGTCCTGTTCCCCAGAGGTGTCGGGGCAGCGGATGGGGAGGGCCGCCGGCAGGGATGGCGCCGGAGCCGCTTGGGCCGCGTACAGGACCAAGTCGGATCGGGGTGGATCAGGCTTGGGGATGGTCCGGCGGCAGACAGCTCGTCGTCGTGACACGCATGTGGTCCACATGGCGGCGCTTGACGAGGAGCAGATTCATACCGTGAGCGTACGCCCGTTCGCGCGTTCATCAGAACGGGTGATCCGGCCTGGCCGGACAGTGCCGCCCGCGGACCGGCTACGCTGGACCCGTGGCAGTCGTCGATGTTTCCGAAGAGCTGAAGTCCCTCTCCTCGACCATGGGGTCGATCGAGGCCGTCCTGGACCTCGACAAGCTGAGGGCAGAAATCGCCGTGCTCGAGGAGCAGGCCGCCGCGCCGTCCCTGTGGGACGACCCGGAGGCCGCTCAGAAGATCACGAGCAAGCTTTCGCACCTCCAGGCCGAGGTCCGCAAGACCGAGACCCTGCGCGGGCGCATCGACGACCTGGCGGTGCTGTTCGACCTCGCCCAGGAGATGGACGACGCGGACACCCTCGCGGAGGCGGAGACCGAGCTGGTCTCCGTGCGCAAGGCGCTGGACGAGATGGAGGTCCGCACCCTGCTCTCCGGCGAGTACGCCGAGCGCGAGGCGCTGGTCAACATCCGTGCCGAGGCCGGCGGCGTGGACGCCTCCGACTTCGCCGAGCGCCTGCAGCGCATGTACCTGCGCTGGGCCGAGCGCCACGGCTACCCCACCGAGATCTACGAGACCTCGTACGCGGAAGAGGCCGGCATCAAGTCGACCACCTTCGTCGTCAAGGCCCCGTACGCCTACGGCACCCTCTCGGTCGAGCAGGGCACCCACCGCCTCGTGCGCATCTCGCCCTTCGACAACCAGGGCCGCCGCCAGACCTCCTTCGCGGGCGTCGAGGTGCTGCCGGTCGTCGAGACCAGCGACCACGTCGAGATCGACGAGGCCGAGCTGCGCGTGGACGTGTACCGCGCCTCCGGCCCCGGCGGGCAGGGCGTCAACACGACCGACTCGGCCGTGCGCATCACGCACATTCCGACCGGCATCGTGGTCTCCTGCCAGAACGAGCGCTCGCAGATCCAGAACAAGGCCAGCGCGATGAACGTGCTCCAGGCCAAGCTGCTGGAGCGGCGCCGCCAGGAGGAGAAGGACAAGATGGACGCCCTCAAGGACGGCGGAAGCTCCTGGGGCAACCAGATGCGGTCCTACGTCCTGCACCCGTACCAGATGGTCAAGGACCTGCGGACGGAGTTCGAGGTCGGCAACCCGCAGGCGGTGCTCGACGGCGAGATCGACGGCTTCCTGGAGGCCGGCATCCGTTGGCGCAAGCAGCAGGAGCAGGCCGCGTAACGACAGCGGACATGCGAAGGGCCCGGACACCTCAGGTGTCCGGGCCCTTCGCATGTCCGCTTCGGTCCGGGTCGATGATCGGGACGCGGCGAGGGAGAGCTCTACGCCGTCTGCTGTGCCACCAGGGCCAGGGCCGCGACGAGGACCACCAGGAGCACGATGAGCGCCATGGGGTTCAGCCCGCCGAAGGGGCCCTCCTGCTGCTGGAGGCGCTCCCGGTTCGCCCGGCACACCGGGCAGCGGCCCTGGCTGACGGGCGCGGCGCAGTTCGCGCACACGAGCCGGTCATACGTCATGCGCTCTCCTCCTCTCGTCCCCTTGAACAACGAACACCTTGAACAACGCTTGAAGGAAGCACTCCGTTCCCCTACCACTGTGCCAGCTCCGGCGACATTCGGCGCGGCCCGTCCGGGCAATCGCGGACCGTCCCGGGACGATCCCCTCCCGGACCAGGGGATATATCGGGCAACTCCGGACGCCGGGCCCCCACCCCCCGCCCGTTCGCGTATGGTCACGCACACCGACTCCGCACACCTACTCCCGGCGACCGTGGTGCACCCGTGATCCGATTCGACAACGTCTCCAAGTCCTACCCGAAGCAGAACCGCCCCGCACTCAGAGATGTCTCCCTGGACATCGCGAAGGGCGAGTTCGTCTTCCTGGTCGGCTCCTCCGGCTCCGGCAAGTCCACCTTCCTGCGGCTGGTGCTGCGCGAGGAGCGGGCGAGCCACGGCCAGGTCCACGTCCTCGGCAAGGACCTCGCCAAGCTCTCCAACTGGAAGGTCCCGCAGATGCGGCGCCAGCTGGGGACCGTGTTCCAGGACTTCCGCCTCCTCCCCAACAAGACGGTGGCCGAGAACGTGGCCTTCGCCCAAGAGGTCATCGGCAAGCCGAGAGGCGAGATCCGCAAGGCCGTCCCGCAGGTCCTGGAGCTCGTGGGCCTCGGCGGCAAGGAGGACCGCATGCCCGGCGAGCTCTCCGGCGGTGAGCAGCAGCGCGTGGCCATCGCCCGCGCCTTCGTCAACCGGCCGGCCCTCCTCATCGCGGACGAGCCCACCGGCAACCTCGACCCGCAGACCTCGGTCGGCATCATGAAGCTGCTGGACCGGATCAACCGGACCGGCACCACCGTGATCATGGCCACGCACGACCAGCAGATCGTGGACCAGATGCGCAAGCGCGTCATCGAACTCGAACAGGGCCGACTCGTGCGCGACCAGTCGCGCGGCGTCTACGGCTACCAGCACTGAAAGGCCCTTGAGACGTCATGCGCGCCCAGTTCGTCATGTCGGAGATCGGCGTCGGCCTCCGGCGCAATCTCACCATGACCTTCGCGGTCATCATCTCCGTGGCCCTGTCGCTGGCCCTGTTCGGCGGCTCCCTGCTCATGCGCGACCAGGTGAGCAAGATGAAGGGCTACTGGTACGACAAGGTCAACGTCTCGATCTACCTCTGCAACAAGAGCGACGCGGAGGACAACAGCGAGAGCGGGAGCAAGGCCTGCGCCAAGGGCGCGGTCACTCCCGAGCAGAAGCAGCAGATCGAGACCGACCTGAAGAAGATGGACCTCGTCGAGACGGTCCACTACGAGTCCTCCGACGAGGCCTACAAGCACTACAAGGAGCGCTTCGGGCACACCGCGCTCGCCTCGGTGATCACCCCGGACCAGATGCCCGACTCCTTCCGGGTGAAGCTCAAGCAGCCCGAGAAGTACAAGGTCATCACGACCGCCTTCGCGGGCCGGGACGGCGTCCAGTCGGTCGCCGACCAGCACACCGAGCTCGACAACCTCTTCACGATGCTCGGCTACCTCAACTGGGCCGCCCTCGGCATCATGCTGATCATGCTGATCGTGGCCCTGCTGCTGATCGTCAACACCGTGCGCGTCTCCGCCTTCAGCCGGCGGCGGGAGACGGGGATCATGCGGCTCGTGGGCGCCTCCAGCTTCTACATCCAGGTGCCGTTCATCATGGAGGCCGCCTTCGCGGGCCTCATCGGCGCCGTGTTCGCCTGCGGCATGCTCGGCGCCGGCCAGTACTTCGTGATCGACCACGGCGCCTCGCTGCGGACGAAGATGGAGCTGATCAACTTCATCGGCTGGGACTCCGTGTTGACGAAGCTGCCGTTGGTGCTGGTCATCGGGGTGCTGATGCCCTCGCTGGCCGCCTTCATCGCATTGCGCAAGTACCTGAAGGTGTGACAAGCGCCCCGTGTGAGGTCGGCCCAACCCGCCGTGCCTCCACGGGGCTTGTCCTAGACTCGGCGCCATGCCGGGACTGCCCGCCTTCTGTCTCCGGCCCCGCGACCTGCGTCGCGGGGCCGCTCTGACGTTGGCCTTCATCGCCGCCGTGGGCGCCGCGGCGGGCACCGGCTGCTGGGACCGCGCGGACGCCGCCGGCGCCGCGGGCGCCGGGTTAGCGGCCTCCGGTACGCAGAGCCCCGCGCCCGGCCCCGTGGCTCCCCGGGAGACCGGAACCGCCGACCGCGAGGCCGTGGCCCGCGCCGCGGCCGAAGCCGCCGCCGAGGGCAAGTCCGGCAAGAAGGCCGCCCAGGAGGTGGTCAGCCGCAGCGGCGACCGCTGGGGCATGGTCTACGACCAGGGCGAGTACGAGGCCTTCACCGACGACCTCGACGGCCGATGGACCGGCGTCGGCCTCTGGATCGAGAGCCGCCGCGACGACCGCATCGCCGTCGAGAAGGTCCAGCAGGGCAGCCCCGCCGCCCGCGCCGGCCTGCGCGCGGGGGACCGGCTGCTGAGCGTCGACGGCCACGCCGTCACCGGCCTGCGCGTCTGCGACGTGGTCGCCCTGCTGCGCGGCGGCGCCGGCACCCCGGTCGTCCTGCACCTCACCCGGGACGGCGCCGAACTCACCGAGACCCTGCGCCGCGAGCAGCTGCACACCGAGCCCGTGACCGTAAGGGAACTCCCGGGCGGGATCACCGTCATCAAGGTCGCCTCCTTCAGCCGCGGCTCGGGCGAACAGGTCCGGGCCGCCGTCCGCGCGGCCCCGCCCGGCGCCGGCTTCATGCTCGACCTGCGGGGCAACCCGGGCGGCCTGGTCACCGAGGCCGTGACGGCCGCCTCGGCCTTCCTGGACGGCGGGCTGGTGGCCACGTACGACGTACGGGGGGCCGAGCGCGCCCTGTACGCGAGCCCGGGCGGGGACACCGCCCGGCCTCTGGTGGCGCTGGTGGACGGCGGCACGATGAGCGCGGCCGAGCTGGTGACGGGCGCCCTCCAGGACCGCGGCCGCGCGGTGGCGGTGGGCAGCAGGACCTTCGGCAAGGGCTCGGTGCAGATGCCGACGCCGCTGCCGGACGGCTCGGTGGCGGAGCTGACGGTGGGTACGTACCGCACCCCGGCGGGCCGCAGCCTCGACGGCAGCGGCATCACCCCGGACCTGGCGGCCGGCGACGGGGCCGAGGAGCGGGCCCGCACGGTATTGGGTGGCCTCGGGGTGGGTCCGTAGTGCGAAAATGACCGCACTATGGCTAAGGAACAAGGGCGCAAGCTGATCGCCCAGAACAAGAAGGCGCGGCACGACTACACGATCATCGACACCTACGAGTGCGGCCTCGTGCTCACGGGTACCGAGGTCAAGTCCCTGCGCCAGGGCCGGGCCTCGCTGGTGGACGGCTTCGTGTCGGTGGAGAGCGGGGAGGCCTGGCTCTACAACGTGCACGTGCCGGAGTACAGCCAGGGCACCTGGACCAACCACAGCGCCCGCCGCAAGCGCAAGCTCCTGCTGCACCGCGAGGAGATCGACAAGCTGGACTCGAAGACCGGCGAGACGGGCAACACGATCGTGCCGCTCTCGCTGTACTTCAAGGACGGCCGGGCGAAGATCGAGATCGCGCTGGCGAAGGGCAAGAAGGAGTACGACAAGCGCCAGGCGCTGCGCGAGAAGCAGGACACGCGCGAGACGAACCGGGTGATCTCGGCCGTGAAGCGCAAGGAGCGCGGTCAGCTGTAATCTCCTGGCATCCCGTGGTCCACTTCGCGTACCATGGCGTCAGCACCGCCCCTCCGGGGTCGGAGCAGCTTGTAAACAAAACATGGGGATGATCGGTTTCGACAGCGGATGTCGATGCAGGGGAAGCGAGCCGAGGAAGCGGCAATGATCTCGCTAACCACATGTCGCAAAAAATAATCGCCAACTCCAAGAGCGATAACTCCCGCTTCACCCTCGCTGCCTAATAACAGTGAGCTGAAGCCTCTGTGAGGAGCGTCAGCCCGGAAGTGGTCCCGGTCCGGATCCTGGCGTCAATTAGGGATCTAAACCTCTAGCCCCGGTCACGGGGGTTGGAGGGAAACCAAACAGTGACTGAGCCCGTCGGAGACTTGTCCGTGTGATCTCCGGGGCCGAGAAAAGCGCAGCGGACTGCGCTCGGAGAAGCCCTGCTTCTGCACCGTTGGACGCGGGTTCGATTCCCGCCATCTCCACTCATCCCATGTGGGCGAAGGCCCCGCAGCCGTCAGGCTGCGGGGCCTTCGTCATGTCCGGAGCGTCCGCGGCATCAGTAGTGATAGCGCGCCTTGAGTACTTTCACTTCCTTCTCGTCCGCCCGGTACACGAGGCGGTGTTCGTCGTCGATGCGGCGCGACCAGTAGCCGGACAGTTCGCCCTTCAGTGGTTCGGGCTTGCCGATGCCGGTGAACGGGTCGCGCTGGATCTCGCCGATCAGACGGGTGATCCGGCGGGCCATCTTCAGGTCGGAGGAGAGCCAGAACAGGAAGTCCTCCCACCCGGCCGGGTCGAAGTGAACGCTCCTCACTCCTCCCCTCCGGCCAATTGCCGCAGCTCGTCCATGCTCTTGGCGACCGACGCCGCGCCCTCGCGGTCGCGCGCGACGGCTTCCATCAGCCGCTGGGCGTTGGCGGGGGAGCGCAGCAGGTAGACGGTCTCCTGCCAGGAGTCGTAGTCGTCGGCGGACATCAGAACGGCGTCACCGTTCTTGGAGGTGATGCGCACCGGGGCGTGGTCGGTGTTGACGCGTTCGATCAGCGGGAACAGGGTCGCCCTGGCTTCACTGGCACTTATGGACATGGTCCGCTCCTCCGGTCTTGGTACCACTTCACGGTACCTGACTCGTACCGGAAAGTCGTACCGTCTGGCAGATGAGGAGTGTCAGGACGGCCGCCGCCGCCGGGAGGGCATACGGGGTGGTGGGGCCCAGGTGGTCCACCAGGGTGCCCGCCGCGGCCGCGCCCAGGGCTATGCCCGTCAGGATGGCCGTCACCGCCAGGGTCATCGACTCGTTGAGGCGGCCCTCGGGGGCGAGGGCGTGGACGCGGGACATCGCCGTGACCATCGTCGGGGCCGTGGCCATGCCGGCCAGGAGGAGGGCGGCGGCCAGCAGGGGGAGGGAGCCGGTGGCCGCCGCCGCCCAGGGGAGGGCCAGGGCCGCGGTCAGGGCGGTCAGGCAGGTCCGCAGGGTCCGGGGGCGCAGGGTGCCGTAGAACAGGCCGGCCGCGCAGGAGCCGGCCGCCTGGAGGGCCAGGACCAGGCCGGTGGCGGCGCCCAGGCCGCGGGCGTCGAGGTGGGCGATCGACGTCACCTCCATCGAGCCGAACAGCACGCCCAGCGGAGCGAAGAGGGCGAGCATCGGCATCAGCGCGCGCAGGGGGGACCTTCCGGCGCGGGGCGCCGAGGGCGGCGGCTCCGTCCGGCGCTGGGAGGCGAAGAGGAGCATGCCCGTCAGGAGCAGGGCGGCCGCGGTGAGGGTGCCCGCCTCCGGGAAGGCGGCCGTGCAGAGGAACGCCGCCACCACCGGGCCGAGCATGTAGCACAGCTCGTCGGCGGCCTGCTCGAAGGACATCGCCGTGTGGTGCGCGGCGGGGGAGTCGCGCAGCAGGTGCGTCCAGCGGGCCCGGGACATGCCGCCGATGTTGGGGGTGGTCGCGGTGGCGGCGTACGAGGCGAACAGGGTCCAGGCGGGGGCGTGCGCACGGACGCACAGGACGAGCGCCACCGAGCCGAGCGCCGCGATCAGCGTCGCCGGTACGGCGACCCGGGCCTGGCCGTACCGGTCGACCAGGCGGGCGGTCCAGGGCGCGACCAGCGCGGTGGCGGCCAGCCCGGTGGCGGTGACCGCGCTGGCGAGGGCGTACGAGCCGCGCTGGCCGGCGATCATCATGACCGCGCTGATGCCGAACATGCCCATGGGGAGGCGGGCCAGCAGGTTCCCGGCCGTGAAGGCCCGGGTCCCGGGATGCGAGAAGAGGCGGGCGTACGGGCCCTGGGGGCGCGGGCGGGGGCGGTGGTGGTGCGGGGCGGGGGCTATCACGAGCGTCGAGCCCGTCACGGTCATCAGCGGCGGCATGATCCAAGGCTCCGGCGCGGGGTCCCCGGGCGTCCAACACCTGTTCCGGAGCCATTCACCCGTTTCCGTTGTTAGTCTCCCTGCGTGATACCCCGTGATGTGGAACCCCGGCTGCTGCGCGGGTTCGTCGCCGTGGCCGAGGAACTGCACTTCACCCGCGCCGCCTCCCGCCTCTACGTCGCCCAGCAGGCGCTGAGCCGCGACGTGCGGCGGCTGGAAACCGCCCTGGGCGCCGGGCTGTTCGTACGGACCACCCGCGCCGTCGAGCTGACCGCCGACGGGGAACGGCTGCTGCCCCTGGCGCGGCGGGTGCTGGCCGCGCACGAGGCGCTCGCCGCCGCCTTCGCCGCGGCCGCCCCCCGGGCGCTGCTCGTCGACCTCAACACCGACGGGCCGAGCACCGCCCGCACCGTCCTGGAGCGGGCCCGCGAACTCGCCCCGGACTGCGAGCTGATGGCCCGCTTCGAGAGCGGGCTGACCTACGCCGCCGCCGAGGTCGCCGCCGGGCGGCTCGACGTGTCCTTCGGCTACGCCGACGGCCTGGCCCCGGCGCTGCGGGCCCGTCTCGCGCACCGGCCCGTACGGTACGAGCCGCTCGCGGTGCTGCTCCCCGACGGGCATCCGCTGGCCGCGCGGGCCGCCGTACCGCTGGCCGCACTGGCCGGGGAGACCGTGTACGCCGGGGCCGGCAACCCGCGGACCCTGGAGTGGACCGGGCTCGCCCGCGAGCTGCTGGAGGGTCGCGGGATCGCGCTCGCGCCGCCCGCCCCCGTGGCCATGGGGAAGGAGGAGTTCCGCCGGGTCATGGCCAAGACCCGCAATCCGGTCCTGGTGACCGTGGACTTCCTCGACCTGCCCGGGTGCGTGAAACGGCCGCTGGTGGACCCGGTGCCGCTGTCCCCGCTGTCGATGGTGTGGCGCAAGGGTTTCAGCCACCCCGGGCTCGACGCACTGCACCAGGCCGCGGCGGCCCTGGCCGCCGGCCACGGCTGGCTGGAGGTGCCCCCGGCGAGCTGGCGCCCCGCCGCGCTCACAGGCGGCCCCGGCGGCGGGTGAGTGCAAGGTTTCCCCCCGGTCATCCGGCGGGGACCGGGGCCGAAACGCGCCGTTCCTACGGTCGTCACCACGGACGCGAAAGCTGTGGAGGCCTGTGATGACCGGTACGACCGCACCGCGAGGAGCACGCAAGGGGGGCCGCTGGATCGAGCGGTGGGAACCCGAGGACGAGACCTTCTGGAAGGAGTCCGGGGAGCGCATCGCCCGCCGGAACCTGCTCTACTCCGTGCTCTCCGAGCACATCGGGTTCTCCATCTGGACCCTGTGGTCGGTGATGGTGCTGTTCATGGGCCCCGCGTACGGGATCGACCCGGCCGGGAAGTTCTTCCTCATCGGGACGGCGACCTTCGTGGGCGCCCTCGTCCGGGTTCCGTACACCTTCGCCGTCGCCCGTTTCGGCGGCCGGAACTGGACCGTCGTCAGCGCCCTGCTCCTGCTCGCACCCACCGCGGCCGCGCTGGTGGTCATGGAGCCGGGGACCTCGTACGGGACCTTCCTGGCCGTGGCCGCGCTGACGGGCGTGGGCGGCGGGAACTTCGCCTCCTCCATGACCAACATCAACGCCTTCTTCCCGCTGCGCAAGAAGGGCTGGGCGCTCGGTCTGAACGCGGGCGGCGGCAACATCGGCGTGCCCGTGGTGCAGCTCGTCGCCCTGCTGGTCATCGCGGTCGCCGGGGCCGGGCACCCGCGGCTGCTGCTGGCCGTCTACCTGCCGCTGATCGTGGCCGCGGCCGCGCTGGCCCTGCTGCGGATGGACAACCTGGCACCCGTGCGCAACGACACCGGCGCCGTGCGCGAGGCGGTCCGCGACGCCCACACCTGGATCATGGCCTTCCTCTACATCGGCACCTTCGGCTCCTTCATCGGCTACAGCTTCGCCTTCGGGCTCGTCCTGCAGACGCAGTTCGGCCGCACCCCCCTCCAGGCCGCCTCGCTCACCTTCGTCGGGCCGCTGCTCGGCTCGCTGATCCGGCCCGTCGGCGGCGCCCTCGCGGACCGCTTCGGCGGCGCCCGGATCACCCTCGCGACGTTCGTCGCCATGGCCGCCGCGACCGGGGTCGTCGTCTACGCCTCGGGCGAGGAGTCCCTGCCCGTCTTCCTCGTCGGGTTCGTGGCGCTGTTCGTGCTGAGCGGGCTCGGGAACGGCTCCACGTACAAGATGATCCCCGGCATCTTCCAGGCCAAGGCGCTGGCGCGGGGCATGGGCGGCGAGGCGGCGGCAGCCTACGGGCGCCGGCTGTCGGGGGCCGCCATGGGGCTCATCGGCGCGGTCGGCGCACTCGGCGGGCTCGGCATCAACCTGGCCTTCCGGGAGGCCTTCTCGACCTCCGGGTCCGGGACGGCCGCCTTCGTCACCTTCCTCGGCTTCTACGCGGTCTGCTGCGCGGTGACGTGGGCGGTATACCTTCGCCGGCCCGCCCCCGCGGTGCTCCCCGCGGCCGGGGCCGAGGCGAAGCCGCAGCTCACGTCGGTGTAACGGCGGTTTACGGATACGAAATACGGCGGAACCGAGCCTGACACGCCGACTTGACAGGCTCGGTTCCGTTCCCGCGACACGTGATCGCGCGACGTGATGACGACCCACTGGGCAAGGCAGGTCACCATGGACGACACCCGCACAGCCGCCGCCCCTACGGCCGCCGGCGCGGCGGGCCCGCTCGCGGGTTTCACCGTGGGGGTCACCGCCGCCCGGCGGGCCGACGAGCTGATCGCCCTGCTGCGCCGACGCGGGGCCACCGTCGTGCACGCCCCGGCCCTGCGGATCGTGCCGCTGGCCGACGACAGCGAACTGCTCGCCGCCACGAAGGAGTTGATCCACTGCGCGCCGGACACGGTGGTCGCCACCACTGCGATCGGGTTCCGCGGGTGGATCGAGGCTGCCGACGGGTGGGGCATCGGCGAGGAGCTGCTCGCGCGGCTGCGGGCCACCGAACTGCTGGCGCGCGGACCGAAGGTGAAGGGGGCCGTCCGGGCCGCCGGGCTGGTGGAGACCTGGTCCCCGCAGTCGGAGTCGCTGGCCGAGGTGCTCGACCGGATGCTGGCCGGCGGGGTCGCCGGGCGGCGCATCGCGCTCCAGCTGCACGGGGAGCCGCTGCCCGGGTTCGTCGAGGCGCTGCGGGCCGGCGGGGCGGACGTGGTCGTGGTCCCCGTGTACCGGTGGATGGCCCCGGAGGACCTCGCGCCGATGGACCGGCTGCTGGACGCGGTGGCAGGGGGCGGGATCGACGCGGTGAGCTTCACCTCGGCCCCGGCGGCGGCTTCGCTGCTGTCGCGGGCGCAGGAGCGGGGGATGGCGGAGGCGGTGCTCGCGGGGCTGCGGGGGGACGTGCTGTCGGCGTGCGTGGGGCCGGTGACGGCGCTGCCGCTGCAGGCGCGCGGGGTGGACACGGTGCAGCCGGAGCGGTTCCGGCTGGGGCCGCTGGTGCAGCTGCTGTGCCAGGAGCTGCCGGGGCGGGCCCGGGTGCTGCCGGTGGCGGGGCACCGGGTGGAGATCCGGGGGCACGCGGTGCTGGTGGACGCCGAGCTGCGGCCGGTGCCGCCGGCGGGGATGGCGCTGCTGCGGGCGCTGGCGCGCCGGCCGGGCTGGGTCGTGGGACGTCAGGAGCTGCTGCGGGCGCTGCCGGGGGCGGGGCGGGACGAGCACGCCGTGGAGACGGCGATGGCCCGGCTGCGGGGGGCGCTGGGGGCGCCGAACCTGATCCAGACGGTGGTGAAGAGGGGCTACCGGCTGGCACTGGACGCGGGTGAGTGTGCAGGAGGCTCCGCCGGCTGAACGGGTCGGGTTCCGCGGCCGCGGCCGGGGCGCTGCCTGGGGGCCCGTGCCTTCGGCCGGGCGGATCGGGTGCCGGGCCGCTGCCGGGACTCCGCCTCGGGGTTGCCGGTGGGGTGGATGTGGCGGGCGGGGTTGGCTAGCGTGCCCTGGTGATCATTGACGGGGTGGAGATGCGCGGCGTCCGGGTCGGGGACGCCGCCGGGCTGGCCGACACGCTGACGCGCAACCGGGAATTCATGGCGCCGTTCGAGCCGTGGCGCTCCGAGGTGTTCTTCACCGCGGAGGGGCAGGCCGCGCGGATCGGGGCGCTGCTCGCCGAGCGCGACGCCGGGCGCGCCGCCTCGTACGTGCTCGTCGAGGCCGGCTCCGGCGCGCCCGTCGGGATGATCAACCTCGGCAGCATCGCCCTCGGCCCCTTCCGCAGCGGCGGCATCGGCTACTGGGTGGACCGGGCCTGGCACGGCAAGGGGCTGGCCACCGCCGCGGTCGAGGAGGTCTGCCGCATCGCCCGCGACGCGTACGGGCTGCACCGCGTCGAAGCCGGGACCCTGGTCGACAACCTGGCCTCGCAGCGGGTCCTGGCGAAGGCCGGGTTCGAGCAGTACGGGCTCGCGCCCCGCTACCTGCACATCAACGGCGCCTGGCGCGACCACCGCCTCTTCCAGCGCCTCCTGCACGACGAGCCGCCCCTCTAGGGGGTGTCGTCCGGCCCCCGTACGGGGGGTTCCGCATCGCAGCGGCGCGCGGCACTCTGAGAGGCACGCACCCCCTAGGCAAGAGGCGGTGACGGGCATGTGGTTCGAATCCGGGCGGGTGTGCCTGGACCTGGTGGCCACCTTCGCCGCCCCCGCGGGCGCCGAGGAGATCCGCGACGGCGACGAGCTGCGCCTTTGGCTCGCCGGAGCCGGGCTCGTGCCCGACCGGACGCCGATCGCCCGGGTGGGCCCCGACTGGGTGGAGGCCTTCCGGGCGCTGCGCCGCGATGTGGAGAGCCTCGTACGGGCCGGGCTCGCCGGGACCGGTCCCGACGAGGGCGCGCTGGCCCGGGTCAACGCGCTGGCCGCCGGTCCACCCCCGGGACTGTGTGCCGTACAGGACCAAGAGGGTCACCTCGTGCGGGAGTTGTGCGGCGGGGTGGAATGCGGCGCGCTGCTCGCCGCCGTGGCCCGCGACGCCGTGGAACTGCTCACCGACCCGGGGGAACGGGACCTGCTGCGCTCCTGCGAGGGGGACGGCTGCACCCGCGTCTACCTGGACACTTCGCGCGGGCACCGGCGGCGCTGGTGCTCCAGCGAGCTGTGCGGCAACCGCGAGCGGGTCGCCCGGCACCGCCGCAGGGTGCTCGCGGCCCGTCCCGGGTAGGGACCCGGTGGCGACCGGACGGCGGCCGGGCAGTGATCTTCGCCCGGTCACCGGAACGGGCGTGCGGACAGGGCGCCGCTTCGCGTACGGTTGACGGTCGCCCATGCACGTCAGAAGGGGGCCTTGGTGGCCGCGCAGAATGCCGCTGTCGACAGCACGGCGGATTCCGTCCGCGATCGGGAGATCGCGGTCGAGCAGACGCATCTGGACCAGGTGTACCGCCGCCTCGAGGAGAAGATCGACGAGGCCGAGTTCCTGATGAACGACGCGGCCAAACGCGGTCAGGTCGGCACGCCCGGCGCGCTCGCCGAGCGCGACGCCCAGGTCTTCCGGGCGGGCATCCACCTGAACCGGCTGAACAACGAGTTCGAGGACTTCCTCTTCGGCCGGATCGACCTGGTCCTCGGCAAGGACGGGGAGCGCGGGCCCGACGGCGCGTACACCTCCGTCGAGCCGGCCGACGACGCGATCCGCGCGGACCTCACCGCCGACATCGCCGAGACGCTCCACATCGGGCGCATCGGCGTGCTCGACGCCGACTACGCGCCGCTGGTCATCGACTGGCGCGCGCCGGCCGCCGCGCCGTTCTACCGCTCCACGCCCAAGGACCCGGGCCGGGTCGTGCGGCGCCGCGTCATCCGCTCCAAGGGCCGCAAGGTGCTCGGCGTCGAGGACGACCTGATGCGCCCGGAGATCACCGCCTCCCTCGACGGCCGGGAGCTGCCCGCCATCGGCGACGGCGCCCTGATGGCCGCGCTCGGGCGGGCCCGCACGCACTCGATGCGGGACATCGTCTCCTCCATCCAGGCCGAGCAGGACATGGTGATCCGGGCCCCCGCCGCCTCGGTCGCCGAGGTCGCGGGCGGACCCGGCACCGGCAAGACCGCCGTCGCCCTGCACCGCGCCGCCTACCTGCTCTACCAGGACCGGCGCCGCTACTCCGGCGGCATCCTGATCGTCTCGCCGACCCCGCTGCTCGTCGCGTACACCGAGGGCGTGCTGCCCTCGCTCGGCGAGGAGGGCCAGGTCGCCATCCGGGCGCTCGGCTCGCTGGTCGACGGCGCCGAGGCGACCACGTACGACGAACCGGCCGTGGCCCGCGTCAAGGGCTCCTCGCGCATGCGCAAGGTGCTCCACAAGGCCGTCCGGGGCGCGCTCGAGCTCGGTGACGCGCCCGAGCGGCTGCGCGTGGTGGCCTTCGGGCGGCGCCAGGAGCTGGAGGCCGACGAGCTGAACCGGATCCGGCAGAACGTGCTCGGCGGCACCGCGCCCGTGAACCTGCTGCGCCCGCGCGCCCGCAAGCTGCTCCTCGACGCCCTGTACGCGAGATCCGGCGGGGCCGGCCGGCACAGCGACCCGGAGCTGGCGGCCGAGCTGCGCTCCGCGTTCGACGAGGACATCTCCACCGAGGACGCCTTCATCGACTTCCTGAACGCCTGGTGGCCCGAGCTGACCCCGCGCGGGGTGCTCGCCGCGATGGCCGACGAACGCCGGCTCGGCCGCTGGTCGCGGCGGGTCCTGAACCCGCGCGAGACCCGCCAGCTGGCGCGCTCGCTGCGCCGGGTGGGCCCGGACGGCAAGGGCCCGCTGTCGGTGCACGACGTGGCGCTGCTGGACGAGCTCCAGCTGCTGCTCGGCGCGCCGGCCCGGCCCAAGCGCAAGCGGCAGATGGACCCGCTGGACCAGCTCAGCGGGCTGGAGGAGCTGATGCCGACCCGCGAGGAGACCCAGTGGGAGCGGGCGGAGCGGATCGCGGCGGAGCGCACCGAGTACGCGCACGTGATCGTCGACGAGGCGCAGGACCTGACGCCGATGCAGTGGCGGATGGTGGGCCGGCGCGGCCGGCACGGCACGTGGACGGTGGTCGGCGACCCGGCGCAGTCCTCGTGGACGGACCCGGAGGAGGCGGCCGCGGCGCGCGACGAGGCCCTGGGGTCCCGGCCGCGGCGCCGGTTCACCCTCACGGTGAACTACCGCAACCCGGCGGAGGTCGCGGAGGTCGCGGCGCGGGTGCTGCGGCTGGCGATGCCGGGCATGGAGCCGCCGAGAGCGGTCCGCTCCACGGGCCTGGAGCCCCGTTTCGCGGCCGCCGGCGAGGATCTGGGCGCGGCGGTCCGCGAGGAGACGCGCCGGCTGCTGGAGCAGGTCGACGGCACGGTCGGCGTGGTCGTGGCCATGGACCGGCGCGCGGAGGCCGCGGGCTGGCTGGCGGACCTGGGGGACCGGGCGGTGGCGCTCGGCAGCCTGGAGGCCAAGGGCCTGGAGTACGACGCCACGGTGGTCGTCTCCCCGGCGGAGATCGCGGACGAGTCACCGGCGGGCCTGCGGGTCCTGTACGTGGCCCTGACGCGCGCGACGCAGCAGCTGACGGTGGTCTCCGCCGGCCGCGACGAGCCCGACGCGGACGGGGTCCCGGCGCTGCTGAAGCCGTAGCGGACGGCCTCGCCGGCGCTGCGCCGGCGGGACCCGGATGGCCTGCGGCCACACGCGTGGTGAGACGAGGTCAACTCCCCGGAGGGGGATCGCTTCCGGCGATCCTTTGTTAGCCTGGGTACGGCACCGACTCGATCCAAGCCCCCGGGCCCAACCTTCGTCGCTTAGAGCGACCACTTGCCGCGAGGCGAGCATGGCGGGTCGGTGTCATAGACGTTCATACAGGTCCGCGCTCCTCGGATTCCGAGGGGCGCGGACCTTTTTCGTACGCCCCTACGCTTCCGCACGCCTGATCTATCTCGTATGGTGGAAGTGTCTTTCCGAAATTTGTAGCTGGTTACCTTGTACTGGCTGGTAGGTGGGACGATCGGACAACAGGTCCTGCCGCACCTGCCATGTTCTTGGTCGGCGCAGCGGGCCCTGTGTGTGTACAAAAAACCAGGGACAGAAGAGGAACACGGCCATGGCAACGGCGCCCAGCGTCTCGTACTCGATGACGGTCCGCCTGGAAGTGCCCGCGAGCGGAACCGCGGTCTCCCAGCTGACCACCGCCGTGGAGTCTTCCGGTGGGTCGGTCACCGGCCTCGACGTGACCGCCTCCGGTCACGAGAAGCTCCGTATCGACGTCACCATCGCCGCGACCTCCACCGCGCACGCCGACGAGATCGTCGGCAAGCTGCGCGGCATCGAGGGCGTCAGCCTCGGCAAGGTCTCCGACCGAACCTTCCTGATGCACCTCGGCGGCAAGATCGAGATGGCGTCCAAGCACCCCATCCGCAACCGCGACGACCTCTCGATGATCTACACCCCGGGCGTCGCCCGCGTGTGCATGGCCATCGCCGAGAACCCCGAGGACGCGCGCCGCCTCACCATCAAGCGCAACTCCGTCGCAGTCGTGACGGACGGCTCCGCCGTACTGGGCCTCGGCAACATCGGCCCGATGGCCGCGCTGCCCGTCATGGAGGGCAAGGCGGCCCTCTTCAAGCGCTTCGCGGGCATCGACGCCTGGCCGATCTGCCTCGACACCCAGGACTCCGACGAGATCGTCGCCATCGTCAAGGCGATCGCCCCCGGCTTCGCCGGCATCAACCTCGAGGACATCTCCGCGCCCCGCTGCTTCGAGATCGAGGCCCGGCTGCGCGAGGCCCTCGACATCCCCGTCTTCCACGACGACCAGCACGGCACGGCCATCGTCGTCCTCGCCGCCCTCACCAACGCACTTCGCGTGGTGGGCAAGGCAGTTGGCGACGTCAAGGTCGTCATGTCGGGTGCCGGCGCGGCCGGTACGGCCATCCTCAAGCTGCTCCTCGCGGCTGGCGTGAAGAACGTGGTCAGCGCCGACATCCACGGTGTCGTGCACGCGGGCCGCCCCGACCTGGTCGACGCGGCCGTCGACTCCCCGCTGCGCTGGATCGCCGACAACACCAACCCCGAGGGCTACACCGGCACTCTGAAGGAGGCCGTGGTCGGCGCCGACGTGTTCATCGGCGTCTCCGCCCCCAACGTGCTGTCCGGCGAGGACGTCGCCGCCATGGCCGAGGGTGCGATCGTGTTCGCGCTCGCGAACCCGGACCCCGAGGTGGACCCGGCCGTCGCCCGCCAGACCGCCGCCGTCGTGGCCACCGGCCGCTCCGACTTCCCGAACCAGATCAACAACGTGCTGGTCTTCCCGGGTGTCTTCCGCGGTCTGCTGGACGCCCAGTCCCGCACGGTGAACACGGACATGATGCTGGCCGCCGCGACCGCGCTCGCGGACGTCGTCGGCGAGGACGAGCTCAACGCCAACTACATCATCCCGTCGGTGTTCAACGACAAGGTGGCCGGCGCGGTCGCCGGTGCCGTCCGCAAGGCCGCCTCGGGGATCTGACGCGGAGTCGGACGAAGTCGCGCCGGGCCCGGCCGCCGCTGTGACGGCCCTCACGGCTCGCCTCTCCCGGCGCGTCGCGAGATGCGGGCCCGGCGGGCCGCCTCTAGGGTTGCGGGGATGCCCGCGAGGTCCGCGGTCCGCATCCACCGAGTGCGGACGGAGCGTCACCGCGGCGTGACTGTGGCGCTTTTCGTGTGACCCTGGCGGGTGCCGGATTGGCTTTCCCGCCGCTGGTGGGGGCAGGATGCGTAACCGGGCGAGAGGGTCTGACGTTCAGACCCGGGTCCGGGGACTGTCCGAGGGCCCTGGCAGCATCGGCTTCGATCTCACGCCTCTAAGGCAAGTTGAACACGGGAGTACAACATGAACCGCAGTGAGCTGGTGGCCGCTCTGTCCGAGCGCGCCGAGGTGACCCGCAAGGACGCCGACGCCGTTCTGGCCGCGCTCGCCGAGACCGTCGGCGAGATTGTCGCCAAGGGCGACGAGAAGGTCACCATCCCCGGCTTCCTGACCTTCGAGCGCACCCACCGTGCCGCTCGCACCGCGCGCAACCCGCAGACCGGCGACCCCATCCAGATCCCGGCCGGCTTCAGCGTGAAGGTCTCCGCGGGCTCCAAGCTCAAGGAAGCCGCCAAGGGCAAGTAAGTCCTGCCCGTACCGGGGCCCGTACGGGCCTTCGGAGCGGCAGAGCAGTACGCAGTACTGGCGAAGGGCGGCCATCCCCGGGCGGGGAGGCCGCCCTTCGGCCTGTCCGGGGCCTGCCGGCCCCGTGGCGCCGTACGGGCCGCCCGGGCCGCGTACGGGCCGGTGGCGGTCGTACGGGCCGGTGAACGGCCGCGTACGGGCCGGTGAGCGCATGCGAGAGCCCCCCGGCCCCTGGTGGGGGCGCGGGGGGCTCTCGGTCCGCCGTACGGCTCAGACGAGGTCTCCGCCGGGGAGTTCGACCTTGGCTCCCAGCTCCACGAGCTTCTCCATGAAGTTCTCGTAGCCGCGGTTGATGAGGTCGATGCCGTGGACCCGCGAGGTGCCCTCGGCCGCCAGCGCCGCGATCAGGTACGAGAACCCGCCGCGCAGGTCGGGGATGACCAGGTCGGCGCCCTGCAGCTTCGTCGGGCCGGAGACGACCGCCGAGTGCAGGAAGTTGCGCTGCCCGAACCGGCAGGCGCTGCCGCCCAGGCACTCCCGGTACAGCTGGATGTGTGCACCCATCTGGTTGAGTGCCGAGGTGAATCCCAGACGGGACTCGTAGACCGTCTCGTGGACGATCGAGAGGCCCGCGGCCTGGGTCAGGGCGACCACCAGCGGCTGCTGCCAGTCGGTCTGGAAGCCGGGGTGCACGTCCGTCTCGAGCGCGATCGCGTTGAGCGGGCCGCCCGGGTGCCAGAAGCGGATGCCCTCGTCGTCGATCTCGAACGCGCCCCCGACGCGGCGGAACGTGTTCAGGAACGTCATCATCGAGCGCTGCTGCGCCCCGCGGACGTAGATGTTGCCGCCGGTCGCCAGCGCGGCCGAAGCCCAGGAGGCGGCCTCCAGACGGTCCGGGAGCGCCTTGTGGTTGTAGCCGCCGAGGCGGTCGACACCGGTGATCCGGATGGTCCGGTCGGTGTCCATGGAGATGATGGCGCCCATCTTCTGCAGTACGCAGATGAGGTCCTCGATCTCCGGCTCCACCGCGGCGTTGCTGAGCTCGGTGACGCCCTCGGCCAGGACGGCCGTCAGCAGCACCTGCTCGGTCGAGCCGACCGAGGGGTAGGGCAGGCGGATCTTGCAGCCGCGGAGGCGCTGCGGGGCCTCCAGGTACTGGCCGCCCTCGCGCTTCTCGATGGTCGCGCCGAACTGGCGGAGCACGTCGAAGTGGAAGTCGATCGGCCGGCCGCCGATGTCGCAGCCGCCCAGGCCCGGGATGAAGGCGTGGCCGAGGCGGTGCAGCAGCGGGCCGCAGAACAGGATCGGGATGCGCGACGAACCCGCGTGGGCGTCGATGTCCGCGACGTTCGCGCTCTCGACGTGCGTCGGGTCGAGCACGAGCTCACCCGGCTCCTCGCCGGGGCGGACCGTCACCCCGTGGAGCTGGAGCAGCCCGCGTACGACGCGCACGTCACGGATGTCGGGGACGTTGCGCAGCCGGCTGGGTCCGCTGCCGAGCAGAGCGGCGACCATGGCCTTGGGCACGAGGTTCTTCGCACCGCGGACACGGATCTCGCCCTCGAGCGGGGTGCCGCCGTGGACAAGCAGTACATCGTCACTGATGCCGGTCATGAATCTCGCGTTCCGGAGAGGGGTGGGCAGGGGGCCAGGGAAAAGGGTAAGGGCCACCACCCCCTTGTTCGTAAGGCCGACGTGGCCGTAGGACTGTCATGAATTCGGCACAACACCCTCCGTATCCACCGCATGGCGGAGTGTTGCGTTCCGCACCGCTTCGGCGGCACGCGCCGCCCGCTGCTGCCGTGCGCCCTGAGCTGCGGGCGATCCGATCTCCCCGCCCGCTCCCCGGATCGGCCGATGTGCGGGATCATGTCGGCATGACCGAGGTGTCCTCCCTCACAGGGCGGCTGCTCGTGGCCACCCCCGCCCTCGCGGACCCGAACTTCGACCGCGCGGTGGTGCTCCTGCTCGATCACGACGAGCAGGGGTCGCTCGGCGTGGTCCTCAACCGGCCCACCCCCGTGGGGGTCGGCGACATCCTGCTGCCCTGGGCGACCCTGGCCGGCGATCCGGGGGTCGTCTTCCAGGGCGGGCCCGTGGGCCTGGACTCGGCCCTCGGCGTGGCGGTCATCCCCGGGGAGGAGGGGCCGCTCGGGTGGCGCCGCGTGTACGGGGCGATCGGCCTGGTCGACCTGGAGGCCCCGCCGGAACTGCTGGCCGCGGCCCTCGGCTCGCTGCGGATCTTCGCCGGGTACTCGGGCTGGGGCCCGGGCCAGCTGGAGGTCGAGCTCGGCGACGGGGCCTGGTACGTCGTGGAGTCCGAGCCGGGGGACGTGTCGTACCCGGATCCGGAAAGGCTGTGGCGGGCGGTGCTGCGCCGCCAGCGCAGCGAGCTCGCGATGGTCGCCACGTATCCCGACGACCCGTCGCTCAACTGACCCGCGCACGGGTCGGTACCCTGGCTTTTATGAGCACTCTTGAGCCCGAGCGCGGGACTGGTACGGGGACCCTCGTAGAGCCGACGCCGCAGGTGTCCCACGGCGACGGCGACCACGAGCGCTTCGCCCACTACGTCCAGAAGGACAAGATCATGGAGAGCGCGCTCGGCGGGACCCCCGTCGTCGCGCTGTGCGGCAAGGTGTGGGTACCGGGCCGCGACCCGAAGAAGTACCCGGTCTGCCCCATGTGCAAGGAGATCTACGAGTCCATGGGTCCCGGCGGGGACAAGGACAAGGGCGGCAAGGACAAGTAGGCCCGGTCCGTCGGGTCCGTCCGGCCCCTTTCCCGTAGGCCCAAGGTCCTCGAAAACCCTCGAAGGCCCCCGGATGCGCCGATGCGCGTCCGGGGGCCTTTGCCGCGTCCGGGGGGAGGGCTAGGGTCGGCCGCACGGGCGCAGGGCGCCCTGTGAAACGCGCGTTGCGCATCGCGCAACGGCTGGACGGTGGAGGGGTCGAGGCCATGCCCGAGTTGATTCCGGAGCCGCGGTACGCGCGATTCGCCCGCGATGCCGGCGGGGACGGCGGTGCCGGTGCCGACGGCGTCGACGGCGCCGATGGTGCCGATGGCGTGTGCGTACTGGACGATCCGCTGCTCGACGCCGGCCCCGGCACCGGCAACGCCGCCCGCTGGCTGCGCCGGGAGCTCGGCGCGGCCACCGGCTGGGAGCTGCCCGCGCCGGCTCCGGGGGAGGCGTCAGAGGGGCGCTCGGTGATCCGGCTGGTGCTCCGCCCGGAGCTCGCGCGGAGCGTCGGCGCGGAGTCGTACGAGCTGCACGTCGACCGGCGCGGGGTGCTGCTCGAAGGCGCCGACCCGGCGGGCCTCTTCTACGCCGCGCAGACGCTGCGCCAGCTGCTGGGGCCCGAGGCCTACCGGCGCGCGCCCGCGGCCGCGGGCCGCGAGTGGCGGCTGCCCGTGGGAGGGGTCCAGGACGGGCCCCGGTTCGGGTGGCGCGGGATGATGCTCGACGTGGCCCGGCACTTCATGCCGAAGGACGGGGTGCTGCGCTACGTCGACCTGCTCGCCGCGCACAAGCTCAACGTGCTGCACCTGCACCTGACGGACGACCAGGGCTGGCGGGTCGAGATCAAGCGGTACCCGCGGCTCACCGAGGTCGGCGCGTGGCGGCCGCGCAGCCGTTGGGGGCACCGGGCCTCGCCGCTGTGGAACGAGACCCCGCACGGCGGCTTCTACACGCAGGACGACATCCGCGAGATCGTCGCGTACGCCGCCGAGCGGCACGTGCGGGTGGTCCCGGAGATCGACGTACCGGGGCATTCGCAGGCCGCGATCGCCGCGTACCCGGAGCTCGGCAACACCGACGTCGTGGACACCGGCGCGCTGGAGGTGTGGGACGACTGGGGGATCAACGAGAACGTGCTCGCGCCGACCGAGGCCGTACTGCGCTTCTACGAGGGGGTCTTCGAGGAGCTGCTGGAACTCTTCCCGGCGGAGGTCTCCCCGTTCGTGCACGTGGGCGGCGACGAGTGCCCCAAGACCCAGTGGCGCGCGTCGGCCCTCGCGCAGGAGCGGATCCGCGAGTTGGGGGTGGACGGGGAGGACGGGCTGCAGTCCTGGTTCATCCGGCACTTCGACGGCTGGCTCGCGGAGCGCGGGCGGCGGCTGATCGGGTGGGACGAGATCCTGGAGGGCGGCCTCGCGCCGGGGGCGGCGGTCTCCTCGTGGCGCGGGTACGCGGGCGGCATCGCCGCGGCGGAGGCCGGGCACGACGTGGTGATGTGCCCGGAGCAGCAGGTGTACCTGGACCACCGTCAGGCGGGCGGCCCGGACGAGCCGATGCCGATCGGGTACGTGCGCTCGCTGGAGGACGTGTACCGCTTCGAGCCGGTGCCGCCGAAGCTGTCGGAGCGGGCCGCGTCCCGCGTACTGGGCGCGCAGGCCAACGTGTGGACCGAGGTGATGGAGAACCAGGGCCGGGTCGACTACCAGGTGTTCCCGAGGCTGGCGGCCTTCGCGGAGGTGGTGTGGTCACGGCTGCCGGAGCCGGGCGAGCGGGACTACGCCGGCTTCGAGGCCCGGATGGGCGCGCACTACCGGCGGCTTGACGCGCTCGGCGTGGACTACCGGCCGCCGGGCGGGCCGTTGCCGTGGCAGCGGCGGCCGGGGGTGCTCGGGCGTCCGATCGAGGGGGAGCCCCCGAACGTGTGACGTGGGAGGGGCGCGAGGGGTGGTCGGGGGCGGCGGCGGGGCGGCCTGGGGCGGCCGGGGGCGCCGGGGTGGGGCCGCGGATGGCCGGAACCTTTCCGCACACCCTTCCGCGCCGTCCTGCCCCCGCCCGCGGCCTTGCCTGCCCTCCCCCTGCCCGCCCCCTGCCCGCCCCCTGTCCTCTCCCTGCCCTCCCCTGCCCTCCGGGTGCCCTCCGCGATGCCCGGGCGGGTCCGGCGGCCCTGCGGACGGTTCGGTACCGATCGGAACGCTTCGGACTTCCACGGAACTCCCGAGGGTTCCGGGACGTCCTTCGTTCTTGGGGGCGGTCGGGAACTCTTGCTCGATTTCGGGGTATTCGGTGGATCGGAACCGATTCGGTTGATTCGGTGAATACGGGGGAAAGCGGGCGTCCGGAAGCGTCAAGGGGCGCCCGCCGGACCCTCGCGCCGGGCGGTGGGGAAGATGTGCCAGAGTTGCCACGTCCCGGCGGTGAGCACGTACCGTACGGCGGACAGGCGTGAGCGCCGGGACCGGGACATCGGGAAGGGGCAGCTGGGTTGACCACGCACGCACCGCATGCACTGCATTCATCTCAGGGGCCGCAGGCGGCGCAGTCCGTGACGCTGCCGGCCTCGCTCGACGAGGCCGTGGCGGCACTCGCCGCCATGCCCGCCGCCGTGCCCGTCGCCGGCGGCACCGACCTCATGGCCTCCGTCAACGCCGGGCTGCTGCGGCCCGCCGCGCTCGTCGGGCTGGGCCGGATCAACGAGATCCGCGGCTGGCAGTACCAGGACGGGCACGCGCTGCTCGGCGCCGGGCTCACCCACGCGCGGATGGGACGGCCGGATTTCGCCGCTCTGATCCCCGCGCTGGCGGCGGCCGCGCGGGCGGCCGGACCCCCGCAGATCCGCAACGCCGGCACCCTCGGCGGCAACATCGCCACCGCCGCGCCGACGGGCGACGCGCTGCCCGTGCTGGCCGCGCTGGAGGCGGTCCTCGTCATCCACGGCCCGGGCGGCTCCCGCCGGGAGATCCCGGTCTCGCACCTGCTGGCCGGCCGCGAGATGCTGCGGCCCGGTGAACTGATCGGCTTCGTACGGGTGCCGCTGCTGCACGCGCCGCAGGTCTTCCTGAAGGCCACGGGGCGTACGGGACCCGGGCGCGCGGTGGCGTCCGTGGGGCTCGTACTGGACCCCGCGCGCCGCGGTGTGCGCTGCGCGATCGGCGCGGTCGCGCCCATGCCGCTGCGGCCGCTGGAGGCCGAGCAGTGGGTGGCCTCGCTGATCGACTGGGACGGGGAGCGGACCCTGGCCCCCGAGGCGCTGGAGGCCTTCGGCGAGTACGTCGCGGCCGCCTGCGTCCCCGACCAGGGGGAGCCGGTGGCACCCGGGGTACTGCATCTGCGGCGGACGGTCGCCGTGCTGGCACGGAGGGCCCTGGGGAGGGCGCTGAGCTCATGAGTGGGAACGAGAACGTGAGCGGAACGACGGGGGACGCGGGTCCCGCGGGCCACACCGGCACGAGCTGGGGCTGGGAGCCGGTCCCGCAGGGCGGCGAGTACGACTCCGACGCGACGGCCTTCGTGAAGCTGCCGCAGGACATGTTGGACGCGCTCGGCACCGGTGAGCCGCTCGCGGCGCCCGGGCACGGCTACGTGCCGCCGCCGATGATCGTGCCGCTGGGCTCCGCGAGCGCGGATCCGGCGGCCACGGGGACGTGGACGATTCCGGTGCAGTGGCCGGAGGCGGGGACGGCGGGGACGGCGGGCCAGAGCGCCGGGAGTGCTTCCGCGCCCACGTCCACGCCCGCGCCGGTCGGGGGGCCGATCCCGGCCTCGATCCCGCTTCCGGCGTCCGTGGCGGCGGCGTTCGAGGCCGCGGGCCGCGAGCCCGTCAGGATTTCGGGTGCCGAGCCGGGGCGGGACGCGGGGCAGGCTCCGGGCCAGGGTCCGGATCATGCTTCGGCTTCGGCTTCTGCTTCGGGCCAGGCTTCGGCTTCGGCCGAGGGGGCGCACGATCCCGGGGCCACCGCCGAGTGGCGGTTCCCGGAGGCGGTCCAGGACTCCGAGCCCGTGACCACCGGCCAGTGGACCCTCCCGGAACTTCCCGAGCAGACCGGCGAGTTCCGCCACAGCGCTCCGGCGGCCGACTGGAGCCAGGCTCCGGCGACGCTGCCGGGCGGCGCAGCGGCCCCCTGGGCGACCCACCCCGACTTCGCGGCCGCGGCGGCCGCGCTTCCGGGCCAGGTACCGGATCCGGACGCGTCGATGAGCTCGGGCGTGCTGCCCGAGGCGCGGCCCGACGCGGGCGACACCGGCACCTCGGGCGCGGGCCTGCGGCGGCTCGGCGGCCCCGGCGTCGGCGGCTCCGGGCGCGGTCCCCGCGTCCTGGGCGGGCCCGGCGTGGGCACGCTCCCCGAGGCGGCGGAGCCGGAGCCGGCGCACCCGGCCCCGCACGACATCGAGGCCGACCACGGTCCGGCGCCGACGCCGGTCACGGCGGAGCGGCCGCATCCGGGTGCGGAGGCCGCCGCAGCGGCTGCTCCTGCCGGCGCGGACGCCGAGCGGGCCCCGCAGCGCGAGGCGGCGAGCGTCGCGGCCGCCGAGTACGTGCTGTCGGGCGGGCACGGGGTCGGCGGCGTCGCCGGGGGCGGTGACGGTGGCTTCGCGCAGTCCGGGGACACCGACGGGCACGGGTTCACGGTGTCCGGCCACGGCCCCGCCGGGGCGGAGCCCGGGCCGGGCGGTGAGCACGGGTTCACGGCGGAGCCCGCCGCGGAGCCCGGCGGCACGGACGGGCGGGGATTCGGGGCCGGCCCCGGTCCGGGCGGAGCCGGGGCTCCGGGAGCGCCGGGTGCGGACGATGCCGACATCGCCGTGGCGACGCCGGACGCGGGGGGCCCCGAAGGGCTCCCGGGCGCGGTGGAGGCGTACGAGGAAAACGCGACCGCCGAGGCCGTCGCCCATCACGAGCACCCGCTGGCTTCCTACGTCCTGCGCGTCAACGGCGCCGACCGGCCCGTCACCGGTGCGTGGATCGGCGAGTCCCTGCTCTACGTGCTGCGCGAGCGCCTCGGCCTCGCCGGCGCCAAGGACGGCTGCTCGCAGGGCGAGTGCGGGGCGTGCGCGGTGCAGGTCGACGGCCGGCTCGTCGCCTCCTGCCTGGTCCCGGCCGCGACGGCGGCGAGCAGTGAGGTGCGGACCGTGGAGGGGCTCGCCGGGGGCGGGGAACTCTCGGACGTGCAGCAGGCGTTGTGCAGGTCGGGTGCGGTGCAGTGCGGGTTCTGCGTGCCCGGCATGGCCATGACCATCCATGACCTGCTGGAGGGCAACCACGCCCCCAGCGAGCTGGAGACGCGGCAGGCCCTGTGCGGGAACCTGTGCCGCTGCTCCGGGTACAAGGGCGTCATCGAGGCCGTCCGCGAGGTCGTCGCCGAGCGTGAGGCGTCGGCCGCGGCCGACGCGCCCGCGTCCGGGGGCGGGGCCGGACACGGTGCCGGGAGCGGCTCGGGTGCGGAGGCTCGTATTCCGCACCAGGCGCCGCCCGGCGAGGGCGGGATCCACCACAACGGAGGCATGGCGTGAGCGGGCACGACGCGGCCACGGCCACGACGACGGTATCGGTCTCCGCGGGCGCCTCGGCCGCCGCGGCGCCCGAGGCGGGCGAGCAGGAGGTGCCGCGCGGCATCGGGGCCTCCGTGCCCGCCGCCGACACGCGCGCCAAGAGCGAGGGCACCTTCCCGTACGCCGCCGACCTGTGGGCCGAGGGCCTCCTGTGGGCCGCCGTCCTGCGCTCCCCGCACGCCCACGCCCGCATCCTGTCCGTCGACACCTCCGCGGCCGCCGCCATGCCCGGCGTGCGCGCCGTGGTCACCCACGCCGACGTCCCCGGCGCCACCACGCACGGCCGCCGCATCGCCGACCGGCCCGTCTTCGCGCACGACGTCGTGCGCCACCACGGCGAGCCCATCGCCGCCGTCGCCGCCGACCACCCGGACACCGCGCGCCTCGCCGCGGCCGCGATCGCGGTCGAGTACGAGCTGCTCGACGCGGTGACGGACCCGGAGCAGTCCTTCGGCGCCCCCGCCCTGCACCCCGACGGCAACCTGATCCGGCACATCCCGCTCCGCTACGGCGACCCGGAGGCCACCGGCGAGGTCGTCGTCGAGGGCCTGTACCGGATCGGCCGCCAGGACCCCGCGCCCATCGGCGCGGAGGCCGGGCTGGCCGTGCCGCGGCCCGACGGCGGCGTGGAGATCTACACCGCCTCCACCGACCCGCACCTGGACCGCGACCTGGCGGCGGCCTGCTTCGGCCTCGAACCCGACCGGGTGCGCGTCGTGGTCACGGGCGTCCCGGGCGCCACGGCCGACCGCGAGGACGCGGCGTTCCAGCTGCCGCTGGGGCTGCTCGCGCTGCGGACCGGCTACCCGGTCAAGCTCGCCGCCACCCGCGAGGAATCCTTCCTCGGCCACACCCACCGCCACCCGACGCTGCTGCGCTACCGCCACCACGCGGACGCGGAGGGCCGGCTGGTCAAGGTCGAGGCCCAGATCCTGATGGACGCGGGCGCGTACGCCGACTCGTCCTCCGAGTCGCTGGCGGCGGCGGTGGCGTTCGCGTGCGGCCCGTACGTGGTCCCGCACGCCTTCGTCGAGGGCTGGGCCGTCCGTACGAACAACCCGCCGTCGGGCCACGTGCGGGGCGAGGGCGCGATGCAGGTCTGCGCCGCGTACGAGGGCCAGATGGACAAGCTCGCGGCCGCGCTCGGCATCGACGGCGCCGAGCTGCGCCTGCGCAACGTACTGGCGACGGGGGACCTGCTCCCGACGGGCCAGACGGTGACCTGTCCGGCGCCGGTGGCGGAACTGCTGCGCGCGGTGCGGGACTTCGAGCTGCCCTCCCTCCCCAAGGACACCCCGGAGGAGGAGTGGCTGCTGCCCGGCGGCCCGGAGGGCGCGGGCGAGCCGGGCGCGGTGCGGCGCGGGGTCGGGTACGGCGTGGGCATGGTCCACATGCTCGGCGCGGAGGGCACGGACGAGGTCTCCACGGCGACGGTCAAGGTCGTCGACGGGGTGGCGACGGTGATCTGCGCGGCCGTGGACACCGGCCAGGGCTTCGCCACGCTGGCCCGCCAGATCGTCCAGGAGACGCTGGGCGTGGACGAGGTGGTGACGGCCCCGGTCGACACCGACCAGCCGCCGGCGGGCCCGGCGGCGCACGGCCGCCACACGTGGGTGTCGGGCGGCGCCGTCGAGCGCGCGGCGAAGATGGTCCGCACCCAGCTCCTCCAGCCGATGGCCCACAAGCTGGGCATGTCGACGGAACTCCTGCAGGTCCAGGACGGCCGGATCACGTCCTATGACGGCGCGTTCTCGACGACGGTCGCGGAGGCGATGGCGGGCAAGGAACTCTGGGCGACGGCCCAGTGCCGCCCCCACCCGACGGAGCCCCTGGACGGCGACGGCCAGGGCGACGCCTTCGTGGGCCTCGCGTTCTGCGCGATCCGCGCGGTGGTGGACGTGGACATCGAACTGGGCTCGGTGCGGGTGGTCGAACTGGCGGTGGCCCAGGACGTGGGCCGCGTCCTCAACCCCCGCCAGCTGGAGGCCCGTATCGAAGCGGGCGTCACGCAGGGCGTGGGCGCGGCGCTGAGCGAGAACCTCCGCTCGGTGTCGGGTCTGGTCCGCCACCCCGACCTGACGGGCTACGCGCTGCCGACGTCGCTGGACGCGCCGGTGGTCCGGATCGTGAAGCTGGTCGAAGAGCGGGACGTGGTGGCCCCGTTCGGGGCGAAGGCGGCGAGCGCGATCCCTGTGGTGACGGCCCCGGCGGCGGTAGCCTCGGCGGTGCGCGCGGCAACGGGCCGCCCGGTGAACAGGCTCCCGATCCGGCCATCGGCGGCGGTGGCGGCGCCCAACTCATGACCGTGTGACCCGCATTGCACGTGCAACCCTGAGGTTGGGACTGTCGGCACCGGTCGCTAGAGTGATCGGCAAGACGTAAAGCGGTGCGAACGGGGAGGGGCCGCGGCGGAAACGCCGCGACCCCGGGGATTACGGGGAGTCGGGGAGGCCATCGTGGCAGAGGAGAAGGCACCGGACGCGCTGGTGGGGCTGGGCGGCCTCGGTTCGGGTCTGGCGGACGCGATCATGACGCAGGCGAGGGCGCTTGAGGTCGAGTTCGAGTCGATGAAGGACTTCAAGAACCGGGTCGACGACCTCCTGGACAAGCTCGACGGCTCCCAGGCGGACGACAAGAAGCTGGCCCACGGCACCCTGCCCGATGGGGCGTTGGGCCACGGCTTCGGAGAGGCGGAAGCCCTCCACAAGACGTACTCGACGGTGCACACGCAGCTGCAGAACCTGTCGAAGGGCCTGGCGGGGCAGATCGAGGCCCTGGGCATCGCGATCCTGACGGCGGGCAAGGGCTACGGCGGGGTCGACGCGGAGACGGAGGCGCGGATGCGCGCCATCGTCGCGCAGGCGAAGAAGGACTACGTTCCTGACCGCGACCCGCTGGTCAAGGAGAAGGAAAAGGAGAAGGCGGCGCAGCCGGCTCCGACGGGCGAGCGCAAGGACGGGAGGACCAAGCTCTAATGGCGACGAACTTCGAGGGCTACACGCACCAGCAGCTGCTCGCCATGATCGCTTCTCTTGACGCGGAGACGGTCAAGACTCGCGGCACGCAGCTGACGGAGGCGGCCAAGACGATCAAGGAGATCGGCGAGAGCCTCAAGAAGCACCGTGTGAAGGGCTGGGAGGGCGAGGCCGCCACGGCGTTCGAGAACTGGGTCGGCCAGACGGGCAGCGCGACGCTGCGGCTGGGCGACTACAGCGAGGCCGGCGGCAAGTGGATGACCGAGGCCGCGCAGACCATGGTCGAGGTCAAGAAGAACATGCCGGCGTACGACGCGGACGCCGCGGCCAACCTCAAGGCGGCCCATGACTTCCACAACGACCCGGACGCCCAGAAGATGGGCCAGGAGGCCCACGCGAAGCTGAACGGCGACCACCAGAAGGCGGTCGACGCCCTGACGAAGCTGGCCGGCTCGTACGACCAGTCGACGACGCAGATGGGCAAGGCGGAAATCCCGACGTTCCCGCCGCCGCCGGGTGAGTTCACGCCATCGAATTACAACGATGGGGTGGACATGGAACGGGGTGGAGGGGCAGGCGGAGCGACTGGTTCGTCGCACGGGTCGTCCTACTCGCCGAGCAGTCCGTCCCCTTCGAACCCGACCGGAGACGTCCCCGGTCATCAGCGGGACACCACTCTGCCATCGCCGACCGGACCCACAACGCCCGTACCCAGGCTCCCGGACCAGGACGTCAACGTGGACCTCAACCACGTTTCGACGCTTCCCGACAAGACCCTTCCGCCGGTCACGGGGCTGCCCACCGTTCCCGGGCCGAGTCCGACCACTGGTGGCACCCCTCCGGTGTTCACACCCCCCGTCGCCCTCCCGCCCATCGGTGCGCCGAGCCCGGTTGGCGGCGGACCTGGCGGTAAGTTCCAGGTCGCGACCCCGCCCCTCGGCAAGGTCAGTGGCACCGGCGGCCTTCTGCCGCGCGACACGGGGATCATGGGCGGTCGCCCGGTGACCACCAATGGGCCCAGTGCGGGTATCCCGCGCGGCACGGTGATCGGCCAGGAAGGCGGCGGCCAGCAGGGACTCGGTCGCGGCATGGGCGGCGGAATGCACCCGGGAGGCGGGGGCGGTCCCCACGGCGGCGGCCCGGGTGGTTCCGCGATGGGCCGTAGGCTCGCCATGGAGCCCGGCGGTGTCGTCGGCGGGCGTCAGTCCGCCCCGATCGGCCGTCCGACCACGGGAGGCCAGCCGTTCACGCAGGGCGGCTCGGGGCTCGTACGCAATGGCTCCGGGGCCGGTTCAGCCCGCGGCGCTATGGGGCATGCGGGTGCGGGCCTCCACGCTCCGGGCAACCGGCGTGACCAGCAGGGCGGTGAGCGCCCCGACTACCTGGCCGAAGACGAAGAGACCTGGCAGAGCAACGATCGCGTTGTTCCGCCGGTGGTCGACTGAGCAGAACGGACGTTGCACGGGATGCGCATGCGCAAGGCGACCGCGGCCCTGGCTGGCCTCCTGCTGGCCGGGGTCGCCGCGACCCCGGCCCAGGCGGCGACCATTCGGTCGCAGCAATGGCATCTCGACGCCATGAAGGCCGACGACATCTGGAAGATCAGTACCGGCAAGGGCATCACCGTGGCGGTGATCGACACCGGTGTCGGTTCTATTCCGGAACTCGAAGGGCAAGTTCTGCCCGGCAAGAGCTTTGATCCCGCCAAGGCCGAGGGCGACGGGCGAGATGACTACGACGGTCACGGCACGAGTATGGCTGCGCTGATCGCCGGTACAGGGAAGCACCCGAGTGGTGATGGCGCCTACGGACTCGCTCCCGGGGTCAAGATCCTTCCGATCCGAGTGCCCAACGTGCTGGAAGGGGATGCGACCCCTTCCTGGGTCGCCGCGATCCGGTTTGCGGCCGACTCGGAAGCCAAGGTAATCAATATCTCCCAGGGGCGACCGGGGACAGCAGAAGACGATCGGGCGCGTGCTGAAGCGGTGAAGTACGCGCTTTCAAAAGGCAAGCTGATCTTCGCTGCCGTCGGGAATGAGGGAGACACCCTCAACAGAGTCAACTATCCAGCTGCAACGCCCGGAGTTGTCGGCGTCGGCGCGGTGGACGCCGACGGCGTCGCGACCAAGGAGTCGGAGCACGGCCCCCAGGTAGACCTTTCTGCACCGGGTATCGACATGGTCTCGGGGTGCGCGGGTAAGACAGGGCTGTGCAAAACACACGGCACCAGTGACGCATCGGCCCTCGCCTCGGCCTCGGCCGCGCTGCTCTGGTCCGCTCACCCCGACTGGACCAACAACCAGGTGCTCCGGGTCCTGCTGAACACGGCCGGCAAGCCCGATGACGGTCCGCGGAACGACTACGTCGGGTACGGCGCGGTGCGGCCGCGGATCGCCGTGCCCACGCCCGGTGACCCCGGACCCGCCGACGTGTATCCGCTTCCCGACCTCGCGGCGGCGGACGCGAAGAACGCGCCCTCCCCGTCGGCCGGCGGCAAGAAGCCCGAGTCGGGTGCGCCCCAGGACGCGGCCGAGGCCAAGGAGGACGGCGGAAGTCCCGTCCTCTGGATCGGGCTCGGGCTCGGCGCCTGCGTGCTCATCGGCGGAGCCGTGACGGCGGTCGTCGTGCGGCGCAGGAACGCCTGACGGCGGTCCGTGCGGCCGCCTCGGACGACCTCGGCCCTGGTCGGCCTCCTGCTGGCCGGGGCCGCCGCGGCCCCGGCCGCCCACGCCCACACGGCTCGGCCGGAGCAATGGCATCTCGATGCCATGAAGGCCCGGGACGTCTGGAAACTCGGCACCGGCCAAGGCGTCACCGTCGCCGTCATCGACACCGGCGTCGCCAGGATCCCCGAGCTCGACGGCCAAGTGGTCCGGGGCAAGGACTTCTCCCACGGCTACGAGGGCGACGAACGCACCGACTACGGCAAGCACGGCACCGGCATCGCCGCACTGATCGCCGGTACGGGCAGGCGTCCCTCGGGCGACGGGGCGTACGGGCTGGCACCCGGGGCCAAGATCCTTCCGCTCCGGGTCTCCGAGGGCGGTGGGAACCTCCGCCTCCATCAGTCGATCGCCGAAGCGATCCGCTTCGCCGCGGACTCCGAAGCCAAGGTCCTGAACATCTCCTTCGGCGGCCCGGGCAGGAGCGCGGAACTCGACGCCGCCGTCCGGTACGCCCTGGACCACGGCAAGCTCGTCTTCTCCTCCGTCGGCAACGACGGGGAGGGGCCCAACGAGGTCATGTACCCCTCCGGCTCGCCCGGAGTGGTCGGTGTCTCCGCCGTCGACCACTCCGGTGCCGCGACCCAGGAGTCCCAGCACGGCCCTCAGGTGGACCTGTCAGCCCCCGGCGTCGACATCGCCACCGGCTGCGCCGATGAATCCGAGCTCGACTCCGCCCCCGCCCCCGGCCCCGACTCCGGGCTCTGCGTCAGCCACGGCACCAGCGAGGCCACCGCCCTCGTCTCCGCCTCCGCCGCCCTGCTCTGGTCCGCCCACCCCGGCTGGACCGGCAACCAGGTACTCCGCGTCCTGCTGAACACGGCCGAAAAGCCGGACCCCGGCCCCGACCCCGGCCCCGGCATCCAGCACGACGACCACCTCGGCTACGGAGTCGTCAGCCCCGTCCGCGCGCTGACCACCCCCGGTGACCCCGGTCCCGCGGACGTCCACCCGCTCCCTGACCTCGGCTCGGCCGAAGGGATACCATCTCCAGCCCCGGGCCGGCCCGGATCCGTACCGGCTCCGGTGTCCGCGTCGCACGTACAGAACAAGGCGAACAACGGCGGCAGGTTCCTTCCCTGGATCGTCCTCGGCATGGGAGCCTGCCTGCTCGTGGCCGGGGCCGTAACCACATGCGCACATCAGCGTGTTAGAGGCTGATGTGACACAAGGAGGAATGCACGCGATGTCGTTCGACGAGGAATGGTCGGCGGCGCGCGCCACGGCCGCTGCCAACGTCTCCATGCGGCTCAACCACGTACCGGTCGAGCCCGGCGGCGGCGGTGGCGGCGGTGACCTGGAGCTCAACCAGGACCACATCGGTGCCATCGGCACCGAGGCGTACAAGCTGCACTCGCGGCTCCAGACGGACGGCAAGCACGCCGCCTCCGCCACCGGCGAGGCCGCGGCGGCGCTCACCAAGGAGAGCTTCGCCAGCGGGGCGGCGCTGCTGAGGCTCAACACCATGTGGGAGAGCCAGGTGAAGACCCTCGTGGCCGCCTGTGCGAACGTCTCCAACGGGCTCAACTACTCGCTCTCCTCCCACGCCAAGGAAGAGCAGCAGTTGCACGCCGACTTCACCACGTCCGCGATCGACAAGTACCTGAAGTAGGCGGCGCTCCCATGCTGACGTACGAGAACGTCATGAACGCTCCCCTGGACAAGCTCCAGACGGCGGTCACGGACTGGAAGGCCATGGCCGACAAGCTGGACGAGATGGCCGAGGCCGCTCGGGGCGGCATGAAGGCCAAGGCCGACAAGGCCGAGTGGAGCGGGGTCACCGCGGGCGTCGGGCGGGCGTTCGTCGACAAGACGGCCAAGGAGTTCGAGGACGCGGCCAAAGAGGCCAAGGGCGTCCACCAGCTCCTCAGCGACGGCCACACCACCCTCAAGACGGCCCGGGACGCGCTCAAGAAGGCCGCCGACGAGGAGATCCCGGCCGCCGGGTTCCGCGTGGACGCGGCCGGCAAGGTCTCGATCGTCCCGATGGACCCGAAGACCGAGTACGCGGCCCGGCACGACCCGGACTACGCCGAGTTCAAGCGCAAGCAGGAGGAGAACCGCAAGGCCTGGCAGGCGAGGGTGGACCGGCTCGTCGAGGACTGCGCGGACGCCGACGACTCCTTGGTGCGCGCGCTGCGCGCGAACGTCTCGGACGACCACGACTTCACCGCGCCGAAGTACACGACCCTGGACGGCGAACAGGCCGACCGGGCGGCCGAGCTGATGAAGAAGCTCAGCAAGGAGCCGGGCGGCGTGGCCCGCGACCCCGGGGCGCTGCGCGAGCTGGAGGACCTGCTCGACGACAACCGCAACGAGGCCGACTTCTCGACGGACTTCTACCGCAAGCTCGGCCCCGAGGGCACGCTCGAGGCGTACGCGAAGCTGTCCATCGACGCGTCGACCCTGGGCGAGGCCGGCAAGGACCGCCTGGCGATGGTCGGCAACATCCAGAACGACATGGGCGCGATGCTGGGGCTCGCCACCCAGAAGAGCTCGCCCGGCTACCTGGATGCGGCGTGGACCACCGGCCTGATGAAGGCCGGTCGCAAGGAGATGCAGGTCACCGGCGATCTGACCAGCAAGATCTACGGGTACCAGGCGCTGGGCGCGCTGCTCCACGAGGGCAAGTACGACAAGGACTTCCTGACCTCGGTCGGCCGCGACATGGTCGCGTTCGACCGCGAGAACCCGAAGGCCTGGGAGCACGGCTCTCCGTACGACCCGAAGACGGTGCTCAGCCAGGGCAAGGACGGCAGCCGCGGCTTCTACCCGCTGACGGGCCTGATGGACGCGATGTCCCACAACCCCGACGCGGCGACGGCCTTCTTCAACGAGCCGGTCCGCCAGGACAGCAACGGCGACGGCATCGTCACGACGGCCGACAAGCCCGTGTCCGGCCAGCACGGCAAGGCGCGGGGCATGGTCGACTACATGCTCGACAAGGAGTCCTGGGCGGACGCCTTCGACCGGACGCCCACCCACCCCTACGGCGAAGCGGGCCCGGCCCAGGAGGCCCTCGGCGGCGCCCTGGAAGCTGCCGTCTCGGGCCGCGTACCGGGCGACGACGACGCGAAGCCCGTCCCGCACACCAAGGAAATGACGTCGATCATGGAACGCGTCGTCGAAAAGATCGGCGATGAGCCGGAACTGATCGCGGCGAAGCCGGGCGAGCCTGACGGTCGACTGAAGGCAATGGCCGGCCACTTCGGTCAGATGGCCGCCGAATACATGCCTGACATCCAGGCTTCGGCGGAGAACGGCAGCGGGATGATCAAGGCCAATGGGGTGATGGCCGAGTTCCACAAGGCCGACATGGCGGCCTTCATCGGAGCGGTGGGCCAGGACCCGGATGCGTACGGTGCCATGACCGTCTCCCAGCGCGCCTTCACGACCACGCTCGTCAACGACGTCATCGCGCATCGAGCCGAGTACGACGACGTGGACGCGGCGATCAAGAGTGCCGTCCACCCGGGCGGTCAGGTCGCCGGAATCCTGTCGGAGGCGAGGGCTGAGGGCGCGTTCGCCGAGAACGGCCACAAGCAGGAGGAGTACGTAAAGGGCGTCGAGGACAACGCCAAGTGGGTCAACCGCGCCATCAGTGCGGCGGGCGGCAAGTACCTGGAAATGGTTCCGCTGGCCGGGGACGTCGTCGAGTGGCTCCAGGAGGACATCACGGAAGGTGTGGTCGAGCGGGCGACGAAGGACGAGGCCAAGAAGATCGGCGAGGCCGACCACAAGGCGGTGATCGACTACACCGACGCGCAGCAGGAAGCCGGACTGTCGGCGGCGCAGTCCGTCCGGAAAGCGGCCGAGGGAACAGGTATGAGCCAGAGGACCATAGATGCCCTCGCAGGTGTGGCGTCGACCGAGACGGCGAACGCCCATGCGGTCGGCCGCGGCCAGGTCGCGACGTCCAACGGTGGATCTTGATGCACGTCAACCGCACCGTCCGCTCGCTGGCCCTGGCGCCGGTGACCCTTGCCGTCCTGGCCGGCTGCACCGGGGGGAGTGAAGCCGCTGCCCCAAAGCTGCCCGAGCGCACCTGTTTCGGTGTCTTCACCCGATCCGACCTGGAGCCCTTGATGGGCAACGGCCAGGAGGTGAAGGAGTCGGGTCCTGCCGAAATGCAGCTGAACGCGTACCGCCGGACCGCCACGTGCAACGTCGCTGTGGACGGCGAGGGCCGTTTCCTCGCCTCCGCGACGCGCCAACCCCTGGAGCAGAGCTTCTTCTGGAACGCCCAGCTGATCAAGCCGCCGGCGGACACGCTGCCCCTGGGCGACAAGGGCATCGTGTACGACACCGGGGCTCGGGTACTCCTCATCTGCAAGGGGAGCCAGGACACCTTTCAGGTCGAGCTGTCGCTCAGCGGCTCCACCGACCAGGTCGAGAAAGGCGGCTCCCGCCCACTGTTCACCCGGCTCATGAAGAAGTTCGTCGACGCGGGCAAGCAGCAGACGCAGTGCGGGGTCTAGCCGGCGCACCGTGCTGGGCAAAGAGAAGGCCGCTCAGAGTGTTTCTGAGCGGCCTTCGGGAGAAGCCGTGGCGGGAATTGAACCCGCGTGCCTCGCTTTGCAGGCGAGTCCCTCAACCACTCGGGCACACGGCTGTGGGGTGGTTATGGGTGTGACCGTACGGGCTGTCGGGCGGGGTGGGGAAGGCGGGCGCGGGGGGTGCAATGTGATTGCCATGCTGCGTTCACGGGGCAGGGGGCCTAGGTCCGGGGGACCAGAGGGGGATAGGTCCAATTGACAGGGGCGTAGCTGGGGAGCGGGGCTTACTCTGGGGCGATGAGTGCCCTTGAAGACCGTGTGTCGCAGAGCAGTGTGCCGGTCCCGGCGGAGCCGGAGGGCGGGATTCTGGGGTCCGCGTACCGGGCGCTCAGCATCGGGATCATCTCCGTCGTCTTCCTCATCGCCTTCGAGGCGACCGCCGTCGGGACGGCCATGCCCGTCGCCGCGCGCGAGCTGGACGGGATCGGGCTCTACGCCTTCGGCTTCTCCGCCTACTTCACCACCAGCCTCTTCGGGATGGTCCTGGCCGGCCAGTGGGCCGACAGGAAGGGGCCGCTCTGGCCCCTGACCGTCGGGATCGGCGCCTTCGCCGCCGGGCTGCTGCTCGCCGGGACCGCCACCGTCATGTGGGTGTTCGTGCTCGGGCGGGCCGTGCAGGGGTTCGGAGGCGGGCTGGTCATCGTCGCGCTGTACGTGGTGGTGAGCCGGGCCTACGAGGAGCGGCTGCGGCCCGCGATCATGGCCGCCTTCGCGGCGAGCTGGGTGGTGCCGTCCATCGTCGGGCCGCTGGCCTCGGGGGCCGTCACCGAGCACCTCGGCTGGCGCTGGGTGTTCGTCGGGATACCGGTCCTCGTGGTCGTACCGCTCGTCGTCGCGCTGCCCGCCATACGGCGCACCGCGGCCGGGCCGGTCGATCCGGACGCGCCGCCCGCGGCCTTCGACGGGCGGCGGATCCGGCTCGCGTTCGGGATCTCCGCCGGGGCGGCGCTGTTGCAGTACGCCGCCCAGGACCTCCGGTGGCTGTCGCTGCTGCCGGCCGCCGCGGGGGCGGGGCTGCTGGTGCCGGCCGTACGGGGGCTGCTGCCGCGCGGTACGTACCTGGCCCGGCGCGGGCTGCCTTCGGTGGTACTGCTGCGCGGGGTGGCGGCGGGGTCCTTCATCGCGGCGGAGAGCTTCGTACCGCTGATGCTGGTCACCCAGCGGGGGCTGAGCCCGACGCTGGCCGGTTTCTCGCTGGCGGCGGGCGGGGTGACCTGGGCGGGCGGCTCGTGGCTGCAGTCCAAGGGGCGGATGGCGCCGTACCGGGCGCGGCTCATGGTGGTGGGGATGGTGCTGGTGGCCTTCGCCATCGCGGCCGCGCCGGCGGTGCTGATCGAGTCCGTGCCGGTGTGGACGACGGCGGTCGCCTGGGCGGTGGGGTGCCTGGGGATGGGGCTGGTGACCGCTTCGACGAGCGTGCTGCTGCTGGAGCTGTCGGCGCCGGAGGAGGCGGGAGCCAATTCGGCCTCGCTGCAGATCTCGGACGCGCTGGCCAACGTGGTGCTGCTGGCGGCGGGGGGCGCGGCGTTCGCCGCGCTCGGCGGGGGAGCGGTGGGGGCCGCGCACTCCGTCGCCGCCGAGGGGGCGGCCTCGGGTTCGCACCCCGCCGCGTTCGCCGTGGTCTTCCTGCCGATGGCCTGTGTGGCGCTGGTGGGGGCGTGGGTCGCGACCCGGCTGTACGTGGACGGCCCGAAGCCGGGGCAGCAGCCGGGGCAGCAGCCGAGGCAGCAGCCGGATCCGGGGTCGGAGCCTGGCCCGGAGCCGGCGGCCGCCCGGGCGTGAGCGGGCCGGAGCCGGGCCCCGGGCCGGAGCCGGGCCCGCACGGTCGGCGCCCGCACCGCCGGGCCCGAAAAGGTGGTGAGGCGCGGGGGAGCCGGTGCGTACGCTGCGGGGATGGAGAGCTTGATCATTCGGCTTGAGGGCGGCGACCTGGCCGAGCTTGCCGATCTCGCCGATGCGACCGGGCGGTCCCCCGAGGACGTCGCGCGGGACGCCGTGCTGCAGTACCTGCGGAACGAGCGGGCGCAGGTCGCGGCCGCGGCCTCGCGGTTGGCGCAGCGGCACGACGCGCTGCTGAAGCGGCTCGGCCAGTGAGCCGCGACGTGCGGCACCTGACCCTTGCCGAGGTGCTCGACCTGGCCCGCCTCGCCTGCCTGGAGCAGCGCGTCGAGCTGCGCGCCCCCGGGCTGCTGGAGTCCGCCGTGCACCGGCCGCGGGCGCGCATGTTCGGGACGCCCGCGTACGAGGACCCGTACGAGCAGGCCGCCGCGCTGCTGCACGGGATCGCGATCAACCACCCCCTCGTCGACGGGAACAAGCGGACGGCCTGGCTCGCCGCCGCGACCTTCCTGGCCGCGAACGGCATCGACCTCGCCGACGCCGACCAGGACGCCGCGTACGACCTGGTCATCGACGTCGCCGCCGGCGCCGAGGCCGATGTCGCCCGCATCGCCGGGCGGTTGCGCCGGATGTGACGCTCGCCGCACCCGCCGAGGTCACGGGCCTGTCCCTCCCCGGGCGGCCTGCCGGCCCCGGTAGGGTGGCCCGGTTGTCCTACGTACGACCGCCGCCGAGAGCCGAACCGGAGACCGTGACTACTACCGCCTCCCACCACCTCTCACCCGCCTTCCCCGGCCGTGCCCCCTGGGGTACCGCCAGCAAGCTGCGCGCCTGGCAGCAGGGTGCACTGGACCGGTACATCCAGACCCAGCCCCGCGACTTCCTCGCGGTCGCCACGCCCGGCGCGGGCAAGACGACCTTCGCGCTGACGCTCGCGTCCTGGCTGCTGCACCACCACGTCGTGCAGCAGGTGACCGTCGTCGCGCCGACCGAGCACCTGAAGAAGCAGTGGGCCGAGGCCGCCGCCCGGATAGGCATCCGGCTGGACCCGGAGTACTCCGCCGGGCCGCTGAGCAAGGACTACCACGGGGTCGCCGTCACGTACGCGGGTGTGGGCGTGCGGCCGATGCTGCACCGCAACCGCTGCGAGCAGCGCAAGACGCTGGTCATCCTCGACGAGATCCACCACGCCGGTGACTCGAAGTCCTGGGGCGAGGCCTGCCTGGAGGCCTTCGACCCGGCGACCCGCCGGCTCGCGCTGACCGGTACGCCCTTCCGGTCCGACACCAACCCCATTCCCTTCGTCACGTACGAGGAGGGGAACGACGGGATCCGGCGGTCCTCCGCCGACTACACCTACGGATACGGGAACGCGCTGGGCGACGGCGTCGTCCGGCCCGTGATCTTCCTGTCCTACAGCGGCAACATGCGCTGGCGCACCAAGGCCGGCGACGAGATCGCCGCCCGCCTCGGCGAGCCGATGACCAAGGACGCCATCTCCCAGGCCTGGCGCACGGCGCTGGACCCGCGCGGCGACTGGATGCCGAACGTGCTGCGCGCCGCCGACCAGCGGCTGACCGAGGTCCGCAAGGGCATCCCGGACGCGGGCGGCCTCGTCATCGCCTCCGACCAGGACTCGGCGCGCGCCTACGCCAAGCTGATCCGCGAGATCACCGGCACCAAGGCCACCCTCGTCCTCTCCGACGACACCGGCGCGTCGAAGAACATCGACACCTTCAGCGGGAACGACGACCGCTGGATGGTCGCCGTCCGCATGGTGTCCGAGGGCGTCGACGTCCCGCGCCTCGCGGTGGGCGTGTACGCGACGACGATCTCCACCCCGCTGTTCTTCGCGCAGGCCGTCGGACGTTTCGTCCGGTCGCGCAGGCGCGGCGAGACGGCCTCCGTGTTCCTGCCGACCATCCCCTATCTCCTGGGCTTCGCCAACGAGATGGAGGTCGAACGCGACCACGTCCTCGACAAGCCCAAGAAGAAGGGCGAGGAGGACCCGTACGCCGAGTCCGAGAAGGAGATGGACGAGGCGAACCGGCAGGAGGACGAGGACACCGGCGAGGACGAGCAGATGTCCTTCGAGGCGCTGGAGTCCGACGCCGTCTTCGACCGGGTGCTGTACGACGGCGCCGAGTTCGGCATGCAGGCGCACCCGGGCAGCGAGGAGGAGCAGGACTACCTCGGCATCCCGGGGCTGCTGGAGCCGGACCAGGTGCAGATGCTGCTCCAGAAGCGGCAGTCGCGGCAGATCGCGCACAGCCGTCGCAAGCCGGACGCGGAGGCGGACCTGCTGGAGCTGCCGGCCGAGCGCCGGCCGGTGGTCTCGCACAAGGAGCTGCTGGAACTGCGGAAGTCGCTGAACACGATGGTGGGCGCGTACGTCCACCAGAGCGGCAAGCCGCACGGGGTGATCCACACCGAGCTGCGCCGCGTGTGCGGCGGGCCGCCGAGCGCGGAGGCGACGGCGGGGCAGCTGCGGGAGCGGATCAAGAAGGTGCAGGAGTGGGCCACCCGGATGCGGTGACCCCGGCCACCGTTCGTACGGACCGGGAAGCGGGCGCGGTGCGGAGCTTCCTACGGGGGCGCCGTCACGCTCCGTGTCCGGACCCGGGGCCTGGGCCGGCGGCGCCCGGGGCCCGCGACCCCCGGTCCGGGTCGGCCGATCGCACAGGCGCCACCGGTCGGCCGGGGTGACGAATCGACTCCGCCGGCGATCGCCAACCGGCACAAAGGGGTAGTTGGCGCCCGGATTCTGGACGAGCCCTTCCGCTGAGCGGACCCGCTCGCTAATGTCCCCGCATCGAACGCCCCGTGGCAGAGCCGCCGCGGGAGCGCAGCCGGTGCCATGGCCGCTACCGGCGGCCTCTCGTGCGTCGCCGTGGGACCGGCGCCGCATACACCCCGAGAGTCACCGCCGCTCACCGAGAGAGGGAGAGGCGTCGTGACCGCGGAAACCTCCCAGACTCTGGACCGAGGACTCAGAGTCCTCAAACTGCTCGCCGACACCGACCACGGTCTGACCGTCACCGAGCTCTCCAACCGCCTCGGTGTGAACCGCACCGTGGTCTACCGCCTGTTGGCCACACTCGAGCAGCACGCCCTGGTCCGCCGCGACCTCGGCGGCCGGGCCCGCGTCGGGCTCGGCGTACTGAGGCTCGGGCGGCAGGTGCATCCGCTCGTACGCGAGGCGGCCCTGCCCGCGCTGCGGTCCCTCGCCGAGGACATAGGAGCCACCGCGCACCTGACCCTCGTCGACGGCACCGAGGCGCTCGCCGTGGCCGTCGTCGAGCCCACCTGGACCGACTACCACGTGGCCTACCGGGCCGGCTTCCGCCACCCGCTGGACCGGGGGGCGGCCGGCCGGGCCATTCTGGCCGCCCGTCAGGGCACGCTCACCGAGCCCGGGTACACGCTGACCCACGGGGAGCTCGAAGCGGGCGCCAGCGGAGCGGCGGCGCCGCTCGTGGGCATCACGGGGCTGGAGGGCAGCGTGGGCGTCGTGATGCTGGCCGACGCCGTGCCGGAGCGGGTCGGCCCGCGCGTCGTGGACGCGGCCCGAGAGGTGGCCGACGCCCTGCGCTGAGCCGTGCGTACGGGACGTACGCCGACACCCGACACCCGGCCCCTGGCCTCCGCCCGGACCGGGTGCGCTTGTGCGTGCCGCGGGGCGCGCGACGGCGGCGCGGGGGAGGCCGCACCGCCGCGTCCCGCACGGTGGGGCGCGGGGGCGGCGGGGGCGCCCGATACATTGGCCGGGTGCTCTCTCGCCTCACACGTCTGCCGCGTCCCGTCGCCCTGGCCGTCTGCGCCGTGCCCGTGCTCGGGCTGTTCGCCGTGGCGGCCTTCGCGCCGCTGCCCTTCGTGATCGCCCAGCCGGGCCTCACGGCCGACGTGCTCGGCGACCGCGACGGCAAGCCGGTCATCTCCGTGACGGGAGCCCCGACCCGGCAGACCACCGGCCAGCTCCGGATGACCACCATCCAGGCCACCGGTCCCTCCACCACCGTGACCCTGCCCGAGCTCGTCGACGACTGGTTCGACAGCACCCGGGCGGTCATGCCCAAGGAGGCGGTCTACCCCTCCGGCGGAAGCGACAAGGAGATCGAGGCGCACAACCTGGAGCAAATGGCCGCGTCGCAGTCCACGGCCACCCAGGCCGCCCTCGGCTTCCTCCACAAGGACCCGAAGGACGTGAAGGTCCAGCTGAACCTCGCCGACGTGGGCGGCCCCAGTGCCGGCCTGCTCTTCTCCCTCGGCATCGTCGACAAGCTCGACGGCGACGGCAGCGGCGGCGACCTCACCGGCGGCCGCACCATCGCCGGTACGGGCACCATCAGCGCGGACGGCAAGGTCGGCGCCGTCGGCGGCGTGGCCCTGAAGACCCAGGCCGCGCAGCGCGACGGGGCGAGCGTGTTCCTCGTACCGGAGGCGGAGTGCTCCGACGCGCAGTCCGAACTCCCCGAGGGGCTCCGGCTGATCCCCGTCAGTTCGCTGACGGACGCGGTGCAGGCGCTGCGTGCTCTGACCCGGGGGGAGCCGGTTCCGTCCTGCTGACCCCGGCGGACGCGCTCCGCGGTGGGCGCTCCATCGTGCGCCAGGCCGGGAAGACCAGCGGCGAGAGCGTCACCAGCAGGTACGTGCCGCCGAACAGCAGCAGTGCCCGCGTCGCCCCGAACCCGTCGACCAGCAGGCCCGCCGTGAGCCCGCCCAGCGGCATGGTCAGCTCGCAGCCCGCGGTGGTGACGCCCGAGACGCGGCTGCGCAGCTCCTCGGGGATCCGCTCGTAGACCACGGTGGTCAGGATCGGGTTGAGCATGCCCGCGCCCAGCCCGGACAGGGCCATCGTCACCGCGAGCGGCAGCGGGGTGTCGGTGAAGGCGGCGGCCGCGTACCGGGGTGCGCCGCACAGCAGGAAGGCCGCCGTGAACACCGCCCGGCGGGGGAACCGCTCGCCCCACACCCCGTAGAGCAGGGCGCCCAGCAGGGCGAAGCCGCCGAAGACGGAGACGAGCAGGCCGACGGCCGTGGCTCCGCCGAGGGCCTCGCGGCCGTGTACGGGGAGCAGTACGGCGGACCAGCCCTGGTCCAGGCCGTTGGTCATCATCACCATCAGGGTGATGCCCATCAGCAGCGGGGCGCGGGTCAGGAAGGTCCAGCCCTCGGCCAGTTCGGCCCGGTAGCCGGAGAAGGAGATCTTCCCGGCGGCCGGCTGCGGCTCGGCGGCGGGGACCCCGCGCAGGAAGGCGCCGACCAGCAGCGCCGAGACGGCGAAGGTGGCCGCGTCCAGCAGCAGGGCCGACTCGGCCCCGAAGGCCGCGATCAGTACGCCGGCCAGCGCGGCCCCGATCATCCGGGCTCCGCGCGAGACCGCGTCGTACAGGCTGGCCGCCCGGGTCAGCGGGGTGCCGGCGTGCTCGGCGAGGCTCGGCAGCAGGACGCCGCGGGCGGTCAGGCCCGGGGTGTGGACGAGGCCTCCGACGGCCATGAGCGCGCACAGCATCCAGAACTCCAGCACGCCCCCGTAGTGCAGCAGCGGGATCGAGCCGACCGAGACGGCGCAGACGAGGTCGGAGACGGCCGAGACCCGGCGGCGGCCGATCCGGTCGATGACCGGGCCGCCGACGAGCGCGGCGATGACCACGGGCAGGGTGGCGCAGAAGGCGACGACCCCGGCCCGGCCGGCGCTGCCCGTGGTCTGGAGCACGAACCACGGGACGCCGATCAGGGTGACGGAACTCCCGGCTATGGAGATGGTGTTGGCGGCCAGGACCGCCGCGAACGGCCGCCGGCTCATGCGGCGTGCGTCTCGGGTCGGATCTCGGCGGGCGTGAAGGCGTGCACGGCAGGACTCCTTCTTCTTCGGAATGCGAGACGGGGCGGGCGGTACGCGCCGGACTACCCGTCGGCGCGCGGGAACGCGTGCGTGTGGAAGCGGACCGTCGCGGTGCCCTCGGCGGGCGGCAGGTCGCGGTAGCCGTCGATCAACTCGTGCATCTTGTGGATGAGTTCGAGGCTCTGCGCGGGCGTCAGGCGCAACGTGAAGTCGCTGATGTCCGAGCCGCGCCGCCACTCCTGGGACCAGCCGTGGGCCGTGCCGAGCCAGGTGCTCATCTCCTGCGTGTGGATCGTCGCGATCTCGTGCAGGAAGAGGTCCGCAGCGCCGCGGGTCGCCGGGTCCTCGTCGTACAGCAGCTTCTCGTCGAAGCGGGTGCCGTCGTGGGCCGCCCGCCACCACCGCTCGCGGCCCTTGCCGTGCTCCGGCGCGTCCTCGACGAAGCCGTGCGCGGCGAGCTGGCGCAGGTGGTAGCTGGTGGAGCCGCTGGACTCACCGAGGCGCCCGGCCAGTTGGGAGGCGGTGGCCGGCCCGTCGTGGCGCAGCGCGGCCAGCATGCGGATGCGCAGCGGGTGGGCGAGGCCGCGCAGCGAGCGGGCGTCGAGCGTACGGACGTCGGGCTCTTCGGGTCCGGGCGCTTCGGGTCCGGGCTCTTCGGGGTTCGGCTCTTCGGGCATGGCTCGACCGTAGAGTTGCAAAGACTTCTATGCAAGGGTTTCTTTGCAGCGTGTCCTTTGGAACTCAGCCCTCCTGGGCCGCCTGCTCCACCAGGGGGATCACCCGCAGCGGCACCGGGTTCTCCATGACGATCGCCGTCGAGGCGCGCACGATCCCCTCGTACCCGACCACCCGGTCGATGACCCGCTGCAGATCGGCGTTGGACCGGGCCACGAGCCGGCACAGCATGTCCCCGTGGCCGGTGGTGGTGTGCAGCTCCAGCACCTCCGGCACCCCGTTCAGGTGCGCCCGTACGTCGGCCCCCTGCCCCTGCTTGATCTCCAGCGTCGCGAAGGCGGTCACCGGGTAGCCGAGCGCCGCCGGGTCCACCTGGGGGCCGAAGCCGCGGATCACCCCGTTCGACTGGAGCCGGTCGAGCCGGGCCTGCACGGTGCCGCGGGCCACGCCGAGCCGGCGGGAGGCCTCCAGGACCCCGATCCGGGGCTCGCGCGCCAGCAGGACGATGAGCCGGCCGTCGAGTTCGTCGATGCCCATGGAAACCTTCCCTCGATCGGCTGGTCATACTGCACAGATCTCTCAGCCATCCTCCGCCCGTGCTGGGCAGTCTGTACAGCAGAAATGGAAACTATTGCGCAGCTTGTGGAAGGGCGGGACTCTGCGCTCATGACTGAGTCTTTGGTGAACCTCGAGACCGCCCCGCACACCGCGCGTGAGGCGGACCCCTTCCCGGTGAAGGGAATGGACGCGGTCGTCTTCGCCGTGGGCAACGCCAAGCAGGCCGCGCACTACTACTCCACCGCCTTCGGCATGAAGCTCGTCGCCTACTCCGGACCGGAGAACGGCGTCCGCGAGACGGCCAGCTACGTCCTGACCAACGGCGCCGCGCGCTTCGTCCTGACCTCGGTCATCAAGGCGACGACGGACCACGGCCGCTTCCTCGCCGAGCACGTCGCCGACCACGGCGACGGCGTCGTCGACCTCGCGATCGAGGTCCCGGACGCGCGTGCCGCGTACGCGTTCGCCGTCGAGCACGGCGCCCGCGGCCTGGACGAGCCGTACGAGGTGAAGGACGAGCACGGCACCGTCGTGCTCGCCGCCATCGCCACCTACGGCCAGACCCGCCACACGCTGGTCGAGCGCAAGGACTACACCGGCCCCTACCTGCCGGGCTACGTCGCCGTCGACCCGCTGGTCGAGGCCCCGGCCAAGCGCACCTTCCAGGCCATCGACCACTGCGTGGGCAACGTCGAGCTCGGCCGGATGAACGAGTGGGTCGCGTTCTACAACAAGGTCATGGGCTTCACGAACATGAAGGAGTTCGTGGGCGACGACATCGCCACCGAGTACTCGGCGCTGATGTCGAAGGTGGTCGCGGACGGCACCCTCAAGGTGAAGTTCCCGATCAACGAGCCGGCGATCGCGAAGAAGAAGTCGCAGATCGACGAGTACCTGGAGTTCTACGGCGGCGCCGGCGTCCAGCACATCGCGCTCGCCTCGAACGACATCGTGGCGACCGTACGGTCGATGCGGGCGGCGGGCGTGGCCTTCCTGGACACCCCGGACTCGTACTACGACACGCTGGGTGAGTGGGCGGGCGAGACGCGCGTTCCCGTGGAGACCCTGCGCGAGCTGAAGATCCTCGTCGACCGCGACGAGGACGGCTACCTGCTGCAGATCTTCACCAAGCCGGTGCAGGACCGTCCGACGGTGTTCTTCGAGATCATCGAGCGCCACGGGTCGATGGGCTTCGGCAAGGGCAACTTCAAGGCCCTGTTCGAGGCGATCGAGCGGGAGCAGGAGAAGCGGGGCAACCTCTAGCGGGTCGGGGATCCGGGATCCGGGGGCCCTGCCCCCGGACCCTCCCCGCGCACCCGGGGCGCCGGAGGGCCTCCGGCGTCTCAGGTGCTGGCGGAGCCGGACTTCGCGGGCTTGTCCGCCTTCTCCGTCTTCTCCGTCTTCTCCGTCTTTTCGGGCTTCTCTGCCTTTTCGGGCTTGTCCGCCTTCGCCGCAGGCTTCGGCTTCGCCGCCTTCGGGAGCTCCGGGGCCACCCACGGCTTGGCCGGCTGCATGTTCTCCGGGCCGCCCGCCGGCGGCTGGCCGATCGCGGCCAGGGCCGCCTTCGCCTGCGGGACGCGGGCCGGCGAGAAGCGCGGGTTCGTCCGCAGCGCCTCCTGCAGGTGGCGCCGGGCCCCGGCGTCATCACCCAGGCTCCGCTCGATCATCGCCCGGTGGAACGCGAAGTCCGCGTTGCGCACCCCCCGGTCCGTGGACTTCTTCGCGTACTCCAGCGCCGCCGTGTCGTCGCCCGTCTTGTGCAGCGCCCACGCCAGCGCGTCCGCCACCTCCATGCTCTTGTGCCGCGACCACTCCTGCGTCAGCCGCCGCACCGCCGCCGCCGGATCCCCGTGGTCCGCCTCGAACAGGCCGAGGACCACCGCCTCGTTCACCCCGTCCGCCGCGCCCCGCGCCGCGGCCGTCCGCAGCATGTCGTACGGGGCCTTCGCCTCGTCCGCGCGCCCCAGCGCGTCCAGCAGCTCGCCCAGCTCCAGCGCCAGCCGCGGCACCTGCGCCCGGCCCAGCGCCATCCGGTAGTCCCGGACCGCCTCCCCGCCCCGGCCCAGCCCGGCCAGCGCCCTGGCCCGGCCGCCCAGCGCCTCGGCCTGCGCCGGATCGGCACGCAGCGCGCCCTCGTACTGGCGCAGCGCCTCCGCCGCGTCGCCCCGCTCCCAGGACAGCTCCCCGAGCCGGAACAGGACGTACGCCTTCTCCGCCGGAGCCTTCGCCGCGCCCCCCGCGTGCTCCATCGCCATCGTCGCGTCCTCGCGCCAGCCGCGGTCCCGGTAGACCTGCGAGGCCCGGATGAACGCGGCCAGCCCCGGCCGCAGGTCCAGCAGCCGCTCCATCGACCGCTCGGCGGCCTTGTAGTCGCCCAGGCCCGTGTACGCGTCCACCAGCACCGGGTACGCCGTCCACCGCTTCGGCGCCTGCGCCCGGACGAGCTCGCCCCACTTCTTGCCGGTCCCGAAGTCGCCCCGGGCATTGGCCAGCGTGCCCATGCCCGTCATCGCGTCGAAGTTGCCCTTCTCGGCCGGGTGGATCTCCAGCGACCGCTTCAGCGCCTTCTCGGCCTTCGGGTACCAGGCCGGCTCCGCCGTCCGGCGGGCCTGCTCCAGGTAGGCCGCCCCGAGCACCGCCCAGGAGGCGTCGTCCTTCTCGTGCCCCGCGACCCACTTCTCCCGGTCCGCGACCAGCGCCGTCAGGTCCACCGCCGCAGCGGGCGCGCCCATGCCGACCGCCGAGGCGGCCCGCTCGGTGGGCCCCGGCGGGCGGGCGTCGTCGCCCTGGCGGGCCGGCCGGATCAGCAGGGCCCCGGCGATGAGAACCACCGCGACCCCGGCCGCCACGAGCGTCTTGCGGCCGGTGAAGGTCACGGGTGGCGCGGGCTGCTGCGCTTCCTCTTCGATGCGGGCGGCGCGAGCAGCACGAGCAGTACGGGCGATGCGGGAGATGCGCGCGGTACGGGTGGCACGGTCCATGGGGTCACTGTGCGTCAATATGAAGAGTTCGCCGAGGTGTCCGAAGCCCGTCGCGGCCGTGTTCACACCGATGGCCCCCGGTGCCACGCTGGGCTCATGGATGTCATCGATGTCATGGACGACGCCGGGGAAGACGATCTCTCGCTCCGGCTGCGCGCGAGCCTCCTGGAGGGGCTCCCGGCCGAGGCCCTCCTCACCGACCCCGAGGTGACCGCCTCCTACGCCACCGACATGGCCGCCTTCTGCGCCGCCGGGACCCCGGCGGCCGTGGTGCTGCCGCGCACCGTCGAACAGGTGCAGCACGTGCTGCGCACCGCCACCGCCCTGCGGGTCCCCGTCGTGCCGCAGGGCGCCCGCACCGGCCTCTCGGGCGCCGCCAACGCCTCCGACGGCTGCATCCTGCTCTCCCTCGTCAAGATGGACCGGATCCTGGAGATCAACACCGTCGACCGCGTCGCCGTCGTCGAACCCGGCGTCGTGAACGCGGTGCTCTCACGGGCCGTCGCCGAACGGGGCCTGTTCTATCCGCCCGACCCCTCCAGCTGGGAGCAGTGCACGATCGGCGGCAACATCGGCACCGCGTCCGGCGGCCTGTGCTGCGTCAAGTACGGGGTCACCGCCGAGTACGTGCTCGGCCTCGACGTGGTCCTCGCCGACGGACGGCTGCTGCGTACCGGACGGCGCACCGCCAAGGGCGTCGCCGGATACGACCTCACCCGGCTCTTCGTCGGCTCCGAGGGCAGCCTCGGCGTCGTCGTCCGGGCCGTGCTCGCCCTGCGCCCGGCGCCGCCCCGGCAGCTCGCGCTGGCCGCCGAGTTCCCCTCGGCCGCGGCCGCCTGCGCGGCCGTCTGCGCCGTCATGGAGGCCGGCCTCACCCCCTCGCTGCTGGAGCTGATGGACCGTACGACCGTCCGCGCCGTCAACGCGCTCGGCAAGATGGGCCTGCCCGAGACCACCGAGGCCCTGCTGCTGGCCGCCTTCGACACCCCGCACGCGCCCGAGGACCTCGCAGCCGTCGGGGAGCTCTGCCGGGCCGCCGGGGCCACCGCCGTCGTCCCCGCCGAGGACGAGGCGGAGTCCGAACTGCTCCTCCAGGCCCGCCGGATGTCGCTGACCGCCCTCGACGCCCTGCGCCCGGCCACGATGATCGACGACGTCTGCGTCCCGCGCTCGCGGCTCGCCGAGATGCTGGACGGGACGGCCGCCATCGCCCGCGCGTACGACCTGCTCATCGGGGTCTGCGCGCACGCCGGCGACGGCAACACGCACCCGGTGGTCTGCTTCGACCCGGCCGACGAGGACGAGACGCGGCGGGCCCGCGAGTCCTTCGACGAGATCATGGCGCTCGGCCTGGCCCTCGGCGGGACCATCACCGGCGAGCACGGGGTCGGGGTCCTCAAGAAGGAGTGGCTCGCGCGCGAACTGGGGCCGGTGGGGATGGAGATGCAGCGCGCGGTCAAGCAGGCCTTCGACCCGCTCGGCCTGCTCAATCCCGGAAAGCTCTTCTGACCGTACGCCGGGTATGGACCGTGACCGTACGGGGCGGACGAGGCGGAGGTGGCGGATCCGCATGATCACAGGTCCCCGTCCGCCGACTCGTCCGAGGGCCACGGGTCCCGCATCCACAGGTCGTCGGCCGGGGTCGGCGCGAGCAGCTCCGCCAGCGCGGCGTCCAGGCCCAGCCGCTCGGCCTCGGTGCCGGGCGGGACCACGCGCAGCGTGCGCTCCAGCCACGCCGACACGACGGCGACCGGGGCCTCCAGCAGGGCGTCGCCGTCGGGGGAGGTGAGCGCCATGCAGAGGACGGCCCTGTTGTCGACCTTGGTGGGCCAGATCCGGACGTCTCCGTGGCCGCACGGGCGGAACACCCCCTCGACCAGCAGCTCGCGGGCGAAGGTCCAGTTGACCGGGGTGCTGGAGCCGGTGTGGAAGGTGATGTGCACGGCGTACGGGTCGTCCGTCAGGTAGACCAGCCGGGCCGGGACGGCGACGCTGCGCTCGGGGGACAGGACCAGCTTGAGTTCCAGCTCGCGTTCGACGACGGGGTGGTGCATGGCGGCCTCACTTCGGTTCTTCGGTGCTCCGGTGGCGTCGTGGGGCCGGGTCCGGGCCCCACACCCGGAGAGAGCGCCGATGTGCCCGGGTATGACGCGACTTCGTGCACCGGATCGGGGATTGGCCGGATCCTGTCGGGTGACCGAAAACAGTCGTAGGCGACCGTGTTCGCTCAAAGGCTTGGATTCTCCCGTTACCGGACCTGTCGGGGCACGGTTCTTGGCTATGGTCCTCCCCTTGCACAAGCCTCAAGCCACGATCGGAGTTGGGGACATTGACGGCCTCCCCTGGTGACGGCGAGCACGCGGCCCGCGAGGGCTACTACCCCGATCCGTCCATCCCCGGGTTCGTCCGGTACTGGAACGGCCTGAACTGGGTTCCGGGTACGAGCCGCCCCGCGGCCGCCGCTGCAGCCGCCACCGCCCGGGCCGACGAGACGGGGCCGGTGTTCCTGGACGAGACCGGCGTGACGGAGGCGCTGCCGGAGCCGGAGCCGGAGCCCCTGCCGGTACCGCTGCCGGAGCCGGAGCCCCTGCCGGTACCGCTGCCGGAGCCGGTCGCGCCCGCGGCACCGGCGGCTTCGTGGCAGGCCGATCCCCTGCACCAGTCCGGCTTCGGCGGGCCCCGCGACCACCGGGTGTCCTGGGGCGGCCCGGCGCAGCCGGAGCCCGACGGGGGCCACGCGCCCGCCCGTTCGGCGCCGGCGGGGGTCCCCCAGGGCCGCGGGCCGCACCCGGAGCCGCTGGAGGCGGCCGACCGTGCGGAGCGCGGGCCGGGGGTCTCCTTCGCCCGTACGCCCTCCGCGACCGCGGAGCGGTTCCCCGCGCAGGCCGCCGTACGGGGCTCCGCCGAGAGCGTGGGCATCCTGTCGGCCCGCTCCCCGGCGGCCGCCCCGGCTCCTGCCCCTGCCCCGGTCCCGACTCCTGCCCCGGTTCCCGCTCCTGCCCCGGTTCCCGCCGAGCCCGACTGGCCCGCCGCGGGCGGCGGCTCCGGCCCGTCGGGCCTCACCTCGTCCTGGCCGCAGACCCCCCTCCACCGCGACCCGGCACCCCGCCCGGCGCCGGAGCCCCCGGACGCCTGGGACGCGTCGGTCCGCGCCGAGCCGCAGGCTCCGGTCCACCGCGAGCGCGCGGTCCGCCCGGAGCCGGAGATCCCGGCCGGCTGGGAGCCGGCGGCCCGCCCCGAGCCCGAGGCGCCGATGTGGCCCGACCGGTCGGCGCCGTCCCGGCCCGAGGGGCCGGTGGACCGGGCCCCGTGGTCCGAGACCCCGCCCCGGCGCGGGCCCGCGGCCCCGGAGGACCGGTTCGCGCCGGAGGCGTCGTCGGCCGCGCGGGCTCCGGCGGCCCGCCGGTCCGCGCCCGAGGCCGCGTCGGCCCCGGCGGGAGGCCGCTCGGCTTCCGGCCACCAGGCTCCGGCCCAAGCCCAAGCCCAGGCCCAGGCCTCCGACCCGGACCCGGCCTCCCCCGGCCGGTCGGCATCGGCACAGGCACCGGCACCGGCGGCCGATCGCGGCGTTCCCCGGGTCACCGACCGGGCCGTGTTCGAGCGGATGGCGGAGCGGGCCACCCGGCCCGCCGGGCTCGTACGCCGGGCCGTGGCCCGCGCGCTGGACACCCTCGTGTTCGGCGCGGTCGCGGCGGCCGCCGCCTGGCCGCTCGTCCCCGCCGCCACCGCCCACCTCGAAGCCAAGGTCGACGCCGCCAAGGGCAGCGGCCGGACCACCACCGTGTGGCTCTTCGACGCCACCATCGCCGGGTACCTCGGCCTCGTCCTCGGCGCCGTACTGCTCTTCGGGGTGTTCTACGAGGCGCTCCCCACCGCCCGCTGGGGCCGCACCCCCGGCAAGAAGCTCCTCGGGATCCGGGTGCTGGCCGCCGCCACCCTGCGCCCGCCCACCTTCGGCGCGGCGCTGCGCCGCTGGCTGGTGTACGCGGTCCTCGGGCTCCCCGGCAGCCTCTGGTGCCTCGGGGACCGGCCCCGCCGCCGGGGCTGGCACGACCGGGCGGCCAAGACGTACGTGGCCCGCTGACCGCGGCCGACAGCCTGCCGGGGGGAGACCCCTTCCCCCGAACGGACGCCGTCCCGTTGCGGGGTCCGCGGAGCCGGGTTCGACTCGGGCCATGAGTACCGATCAGCCGCCGCCGGGCCAGCCGCCCGAGGACGACCCGTTCCTCAAGAAGCCCCAGGAACCGACGCCTCCGTCGGGCGGGTCGCCGTACGACCGGCCCCCGGGCGGTCCGCCGCCCCCGCCGCCGGGCGGCCCGTACGGCGGTGCGGGAGGCGGCGGCGGATACCCGCCCCCGCCGCCGCCCCCGCCGCCCGGAGGCCCGTACGGCGGCAGCGGCGGCTACGGCATGCCCGACCCGCTCGCCGGGATGCCCCCGCTCGCGGACTTCGGCAAGCGGCTGGGCGCCCGCATCATCGACGTGATCATCGTGCTCATCCCGCTGTTCCTCATCCAGCTGGCGTTCGGCACCAACCGGTACACGGTCGAGACGAACAAGGGCGAGGACGTCAGTGAGGTCTTCACCAAGTCGTACAGCGGCAGCGGCCTGGCGATGACGCTGATCTCGATCCTGTTCTTCGTCGGCTACGACTGGTGGTTCGCGAAGAAGGACGGCAGGACCATCGGCAAGAGGGCGCTCGGGCTGCGCGTGGCGATGCTCAACGACGGCAGCGTCCCGCAGTCGGGCGCCTCGCTCGGGCGCGCCGCGATGCTCTGGCTGCCGGCGCTCATCTGCTGCCCCTGCCTCTGGCAGATCGTGCTGATCGTGTCGATCCTCGTGGACAAGCCCTACAAGCAGGGCCTTCACGACAAGGTGGGCAAGACGGTGGTGGTCAGCGCATAACGAAGGAGTGCACCGGCGTACGGCTCAGTGGTGCACCGGCTGTTCGACGGCGGCCGCCCGGGGCTCAGGCACCCGGGCGGCCGCCGCCGCGTCCGCGGGGGCCGGCTCGGGCGCGGCCTGAGGCCCGCTCGCGGGCGTGATTTCGGTAACACCGGGGGAAACCCGGGCGGTACGGGCGGTGACGCGGGCCGTCCCGGCCGGAGTCGCGTGGCGGCCGCGCCGGCGGGGGCTGGCCGCGGTGAGCGCGACGAGCAGTCCGAGGGCCAGGGCGGCGGTGGTGATGACGGCGATCCCGCGCCCCGTGCTCGTCTGCGAGAGCAGCAGCATGGCGATGGTCGACACGACGACGGTCGCGGACCCGTAGAACAACTGGGCTGCAGTCGGACGCGGCATGGCGGTATCCGTCCTCAAGGCGGGGAGGGGGAGTCTGCTCAACTAGGTCGCGCGTGAAGGGACTCTACGTCGGTGGATTCCCGGGCGGAACCGCCAGTAAGCGTGACCTAACCCACGGTGCCCGGCGCATGGGGGGCGTACGGGATCATTCCCGTGTCACGCGCCGGGGGTGGGAAGCGGCCTTCGTCCCATATGGCAGAGGAACGTCCGTATACCGGAACTGCCTGACCGCATAGTGCAGTTGTAAGGAACAAGTCAAGGTCTGTCTTTTCCCTCGACTCTCCGGTCAAATGTCGTCACTTGAGACGCGCGCCGCGCGGAACCCCCCACTCCAACGGAGATGTTCCGACCTGTGTCGCGGCCGCGGGAGGGGAACGACATCAAGTGACCAGCAATTCCGCTCGCAGACGAGCGCTGCGCGCCGCAGCCGTCGGTGTGACCCTGGCCGCCACCGCGGCCTCCGGCGCCTTCCTCGTCACCGCCCAGGCTTCCGAGGCGCCGTCGACCGCGCCCGCCGCGGACCGCCAGGACCCGACCGCTCCCGCCAAGGAGCAGGTCCAGCACAACCTGAAGGGCCCGTTCAGCGACCAGCAGGCGCAGGCGCGCGAAGCCGCCCTGGACCAGGTCCTGTCCGGCAAGAAGACCGTGGAGCAGCGGGGCGCTTCCAAGGTCGTCAAGCTCGACGACAAGAAGTACGTGGAGCTCGGCCGCGAGAAGACCGACAAGATCTTCACGATCCTCGTCGAGTTCGGCGACCAGGTCGACAACACGACCATGTTCGACCCGGACGGTCCCGACGGCCCCAAGCCGGCGGTCCCGAAGTACGGCGGCACCCCCGGTCCGCTGCACAACACCATCGCGCAGCCGGACCGCAAGGACAACAACAGCACCGCCTGGCGCAAGGACTTCAGCCGCGACTACTTCCAGGACCTGTACTTCGGTACCGGCAAGGGGAAGGACTCGCTGAAGACCTACTACGAGAAGACCTCCTCGGGTCGCTACTCGGTCGACGGCCAGGTCGCCGACTGGGTCAAGATCCCGAACAACGAGGCCCGCTACGGCTCGAACTACTGCGGCCAGACCAACTGCGCCAACGTGTGGGACACCGTCCGCGACGGTGTCAACGCGTGGGTCGACGCCCAGAAGAAGGCCGGCAAGACCGACGCCGAGATCAAGGCCACGCTGGCCCAGTACGACCAGTGGGACCGCAACGACTTCGACGGCGACGGCAACTTCAACGAGCCCGACGGCTACATCGACCACTTCCAGATCGTCCACGCGGGCGAGGACGAGTCGGCCGGCGGCGGCGTGCAGGGCACCAACGCCCTGTGGGCGCACCGCTGGTACGCCTACGGCACCGACGCGGGCAAGACCGGCCCGGCGAACAACAAGGCCGGCGGCACCCAGATCGGCAGCACCGGCATCTGGGTCGGCGACTACACGATGCAGCCGGAGAACGGCGGCCTCGGCGTCTTCGCGCACGAGTACGGCCACGACCTCGGTCTGCCGGACCTCTACGACACCTCCGGTGGCGGCGAGAACTCGGTCGGCTTCTGGTCCCTGATGTCCGCCGGCTCCTGGCTCGGCGAGGGCAAGGACTCCATAGGCGACATGCCGGGCGACATGACCGCCTGGGACAAGCTCCAGCTGGGCTGGCTGAACTACGACACGGCCAAGGCCGCGACGAAGTCCACCCACAAGCTGGGTGTGTCGGAGTACAACACCAAGGACAAGCAGGCGCTGGTCGTCGAGCTGCCGAAGAAGCAGGTCAAGACCGACATCGTCGCTCCCGCCGAGGGCTCCTCGCAGTGGTGGAGCAACATGGGTGACGACCTCAAGAACACCCTCACCCGCTCGGTCGACCTGACCGGCAAGTCCTCCGCCGCCCTGTCCCTCAAGGGCTGGTGGGACATCGAGAAGGACTACGACTACCTCTACACCGAGGTGTCCACCGACGGCGGCGCCACCTGGACCGTCCTGAACGGCACGGCCAATGGCAAGGCCATCCCGGCCGACGCCGCGGGCAACGCCGGTCTGACCGACGTCTCCGGCGGCTGGCAGGACCTGAAGTTCCCGCTCGACGCCTACGCCGGCAAGAAGATCGACCTCCGCTTCCGCTACCAGACGGACGGCGGCGCGGGCGGCAAGGGCTTCACCGCCGACGCCCTCGCGATCACCGCGGACGGCCAGACCCTGTTCACCGACGGCGCCGAGAACGGCGACAACGGCTGGACCGGCAAGGGCTTCTCCCGCGTCGGTGCCGGGTTCACCAAGGAGTACCCGCAGTACTACATCGCGGAGAACCGCCGCTACGTCTCGTACGACTCCACCCTCAAGGTGGGCCCGTACAACTTCGGCTGGGCCAACTCCAAGCCGGGCTGGGTCGAGCACTACCCGTACCAGGACGGCCTGCTGATCTGGCTGTGGGACAAGTCCCAGAAGGACAACAACACCAGCCAGCACCCGGGCTCGGGTCTGATCCTCCCGATCGACGCCAACGCCAAGCCGATGAAGTGGTCGGACGGCACCCTGCTGCGCAACAAGATCCAGCCGTACGACGCGACGTTCAGCGCGTACTCGACGGACGCGTTCACCCTGCACAAGAACGGTGAGTCGCTGTTCCTGAAGCCGAAGCCCGCGAACCTGGTCTTCGACGACCACAAGGGCAAGTACTACTACGACGAGAACCCGACCGGTTCGGTGAAGGTCGCTGACACCAACACCAAGATCAAGATCGTGAAGGAGCCGTACGACGGTCTCCAGATGACGGTCGAGGTCGGCCCCGCCGCCAAGTAATTCGGTAAACCTGCAGGTCAAAGCATGATCGGCCGTCGCCCCCTAGCGGGCGGCGGCCGATCGCGTTTAGATGCGGGTGCGAGTTTTTCTTATTGACGGGGGAGCTGAAGATCATGCCCGGTGGAGGTTTCGTCAGATTGCCAGGCGGCAGCGTGGTGGTCGCGCTCACGCTGCCGAGGCCCTGCGGCGAGGGCGGGAACGTCCGCGTCCTGGTGCACGCCGCGAACCGGGCCCGCGCCCTGACCAGGCTGCGGAACCTCGGCATGCGGGCGGTGTACCTGCGCGGCAACGCACAGCCGCCGACCCCGGACGAGGTCACGGCCGTCCTGCACCACCCGGACGGACTGCTGTGGCGCGGCGCCCCGGACCGGGCGCAGGAGCTCTGGCACCCGATCCGGGCCCTGCTGGGGCACTAGGCCTGGCGAGGGGCCCCCGCCAGGCGTCCCTAGGGGGTGTCCGCAAAGTAGCGCCGTGCGCCCGCAGGGCGCTCCCGCGGCGTCCGGTGCGTGCTCTCGGTGTGCCGGGCGGAAGCCCGTGTACTGGACGTACTCGGGATTTCGCCCGGTGCGCCGAGAGCGCGTGCCGGGCGCCGCGGGGCAGGCGGGACTTTGCGGACACCCCCTAGGACCCCTGGCGGGGGCTCTCGCCGATCAGCTCGACGCCGGCCGAGCGGAGCTCCTCCACGGCCCGTGCGGTCGTCTGGGGGGCCACTGCGGCCGTCAGGTCCAGCAGCACGCGCGTGGCGAAGCCCTCGCGGGCGGCGTCGAGGGCCGTGGCCCGTACGCAGTGGTCGGTGGCGATCCCGACGACGTCGACCTCGCCGACCTGCCGGTCGCGCAGCCACTGCGCGAGCCGGGTGCCGTTCTCGTCGGCGCCCTCGAAACCGCTGTACGCGGCCTCGTACGCGCCCTTGTCGAAGACCGCGGCGACGGCGCCGGAGGCGACGGCGGGGGCGAAGTTCGGGTGGAACCCGACGCCCTCGGTGCCGGCGACGCAGTGGACCGGCCAGGAGGTCTCGTAGTCCGGCTCGGCCGGGGGGTGCGCGAAGTGCGACCCGGGGTCGACGTGGTGGTCGCGGGTCGCGACCACGTGCCGGTAGCCGGCCGTGGCCTGGCCGATCAGCTCGGTGATCGCGGCGGCGACATCGGCCCCGCCGGTGACCGCGAGGCTGCCGCCTTCGCAGAAGTCGTTCTGTACGTCGACGACGATCAGTGCGCGGTGCATGTCGCGTGTCCTTCGGTTGTCGTGTGTGCCGCTGGGCGGGCTCTTCCCCCGCCCCGCCCCTCCCCGAAACCGGGGCGGGCCGCCCGCGGGGCCTGCCCGCAGGGGCTACGCGTACTCGGTCGGGATCACGGCCTCGCCCCGCGACAGCTGCGTCGCGGAGAGCGGGAGGCTCGCGAGGGCCTCGCGGTGGCGGTCGCGCGCGGCCTCCAGGGACTCGCGCGCCACGACCTCGCCCGCCTTGACCAGCTGGACCAGGAGCTGGGTGTCCGCGAGCGAAGCCGGGACCGCGCCGGTCCCGACGACCTCCGCCTCCGCGACGCCCTCCGCGTCCGTCCGCCGCGCCGCCCACTTGCGGCCGCCGATCGAGGTCTTGCCGCCCGAGGACTTCTTCGCCACCGGCACCAGCGGCGCCTTCGGGTCGGCCGAGGCGGCCCGTGCCACCAGCTTGTAGACCATCGAGCACGTCGGGTGCCCGCTGCCCGTCACCAGCTGCGTGCCGACCCCGTACGCGTCCACCGGGGCCGCCGCCAGCGAGGCGATCGCGTACTCGTCGAGGTCCGAGGTGACCACGATCCTCGTCCCCGTCGCCCCCAGCTCGTCGAGCTGCTGGCGCACCCGGTGCGCGACCAGCAGCAGGTCGCCGGAGTCGATCCGGACCGCCCCCAGCCCCGTACCGGCGACCTCGACGGCCGTCCGCACGGCCTCGGCCACGTCGTAGGTGTCGACCAGCAGGGTGGTCCCGCTGCCCAGCGAGGCCACCTGGGCCTGGAAGGCGTCCCGCTCGGTGTCGTGCACCAGCGTGAAGGCGTGCGCCGAGGTCCCGACCGTCGGGATCCCGTACCGGAAGCCGGCCGCCAGGTCCGAGGTGGAGGTGAAGCCGCCGACGTACGCGGCCCGCGAGGCGGCCACCGCGGCCAGCTCGTGCGTGCGCCGCGCGCCCATCTCGATCAGCGGCCGGCCGCCGGCCGCCGAGGCCATCCGGGAGGCCGCGGCCGCGATCGCCGAGTCGTGGTTCAGGATCGACAGGATCACGGTCTCCAGCAGCACGCACTCGGCGAAGCTGCCCTCGACGCGCAGGAGCGGCGAGCCGGGGAAGTAGACCTCGCCCTCCGGGTAGCCCCAGATGTCGCCGGAGAAGCGGTACGAGGCCAGCCAGTCCAGCGTCCGCATGTCGACGACGGCCCGCTCGCGCAGGAACTCCAGCACGGCCGTGTCGAAGCGGAAGTTCTCCACCGCGTCCAGGACGCGGCCGGTGCCCGCCACCACCCCGTAGCGGCGCCCCTCGGGCAGCCGGCGGGTGAAGACCTCGAAGACCGACCGGCGGTCGGCGGTGCCGTTCGCCAGGGCGGCCTGCAGCATCGTGAGCTCGTAATGATCCGTGAAGAGCGCTGTCGACGGCACGTCCACCGGCAGGCCCAGGTCCGCAGGGTTCATGCCTCGGATGCTAGCGCACATTTCGTCAGAGTGACGAGATCTCGGGACCCGTTTGTGCGACCGGCCGGTCGCAGTGGCAGCATGGGACAAGTGAGTGTTGCTCCCATTGAGATCGAACGCACCGAGTCGGCCGAAGAGACCTTCGCGGTCCCAGAACCCGACGTTCCCTGGGTGACCCTGGTGCACAACGACCCGGTCAACCTCATGAGCTACGTGACGTACGTGTTCCAGGCGTACTTCGGCTATTCGAAGGACAAGGCGCACAAGCTGATGCTCGACGTCCACCACAAGGGGCGGGCGATCGTGTCCAGCGGCACCCGCGAGGAAATGGAGCGCGACGTGCAGGCCATGCACGGCTACGGCCTGTGGGCGACCCTCTCCCAGGACCGCATCTGATGGGGCGCTCCGCCGGGATGTTCGAAGCCCTGGGGGGTGGCGGCGCCGCCATCGCGCTGGACGAGATCGAGATCTCCATCCTGCGCTCGCTGGCCGTACAGCTGCTGGAGCTCATCGGGCCGGGCGCGCCCGAGCCCGAGGAGGACGCCGACCCGCTCGCCGTGCTCTTCGCCGAGGCCAACCAGGGACCCACCGAGCGGCCCTCCGACCCCGCGCTGATCCGGCTCTTCCCCGACGCCTACGGCGGCCCCGGCCCCGAGGACCAGAAGGTGGACCCGGCCGAGCTGGCCGCCCGGTCGGCGGAGTTCCGCAGGTTCACCGAGAACGACCTGCGCACCCGCAAGCGGGAGGACGCGCTGGCCGTCGTACGGAGCCTGGACGGGCTCGCCCCCGACGGCGAGGGCGGGGCGGCCGTGCTGGAGCTCACCGGGGAGCTCCCGCTGCGCTGGCTGGGCGCGCTCAACGACCTGCGCCTGACGATCGCCGCGCGCCTGGACATCACCGAGGACGACGAGAGCGCGGTGCTCTTCCGGCTGCCGGACGAGGATCCGCGCAAGCCGATGGTGATGGCGTACCTGTGGCTCGGTGGCCTCCAGGAGACGCTGATCGAAACGCTCTGAGAATTCCGACGACACGAACGCCGTTCGCTCAGCGGACGCTCAAATCCGGATAACGATCAGATCACCGCGATGCGGTGGTCTGATCCGTTTCGGGACCTCTGTCCCGAATTTCTTGTGACCCGGATCACTTTTCCCTGCCGCGGCTATCAATAAGCCCGTGATAAATCTTCACGACCGCCGCGGGGCGCCACCCATGTCCCCGGCCCGCTTGAACCGGCTGACCGCCGGGTGCAACTCCATCCGTATCCGGGGGGATCGAGGACCCGATCCGCTGCCTTCGAGGCGCGGGTCGGCGTGGAGAAAGGCGCACCAAGACATGACCTTTGTGCAGGTCGAGCAGCACGACAAGACGCCCGGCGAGGGCGCCGCGGCCGAGGGTGGCGAGGGATACCACCGCGCACTCGGAGCCCGCCAGATCCAGATGATCGCGATCGGCGGAGCCATCGGCACCGGCCTCTTCCTGGGCGCCGGCAAGGCGATCTCGAAGGCGGGCCCCAGCCTGATCCTGGCCTACGCCATCGCGGGCCTGGTCATCTTCTTCATCATGCGCGCCCTCGGCGAGCTGCTGATGTACCGCCCGGTCTCGGGCTCCTTCTCGGACTACGCCCGGGAGTTCCTCGGCCCCTTCTGGGGGTACGCGACCGGGTGGACGTACTGGCTCTTCTGGGTGGTCACCGGCATCACCGAGGTGACCGCGGCCGCCAAGTACATGTCGTACTGGACCCATGACAGCTTCCCGCAGTGGGCCTACGCGCTGATCTTCACGGTCATCCTCTACGCCGCCAACCTGATCTCGGTGAAGCTCTTCGGCGAGCTCGAGTTCTGGTTCTCCATGGTCAAGGTCACCGCCATCGTCGGCATGATCCTGATCTGCGCCGGCATCCTCACCGTCGGCTTCTCCGACGCCGCCGCCACCGCCTCCGTCTCCAACCTCTGGAGCGACCGCGGCTTCTTCCCGAACGGCATCGGCGAGACGCTGATGACGCTCCAGATCGTCATGTTCGCCTTCCTGGCGGTCGAGCTGGTCGGCGTCACCGCCGGCGAGTCCAAGGACCCCGAGAAGACCCTGCCCAAGGCCATCAACACCGTGCCGTGGCGCATCGCCGTCTTCTACGTCGGCGCGCTCATCATGATCATGTCGGTCATCCCGTGGTCCAACTTCAAGGCGGGCGAGAGCCCGTTCGTGCTGGCCTTCGAGAAGATGGGCCTCGGCGTCGGCGCCGCGATCGTCAACTTCGTCGTGCTGACCGCCGCGCTCTCCTCCTGCAACTCGGGCATGTACTCCACCGGCCGCATGCTGCGCGACCTCGCGCTCAACGGCCAGGGCCCGAAGTTCTTCACCAAGCTCACCAAGAGCGGCACCCCGCTCGTGGGCACCACCTTCTCCGCCGCGCTGATGCTGGTGGGCGTCTGGATCAACTACGTCGCCCCGGGCAAGGCCTTCGACTACGTCGTCTCCTTCGCCACCATCTCCGGCATGTGGGCCTGGATCATGATCCTGGTCTGCCAGATCCGCTACCGCGCCAAGGCCGACCGCGGCGAGCTGCCGCAGTCCCCCTTCCGGGCTCCCGGCGCCCCGTGGACCAGCTGGTTCGCCCTGCTGTTCATCGGCATGGTCATCGTGATGATGGGCATCGACAAGGACTCCCGCGTCTCGCTGTACTGCGCGCCGCTGTGGGGCCTGATCCTGGGCGTCTCCTACCTGGTGCTCAAGAAGCGCAACCCGGCCGGAGCCGCCTTCAACAAGGCCGGCAAGGTCTCGGAGCCGGTCGCCTGACCGGCCGTGTCCAGCATTCGGGCCCTCCCGTACCACACCTCGGTACGGGAGGGCCCGTCTGCTTATCCTGTCGACCATGCTGACCCTCACCCAGGCGCTGTACGACCGGATCGTCGAGCACGCCCGCAAGGACCACCCCGACGAGGCCTGCGGCATCGTGGCCGGTCCGGCCGGCACCGACCGCCCCGAGCGGTTCGTCCCGATGCTCAACGCGGCCCGCTCGCCCACGTTCTACGAGTTCGACTCGAAGGATCTGCTGAAGCTCTACCGCGAGCTCGACGACCGGGACGAGGAGCCCGTGATCGTCTACCACTCGCACACCGCGACCGAGGCCTACCCCTCCCGCACGGACGTCACGTACGCGAACGAGCCCGGCGCGCACTACGTCCTGGTCTCCACGGCGGACACCGACGGCCTCGGAGAGTTCCAGTTCCGCTCGTACCGGATCGTCGAAGGCGTCATCACGGAGGAAGAAGTGCAGGTCGTAGCGGGCTACTGACCACGATGTGAGCGGTTTGCGTCCACAATGCGGGATCACACTCCAAACGGGGGACCGGGAATCGTTAACATGACCGCATGGTTCCCCACGACGTGAGCATCGAGACGCCCGGCAGCCTGCTGCTCGTGGCGCGGCTGCACGTCGACCTGTGCCGCCTCGCCAGCAGCATCTGTCCTGCCGCCTGAGCACCACAGCCCCTCGCGCGGGGGCCTTGCGCCGCGCGCCCTTTCGCCCCTCCCGCTTACTTCACCACTGGAGCCTGCCATGGCCATCGAGGTCCGCATCCCCACCATCCTCCGCACCTACACCGACGGCGAGAAGGCCGTCAGCGGTGAGGGCACCACGCTGTCCGAGCTGTTCGCGGACCTGGAGACGCGCCACAAGGGCATTGAGGAGCGCATCGTGGACGGCGGCAAGCTGCGCCGCTTCGTGAACGTCTACCTCAACGACGAGGACGTCCGCTTCCTGGACGGCATCTCCACCGCCCTCAAGGACGGCGACAGCGTCACCATCCTCCCGGCGGTCGCCGGCGGCTCCGTCTGATGCGCTACGACTCCCCGCTGGCCGCGGTCGGCAACACGCCGCTCGTCCGGCTGCCCCGGCTGTCGCCCTCGGACGACGTCCGCATCTGGGCCAAGCTGGAGGACCGGAACCCGACCGGCTCGATCAAGGACCGCCCCGCGCTCCACATGGTCGAGCAGGCCGAGAAGGACGGCCGGCTCACCCCCGGCTGCACGATCCTGGAGCCGACCTCGGGCAACACCGGCATCTCGCTGGCGATGGCGGCCAAGCTCAAGGGCTACCGGATCGTGTGCGTCATGCCGGAGAACACCTCCCAGGAGCGGCGCGACCTGCTGGCCATGTGGGGAGCCGAGATCATCTCTTCGCCGGCGGCGGGCGGGTCGAACACCGCGGTCCGGGTGGCCAAGGAGCTGGCGGCGGAGCACCCCGACTGGGTGATGCTCTACCAGTACGGGAACCCCGACAACGCGGGCGCGCACTACGCGACCACCGGCCCCGAGATCCTGCGGGACCTGCCCTCGATCACCCACTTCGTGGCGGGCCTGGGCACGACGGGCACCCTGATGGGCGTGGGCCGCTACCTGCGCGAGCACGTGCCGGGCGTACGGATCGTGGCGGCGGAGCCGCGGTACGACGACCTGGTCTACGGCCTGCGCAACCTCGACGAGGGCTTCGTCCCCGAGCTGTACGACGCCTCGGTCCTGACGACCCGCTTCTCGGTGGGCTCGGCGGACGCGGTGACCCGCACCCGCGAACTCCTCCAGCAGGAGGGCATCTTCGCGGGCGTCTCCACCGGCGCCGCCCTGCACGCGGCGATCGGCGTGGGCCGCAAGGCGGTCGCGGCCGGAGAGAGCGCGGACATCGTCTTCGTCGTGGCCGACGGCGGCTGGAAGTACCTGTCGACGGGCGTCTACACGGCGAAGACGACGGAGGAAGCGATCGAGACCCTCCAGGGCCAGCTCTGGGCCTAGGGGGCGTCTCGCCGATCATGCCGGGCTCGCGGCAAGACACCCCCTGGGGGGCGTCCCGCCGAACAGGCCGGGCTCGCGGGGTCCGGCACCCCGCGTAGCGGCCTGGTGTCAGCCGGAAAGCAGCTCCGCGAGGACGGCGGCGTGGCTGGACGCGGGGTCCTTGACCGCGGTCAGGAGGGTCAGCGGGCCCGCCCCGGCCAAGCCGCGCAGCCGGTCCAGCTCCGCGGCGGCGGCCGGCTCCGCGAGCTCCGCCTCGTACCGTTGCCGGAACTCCTCCCGCGATCCGCCCGCGTGGAACCACTTCCGCAGTTCCCCCGACGGGGTCACCGCCTTCGGCCACTCGTCCACCGCGGCCGCCGCCTTCGCCAGGCCCCGCGGCCACAGCCGGTCCACCAGGACCCGCACCCCGTCCGCCTCCGGCTCCGGGGGGTCGTACACGCGCCTCAACCGGATCACGCCCCACCTCCGAGTCCCTTGACCTCGTCCCACACCGCGGGATCCAGGACTCCCAGCCGCACGGCGAACTCCCACACCCACACCTCCGCCGGCCGGTCCGCCTCCAGGAAGCCCGCCCGGCCCTGCGCCCCCACCGTCCCCGGCGGCAGCGGGATCACCCCGGCCCGCCGGTCGTCGTACTTCCCGGTGATCCACGCGACCCGCGCGCGGTGGGCCCGTACGGAAGCCACCGCCAGCACCAGGCACAGCCGCCCGTCGGCGAGGGACCACAGCTCACCGGGGCGCGGCCGCGGGGCCGCGCCCGGCCCGTGCGGCGGCGGGATCCGCCGGGACGGCCCCTGCCGCCGCCCCGCGACCAGCACCACCAGCACCACGGCCACCACCGCGGCCGCCGCGGGCCACCAGGACGTGTCCATATTCCGAAGGTAGCCTCGCCCCCACCCCCCGGCACGGCAGTGCACCGGCACGCCCGTGCCCACCGTCGCTCCCCCGGGTGACAGCACAGGTGATTCCCCCCACAACGGCCTGCCGCGGAGGAGCGACCTGACGTTTCGCGCCTTACGCTCGACCCACGCACGGCCCGCATTCCGTCCACGGACCGTCCCCGGAGGTTCTCGCTCCATGAAGCTCACCGTCGTCGGCTGCTCGGGGTCGTTCCCGTCCGCGGAATCGGCCTGCTCGAGCTACCTCGTCGAGGCCGACGGCTTCCGGCTGCTCCTCGACATGGGCAACGGCGCCCTGGGCGAGCTGCAGCGCCACATCGGTCTCTACGACCTCGACGCGATCTTCCTGAGCCATCTGCACGCCGACCACTGCATCGACATGTGCGCCTACTTCGTCGCCCGGTTCTACCGGCACGAGGGCGGCCGGTGCGCCGCGATCCCCGTCTACGGCCCCGAGGGCACCGAGAAGCGCCTGACGACCGCGTACGACGACGTCCCCGACGAGCGCTCCATGAGCGAGGTCTTCGACTTCCGGAACCTGAAGTCCGGCAGCTTCGAGATCGGCCCGTTCACGGTCCGCACCGAACGCGTCAGCCACCCCGTCGAGGCCTACGGCATCCGCGTCGAGCACGGCGGCCGCTCCCTGACGTACTCCGGAGACACGGGCGTCTGCCCCGAGCTGGGGATGCTGGCCGAGGGCACGGACCTGTTCCTGTGCGAGGCCTCCTTCACGCACGGCAAGGAGGACGTCCCGGGCCTCCACCTCAACGGCCGCGAGGCCGGGGAGTTCGCGCACGGCGGCCGGGTCGGCCGGCTGGTGCTCACCCACATCCCGCCGTGGACGGACGCCCGCCAGAACCTGGCCGACGCCCGCGCGGTCTACGACGGCCCGGTGGACCTGGCGTACGCGGGCGCGGTCTACGAGGTCTGAGCGCGGGCCCGGCCGCACGCACGAGGAAGCCCCCGCCCTCCCGGAAGGGAGAGCGGGGGCTTCGCCGTACTGCGCCGCCGTGGCTACTTGGCCTCGGCCTTCGCCAGCTCGGCGAGCTCCTCGTCGGACTCGCGGCCCGGCGTCGGGATGTTGAACTTGGTGATCGCGACACGGAAGATCACGTAGTAGAGGGCCGCGAAGCACAGGCCCACGACCGCCAGGCCCAGCGGGTTGCTGGCCTTGCCCAGGTTGAGCAGGTAGTCGACCGCGCCGGCGGAGAAGCCGAAGCCGTCCTTCATGCCCAGACCCCACGTCAGGGCCATGGAGACACCGGTCAGCACCGCGTGGATCGCGTACAGCACCGGGGCGATGAACATGAAGGTGAACTCGATCGGCTCGGTCACACCGGTGACGAAGGCGGTGAGCGCGAGCGAGAACATCATGCCGCCGACCACCTTGCGGCGCTCGGGGCGGGCCGCGTGGGTGATGGCCAGGCAGGCCGCCGGAAGGGCGAACATCATGATCGGGAAGAAGCCGGTCATGAACTGGCCGGCCGTCGGGTCGCCGTGCAGGAAGCGGGCGATGTCACCGTGGTAGTCGGTGCCGCCGTCGGTGTAGGAGCCGGCCTGGAACCACGGGAAGGAGTTCAGCAGGTGGTGCATGCCGATCGGGATCAGCGCACGGTTGGCGACACCGAAGATGCCCGCGCCGACGGCGCCGGAACCGACGAGCCACTCACTGAAGCTGTGCAGACCCGCGCCGAGCACCGGCCAGATGAGGCCGAAGACGATGCCGATGACCAGGCCGGCGAAGGAGGAGAGGATCGGGACGAGACGGCGCCCGCCGAAGAAGCCCGCCCAGTCCGGCAGCTTGGTCCGGTAGAACTTCTGGTAGAGGAGCGCGACAACGATGCCCATCACGACGCCGCCGAGGACGCCGGCGTTGACCGGGGCCTCGACGTTGACGATCTTGCCCTCGACGACCTTGGCCACCTTCGGCAGGTTCGAGTCGGTGAAGGTGGCGAGCACCTTCTGGAAGACCAGGTAACCGGCGACCGCGGCCAGCGCCGTGGAGCCGTCCGACTTCTTCGCGAAGCCGATCGCGATGCCGACGCAGAACAGCAGCGCCATGTTGCCGAGGATGGCGTCGCCACCCGCGGCCATGTAGCCGGCCAGCTTCTGGATGAAGTCCGGGAAGGACGCGCGGGCCAGCATGTCGTCCTGGCCGAAGCGGACCAGGAGCGCGGCGGCGGGCATCACCGCGACGGGGAGCATGAGGCTGCGGCCGATGCGCTGCATGACAGCCATCGCGCCGGAGCCCTTCTTCTTCTGGGCCGCGGGGGCGGCGGCAGCCGTGGTCACAACTTCCTCCAGAGGGCAAGGCGCCGCCGGAGGAGATGGGGACGGCGACGTCTTCGTTGGGGGTACGCAGGCTCCCCGATGGGGCCGCGTGGTCTACACCAATTGATGGTGTAGACCAGTTGTAGCATGGTCGGGGATAGATAAGGAACCTTCGATTTCCTGTGGCCTACGCCACATTCCGCTTCCGGGAGCGGCCGGACGCGCGGGCGGGGCCCGGGACAAGCGGAAGGCCCCCGGATCCGCGGATCCGAGGGCCTCGCGCGGCGCGCGGTTCGTTACGCCTTCGTGTTCTCCGCCTGCATGGCCGCGATCTCCTCGTCCGACTCGCGTCCGGGGGTCGGGATGTTGAACTTGGTGATCGCGAAGCGGAAGACGGCGTAGTACACCGCCGCGAAACACAGGCCGATCGGAATGATCAGCAAGGGCTTCGTCGCCAGGCCGAAGTTGATGAGGTAGTCGATCAGGCCCGCCGAGAAGCTGAAGCCGTCGTGGACGCCCAGCGCCCAGGTCACCGCCATCGACACGCCTGTCAGGACCGCGTGGATCGCGTACAGCACCGGCGCCACGAAGAGGAACGAGTATTCCAGTGGCTCGGTGATGCCGGTGACGAAGGATGTCAGGGCCACCGACAGCATCAGGCCGCCGACCTCCTTGCGCCGGGCCGGCTTCGCGCAGTGCGTGATCGCCAGTGCCGCCGCCGGAAGCGCGAACATCATGATCGGGAAGAAGCCGGTCAGGAACTGCCCGGCGTTCGGGTCGCCCGCCAGGAACATGTTGATGTCGCCGTGCACCGTCTGTCCGTCCGGCTTGGTGTAGCTGCCGAACTGGAACCACACGGGAACGTTCAGGAACTGGTGCAGGCCGATCACCAGCAGCGCGCGGTTGGCGACGCCGAAGATTCCGGCACCCCAGGAGCCCAGCCCCACCAGCCAGTCGGAGAAGCTCTCCAGTGCGCTGCCGACCGGCGGCCAGATCCACAGGCAGAGCGCCGCGAACCCGATCGCCACGAACGACATGATGATCGGGACCAGGCGGCGCCCGTTGAAGAAGCCCAGCCAGTCGACCAGCTTGACCCGGTGGAAGCGCTGCCAGAACCAGGCGGCGAGCAGGCCCATGATGATGCCGCCGAACACTCCGGGGTTCTGGTACGTGAACTCCACGAAGGTGTTGTTCGGCCCCAGGCAGCCGCCGCCGATGTCCGCGGTGCCGACCGGGCAGGTGTTGGGGAAGGCGTGCAGTACGCCCCGGTAGACGAGAAAGCCCGCCACCGCCGCGAGGGCCGTCGAGCCGTCGGCCTTCTTGGCCATGCCGATCGCGACACCGATGCAGAAGAGCAGCGGCAGGCCGAGGTCCGCGTTCAGCAGGGCGCCGCCCGCGGCCACCATCACCTTGGACACGATGGTCCAGTTCAGGCCGTCCTCGCCGAAGACTCCGGGCTGCCCGAGTCCGTTGAGGAGCCCGGCCGCGGGCAGCACCGCGATCGGCAGCTGCAGGCTCCGCCCCATCTTCTGCAGCCCCGGGTACAAGCCGCTCCACCACTTCCGCTGCTGCGGTGCTTCTGCGGCGCTGCTCGCGCTCATCGGCGTCCTCCCTGAACGGCCCGTTTTGGCAGGGGCAGCGCGTGCGGCACACTGGTGTAGACCAGTTGCGAGGCGGGCTGCTGCTGATCGTCATGATTCGGCAGACCTCGGTCACGCGCTCGTGTAGATGGGCCAACCGTGCGTTACCGTGACAAAGCGGATTGCGCAGGTCGTTCTTCGTAGAACTCAGGGAGAAAACATGGCCACCAAGGCTGAGAAGATCGTCGCCGGGCTCGGCGGCATCGACAACATCGAAGAGGTCGAGGGCTGCATCACCCGCCTGCGCACCGAGGTCAAGGACCCCGGCCTGGTCGACGAGGCCGCACTGAAGGCCGCCGGCGCCCACGGCGTCGTCAAGATGGGCACCGCGGTCCAGGTCGTCATCGGCACCGACGCCGACCCGATCGCCGCCGACATCGAAGACATGATGTGAGCTGAGCTCCCGCTCGGACCTCCGCCAGACCCCGTACCGGACCCACCCGGACGGGGTCTTCGCGTACCCGGCTCTCGCCCACCCGGCCACCGACTAGGCTCGGACGCATGTCTCGCATCGACGGCCGTACGCCCGAACAGCTCCGCCCGGTCACCATCGAACGCGGATGGAGCAAGCACGCCGAGGGCTCCGTCCTCATCTCCTTCGGTGACACCAAAGTCTTCTGCACCGCCTCCTTCACCGAAGGCGTGCCGCGCTGGCGCAAGGGCAGCGGCGAAGGCTGGGTCACCTCCGAGTACTCGATGCTGCCCCGCTCCACCAACACCCGCGGCGACCGCGAATCCGTACGCGGCAAGATCGGCGGCCGCACCCACGAGATCTCCCGCCTCATCGGCCGCTCCCTGCGCGCCGTGATCGACTACAAGGCGCTGGGCGAGAACACCATCGTCCTGGACTGCGACGTCCTCCAGGCCGACGGCGGCACCCGTACCGCCGCCATCACCGGCGCCTACGTGGCCCTGGCCGACGCCGTCGCCTGGGGCCAGCAGAAGAAGCTGATCAAGGCCGGCCGCAAGCCGCTCACCGGCACCGTCGCCGCCGTCAGCGTCGGCATCGTGGACGGAGTCCCGCTGCTCGACCTCTGCTACGAGGAGGACGTGCGCGCCGAGACCGACATGAACGTGGTCTGCACCGGCGACGGCCGCTTCGTCGAGGTCCAGGGCACCGCCGAGGGCGAGCCGTTCGACCGCAAGGAGCTGAACGCCCTCCTGGACCTGGCCGCCGGCGGCTGCGCCGACCTCGAGGCCATCCAGCTGGGCGCGCTCCAGCTCTAGGCGCGGCTCCGGCCGCGGCCCCGTCGCGGTTCCGGTCACAGCTCCGGCCGCGGTTCCGGCCGCGGTTCCGGCCGCGGTTCCGGCCGCGGTTCCGGCCGCGGTTCCGGGCAACAGAAAGAACCGAAGGGGCCGCTGGTGCGTCCCCGTGGGTACGGGCGCACGGTGTCAAAGCCGTGCGCCCGTCCTCACATCCGTGTCGATCCCTGGGAGACCCGAACATGAACCCGAAGCACCGCATAGCGGCGGTCGTGCTCGCCGCGGCTCTCGCCGTACCGGCGCTGACGTCCTGTGACGCGATCTCGACGGCGATGGACTGCGCGAACACGGCGGTCGCCATCACGGACGGCGCCAACGACCTCCAGCAGGCGGTCTCCCAGGCGGGCAACAGCCCGCAGGACGCCCAGAACGCGCTCAACCAGATCGAGGCGAACCTCAAGAAGGTCGGCGACCAGACGGACAACGCCGACCTGAGCAAGGCCGTCTCCTCCATGACCACGGCGGTGAAGAACGTCCGCACGGCCATCGAGAACGGCAACACCACCCCGGACATCCAGCCGGTGGCCGACGCGGCCAAGGAACTCTCCAAGGTCTGCACCCCGGGCTGATCCGCAGGCCGCTCGGACGGGGCCGGATAATGGGCGGCATGACCAGCCGCCTGATCCTCGCCACCCGCAACGCGGGCAAAATCGCCGAGCTCCACGCCATCCTGTCCGACGCCGGCCTGCCGCACGAGCTGGTCGGCGCGGACGCGTACCCGCAGATCCCCGACGTCAAGGAGACCGGCATCTCCTTCGCCGAGAACGCCCTCCTCAAGGCCCACGCCCTGGCCCAGGCCACCGGCCTGCCGGCGATCGCCGACGACTCGGGCCTCTGCGTGGACGTCCTGAACGGCGCACCCGGCATCTTCTCGGCGCGGTGGGCGGGCAAGCACGGCGACGACCGGGCCAACCTGGACCTGCTGCTGGCCCAGCTCGGGGACATCGCCGACGAGCACCGTGGAGCCCACTTCGCGTGCGCGGCGGCTCTCGCCCTCCCGGACGGCACCGAACGCGTCGTCGAAGGCCGCCTCATGGGCACCCTGCGCCACACCCCGGCAGGCACCGGCGGCTTCGGCTACGACCCGATCCTCCAGGTCGAGGGCGACACCCGCACCTGCGCGGAACTCACCCCGGCGGAAAAGAACGCCATCTCCCACCGCGGCCAGGCCTTCCGCGCCCTGCTCCCCTTCATCCGCGCCCTGGTGGGCTGAGGGCGGGTACAAAAATGGCCTGCGAATCGATCTTTCGATTCGCAGGCCGTTGCTGTGCGGCGGAAGGGATTCGAACCCTCAAGCCGTTTCACGGGCCACAGATCCTAAGTCTGCTGCGTCGCCGTTGCGCCACCGCCGCTAGCCGCCTGCCATGATAGCGGCAGGCGGCTGTACGAAAATGCGCAAGATCAGGAACTCGACCGGCGGCGGCCTCCTCGGCACCATGTGCTGCTGATCGCATGGCAGTTGGGGCACAGCAGCCTGAGGTTCTCCCGGCGGTCGTCGCTCCAGTCGCCGTTGACGTGGTCGATCTCCAAGGTCATGGGGCGCCCTTGCCACACGGGAGGGGTTCCGCACCGGTCGCAGCACTCCGGGACGCCGATCTCGTGCAGCGCGCGACGCAGCGTCTTGGTGCCGGTTCTCCGCTGCGTGTCGTGCCGGACGAGTATCTCGTCCGGCGTCTTGGCGGTGGGCGATGGCTTGCCGCGCTGGTGGGCTTGCCCCAGGAAGTGGGCGGTGCTGATGCCCTCGTCCGTGATCCATGCCTTCAGGCGTGCGCGCTGATGATGGTTGTCCGGTCGGCCGAGGAGGCGAAGGGACTCGGAGAGTGAGCGCGAAGCGTCCACGGCGTGCCGAAGCTCCTCCGCCGTCGGCCGGGGCGACCGGCCAACGGCGGGGGTCATCGTCGCACCTTGCCTCGGCCGCGGTATGTATCAGTCGTGGAGTGGCAGTTGGGGCAGAGGAACCGCAGGTTCTCTCGCCGGTTGTTCCGCCAGTTGCCGTCGAGTGGTCGACCTCCAAGGCGAGCGGCTCGCCCAGCCAGGCCGCCTCGATGCCGCAGAAGGCGCAGCACTCGTGGGCCCCGCTCTCCAGGAGGGCGCGCCGCAGCCGGGAGTTGGGCGTTCTCGTGGCCTGTGGCGAGGCGTCCTCGCAGAGGATCTCCTGGGCTGTGCGGCGGCGTCCGTTGTCCCGCATGCGCTCCGTCCGCGTCGGGCCGGTGAAGTGTGAGGTGTTGATGCCGAATGCCTTCACCTTGCGGCTGATGTGAGCGTGGTGTCCGCCCACGGCTTCCAGGCCGAGTCGGTGGAGCACCTCGTACATGTTGCTGGAAGCGGCCACAGCCGTCTCAAGGACCTCCTTGGTCCACTTCACCCCCTCCCGCTCGAAGTGCGATGTGTCGACCCCCAGCTTCCGCATGCGGACGCGCACGTATTCCCGGGATCCGCCCCGTGGGTCCGCCCCCACCTTCTCCACCGCCTCGCTCAGTGTCCGCGACGTGCGCGCCGCCTCCGTGAGGCGTTTCCTCGTGTATCGGCTCGTCGGCATCCGCCCACCCCTCCGTTCCCGGCCGCGTGTGCGGCTCTCGTACGGAGTAACGGGGGGTTGCGTCGATGGTTACCGGTCATTTCGTGCGAAAAGCGGAGCGGCCCGCACCGGGTGGGTGCGGGCCGCTGCCGGGGAAGGCGGGTGCCGTCAGATGCCCAGGTCCTTGATGATCTTGGCTACGTGGCCCGTGGCCTTGACGTTGTAGAGGGCGCGTTCGACCTTGCCCTCCTCGTCGACGATCACCGTGGAGCGGATGACGCCCGTCACCGTCTTGCCATACAGCTTCTTCTCGCCGTACGCGCCGTAGGCCTCGAGGACCTGCTTCTCCGGGTCGCCGACCAGGGTGACCTTGAGGTGCTCCTTCTCGCGGAACTTCGCCAGCTTCTCCGGCTTGTCCGGGGACACGCCGATCACGTCGTAGCCGGCCTCGGCCAATACCGACAGGTTGTCCGTGAAATCGCAGGCCTGCTTCGTGCAGCCCGGCGTCAGCGCCGCCGGGTAGAAGTACACGATCACCTTTCGGCCCTCGTGGTCGGCGAGCGAGACCTCGTTGCCGTCCGCGTCGGGCAGGGTGAAGGCGGGGGCGGTGTCGCCCGGCTGGAGTCGCTCGCTCATGTCAACAGTCTCCTCGGGAGGGGATCGGTACGGTCCGAGACTAAGCTGACAGACTGTTCATGGTGGGCTACGCCCCCTACTCGACCCGACGACGACGGAGGCAGCGCGGTGCCCGAAGCCAGGACCCCCGCACAGATCGAGGCGGACATCGTCCGCCGCCGCGAGCAGCTCGCCGAGACGCTCGACGAGATCGGCGTGCGCGTGCATCCGAAGACGATCATCGGGGACGCGAAGGCCAGGGTCGCCTCGACCGTGGACCACACCGCCGGGCGGGCCGTCGTCGCCGTGAACCGCATCCTGACGGACGTACGGGATGGCCTGCGCCACGAGGACGGCGCCCCGCGCTTCGAGCGGATCGCGCCCGTCGCGCTGCTCGCGGCCGGTGTGATCGGCCTGCTCGTGGTCTCGGCACGGCGCAAGCGCTGATGACCCTGCGGCGTACGGGCCGGGCGCGGGCGGGTAGGTTCGTGGCGTGAGCGACGACACCAAGACCACCACCCACGACAAGCTGCCCATCCGCATGCTGCACGACCGCGTGCTCGTGAAGTCCGACTCGCCCGAGGGCGAGCGGCGCTCGGGCGGCGGCATCCTCATCCCCGCGACCGCTGCCGTGGGCAAGCGGCTGGCCTGGGCCGAGGTGGTCGCGGTCGGGCAGAACGTGCGCAGTGTGGAGCCGGGCGACCGGGTGCTCTACGACCCCGAGGACCGGGCCGAGGTCGAGGTGCGGGGCGCGACGTACGTGCTGATGCGCGAGCGGGACCTGCACGCCGTGGCCGCGGAGCGGCTGGAGGGGTCCAAGGACTCCACCGGGCTCTATCTGTAAACGGGCGTCGCGCGGCAGCGTCGAGCATCGAGCGTCGAAGGGCCGGTGACCGGTGTCACCGGCCCTTTCGCACGGGCTTTGCTACGGTGGTGGGGAACCCCCGACGAGACGCGCCGTACCGGGTAGCTGTTGCTGGACGACAAGACGACGCACCCCGTTCGCTCTCGTTTCCGGAGGTGCCCGTCATGGCCTGGGTTCTGCTTCTCGTCGCCGGTCTGCTCGAAGTCGGCTGGTCGATCGGTATGAAGTTCACGGAGGGCTTCACCCGGCTCTGGCCCAGTGTGTTCACCGGTGCCGGGATCATCGCCAGCATGGTGCTGCTCTCGTACGCCGCCAAGACGCTGCCCATCGGTACCGCGTACGGCGTATGGGTGGGCATCGGCGCCGCCGGCGCCGCGGTGCTCGGCATGGCGGTGCTGGGTGAGCCCGTCACCGCCGCCCGGATCTTCTTCATCTGCCTGCTGCTGGTCGCCGTGGTGGGGCTGAAGGCGACCTCCGGTCACTGACCCCCGCTTCCGGGGCCGGCTCACGCCGGGGGGTGCGGCCGGCTACTCCAGGTAGTTCGAGGGCGGGCGGCCGCGCAGGCCGCCCGTCACGCCGCCCAGGGCGCCGGCCGTCGAGCCCGTCGTGGTGCCGCCGGTCGCCCCCGTGCTCGTTCCGGTCGAGGTGCCCGCGTCGCTCTGGCCCCCCGTGGTGTCGCCCTCCGGGGTCTGGCCCTCGGTGGTCTGCCCCTGGTCCTGGCCCTGGCTGCGGCCGCCCTGGTCCTGGCCGCCGGTGGGCGGCGTCGGCCGGCCCGGGCGGTTCGGCCGGCTCGGCGGGGCCGGGGACTGCGGGGTGTTCTCCTCCTCCGACGGCTCCGGGCTGCCGGGGACGAAGGGCGGCGGGGGCGGGGCCGCGCCCGGCTGGAGGTCGAGGTCGAAGTCCAGGGGGTCGCTGTTCTCCAGGGCCGACTTCGTGTACTGCGCCCAGATCCGCGCCGGGTACCCGCCGCCCCCGATCCGGGCCTCGCCGAGGGCCCCGTACAGGGACTCCAGCGCGCCCGTGTCGGGGTCCTGGCCCATCATCGAGACGACCGTGACCAGGTCCGGGGTGTACGCCGCGAACCAGGCGGAGCGGTCCAGTTCGCCGGTGCCCGTCTTGCCCGCGGCCGGGTGCCCGGCGGCGAGGGCGGCCGTACCGGTGCCGTTGTCCACGACGCTGACGAGCATGGACGTGGTGGTGTCGGCGGCTTCGCGGCTGACGGCCTGCCTCGGGGTGCGGTCGGGCAGGTGGACCTCGTCGTCGCCCTTCTCGATCTTCTCGACGAGGGTGTAGGGGGTGTGGCGGCCGTGGTCGGCGAGGGTCGCGTAGGCCTGCGTCATGTCCAGGACGCTGGCCTGCATGGTGCCCAGCGCCATGGCCGGACCGGCGTCGAAGTTCGGGGTGTTCTCTGGGATGCCGAGGTCGATGGCGGTCTTCTTGACCTTCGCGGTGCCGACGTCGACGACCATCTGCGCGAAGACGGCGTTGACGGAGAGGTCGGTGGCGGTGTTGACGCTGATGTTCCCGTACGAGATCTGCCCCTCGTTCTCGGGGGCGTACGGGGTCCGGGTCCCGACCACGCGGCGCTTGTTGTCGCCGTTGTAGACGGTGTTGGGGGTGATCAGGCGGCCGTCCTGGGTGTGGGAGTCGTTCTCGACGGCGGAGGCGAACACGAACGGTTTGAAGGTGGAGGCCACCTGGTAGTCGTGCCGGGTCGCGTTGTTGACGTACTGCTTGGTGTAGTCGATGCCCCCGTACATGGCGACGACCTTGCCGGTGGCCGGGTCGATGGAGACCCCGCCGGCCCGGACGACGCGGTCGGCCTTGCGCTTCTCCGGGTCGAGCTTGCTGACCATCTTCTCGTCGACGGCCTCGACGAACGCGTTCTCGCGGCTCTTGTCGATGGTGGTGGTGATGCGGTAGCCGCCCTCGGCGAGGGTCTTCTCGTCCAGGATCTTGTGGTCGACGATGTAGTCCTTCACGGCCTCGACGAGATAGCCGCGCTGGCCGGAGAGCCCCGCGGCCGGGCGGACCTTGCCGGGTTCGGGGAAGCGGATGGCGGCCCGCTCGGCCGCCGGCAGCCACTGCTTCTTGACCATGCCGTCGAGCACGTAGTTCCAGCGGGCGAGCGCGCGGTCGCGGCTCTGGGGGTGGGCGACGACGTCGAAGGCGCTGGGGGAGTTGAGGAGGGTGGCGAGGTACGCGCCCTCGGCGGTGGTGAGTTTGTCGACGTCCTTGCCGTAATAGGCCTGGGCGGCGGCCTGGATGCCGTACGCGTTGCGGCCGAAGTAGCTGGTGTTGAGGTAGCCCTCCAGGATGTAGTCCTTCGACTTCTCGCGACCGAGTTTGATCGCGATGAAGAACTCCTTGACCTTGCGCTTGATGGTCTGTTCCTGGCCGAGGTAGTAGTTCTTGACGTACTGCTGGGTGATGGTGGAGCCGGACTGGGTGCCCTTGCCGGTCGCCGTGTTCCAGGCGGCGCGGACCATCGCCTTGGGGTCGACGGCCCGTTCGGAGTAGAAGTCCCGGTCCTCCGCGGCCAGTACGGCCTCCTGGACGGTGCGGGGGATCTGCGAGAGCGGGACGTTGACGCGGTTGACCTCGCCGTCGCGGGCGAGCTGGGAGCCGTCGGCGTACAGGTAGAGGTTGGACTGGGCGGTCGCGGCGGCGTTGGCGGGCGGGATGTGGACCAGCAGGTAGCCGGCGACGAACGCGCCGACGATCAGCAGGCCGAGCAGCACGACGGTGGCCAGGACCATGCGCCAGGTGGGGACGAGGCGGCGCCAGCCGGTCCGCTTCCGTTTGCGCTCGGCCTTCTTGGCGGCTCGGCGGGCCTGCTTCTCGCCGGCCGGCTGTTGCGGCTGTTGTGGCGGCCGGGGCTGCTGCGGCTGCCGTGCCGACGGGGGCCCCGCGGGGGTGTCCGGGTCGCGAGGCGTCCAGCCCGGTGGTGGTGACTGGTCGCTCATCGCCAGAACTCCTCGACGCCGTACGAAATATCCACGTCTGTACCCCATGCTGTCTACCCGATCGGCCGCTCGTTCCGGGTTGGACGGGCGTAAACCGGTCGCGTGGATCGCCCCTCCGCACTAAGCTCGCGCGCTTTGGCCGACGTAGGAACGACCGGGAAAAAGGGAGGGATACGGTGCACCAGGCAACGGCTCGCGCGGCGGGCCGCGCAACGGCCCGCGGAGCACGGCTCTATCCGGCCGTGGCGGCCGGCGGATTCCGGCGCTACGCCACCTACGGGACGGCGACGGCGGCAGGGGTGTTCACCAACACCGTCTTCGGCTTCATCCTCGCTTACACCTATGTCGCGTTGTGGGACGAGCGGCCCGGCCTGGGCGGTTACGACCAGGCCGAGGCCCTGACGTTCGTCTGGGTGAGCCAGTCGCTGCTCGCCGCTGGCGCGCTCATCGGCGGCGGCTTCCAGGAGGAGATGCAGGAGCGCATCCGTACGGGTGACATCGCCGTCGACCTGTACCGCCCGGCCGACCTGCAGATGTGGTGGCTCGCCGCCGACATGGGGAGGGCCGGCTTCCAGTTGCTCGGGCGCGGAGTGGTTCCGCTGCTCGCGGGGGCGTTGGCCTTCCCGTTGGCGCTGCCCGCCGATCCGCTGCGCTGGCTGCTGTTCCTGGTGTCCGTGACGCTCGGGCTGATCGTCAGTTTCGGGCTGCGGTACCTGCTGGGGCTGGCCGCGTTCTGGCTGATGGACGGGTCCGGGATCAACATGATGGCCGTCGTGGTGCAGATCTTCTTCTCCGGGATGCTGCTGCCGCTGACGGTGTTCCCGGGCGGTTTCGGCGAGTTGGTCCGCGTGCTGCCGTGGGCCGCGATGCTGCAGGTGCCGCTGGACGTGCTGATGGGCAAGCACACCGGTGCCGGGGGTGCGGTGCGGGCGCTGGGCTTCCAGGCGCTGTGGGTGCTCGTACTGCTGGGCGCGGGGCGGCTGTTGCAGTCGGCCGCGACGCGGAAGGTGGTCGTCCAGGGTGGCTGAGGCGGAAGCGGTGCAGGCGGTGGGGGCGGCGGAAGCGACGGAAGCGGTGGGGGCCGTCGCGGCGGTCGAGGCGGCCGTTGTCCCGGCGCGGTCCGGGGGGCCGGTGGACGTACCGGTTCGCAACCGGGCCGTGGAGGGGCTGCGCGGCTACGGGCTGATCGTGGCGATGTGGGTCCGGTCGACGATGGCGTACCGGACCTCGTTCTTCCTCTCCACCCTCGGGAACGCGGCGATCACGCTGCTCGACTTCGTCGCCATCTGGATCATGTTCTCGCACGTGGACGCGCTCGGCGGCTTCACGCTGCCCGAGATCGCCCTGCTGTACGGGTCCTCCTCGGCCTCCCTGGGCCTGGCGGACCTGCTCCTCGGCAATACGGACCGGATCGGCGTCCGGATCCGCGACGGTTCGCTCGACACCATGCTGGTGCGACCGGTCCCGGTGCTCGCGCAGGTCGCGGCCGACCGCTTCGCGCTGCGCCGGGTGGGGCGGATCGGGCAGGGGCTGGCGGTGCTGGTCTGGGCGGTCTCGGAGCTGGACGTGGAGTGGACGGCCGGGAAGGTGCTGCTGGTGCCCTCGATGGTGCTGGCCGGGGCGGCGCTCTTCGGGGCGGTGATGGTGGCCGGGGCGGCGTTCCAGTTCGTCGCCGGGGACGCGGCGGAGGTGCAGAACTCCTTCACGTACGGCGGGAACACGATGCTCCAGTACCCGCCGACGGTGTTCGCGAAGGACCTGTTGCGCGCGGTCACGTTCATCGTGCCGCTGGCCTTCGTGAACTGGCTGCCCGCCCTGTACGTGCTGGGGCGGCCGTATCCGCTGGGGCTGCCGGGGTGGGTGGCGTTCGTGAGCCCGCTGGTGGCGGCGGTGGTGTTCGTACCCGCGTCGCTGGCTTGGCGCGCGGGACTTCGTTCGTACCGGAGTACGGGGAGCTGAGGATGGGCGGCGTGGACGGGATGGGCGGGAACGTGCTGATCGAGCTGGACGGCGTCGAGAAGGTCTTCGACGTACGGCGCCGGGCGGGTCTGGTGCGCCGGGAGAAACGGCAGGTCAGGGCCGTCGACGGGATCAGCTTCGAGGTGGCGCGGGGGGAGGTGGTCGGCTACATCGGGCCCAACGGCGCCGGGAAGTCGACGACGATCAAGATGCTGACCGGCATCCTCACGCCGAGCGGCGGCCGGCTGCGGGTCGCGGGCATCGACCCGGCGCGGGAGCGGATGCGGCTGGCGCACCGGATCGGGGTGGTGTTCGGGCAGCGGACCACGCTGTGGTGGGACCTGCCGCTGAAGGACTCGTACGGGCTGATGCGGCGGATGTACCGGATCCCGCGGGCCAGGTTCGAGGAGAACCTGGAGCGGTGCGTGGACCGGCTCGACCTGGCCGAGCTGCTGGACGTACCGGTACGGCAGCTGTCACTGGGGCAGCGGATGCGCGGGGACATCGCGGCGGCGCTGCTGCACGATCCCGACGTGCTGTACCTGGACGAGCCGACGATCGGGCTCGACGTGGTGAGCAAGGCGAAGGTACGGGGCTTCCTGCGGCAGCTGAACGCGGAGCTCGGCACGACGGTGCTGCTCACGACGCACGACCTCCAGGACATCGAGCAGCTGTGCGAGCGGGTGATGGTGATCGACCACGGGCGGCTGATGTACGACGGGGCGCTGGCCGGTCTGCACTCGATGGGGGAGGGCGGCGGCGAGCGGACGCTGGTGGTGGACCTGGAGCGGGAGCTTCCCGAGCTCAGCGTGGCGGGGGCGCGGGTGGTGAAGGTGGACGGGCCGCGGCAGTGGCTGGCGTTCCCGGCGGGGGCCTCGGCGGCGCCGCTGGTGGCGGAGGTGGCGGCGCGGTATCCGCTGCTGGACCTGTCGGTGCGGGAGCCGGACATCGAGGACGTGATCGCGAGGATGTACGAGCGGGGCCAGGGATAAATCAGGGATGTGCGGGGGCTGGTACCAGGGTTGGGCCATACAACTCTTCCGTATGACTACATAGGCTGTTCCCCATGACTGACGAGCGGCCGGAGAAGCCGTTGCCGGAGCTGAGGGCGTCGGACGCCGACCGTGACCGGGTGGTGGAGCGTCTGCGGGACGCCGTCGCCGAGGGCCGGATCGACATGGAGGAGTTCGAGGAGCGGCTGGAGGCCGCGTACACGTCGAAGACGTACGCGGAACTCGAACCGCTGACCCGCGATCTGCCGGCGCCGGGCGGCCACCCGATGCCGCTCGCGGCCGCGGCGCCGGCTCCGGTGCCGGCCGACGGCTCGTGGGCCTCGCGGATCGGGGGCGGCGGCGTGCCGGCGTCGTCCTCGGCGGCGGTCGCGGTGATGTCCTCGTTCCAGCGCAAGGGCACCTGGACGGTGCCGCCGCGGCTGGACGCGGTGGCCTTCTGGGGCAGCGGCGACCTCGACCTGCGCGAGGCGAACTTCGCGGAGCGGGAGGTGGTGATCAACTGCATCGCGATCATGGGCGGCATCCAGATCACGGTCCCGCCGGGCGTGGAGGTCGACGTACGGGGCTTCGGCTTCATGGGCGCCTTCGACCAGCGCGACACCCCGGGCCCGGTGGCCCCGGGCGCCCCGCGGGTGGTCGTGACGGGCCTGGCCTTCTGGGGCGGGGTGGAGGTCAAGGTCAAACCCCCGAAGCGGCCGAAGCCCCTGGGCGGTGGCCCGAAGCTCCGCAAGGAGCTCTAGGCGTCCCCTGGGGGGTGTCCGGTGGGTCGGGTCGGCGTGCCGGGAACTCCTGAGGGGTCCCGGGAGTCGGATGCTATGCAGACAAAACCGGCGCCCGGGGGAAGGGAGGGACACGTGGACCACCGCACCAAGGCCGCAGGCACGGGCACAGGCACGGGTAGAGATACGGGCTCAGGTACGGGCTCAGGTACGGGCACGGGTACCGGTACGGGGAGGAGCACTCCCCTCGGTACCGGCGGCTTCGTGTTCAACGAGGCCGACGAGGAGCGCCGCCGCGGCGTGCGCCGCATGAAGACCACCGCGACCGGCCTGCTGATCCTGGTCGCGCTGATCTACGTACTGACCACCTGGGCGGAGCACGCCGGGGCCGGCGGCTGGGCGGGCTACGTCCGGGCCGCCGCCGAGGCCGGCATGGTCGGCGCGCTCGCGGACTGGTTCGCCGTCACCGCGCTGTTCCGGCGGCCGCTCGGCCTGCCCATCCCGCACACCGCGATCATCCCGACCAAGAAGGACCAGCTCGGCGTCTCCCTCGGGGAGTTCGTCGGCGAGAACTTCCTCTCCCCGGACGTGGTCCGCGCCCGCCTGCACGCCCTCGGCATCGGCGCCCGGCTCGGCTCCTGGCTGGCCGAGCCCGCGCACGCCGACCGGGTCACGGCCGAGCTGGCCACCGCGCTGCGCGGGGCCCTGACCGTACTGCGCGATTCCGACGTACAGGCGGTCGTGGGGGAGGCCATCACGCGGCGGGCGGAGACCGCCGAGATCGCGCCCGGGATCGGCAAGACCCTGGAGAGGGTCGTCGCGGACGGCGGGCACCGCCGCGTCGTCGACCTCGTCTGCGTCAAGGCCCACGACTGGCTCGTGACGCACGGGGAGTCGGTGATGGGCGCGGTCCAGGGCGGGGCGCCCGGCTGGACCCCGAGGTTCGTGGACCGCAAGGTCGGCGAGCGCGTGTACAAGGAGCTGCTCCGCTTCCTGACCGAGATGCGGGACATGCCGGAGCACCCGGCGCGCGGGGCGGTGGACCGGTTCCTGACGGACTTCGCGGCCGACCTCCAGTCGGACACGGACACCCGGGCCCGGGTGGAGCGCCTGAAGTCCGAGATCCTCCAGCGCGGGGAGGTGCAGGACGTGATCGCCTCCGCCTGGACCGCGATCAGGGCGATGATCATCTCGGCGGCGGAGGACGAGCACAGCGAGCTGCGGCTGCGGGTCCGGTCCTCGCTGCTGTCGCTGGGGGCGCGGCTGGCCACGGACGGCCGGCTCCAGGACAAGGTGGAGGGCTGGATCGAGGGCGCGGTGGTGTATGTGGTGACCACCTACCGGACCGAGATCACCTCGCTGATCACGGACACGGTGGCCGGGTGGGACGCCGAGCACACATCGCGGAAGATCGAGGCCCACATCGGCCGGGACCTCCAGTTCATCCGCATCAACGGCACGGTGGTCGGAGCCCTGGCCGGACTGCTGATCTATGCCGTGTCGCAGGCGCTGGGGGCGTAGGGGCATCGGGGCGTAGGCCCCGGCGGATGGGCCGGGGCCCGGCGTACGACCCCGGCCCGGGGCGTACGGGCGGCGGCGTCAGCCGCGGTCGGCGACGACCCAGGAGGCGGTCGCCACGACCGCCGCGGCCCCCAGGACGGCCGGCCAGGCCCCGACCTTCTTGGCCAGCGGGTGCGCGCCCGCGAAGCCGGCGAGGTACAGCGCCCCGAGCCCGGCCGCCGCGGGGGCGCCGCCGCTGCGGTGCCATTCCCGGCCGGCGGCCAGCCCGGCGGCGCCGAGCACGACACCGCCCAGCGGACGCTTCTTGGTCCACCGGGCGACGGCGTACCCGCCGACCAGTCCGACGGCCGCCACTGCGGAACTCGGTACGCGCGCCATGCCCAACTCCTCCATCACGTTCATCTGATCCGACTGGTACTGCCACGAGGCTAACGCGGGGGCTTGACCACCCGGCGGGCGCCCAGCGCCCCCAGGACGAGCACCGCCCCGCCGATCACACCGTCCGGTACGGCGTCCTTGACGGCGCGCGGCAGCAGCGCCACCACTCCCAGGACGAGGAGGAAGGCGAGCACGCACCGGCCGGCCGCCCGAATCAGTCTGTCCACGGGCTGCTCAACGCGGCCGCGCGGTCCCCGACACGGAGGACGGGGAGGGGATTTGTCGCACACTCGCCGGATCCGTGCGAAACGTGCCCGGGGGAACCCGACCGGCATAAATTGGCTCTCCCACCCCAAACGGTAAAACGGGAAGAAAGAGGAGCTCGGACATCGTGATCTGCTACGGACAGGCCGTCCTCGACCTCGCGGACGAACTGGTCGACGCCTATGTCGACGTCTTCTCCGCCCCGCCGTGGAACGAGGACGCAGAAACCATTCGCCAATTCGGGGTCCGGCTCCAGGCCGACAGCCGGCGCCGCGGTTTCCGTACGGCCCTCGCCCAGTCCGCGGCCGGCATCGACGGCTTCGCCACGGGCTGGCTCACCCCGGCGGCCTTCCCCAAGGACCGCGGGTACGCACAGGTCGCGGCGCAGCTCGGCCCGGCGCGGGTGCGGGAACTCCTGACGGGTGCGCTGGAGATAGACGAACTCGCCGTACGCCCGTACGCGCGCGGCCACGGCACCGGCCGCGCCCTGCTGACGGAGATCACCGCCGACGCCCCGGACCGCCGGGCCTGGCTGCTGACCTCCCGCCTGGCCACCGACACGGTGGCCACGTACCGCCGCCTGGGCTGGCACGAGGTCACGGCCCGCCCGGGCACCCAGACGGGCGTGATCGTCTTCCTCTCCCCGGACCACCCGGGCCGCTAGGGGGTGTTGTGCGGATCAGGCCGGGCATACCGCCGGCATGATCACCACACCTCAGCCGAAGCGGCCGACGCACCGGGAACAGAACCGGGGACCGAACCGAGGACCGGACCGGGGACCGAACCGCGGACCGAACCGGGCGGCGGCGCGGACGGCCCGCAGGCAACTCAACCTGGCCACCCGCCACCAGCTCGCCGCCTCCGGGATCCCGGAGGGCACCATCACCTCCCGCACCCGCCCGGGCGGGCCCTGGCAGCGCCTGCTGCCCCGGGTCTACCTCCTCCAGACCGGGCCCCCGGACCACCGCCAACGCGCCCTCGCCGCCGTCCTGTACGCCGCCGAGCCGACCGCGGACCCGCTGTCCGGGGAGACGGCCGTGCTCACCGGCGGCGCGGCCCTGGCCATCCTCGGCATCCGCGACGCCCCGCACACCCCCGCCGACGTCCTGATCCGCGCCCCGCGCCGGCTCACCGGCACCCCGGAGGTCCGCCCGCAGGCCACCGCCCGCTGGCCGCGCACCATCGCCGTTTCCGGCATCCCGAGCACCCGCCCCGTGCGCGCGGCGGCCGACTTCGCCGCCCGGGCCGAAGACCCCGACCGCATCCGCTCGACGCTGGCCCATGTCGTCCAGGCCGGCTGGTGCCACCCGCAGGACCTGCACGCCGAGCTCCGCGCGGCCCGCCTCCTCACCCGCCCGGCGATCCGCGCCGCCGCGGCGGAACTCGTCGTAGGGGTCCGCTCGATCGCCGAGGCCCTGGCCCGGGACACCCTGACGGCGACGGACCTCCCGACCCCGCTGTGGAACGCCCGCCTCTACACCCCGGACGGCGCCTTCCTGGCCAGCCCGGACGCGTACTGGCCCGACGAGGGCGTGGCCCTGGAGATCGACTCGGCGGAGTACCACTACACCCGCGACGCCTGGCACGCCACCCTCCACCGCCGCCTGCGCCTGGAGTCCCACGGCGTCCTGGTGGTCAGCGCGACCCCGTCGATGATCCGCGACACCCCCGCGGAGGTCGTCCAGGCCCTCCGCACCCTCCTGACCCTCACCCGCTCCCGCCCCACCCCACCCACGGCCCAAGCCCGCGGCCACGTCCAACTGGAACTTCCCATGGCGTGACAATGAGGGGGTGGAACCCCTGGAGAGCACTCCCGAAGTACGTGCGCGCATGAGCCGGCAGAGGAGCAAGAACACCGGCATCGAGATCGCCTTGCGCAGTGCGCTGCACGCGGCGGGACTGCGCTACCGGGTGCACCGCCGTCCGGTGAAGGGCGTGCGACGCGAGGCCGACATCGTCTTCGGCCCGGCGCGCGTGGCGGTCTTCGTGGACGGCTGCTTTTGGCACGGATGCCCGGAGCACGCGACATGGCCGCGCCGCAACGCGGAGTTCTGGCGCGCGAAGATCGAGGGCAACCGCGCCCGCGACCACGACACGGACCGGCGACTCGCGGACTCCGGCTGGCTGTCGGTCCGCGTCTGGGAGCACGAGACGGTGCAGGAAGCGGCGGCGCGCGTCGACGGGATCGTCCGCGCGCGCCGCCTGGAGCCGGATGTCAAGAAGCGGGGCACCAGCGCGGGTTGAGCGTGCGCGGGGCGGTGGTCAGGGAGTCTGCGGGTCGCCGTGGCACTCCGCGTAGGGCTTGCCCGAGGTGCACCAGCAGGGGGTGTTGGGGGTGGGGGGCCAGGGGGTGGCCTTGCCTCGGGCGGCCAGGGTCGTCGCGTACTCCGGGAGGAGCGAGGGGGAGGCCGGGGAGGTCTTCTCCGATGCCGCGAAGGCCTCGTACGAGGGGACGCTCGCCGTCACGATGCCGAGGTTGGTCGTGCCCGAGGCCGCCAGGGCGCGCAGGGACGACTCGATGTGCGTGAGGTGCGCCTCGTGCGAGGGGTATTCCGCCGCCAGGGTCGGGTACGAGGTGAGGAGTTCGGCCAGTTCGCGGGCCGGCCAGTGCAGGATCGCCACCGGGAACGGGCGGGAGAGGGCGGCGCGGCGGTCGCCCAGCTCGGCGCGGAGGCGGGCGATCTCGGCGCGCAGTTCGGCCGGGTCGTCGGAGCCGAGGGCCCAGATGCGCTTGGGGTCGTGGAGCTCGTCCAGCGGGATCGGGCCGATGTGGCGGGTGTCGGCGACCATGTCCCATTCGTCGTGCGGGAGTCCGAGGAGGCGGCGGACCCGGTGCCGGCCCGTCAGGAGGGCCGTGGTGGCCTGGGTGAGCGGGGCGTTCTCCGTGATGAGGAGGCCGGCGGCCTCGGTGAAGCACTCCTCGGAGGCGGTCAACTCGTCGTGCGCCTCAAGGGTTTCCGCGATGACCTCCCAGGGGGCCGGGTCCGCGGGCGCCGCCGCGCGGATGCCCTGGATGAGGGCGCGGGCCTCGGGCTCGTGGCCGTACTCCCACAGGTTCGCCGCCTGGAGCGCCTTGATCAGGTGCGGATCGGCGGGTGAGGAGGCGAGGAGCTGGTCGTACAGCGCGCTGGCGCGGTCCCGGGCGTCACCCAGTTCGAGGTGGGCCGCGGCCTGGAGGAGCAGGGGCTCCTGGTCCTCGGGGTAACGGGTCGCCGTGCGGATGAGGCGCTCGGCTTCGGCGATGTGCTCGGCAGGCGTGTCAGGGCGCATGGTTCACACCGTACTGCCCTGGTCTGTTGACGGGGGAGGTCTTAAGGTGCGGCCCGTGCGGGATCACATGCGTGTGGTGGTGCAAGGGGGTGGCCGGCGCGGGCCGCGAGCCGGTCTCGCCGGGGCGCTGTGGGCGGCCGCCGAACTGGCCGTCACCGTGGGCGTGGTGGTGTTGTTGCTGGTGGTGCACCAGGTGTGGTGGACCAACCGGCAGGCCCTCGCCGCCGCCCGGGAGCAGGTCCGGGAGCTGGAGAAGGAGTGGGCCCTTCCTGCGCGTCCTTCCGCTCTTGATCCCGGTGATTCCGGTGATTCCGGTCCCGCTGTGGCTCCGGGGCCCTCCGCGCCCCTTTCCGCGGCCCCCTCCGTTCCCGCGTCCGGGGCACCGCCGCGGACGCCGGCGTCGACGCCCGCGCCGCCGCGGGAGTCCGCGTACGGGGTCCTGCGGATTCCGCGGCTCGGGATCGTCGTGCCCATCGCGCAGGGCGTCGACAAGCGGGCCGTGCTGGACAAGGGGTACGCCGGGCACTACCCCGGGACCGCGCAGCCCGGGGCCCGGGGGAACTTCGCGCTCGCCGGGCACCGCAACACCCACGGCGAGCCGTTCCGGTACATCAACCGGCTGCGCGCCGGGGACGAGCTGATCGTCGAGGTGCGGGGACAGCGGTACACGTACGTGGTGGGCAAGACCCTGGGGGAGACCGGCGAGCGGGACACCGGGGTGATCGCGCCCGTGCCGCGCAGTACGGTCCGGCCGGAGTACGGGTACTCCGAGCCCGGCGCGTACATCACGCTCACCACGTGCACGCCCGAGTACACCTCCAGATATCGGCTCGTGGTCTGGGGAACCCTGCGGAGCTAGACCGCGTTCTTGGTTGTGGTGGGTACGGATCGGATCCCGGGAGGGGGGCTCGGCATGGCTCGGCTTGATCATCGGCGGCTGCTGGTGTCCCTGCTCCTGTTCGCCGGAGTCGTCGGGGTCCTCGGGCTCCTCGGGCTGTTCGCCGGGGAGGGCGGGTTGGGCGCGGTCCTGGTCGGCCTCGCCGCCACCGTCGCCGTGGGCGCTGCCGCGCTGGCCGCCCGGCTCGTGCGACCCGTGCCGCCCCACCGCATACGCACCGCGATACGTGATCGCGAGCAGCGCACGGCGTTCCTGCCGCAGCGCGATCCCGATGCCTCGGGCCGGTCGCGCCCCAGGGCGCCCGGTCGTCTCGTCCTGACGGCCGCGTAGGGGCACCCTTTCCCTTCACTCCTTCTGTTCGTCGTCGTGCCCCTCGTGGTCGTCGCGCCGAAAAAGCACCTCTTTCGACGTTGACGAGACCCCTCGGAGGGCCCGCGTGTCCGTTTTCACCCGCCTTGTTGAAGAGCTGGGCAGGCTCCTGGAGCCCGTACTGGCCGAGTCCGCGACCGCCGCCGCGATCGTGCTGTTCACCGTGCTCGTACGGCTCGCCCTGCACCCGCTGAACCGGGCCGCGTTCCGCGGCGCGACCCCGATCGCCGGCCTGCTGCCGGTACTGCTCCAGCTGCCGGTGTTCTTCCTCATGTACCGGGCCTTCTCCTCCTCCGGCGAGCTGCTGGACCACCGGCTGTTCGCCGCGCCGCTCGGGGCGCATTGGAGCGATGCCCTCGGGGCGGGCGGCTTCCTCGGGGCGCAGGGGCTGGTGTTCCTGGGGCTGTTCGCGGCCATCGCGGCGGTCGCCGCGTGGAGCGCGGCACGGGGGCGGCGGGCCGCGGCCGAGGCGCCCGTTCCGGTTCCCGTCGCCAACGTGAGCGCCGAGCAGCAGGCGGCGCTGCGCAAGCTGGGCGGCGTACTGCCGCTGCTGTCGTTCGGGACGCTGATCACGGCGGCCCTCGTGCCGCTGGCCGCCGGGCTGTACCTGGTGACCACCACGGCGTGGTCGGTGGCGGAGCGGGCCTGGCTCCAGCACCGCCGGCGTTCCAGTCTGTGAACAGGGTCTTGCGGATTGGCCGGGCATCTTGGAGGATCAACCAATTCTCCGATGGCCGCAACCCATCGGCAGGCCCCGGGCTCGCCCATGGGCCGACCACCCACGACCACGGGAGAATGCCCATGAAGCTGCTGCGTGTCGGACCGGCCGGGGCCGAGCGCCCCGCGCTGCTCGACCAGGACGGGGTCCTGCGCGACCTGTCCGGCCTGATCACGGATGTGGACGGCGCCCTGCTCGCCGACGACTCCGTGCTGTCCCGGGTACGGGAAGCGGCGGAGTCCGGCGAGCTTCCGGTCCTGGACGCGGAGGGCCTGCGGATCGGTGCGCCGGTCGGCCGGATCGGCAAGATCGTGGGCATCGGGCTGAACTACTTCGGGCACGCCGCCGAGATCGGCGCGGAGCCGCCGGCCGAGCCCATCCTCTTCCTCAAGGCCGCGGACACCGTGGTCGGCCCGGACGACACCGTGCTGATCCCGCGCGGCAGCGTGAAGACCGACTGGGAGGCGGAGCTGGGCGTCGTCATCGGCAGCACCGCGCGCTACCTGTCCTCCGCCGCCGAGGGCCTGGCCCACGTGGGCGGATACACGCTGGTCAACGACGTATCGGAGCGCGAGTTCCAGATCGAGCGCGGCGGCACCTGGGACAAGGGCAAGAACTGCGAGACCTTCACCCCGCTGGGCCCGTGGCTGCTCACCGCGGACGAGGTCGCGGACCCGCAGGTCCTGGACGTGAAGCTCTGGGTCAACGGCGAGCTCAAGCAGGACGGCAACACCGCCGACCAGATCTTCCCGGTCGGCGAGGTCGTGCGGTACCTCAGCCAGTTCATGACCCTGTACCCGGGTGATGTCATCGTCACCGGCACCCCGGCGGGCGTGGCCATGGGCCAGCCGGAGCCGAAGCCGTACCTGCGGGCCGGTGACGTCGTGGAGCTGGAGATCGAGGGCCTCGGCCGCCAGCGCCAGGAGTTCAAGGGCGCGTAGCCGGTACGCGTCCACGTGCAAGGGGCGGAGCCGCTGTCCGCGGTTCCGCCCCTTCCGCATGCGTGCGTGCGTACGTTCCCGCAGGTCAGTCCTTCCTGGACGTGCGGCGGCGGCGGTTGGCGAAGAGCAGGCCGGCGCCCGCGCCGAGCGCGGCGGCGCCGCCGCCCGCGATCAGGGCGGTCTGGGTGCCCGTGGCGGCGAGCGCGCCGCCGGAGCCGCCCGCCGCGGTCACCCGGGTGCTGCCGACCGACTGCGTGCCGGTGCCGGTGCCGGTCCCGGTGCCGGTGCCGTTGGCCGTCCCGGTGCCGGTCGCACCGGTCTTCCGGGCGGTGCCGTCCTTGTCCGCGTCCGGCTTGCCGGTCTGGGCGTCGGCCGCGGCCTTGTCCTTGTCGCGGGCCGTGAACTGCCCGGTCTTCAGGAACTCGGCGCGGTCCGCAGGCGTGCCGTTGATCGCGGTGATCGCGGCCTTCTTCAGCTCCGGGCCGGCCTTGTTCAGCATCGCCCAGATCAGGACCATGTTGTCGTCGTCGCGCAGCTCGTGCTGCGTCGTCGTCACGAAGGTGCGCAGCTGCGCCGGGGTCGGGTTCCCCTTCAGGAGGTCGATGATGCCCTCCTTCAGGCCCGGGCCGGCGCCGTCGAGCATCGCGAACAGCGCCACCCGGTCGTCCACCGCGCGGATCCTGTGCTGCCCGTTCGCGACGAACTCGCGGACCTCCTCGGGCGTCCCGCCGTCCAGCAGCCGGTTGGCCGCCTCGGTGATGCCGCGGCCCGCGCCGCCCAGCATCCGGGCGATCTCGACCAGGTCGTCCTCGTAGCGGGCGGTGTGCTGTCCGTGCCGGAGGAACTCGGTCAGCGCGGCCTGCGTGTCCGCCTTCAGGGCGGCCTTGCCGGCCTTCTGCACGGCCCGGCCGCCGGCGCTGATGAGCTGCGAGACCCGTACGCGGTCGTCGGTGAGCTGCTCCCGGGCCCACTCCACGTCGAGGAACTTCCGCAGGTCCGCGGCCGATCCCCGCAGCGCCTTCTCGGCCGCCTCGCGCACGCCCGGCCCGCTCGCCGGGTCCGCCAGGATCGCCTGGACCGCGGCCCGGTCCTTCGCGGTCAGGGGGTCCTCGGCCGGCTGCTCCGCCTTCTTCTCCGCCGCCTTCTCCGGAGCCTTCTCCGCCGTCCCGCCCTCCGGGTTCGCCGCCGGCCGGCCGGCCGCCGTGCCCGCCGGCTCGTCCGCGGCCCGGTCCGGCACGGTCGGGGCGGCCGGCGCCGGGGTGTCGGCGGCGAAGGCCGGAGACGCGAGCAGGACGGCCGGGGCCATCGCGGCGGTGGCGACGGCCGATGCGATCCGGGGCAGCTTCACAGACAGGTTCCGTTCTTCACACATGTGATGATCTACAACCTGTGCAGGATAGATCGCGTATGACCCCCAAACTGTCCATTTTCAGGACAGGGCAGCCCCCAGCTCCACGGTCACCCCGTCCCGGGACGAGATCCGAGCCGCCTCCAGCACCTCCAGGCACCGCGCCGCCTCGTGGGCGGTGACCGGCGCCGGGCCGCCCTCGCGCAGGGCCGCCTCCACCGCCGCGTAGTACGCCGGGTAGTCCCCCGGAAGGGTCCGCACCGGGGCGCCGCCGCCGGTCAGCGGGGACTCGCCGGAGCCCACCCGCCCCCACAGGTGCTCGGGCTCCTCGCCCCACGGGGTGTCCCCGACGCCCGGCCGCTGCCCCTCGCGCAGGGCCGCCTCCTGCGGGTCGAGCCCGTACTTCACGTAGCCCGCGCGGGAGCCCAGGACGCGCAGGCGCGGGCCGAGCTGCGCGGTGGTCGCGCTGACGTAGAAGTGGGAGCGGACCCCGTTCGCGTGCGTGACCGCGATGAAGGTGTCGTCGTCCGCCTCGGCGCCGGGGCGGCGCACGTCGGTCTCCGCGTACACGCGCACGGCCGGGCCGAACAGCACCAGCGCCTGGTCGACGACGTGGCTGCCGAGGTCGTACAGCAGGCCGCCGATCTCCTCCGGGGCGCCGGACTCGCGCCAGCCGCCCTTGAGCTGCGGGCGCCAGCGCTCGAAACGGGACTCGAAGCGCTGGATCTCGCCGAGCTCGCCGTCGGCGATGAGGCGGCGCAGGGTGAGGAAGTCGTTGTCCCAGCGGCGGTTCTGGAACACGGACAGGAAGGTGCCGGTCGTGTCGGCGAGGGCGGCGAGCTCGCGGGCCTCGGCGGCGGTGGCGGCGAGCGGCTTGTCCACGACGACCGGGACGCCGGCCCGCAGCGCGGCGGTCGCGAGCGGGACGTGGGTCCTGTTGGGGGAGGCGATGACGACCAGGTCGAGTGCGGGGGTGAGCTCCCAGAGCTCCTGCGCCGTGCCGACGATCCGGACGTCGGGGTACGCCTCGCGCGCCTGGGCCTGGCGGCCGGGGTCGGAGGTGACGACCGTGTCGAGGACGAGCCCGTCGGTGGCCGAGACGAGCGGCGCGTGGAAGACGGAACCGGCGAGTCCGTAGCCGACGAGGCCGACGCGGAGGGCGGAGTTCGACCGCGTGGGGGCAGCGGAAGGGGAGGCGTTCATGCCTCCACTTTGGCAACAGTGTTGCTTAAGTGCAAGGAGGGTGGACAATGGGGAGGTGGACTGGCGTAGCGGAAGCAACGGAAGCGGCGCGAACCTACCGGCGCTGCGGGGCCACAACGACGCGCTCGTACTCGCCCTGCTCCGCGAGGCGGGTCTCGAGGGTCTCGGCCGCACCGAACTCGCCGCCCTCACGCGCCTCACCCCGCAGGCCGTCAGCAAGATCACGGGACGGCTGCGCGCGGAGGGGCTCGTCGCCGATGCCGGCCGCGGCCCGTCCACCGGGGGCAAGCCGCGGACGCTGCTCCAGCTGGCCGCCGGCGCCCGGCACGCCGTCGGGGTGCACGCCGACCGCGACGAACTGCGGGCGGTACGGGTGGACATGCTCGGCACGGTCGTCGAGCGGTTCCGCGGCCCCCTGGACTTCGCGGCCGGACCGGACGCCGTCGCGGACGAGGTGGCGCGGGTCGTGGACCGGCTGTGCGGGAACGCGGGCGCGAGGTCCCTGCTGGGCGTGGGCATCGCCACGCCGGGACCGCTCGACTGGCGGGAGGGCGTACTGGGCCGGGTGACGGGATACCCCGAGTGGGAGGGGTTCCCGCTGCGGCAGGCGGTGGCGGACCGGCTCGGGCCCGACGCCCCGCCGGTCCTGCTGGACAAGGACACCAACGCGGGGGTCGCGGTCCCCGGTCGCCGGGCCGTCGGAACCTCCCTGTACCTGCACCTCGGCACCGGCCTGGGGGCCGGGCTGCGGCTGCGCGGTGAGGTCTTCCGCGGGGAGCGTTCCGCGGCGGGGGAGTTCGGGCACCAGGTCCTGATGCTGGACGGTCCGCCCTGCCGGTGCGGGGGGCGCGGGTGCGCGGAGGTGCTGTGCCTGGACGCGGTGGCCCGCGGGGACCTCCCGGAGGCGGCGCGGATCCTGGGCGAGGGCGCCGCGAACGTGGTCGCGCTCCTGGACGTGGACCGGGTGTGGCTGGGGGGACGGGTGGTGGACTCCGCGCCGGAGGTCTTCACGACGGGCGTCCGCCGCGTCCTGGAGGCCCGCACCCTGGGCGGCCCGGTTCCCCAGGTCGCCGCGTCCGAGGACGGCGTCGCGGAGGGGGCGGCGGAACTGGCCCTGGCCCCGCTCTTCGGCCGCGTGGGCTGAGCGCTCCGCCGGGCGCCCGGCCGGCAGGGGCTACGTTGCTCGTATGGAGCTCTTTTCGCGTTCTTGGGGGGCCTTGCGGGCGGCCGCCGACGGGGTTGCGGATGCCGACTTCGGGCGGGAATCCGGCTGCCGGGGCTGGCTCGTCCGGGACCTCCTGTGTCATCTCGTCATCGATGCGCAGGACGTGCTGATCACCCTGGTGACCCCCGCCGCCGGCGAGCCGACCGCCGACGCCGCGAGCTATTGGAACGTCGCCGACCGGCCGCCCGACGGCGAGGATCCGCTCGACGCCCTGATCGTGCGGCTGGCCGCCGCCTACGGGGACCCGGGGCTGCTCAGGTTCCACCTCGACGACGTCGGCTCCGCCGCCGGCCGCGCCGCCGAGCTCGCCGACCCCCGCATGCGGGTGCTGACCCAGGACAAGGTCCTCACCGTGGAGGACTACCTCACCGCCTACGTCCTGGAGTGGACGCTCCACCACCTCGACCTCGTCGCGCACCTCCCGGACGGCGCGCCCCCGCCGCCCCCGGAAGGCCTGGCCCGGTCCCGCGCGCTGCTGGAGCAGATCGCCGGCGCCGCCTTCCCCGCGACGTTCACCGATCGCGACGCGCTCCTGGTCGGCACCGGCCGACGGGCACCGACCGCCGCGGAGCGGGCGGAGCTGGGCGCGTTGGGCGCGCGGCTGCCCTTCGTCCTCGGCTGATCCGATCAGGCGTAAGGCGCGAGCCGGCAGGCGTGGCGGGAGGAGGGGGGTATGGGGGCGTGGGAGGGTGCCGGGAGGCCGGGGTGATTGTCGCCTCGTCCGACCATCGGAACGGTCCACCCCACCAGCCCCCCGTCCGGCGAGCAGCGAAGCGAAGGTCTTCCATGCGACTGCGCAAAGCCCTTGCCCTCTCCGCCGTCCCCGTCCTGACCGCCGTCGCCCTCTGCGCCCCGTACGCGAGCGCGGACGTCGGCAACGGCGGCGGTGCCCGCCCCGCGCCCGCGCTGCCGTCCCGGATCGAGGCCACCTGCGGCGACGGGAAGAGCAGCGCCTTCCCCATCGGCGCGCGGATCCGCGGCGGCCCGGCCGTGTACCGGACCGGCGGCGGACCGCAGACCTGGTTCCTGGACCTCACCAACACCACCAACTCCGAGTGCACCGCCATCCACCCCGTCGTGGTGTTCACGGACAAGGCCCGCGCCCTGCTCCCCGCCCACTTCCGGATGGACTTCGAGGCCCCGGGCGGAACCCTCCCCGTCAGCCTGGAGCGCAGCGACCGGGACGAGATCATCGCCGTCTTCGACGGGGGCGAGGCCTTCTCCGGCTTCACCGTCCGGGCCGGCGGCTCCCTGACCGTCAAGGTCGGCCTGGCGTTCGCCCCCGGCACCCCCGCGGGCGAGGTCCTCGCCGATGCCGCGCTCGTGCAGCGCAAGGCCGACGACGGCGACTGGGTCGGCGAGGCCGGCGGCTACCGGTTCTCCATCGAGGGCCCCGAGGGCGAGAGGGGCGACGCCGGGTCCCTCGCGCACACCGGCCCCCGCAACCGGCTGTACGGCATCGGCGGGGCCGCCTCCCTCGTCGCCGGCGCCGGCCTCCTGCTGGCCGCCCGGCGCCTGCGCACCCGTACCGACGCCCCGGCCGCCGACACCCCCCGCACCCCCGGTACCCCGGCGCGCTGATCTCCGTACACCCGCCCCGCGTACAGTCCCAGGGTGGAAGAACAGAACCTGCACCACCGCCCCGGCTCGCCCGTCCGCTCCGGCATCCCGGAGCACGGCCGCATCCCCAAGTACTACGCCGTCAAGGCCCTCATCGCGGACCTCCTCGAGGACCTCGGCGAGGGCGGCCTGCTGCCCACCGAGCGGGATCTCGCCGAGCGGTACGAGGTGTCCCGCGAGACCGTGCGGCAGGCCCTGCGCGAGCTGCTCCTGGAGGGCCGGCTGCGCCGCTCCGGCCGCGGCACCGTCGTCGCCGGCCCGAAGCTCGAACAGCCCCTCTCGCTCGCGAGCTACACCGAGGGCGTACGCCGCCAGGGCCGCCGCCCCGGCCGTAACCTCATCGGCCTGGAGCGCTTCCCCTGCCCGCCCGAGCTGGCCACCGGCATCGGCGCCGAGCCCGGCGAGCCCGTCTGGCACCTGGAGCGCGTGCTGCTCGCCGACGACGAGCGGGTCGGCCTGGAGAGCACCTACGTCCGGGTGGCGCGGGCGCCCCGCCTCGACAGCGAGTTCCAGCCGGACTCCTCCTTCTACGGATACCTCCGCGACCGGCTCGGGATCTCCTTCGGGGACGCCGACGAGAAGCTGGAGACCGTCCTCGCCACCCCCCGGGAAGCCCTGCTGATCGGCACCCCGCCGGCCCTTCCGATGCTGCTCATCCACCGCTTCTCGCGGGACCAGGACGGGCGTCCGCTGGAGCGGGTCCGTTCTCTCTACCGTGGTGACCGGTTCAGCTTCACGACCCACCTGCGGCCCGAATAGTCCCGAGCGGACCGGCGCAAGGCGACGAAAAAGGACGTATGGAGATCACAGAAAGATAACGGGTCTAGTCCAAGCGTCGAGGGCTGTTCACCGTCCCGTTGCCGTCGCGATCCCCCGGGTCCACGGGGCGCGGACACCGTGGGGCACGTGAGAGTCATAGTCGTCGGAGGCGGCGTGGTCGGCACCATGCACGCCTGGCAAGCAGTCGAACGCGGCCACGAGGTCGTCCAGATCGAGCGAGAGGCCGAGGCCCGCGGCGCGTCGCTGCGCAATTTCGGCCAGATCTGGGTCAGTGGGCGGGCCGGGGGCGAGGAGCTGGAGACCGCCCTGCGGGCCCGCGAGCTCTGGGAGCGGATCGGCGCGGAGGTGCCCGGCCTGGGCTTCCGTGCGATCGGCTCCCTCACCCCGGTACGCAACGCCCGCGAGTACGCGGTCGCCGAGGCGGCCGCCGCCCGCCCCGACGCCGCGGCCCGGGGCTACAAACTGGTCACCGCCGCGGAGGCCCGGGAGATCAACCCCGCCCTGCGCGGCACCTTCGAGGCCGCCCTGTGGTGCGAGCGGGACGCGGCCGTCGAGCCGCGCACCGCCCAGCTCCACCTGCGCGAGGCCCTCAAGGCGAGCGGCCGCTACACCTTCCTGCCCGGACGGGAGGTGCGCGAGGTCGTCGGCGACGGCGCCGTCCGCGACGACCACGGTGACGTCCACCAGGGCGACGCCGTCGTCCTCGCCACCGGCGCCTGGCTCTCCGGCATGGTCCGCGAGCTGGTCCCCGACCTGCCCGTGCGCCGCGTCCGGCTCCAGATGATGCAGACCGCCCCGCTCGGCGAGCCGCTCACCACCTCCATCGCGGACGCCGACAGCTTCCGCTACTACCCCGCGTACAAGAGTGAGGCCCTCGACCTCCTCAACGCCGAGCAGGCACAGGCGCCGGTCGCCGCCGCGCACAAGATGCAGCTGCTGATGGTCCAGCGCCAGGACGGCGGACTGACCATCGGCGACACCCACGAGTACGAGCACCCCTTCGCGTTCGACACCCTCGAAGACCCGTACGAGTACCTCACCGGGGTCGTCGAGTCCTTCCTGGGCCGCCCGCTGCCGAAGATCCGGCACCGCTGGGCGGGCGTGTACGCGCAGTGCACCGACACCAGCCGCGTCGTCCACCGCCAGCAGGTGGCCGACGGCGTCTGGCTGGTGACCGGACCCGGCGGCCGCGGGATGACCTGCTCGCCCGCCATAGCCGAGACCACCGCGAACGAACTGGGCTGGTGACGAACATGAGCAACAGCAGCACCGACCGCCGCAACCTCGTCGTCCTCGACATGGCCGGCACCACCGTCGCCGACGGCGGCCTCGTCGAGCGCGCCTTCGAGCTCGCGGCCGAGCGGATCGGCGTCGAGCCGGGCACCGCCGACCACGAGGCCAAGCTCCAGTACGTCCGCGACACCATGGGCGAGTCGAAGATCTCCGTCTTCCGCCACCTCTTCGGCACGGAGGAGATGGCCCAGCGCGCCAACTCCGCCTTCGAGGAGGCGTACGGCGAACTCGTCGACGGCGGGCTCATCGCCCCGATCCCCGGCGCCCGCCAGACCATCGAGAAGCTCCGCGCCGACGGCCGCACCGTCGTCCTGACCACCGGCTTCGCCCGCGTCACCCAGGACGCCATCCTCGACGCCCTCGGCTGGCAGGGCCTGGCCGACCTCACGCTCTGCCCCGCCGACGCGGGCGGCCGCGGCCGCCCCTACCCGGACATGGTGCTGGCCGCGTTCCTGCGCACCGGCGCCGTCGACGACGTACGGGACGTCGTGGTCGCGGGCGACACCGCGTACGACATGCTCTGCGGCCGCCGCTCCGGCGCCGGGACCGTGGCGGGCGTCCTCACCGGAGCCCACGACCGCGCGGCGCTCACCGGTCACGGCGCGACCCGCGTCCTGGAGTCGATCGCCGACCTGCCCGCGGCCCTGCTGGAGTCGGCGTGAGCGGCATCCGCTTCGAGGGGGTCAGCGTCGAGTACGGCGGCAACACCGTGCTGGACCGCCTCGACCTGACCGTCGAGCCGGGCGAGGTCATGGCGCTGCTCGGCCCCTCCGGCTCGGGCAAGACCACGGCGCTGCGCGCGGTCGCCGGCTTCGTACGGCCGGCCGCGGGCCGGGTGCTGATCGGCGGCCGGGACGTCACCGCGCTCCCGCCGCACAAGCGCGGCATCGGCATGGTCGTCCAGCAGTACGCGCTCTTCCCGCACATGCGGGTCGAGGACAACGTGGCCTTCGGCCTCAAGGCGCAGAAGGCCGCCAAGGCCGAGATACCCGGGCGCGTGGCCGAGGCGCTGGAGATGACCGGCATGGCGGCCTACGCCAAGCGCTACCCGCGCGAGCTCTCCGGCGGGCAGCAGCAGCGCGTCGCGATCGCCCGCGCGCTGGCGATCCGGCCCGGGGTGCTCCTGCTCGACGAGCCGCTGTCGGCGCTCGATGCCCAGCTGCGCTCCGGGATGCTCGCCGAACTGGCCAGACTGCACCGCGAACTGCCCGACGTATCGATTCTCTACGTCACGCACGACCAGGTGGAAGCGCTGACGCTCGCCGACCGGATCGCGGTCATGGACAAGGCGCGGCTCCAGGACTGCGGCACCCCGCAGGAGCTGTACCGGGCGCCGCGCACCGAGTTCACCGCCTCGTTCGTCGGCAACGCGAACCTGCTGCCGGTGACCGTCGCCGAGTCGGGGGCGCTCTTCGCGGGGCGGGCCCTGGAGCTCGACCGCGGGCGCGCCGTTCCCGGAGCGCACGCGACCCTGTGCGTACGGCCGCACCTGCTCGGCCTCGGCGCCGGCCCCAACGCGCTCAGCGGGACGATCACCGAGGTCCAGTGGCGCGGCTCCACGCACCGGCTGTACGTGGAGGTCGAGGGCCACCGGATCAAGGCGGACCTGCCGGAGCTGCGCGAGACCCCGGCACTGGGCGACCACGTCACCCTGCACTTCGAGCCGCGGGACGCGGTGCTGCTGGCCGCTGGGGTGTCGGATGGCTGAAGCGCCCGCGCTCTCCGGCCGCCGCCCGCGCAACGGCACCACGGCGCGCGCCGCCGCCCCCGGGCCCGGCGCCGCCCCCGGGCCCGGCGCCGCCCCCGGGCCCGGCGCCAACCCGTCCGGCTCCCGCGCTCCGCAGGGGACCCGTACCGTGCCCGGCTGGCTGTGGTCCCTGCCGCCCGTGGCCGCGCTCGCGCTGGTCTTCCTCTACCCGCTCGCCCTGGTCGTCCAGCAGTCCTTCAGCCCCGAGAACGGCGGCGGGGCCTTCGACGCGTACGCCTCCGTCTTTCGCTCGCACTCCTTCCGCGAGGCGCTCGGGACCACGGTGTGGCTGGCCGCCGGAGCCACCGTCGGCTGCCTCGTCCTCGGCTTCGTGCTCGCGCTGATCATCGCCTTCGTCCCCTTCCCCGGGGCCAAGGCCGTCTCGAAGTTCATCGACGTCTTCCTCTCCTTCCCCTCCTTCCTCATCACCCTCGCCCTCCTCTTCATCTACGGCACGGTCGGCATGGCCAACGGGCTCTGGACGGACGTGAGCGGCGCCGCCGAGGGACCGTTCCACTTCCTCACCACCCCGTGGGGCGTGCTGCTCGCGGAGATCACGTACTTCACGCCCTTCGTGATGCGCCCGCTGCTCGCCGCCTTCTCCCAGCTGGACACCGCCCAGCTGGAGGTGGCCTCCTCGCTCGGCGCGAAGCCCGCCCGGATCATCCGGCGGGTGATCCTGCCCGAGGCCCTCCCGGCGCTCGCCGCCGGCGGCAGCCTGGTCCTGGTCATGTGCCTCAACGAGTTCGGGATCGTGCTGTTCACCGGGGCCAAGGACGTCACGACGCTCCCGATGCTGGTCTACGGCAAGGCGATCCTCGAATCCGACTACTCGGCCGCCTGCGTGGTCGCCGTCGTCAACATCGCGATTTCCGTCGGCCTGTTCGGCCTCTACCGGGTGGTGAGCAAGCGTGCTGGTGCATAGCAAGACCGGACGCTGGGCCGCCTGGAGCCTGTTCGGCCTCCTCTTCCTGCCCCTGTTCGCCCTGCCCCTGCTCGTCGTGGTGACCGCGTCGTTCTCCACCCACTGGTCGGGGGCCTTCCCCTCCGGTCCGACGGCCGAGAACTACGCCTCCGCCGTGCAGGGCGAATCCCTCCAGGCGCTGACCACCTCGCTGGTGACCGCCCTCGTCGCGAGCCTGCTCGCGCTCACCGTCGGGACCTGGGCCGCGCTGGCCGCCGCCCGGCTGAAGCGGCGCGGGAAGCGGTCCCTGGACGCGCTGTTCATGCTGCCCGTCGCCGTGCCGTCCGTGGTCGTGGGCCTCGCCGTCCTGGTCGCGTTCAGCAAGCCCCCGCTGCTGCTCAACGGCACCAGCTCAATCGTGATCCTGGCGCACACGATTCTTGTCACGGCGTTCGCCTACCAGTCGGTTTCGGCCGCCATCATTCGTCTCGACCCCGCGTACGAACAGGCGGCGGCCTCCCTGGGCGCCCGTCCCGCGTACGTGCTGTGGCGGGTCAAGCTCCCCCTCCTGCTGCCGTCGCTGACGGCGGCGGCCGGACTCTGCTTCGCCCTGTCCATGGGCGAGCTGAGCGCCACGATGATGCTCTACCCGCCGGACTGGATGCCCCTCCCCGTCCGGATCTTCACGGCCACCGACCGCGGTTCGCTCTTCGGCGGATCCGCCGTCGCGGTGGTCCTGATGGCCACCACCCTGCTGGTGCTCCTGGCCGTCTCCCGCATCCGCACCAGAGCCACGTACCGCTGACTCCCTTTCCCCGTAAGGAAGTTCTCCTCCATGTCCAGAAACCGCGCGTCCCTTCGCCTCACCGCCGCCGTCACCGGCAGCCTGGCCCTCGCCGCCGCCCTCACCGCCTGCGGCGGCTCGACCACCTCCGCCGACTCCAAGGGCGGCGGCGAGAAGATCGTCACCGTCTACAGCGCCGACGGCCTCAAGAGCGAGAAGGGCGACGGCTGGTACGACAAGGTCTTCGCCGAGTTCACGAAGATGACCGGCATCCAGGTCAAGTACGTCGAGGGCGGCTCGGGCGAGATGGTGCAGCGCGCCGTCCGCGAGAAGACCAACACCCAGGCCGACGTGATCGTCACCCTCCCGCCGTTCATCCAGCAGGCGGACGGCAAGGGCCTGCTCCAGTCCTACAAGCCGCAGGGTTCCGACAAGGTCAACGGCGCCAACAAGGCCGCCGACGGCAAGTGGACCTCGGTCGTCAACAACTACTTCGGCTTCATCCACAGCAAGAAGGAGCTCCCCGAGGCGCCCAAGACCTGGGAAGAGCTGCTGGACGCCAAGTACAAGGGCAAGCTCCAGTACTCCACCCCGGGCGTCGCGGGCGACGGCACCGCCGTCCTCGTCAAGGCGATGCACGACTTCGGCGGCAAGGAGCCGGCGCTGGAGTACCTGAAGAAGCTCCAGGCCAACAACGTCGGCCCGTCCTCCTCCACCAGCAAGCTCGCGCCGAAGACCGACAAGGGCGAGCTGCTCGTCGCCAACGGCGACGTCCAGATGAACTTCGCGCAGTCCAAGTCCATGCCGAACCTGGGCATCTGGTTCCCGGCCAAGGACGGCGGCAAGCCGACCACCTTCGCCCTGCCGTACGCGGCCGGCCTGGTGGACAAGGCCCCGCACACCGAGAACGGCAAGAAGCTCCTCGACTTCATGCTCGGCGAGGAGGCCCAGAAGCTGGTCAGCGAGGTCGGCGGCGGCTTCCCGGCGCGCACCGACGTCAAGCCGACCGACGCCAACGCCGTCGAGCTCACCAAGCTGCTGACCGGCGTCGAGATCTTCGAGCCGGACTGGGCGGACATCGACAAGAACCTGGCGAGCTACGTCGACGCGTGGAAGTCGGCAACCGGAAGCTGATTGGTCGCCTCCCGGTCATCCACGACCGGGAAAGTGACGCTTGCATAACGGGTCTGGACCGAAGACCGCACCTTCGGTCCGGACCCGCGCACGTCCGCACGCAAGCCCACCGCGCCTTCCCCACGATTACTCCCGGAGGAGTACGTGCCCACTGTCCTGTCAGGACGCGCCCTCGCCGTGACCGCCACCGCCACGGCCCTGCTCGCCACCGCCCTCGGCGCCCACACCGCCACCGCCGAGACGGCCACCGCCGCTGCGACGGTCACCGACAAGGTCCTCGTCATCGGCATCGACGGCACGGTCCTGGACCGCGTCAAGGCCGCCAACGCCCCCAACCTGCAAGGCCTGATGGCCCAGGGCCTGACCGCGAAGAGCACCCTCTACGCGAACCCGATGGCCGCCACCTCCTCGGGCCCCGGCTGGTCCACCATCGCCACCGGCGTCTGGCCCGACAAGCACGGCGTGAAGGACAACACCTTCACCGGCAAGAACTACACGGCCTACCCCGACTTCCTGACCCGCATCGAGAACGCCAAGCCGTCGCTCAACACCTACGCCGCCGCCGACTGGGAGCCCATCACCTCCACCGACGCGGGCGGCCCGATCTTCTCCGCCAAGGTCGACAAGCGCCTCAGCCTCAAGGGCGACCGAGACGGCTACGGCACCGAGGACCCGAAGATCGCCGCCGCGGCCTCCGCCGAACTGCAGGGCCAGAACCCGGACGCCGCGTTCGTGTACTTCGGCCAGGTCGACGGCGCCGGGCACTCGTACGGCGCCGCCAGCCAGCAGTACCTCGACGCGATCGGCCGCGTCGACGTGATGGTCGGCCAGCTGCTCACCGCCGTGCAGAACCGGCCCACGTACGCCCAGGAGAACTGGAACATCCTGGTCACCACCGACCACGGGCACACCGACGCGGGCGGCCACGGCGGCTCCACCATCCAGGAGCGCGGCACCTTCGTCATCGCCAAGGGCGCCGGCATCCCGCCCGGTTCGGTCCGCAGCGACGTCAAGCTCGTCGACGTGGCGGCCACCGCGATGGCGCAGGTCGGCGTCGACCCCGGCCCGGCGATCGACGGCATCCCGCTGAACGCCCCCGACGACAACGACCCGTTCGACACCCTGCGGCCGAACCTCCAGACCCGCGTGGACGAGACGGGCATCCCGGCGGGCGTGAAGGGCTTCACGCATACCCCGCCGGCCGGCTGGTCGATCGACAACTCCAAGATGGGCACCGGCGGTGTCACCGAGTGGGCCGGCTGGGCCTTCGCGACCGACGAGTTCTGGAGCCAGTCCCAGCGCGACCAGTGGCGCGAGCTGAACGTCCGCTCCCGTGACGTGTTCGCCGTGGCCGACTCCGACGAGTGGGACGACAAGTCCCACACCGGCTCCTACGACTCCACCCTGATCACCCCCAAGTGGGCCGTGACCGGCGGCACCACGAAGAACCTGACCTTCCAGACCCACTACCACCACGAGGCCGGCCAGACCGCCCAGGTCCTGGTCTCCTACAACGGCGGCGCCCCCGCGCTCGTCAAGAGCTACACCGCCGACGCGGTCGCCAAGGCGGAGTCCCTGACCCTCCAGGTCCCGGCCGGCGCCACCGACGTGCAGGTCCGCTTCCGCTACGCCGGCACCAACAACTGGTACTGGACCGTGGACAACGTCAAGCTCGGCTGATCCCCGCGAACCGGGGCGGGGTCCGGGCAGTGGACGCCCAAGGCGTCCACTGCCCGGCCCCGATAGGGTGGTAGAGACCACAGGCCGAAGGCCGGCGGTCACAGGTCAGAGGTACGGCCACCGAGAGCGGAGAACAGTCCAGTGGCAGAGCGCAAGCCGATCGAATCCTGGCTCACCGACATGGACGGGGTCCTGATCCACGAAGGCACCCCGATCCCCGGCGCCGATGCCTTCATCAAGCGGCTGCGCGACTCCGGCAAGCCCTTCCTGGTCCTGACCAACAACTCCATCTACACCCCGCGCGACCTCCAGGCCCGCCTCTCCCGCATGGGCCTGCACGTCCCCGTCGAGAACATCTGGACCTCGGCGCTCGCCACCGCCAAGTTCCTCGACGACCAGCGCCCGGGCGGCACCGCGTACGTCATCGGCGAGGCCGGACTGACCACGGCCCTGCACGACATCGGCTACATCCTGACCGACCACGAGCCCGACTACGTGGTCCTCGGCGAGACCCGCACCTACAGCTTCGAGGCGATGACGAAGGCGGTCCGCCTGATCAACGCCGGCGCCCGCTTCATCTGCACCAACCCGGACGAGACCGGCCCCTCCACCGAGGGCCCGCTGCCCGCCACCGGCGCCGTCGCCGCGCTGATCACCAAGGCGACCGGCAAGCAGCCGTACTTCGCCGGCAAGCCCAACCCGCTGATGATGCGGACCGGGCTGAACGCCATCGGCGCGCACTCCGAGAGCAGCGCGATGATCGGCGACCGGATGGACACCGACGTCCTGGCCGGGCTGGAGGCCGGGATGCAGACCTTCCTCGTGCTGACCGGACTGACCTCCGCCGCGGACACCGAGAAGTTCCCGTACCGGCCGACCAGGACCGTCGACTCGATCGCCGACCTGGTCGATCTCGTCTGATCCGAACGGGTCAAGCGCGCGGCGCTCCGGATGCGGAGCGGTGCGCCGCGCGTGAACCTCCTTGTTGAGGAGGTTCACCATGCGCACTGCTCTGATCGCTCTCCGTGTCACCGGGGTGGCCGTCGCCCTGACGGCGCTCACCGCCGTGTCCTCGCCCGCCGCCCTGGCGGCCGGCGAGGAGAAAAGCGGCAGCGTCTCGGTCGATCCGCGCCAGGCCGAGCCGGGGGCGCAGGTCAAGCTGCGCGTCCACGGCTGTGAGGACAAATGGGCGACCGCCAAGTCCGCGGTGTTCGTGTCGGAGGTCCACCTGTCCTCCGGGCGCGACGGGGACAAGTCGCTCTCGGGTGACGCGATGATCAGCTCGCACGCCCAGCCCGGCTGGCACCCCGTCCAAGTGAAGTGCGACGGGGGCGAGGACCGGGTCCGCGGCACCGTCGAGGTGGTCCGCCGCCGCGACGACCGCGAGAAGGACCGGGACCGCGACCGGCCGAGCCCCCACCAGACGCCCGTCTGGCCCGTCCACGCGGGCGGCGGCGGGATGTCCGCCGAACTGGCGGCGACGGACCGGGCGGTGCGGGCGGCCCAGGCGGCGCAGGACCAGGCCGCGGCGGCCAAGAAGAGCCACGGCGGCGAGGGCCCCGGCCTCCCGCACACCGTGATCGGCGCCGTGCTGGCCGCCGCGGCCACGCTCGCCGTCGCGTTCCGGGCGCTGACCCTGCGCCGGCGCCGCAGCGGCGAGTGAGGGCAGGGCGGTGACGGGCCCGGGGGAGCCGAGGTCTTCCGGCGGCGGGCGGCTGCTGACCTTCGCCGCGTGGTCCGTGCTGGTGCTCGGCCTGTGGCTGTGGGGCCGCGAGATCACCGGCGTCCCGCCGAGCCAGTCGTCCGCACTGGCCGGCGGGTCGGCGCTGCCGGTCCCGGGGCTGCCCGCGGCGCACACCCCGCTGGCGGCGTCCGTGCCCGCGCGGGTCGACGTACCGTCGATGGGCATCCGGGCGCCGGTGATCTCCCGGGGCCTCGACGCGCAGGGCGCGATCGAGCCGCCGCCGTACGAGCGCCCCGGCACGGTGGGCTGGTGGGGCGGCGGGGCCAAACCGGGCGAGGCCGGGGCCGCGCTGCTGGTCGGGCACGTGGACACGGCGTCGAAGCCGGCGGTGTTCTACGGCTTGAGCTCGGCGAAGCCGGGTGACGCGGTGCGGGTGGTCCGGACGGACGGATCGGTCGCCGAGTTCACGATCGAGGACGTACGGGTCTACGAGCGGGCGCGCTTCGACGCGCACCGGGCGTACGGCCCGCGGATCGAGGGCCGGGCGGAGCTGCGGCTCGTGACCTGCGGGGGCACCTACGACAAGGCGGCCAAGGAGTACACGGCGAACGTGGTCGTGTCGGCCTATCTGACGGGAGAGGTCCGCCCCGGCACGGCGGCCTGAGACGCACGACGAAGAAGCCCCCCGCAGCTTTCGCTGCGAGGGGCTTCCTCTTGTCTGTGCGCCGCCAGGGACTCGAACCCCGGACCCGCTGATTAAGAGTCAGCTGCTCTAACCAACTGAGCTAGCGGCGCCTGCTGACAGAGAAAACTCTACCCCACCTCCAGCGGTGCTCGTGACCAGCCGCGCCCACCTTGTCCGATTAACCCATGTTTGAGGGGTTTATCGTGCACGATATGTCTGGGCCGAGCCGAATCTGATGCCCCGACAGGTCCGGGGCCCGCCTGACCAGCGACGAGCAGGGGAGTGGACGGAACCGCATGACGATCCAGCCTCCGATGCATGTGCACGTGCCTGCGCCGGTGAACCCGGCAGCGATGCCGATGCCGGTGCCCGCCTTCGAGGAGTACGAGCCCGCGGGCGACTGCGTCTGCCCGGGCTGCGCGCAGCGCCGCCGCGCCCTCGCCCGCGCGCGGGCCATACCGCTTCGGGACGGCGGCCACCCGGCCGCCCGCGGGGCCCGCCGGGCGCTGGTGCTGGCCACCGCGGCGGGCGTGGTGCTCGGCGGCGGCGGCTCGGCGGCCCTGGCGGCGGCCGACCCGGTCCCCGGCCCGGGGCCGGTCTCCCTCGACACCCCCGGCGGCTCCCCGCAGGGCGGCCGGTCCCCGCTGCACGGCCGCCCGGCCCCGGCGAAGCCGGCGGGTGCGCCCGGTGCGCCCTCGGCCGTCAAGCGGATCGACCGGACGTCGATCATCACGCGGGCGAAGACGTGGCTGGACGCGAAGGTCCCGTACAGCATGTCCACGTACTGGTCCGACGGCTACCGGCAGGACTGCTCCGGCTACGTCTCGATGGCCTGGAACCTTGGTACGAACGAGTGGACCGGCAGCCTCGACAAATTCGCCACCAAGATCACGAAGGAGGAGCTGCTGCCGGGGGACATGCTGCTCTTCCACAACCCCGCGGACCCGACCAACGGTTCGCACGTGGTGCTCTTCGGCGGGTGGGTGGACGAGACGCGCACGCACTACACCGCGTACGAGCAGACCCGCCCGACCACGCGGAAGGCGGCCACGCCGTACGGCTACTGGAACAACGCGACGAAGTACATCCCGTACCGGTTCAACGGGGTGACGCCCGGCCTCGCCGAGGACCCGGCGTCGACCGACCCGAAGCCGGCCGTCCCGACGGTCTTCCCCGGCGCCACGCAGTTCGGGCCGGGCGCGAACAACGAGCACGTCGCCCAGCTGGGCCGGATGCTGATCGAGCGGGGCGGGCGGCGCTTCTACCCGAAGGGCGCGAGCACGGCGTGGAGCGACGCCGACCGGCTGGCCACGCAGGCCTTCCAGAGCGCGCAGGGCTGGACGGGCACGGACGCCGACGGCGTCCCGGGCGCGCACACCTGGCAGCTCCTGGTCGAACACAAGGGCAACGACATCCGCCCGACGGTGGAGGGCGCCCCGGGCTCTCCCCCCAGACCGGGCACCGTCCCCGCGCCGGGTACGGCACCGGCGCCGGGGCATGCCGGGACGCCGGGCCCGGGCGGGGCCCACGGCCCGGTCGGGGTTCCCGGCCGTCCTGCCGCGGTGCCGGGATATCCGGGGCTGTCGGTGTTCCGCCCCGGATCCTCGAACCCGTTCATCACCGCCCTTGGCCGCCAGCTGGTGAAGAAGGGCTTCGGCAAGAACTACACGTCCGGCCCGGGGCCCCGCTGGAGCGAGGCCGACCGCCGCAGTGTCGAGGCCTTCCAACGCGCCCAGGGGTGGCGCGGAGCCGCGGCCGACGGCTACCCGGGCCCGGAAACCTGGCGCCGGCTGTTCGCATGACGGAGGCAACGATGTATCCCACGCGCACCACCTCGACGACGGGCACCTTCCGGGTCCCGCCCGCGCCCCCGCAAGCCCCGGCGCCGCGAGCCACGGGCGACCTGTACGCCCCTGCCCTCCACCCCCGGCCTGCCCCGCCCGCGGCCCCGGCCGAGCGGAGCGACTCCCCGCCCGAGCAGGCCGGCTCCCCGGCCGGGGCCTTGCCCGCGGCTGTGGTCCCGGCTCCCGCCGAGGCTCCCGCCGAGACGGTGTCCGCGGCCGTGCCGGCGGCCGTGCCGGCGGCCGTGCCCGTGCCGGCGGCCGTGGCCCCGGCTCCCGCCGAGAGCGTGCCCGCGGCCGCGATCCCGGCGCCGTACGCGGCCCAGAACGGCCCCGGGTCCGAGGTTCCGGCCGCGGCTCCGTCCGAGGTTCCGGCGGACCGGGTGCCCGGCGCGGTGGCTCCGGCTTCCCGCGAGGCCGGGGGCAGCCCGGAGGACGTGGCTCCGGTCGTGGCCGCCGGGCAACCGGTCCCGCAGGCGGCCGCCGGGGTTCCGGTCGCGACGGTTGCCCTCCCGCACGGGCGGCCGGCGGTGGAGAGCGCCTGGAGCGAGGTCCCGGCGGCCCGGATCCGGGTCGAGCCCGAGCCGGTGCACGCGCTGGCCGGGGCGGGCGAACGTGCCGAGTACGGTCTGGAGCCCGACCCGCAGGTCTGCGTACCGGCCCCGACGGCGCACTCCCCCTCGGGGGTGCCCACCCTCCGCCTGCGGGCCGAACCCGCACCCCCGGCGGCCGGTCCCGGGACGGAGCCGCCGTGCGTCCCCGAGGCGCACGCCGGAGCCGGGGCGGAGCCCGCGGCCGACTCGGAAGCCGGGCCCCGGCCCCGGCTCGGCCAGGTCTGGCCCGTTGCCGGCGCCGAGGCTGACGACCCCGTGCGGCGGTACGGCGAGCCGTGGCCGCCCGCCGCCCCGCAGCGCGGCGCCGGGTCGCGTGCCGCGCACGCCTCCGGGCCCGCGGAGCCGGTCCCGTACGTACCTCAGCCGCACGACGGCATCGCATCCGAGCCCGAGCCCGAGCACGAGCCCGAGCCCGAGCCCGAGCACGAGCCCGAGCACGAGCCCGAGCCCGAGCACAAGCACGAGCCCGAGTCCTGCTCCGGCGCGGTGCCCGGGCCCGCCGTCGGGGACATCGTCGCGCGGGCCGTGGCCCGGGGGATGGCCGAGGGGGACGCCGGGGAGCTGCCGCAGCCCGCGGCGGTGCGCGGGGCCGCCGTCACCGAGGTGCCCCTGCACCTGCCGTTCCCCGCGGAGTCCCGCCCGGCCGGGGCGCCGGCGGCGACCCCCGCGCAGGCTCCCGCTCCCGCTCCCGCCGCGCGGCCCCGCGCCGCGCGGCCCGAGCCCGGGCGGCGGGTGCCGCGCGGGGACGAGCGGCTGCGGGAGCACCGGGGACCCGTGCTGCCCGGCTGGGTCGGCGTGGGCGTCGGCGCGCTCGCGCTCACCGGCTGCCTGGCGGTGCTCTGGCGGGCCGGGGCCGTCCCGGCCCCCTTCGTGGCGGCCTTCGGCGCGACGCCCCGCGCCTACCAGGGGCTCCGCGCCACCCACTGGCCCCCGCTCGCCTTCCTCGGCATCGTCGCGCTGCTCGCGCTCGGCGGACTCGGCCGTGCCAAGGCCGGCCACGCCTGGGTGCTCACCCTCTTCGGCCGCTACCGCGGCACGGTCCGCCGTACCGGCCTCACCTGGGTCAGCCCCCTCCTGCTCCGCCGCCGCGTCGACGTCCGGCTGCGCCACTGGCGCAGCGAGCCCATGCCCGCCGTGGACTCCGGCGGCCTCGCCCTGAGGGTCGTCGTCCAGGTCGTCTGGCAGGTCAAGGACACGGCCCGGGCCACCCTCGCCGTCGAGGACCACACCGAATACCTCGCCGAGCAGGTCGAATCGGCCATGGCCAGGGTCCTGTCCCAGCTGCCCGCCGACGCCTTCCACGAGGACGCGCCGACGCTGCGCGACTCCGAGGCCGTCGGCGACGCGCTGACGCGGATGCTGGCGACCGAGACCGAGGCGGTCGGGATCGAGGTGTACTCGGCCCAGCCGACCCGGATCGAGTACGCCCCCGAGGTCGCCGAGGCCATGCGGCGGCGCCGGGTCGCGGCGATCGACGCCAAGCACCGGGACACGGTGCTGACCTCGGTCGTGGACGCGGTCGACGACACCGTCCACCGGCTGACCTCGCGCGGGCTCGTCGAGCTCGACGACTACGAGCGCAAGGCCCTGGTGAAGGACCTCACGGTCGCCTTCTACACGGGGCGTCCCGAGTAGCGGTCGCAGTCGACGGAGAACGGGTGGCCGGTATCTGCCGGACCACCCGTTCTCTCATTGGTCTGGACATGGCCAACTCCCGTCAATAGCCTGGTACTTGGTCTAGACCTAATCCCCACGCGTGCGCACGCTCTCATCGGACTCCCCCCACGTTCAAGGAGCATCATGCGTCCCATCCGCATGCCCGTTCACCTGCCCAGACGAGCCGGCGCCGCCACGCTCGGACTCGGCGTCATCGCCGGCCTGGCCCTGCTCACCGCCCCCACCGCAAGCAGCCACGGCTACACGGACACCCCCATCAGTCGCCAGAAGCTCTGCGCCAACAAGACCGTCCCCGACTGCGGCCCGATCCAGTGGGAGCCGCAGAGCGTGGAGGGCTACAAGGGCTTCCCGGCCGCCGGTCCGGCCGACGGCCAGATATGTTCCGGCGGGCACAGCGAGTTCGCGCAGCTCGACGACCCGCGCGGCGGCAGCTGGCCCACCACCAAGGTGACCAGCGGGCAGAGCTACGGCTTCCGGTGGCAGTTCACCGCCAACCACTCCACCACCGACTTCAAGTACTACGTCACCAAGAACGGCTGGACCGGCACCAGGGCCCTCACCCGCGCCGACCTCGAACCCCAGCCCTTCCTCACCGTCGCCTACAACGGCGCCCGGCCCGCCATGACCACCGTCCACCAGGGCGCCATGCCGAGCGGCAAGACCGGCCGGCACATGATCCTGGCGGTCTGGACGGTCAACGACACCCCCATGGCCTTCTACGCCTGCTCCGACGTCCAGTTCTGACCTCCGGCCCGATTCAATTCTGACGGAACGTCAGCTACTCTCCGGCGGCATGCGGACGACACCCGAAACCGTCGCGGAGCTCATAGCGGGCCAATGGGGCGACCACCGGCCGGGGCTGATGTACGGCGGCAGCACGCACACCGCCGTCCTCAGCCGCCACCGGACCGCCCAGGAGGCCGCCGCGCGCGCCGCGCTGCTCGTCGACCTCCTGCCGGCGGACCAGGGCGCCGAACCGCACATCGGGGTGCTGCTCGACAACACTCCCGAGTTCCCGTTCTGGCTCGGCGCGGCGGCCCTCGCCGGGGCCGCCGTCGCCGGGATCAACCCCACCCGGCGCGGCCCCGAGCTGGCGCGCGACATCCTGCACACCGACTGCCGGATCCTGGTCACCGAGCGCGCCCACCTGCCGCTGCTGCGCGGGCTCGACCTGCCGGGCGTACGGATCCTCGTGACCGACTCCGAGGAGTACGCCGCCCTGCTCGCCCCGTACGCCACCGCGAAGCCGGGCGAGGCGGTGCTGGCCGCCCCCGCCCCCGGCTCCCGCTTCCTCCTCTACTTCACCTCGGGCTCCACCGGCGCCCCCAAGGCCGCCGTCTGCAGCCAGGGCCGGCTGGCCGCCGCCGCGGACTCGCTGGTCCGGCAGTTCTCGATCACCCCCGACGACGTCCACTACGTCTGCATGCCGCTCTTCCACGGCAACGCGGTCATCGCCGACTGGCTGCCCGCCCTCGCCGGGGGCGCGGCCGTGGCCCTGCGCCCCCGCTTCTCCGCCTCCGCCTTCCTGGCCGACGTCCGGGCGTACGGGGCGACGTACTTCACCTACGTCGGCCGGGCCGTCCAGTACCTGCTCGCCACCGAGCCCCGCCCCGACGACCGCGAGCACTCCCTGCGCCTCGGCTTCGGCACCGAGGCCGGCGCGGTGGACGCGGCCCGCTTCACCGAGCGGTTCGGGGTCCGGCTGGTGGAGGGGTACGGGGCCACCGAGGGCGGCGCCTCCGTGCAGCGCACCCCGGACACCCCGCCGGGCGCGCTGGGCCGGGCCGGGGCCGGGGACGACCTGGCGGTGATCGATCCGGAGACGGGTGCGCAGTGCCCGCCGGCCGTGCTGGACGCGCGGGGCCGCCTCCTGAACGGCTCCGCGGCCATCGGCGAGCTGGTCAACCGCGGCCGGAGCCTGTTCGAGGGCTACTGGCGCAACCCCGAGGCGCAGGCGGCCCGGACCCGCGACGGCTGGTATTGGACGGGTGACCTGTTCTTCCGCGACGCGGACGGCTTCCTCTACTTCGCGGGCCGTACGGACGACCGGCTGCGGGTCGACAGCGAGAACCTCGCCGCGGCGGTGATCGAGAACATCCTGGCGCGCTGGTCCCCGGCGGCGGCGGTCGCCGTGTACGCGGTGCCGGACGAGGTGGCGGGCGACCAGGTGATGGCGGCGCTCGCCCTGGAGGAGGGGGAGCGGTTCTCGCCGGAGGCCTTCTCGGCGTTCCTGGCCGCCCAGCCCGACCTGGGCACGAAGATGTCCCCGCGCTACGTCCGGATCGTGGAGTCGATGCCGACGACGGCCACCAACAAGATCCACCGGGCGGCTCTGCGCCGCTCCGGCTTCCGCTGCCCGGACCCGGTGTGGTGGTCCCCGCCGGGCGGATCCGGCTACCGGCCCCTGGGCCCGGCGGACCTCGCCGGCCTGCTGGCGGCGTACGAGGCGCAGGGGCGCGCGGAGCTCCTGGAGCGCTGACCGGTGATCCCGGCGTACGCGGGTATTGGTTTTGAGCACCCCTGAGGACCAGGTAGTATTTTCTCTGTCAGGCGCCGCTAGCTCAGTTGGTTAGAGCAGCTGACTCTTAATCAGCGGGTCCGGGGTTCGAGTCCCTGGCGGCGCACCTGTACTTCGGGCGGTTTCCGGTTTCACCGGGAACCGCCCGAAGTGTTTTCCCGGGCTCTTTCGCGCAGCCCGCGGCCGCCGACGGCAGGTCCGGAGGACGGTCAGAGCGTGAGCGACAGCAGCAGGGGCGCGGCCTTCCGGTTCAGCGCGTCCGCGGCGGCCCGCAGCCGGTGCGCGTGCTCGACCGGCATCGACAGGGCCAGGCAGCCCACCGAGGCCCCGGCGGTGATCGGCACCGCGGCGCAGACGGTGCCCACCGCGTACTCCTGCAGGTCCAGCACCGGCACCGTGGCCGGCTGGGCGTCCAGCTTGGAGAAGAGGATCCGCTCGTTCACGATCGTCTTCGACGTGAGCCGGGCGATCTTGTGCCGCGAGAGGTGGTCGCGCCGCCCGTTCTGGTCGAGCTGGGTCAGCAGGCACTTGCCGACCGCACTGGCGTGCGCCGCGGAGCGGAAGTCGACCCACTCGTGCACCTTCGGGGTGCGGGGGCTGTCCGCGAACTGCGTGATCTTCACCTCGCCGTCCACGTACCGGCTGATGTAGACCGCCGCGCCCACCGAGTCCCGGAGCCGGTCCAGGGTCTCCTGCAGCTTGTTCTGGAGGGCCTGCTGCCGGTCTATGCCGGAGCCGAGCAGCACCAGGGAGTCGCCTATGGCGTAGGCGCCGTCCGACACCTGGAGGACGTACCCCTCACGGCGCAGCATGAGGAGCATGGGGGCGAGATGGACCGCGGGCAGGCCGGTCTCACGCGCGATCTGTACGTCGGTCACACCGCCGGTGTGGCGGGCGATCGTTTCGAGTACGCGCAGGGCGTACTGCACCGAGTGGAACGGCGCGGTCGGCTCGGGCTTCAGCGCCACGGTTTCCCCCTAGCAGGTTGTTACCGCTTGCCTTACCACGATAGCCATCAAGAGGCCCATGTGGAGCGCCTGTTGGGGAGATTGATGGCTCAATCACGTCCCCCCGCCACCGTCTGCACCGCTGGCATATGCCAAGGTCACGCCCACTGCCCGAGAGTGTCGGGAATGCCCGCGCGCCGCCGATGGTTCGAGTTCTTCGTACGGACGGCGGAGCGAGGCGGGAGCGACTATGAGTGACACCGGGGACGCGGGTCGGGCTGTGGACGGGGGCGGCCGCGAAGATCGCGGAGGCCGTGCGGATCCGATCCGGGGCACCATACGCGGCCACGCGCCGGTCCCGCTCTCGGTGCTCGACCTCGTCACGGTCGGCAGCGGCAGCACCGCCCACGACTCCCTGCGTACGAGCGTCGCCATCGCCCGCCTCGCCGAGTCCCGCGGCTACCACCGCCACTGGGTCGCCGAGCACCACTCCATGCCCGGCGTGGCCAGCTCCTCCCCGGCGGTGATCCTGGCCCACCTCGCCGCCCACACCTCCCGCATCCGGCTCGGCTCGGGCGGGGTGATGCTGCCCAACCACGCGCCGCTCGCCATCGCCGAGCAGTTCGGCACCCTGGAGGCGCTCGCCCCGGGCCGGATCGACCTCGGGCTCGGCCGCGCCCCCGGCACCGACGGCCGCACGGCCGCCGCCCTGCGCGGGCCCGGCCGCCTCGACGAGGCCGCCGAGGAGTTCCCCCGGCAGCTGGTGGAGCTCACCCGCTTCCTCGACGACGACTTCCCCGACGGGCACCCGTACGCCCGCGTCCACGCGGTGCCGGGTCCCGTGCAGGGCCCCGCCGGGCGGCCGCCGCTGTGGCTGCTCGGCTCCTCCGGGTTCAGCGCCCGCCTCGCCGCCGAGCTCGGCCTGCCCTTCGCGTACGCCCACCACTTCTCGGCGGCCGGCACCCTGCCCGCGCTGGACCTCTACCGGCAGACCTTCCGCCCCTCGGCCGTACTGGACGCCCCGTACGCCGTGATCGGGGTCTCGGCGCTCGCCGCCGACACCGACGAGCAGGCCCGGGCCCAGGTGCTCACGGGCGCGCTGTCCATGCTGCGGCTGCGCAGCGGCCGACCCGGTCTGATCCCGACGCCCGAGGAGGCGGCGGCGTACGGCTTCTCCCCGCTGGAGCGGGAGTTCGTGGACGGCTGGCTCGCCAACGTGGTCCACGGCACCCCCGACGAGGTCCGCACCGGGCTCGACGACCTGGCCAAGCGCACGGGCGCGGACGAGCTGATGCTCACCGCCAACGCCCACGGCGGCGCGGCCCGGTTGCGCTCCTACGAACTCGTCGCGGACGCGTACGGGATGCCGGTGGAGGCCTCGTCAGCTGATTGATCGCGTGCGAACGGAGTTCGGCTGGTTTGTTGCCGAAACCTTGCGGGAGGGTGTCCTAAGGCACCCTTAAACCGCTCGTCACCTGGGGTGGCGAGCGGTTTTTCCTTTGCCCGCAGGGCTCTGACGAGGGCGTTTGTGCGGCGAGTGGTCTAGTCCTTCTTTGGTCCAAACCATTGACGCGGACCTCGGGTGATCGCTATCACTTCTCCCACCCGAACCTCTCGCTTCCCCCTCCCACCCCCCGGAGGCAGTTCATGCACATCCGTAAACCCCTCATCGCGGCCGCCGCCACGGCCGCGCTGGCAGCCGGAGCGCTGGCTGGCTTCGCGGGGCTCGGCACCGCGCAGGCCGCCGACGCGGCCACCACCGCGGGCGCAGGCGGCAACGTCAAGATCGCGTACTACGACCAGTGGAGCGTCTACGGGAACGCCTTCTACCCCAAGCACCTCGACACCCGCGGCATAGCGGGCAAGCTGGACGTCATCAACTACTCGTTCGGCAACATCCACCCCACGAACCTCACCTGTTTCGAGGCGAACAAGGCGGCGGGCGACGACAACAACCCCAACGCCGGTGACGGCGCGGGCGACTCGTACGCCGACTACCAGAAGTCCTTCAGCGCGGCCGACAGCGTCAGCGGCGTCGCCGACAAGTGGGACCAGCCGATCGTGGGCGTCTTCAACCAGTTCAAGCAGTTGAAGGCCAAGTACCCGAACCTGAAGATCAACATTTCGATCGGCGGCTGGACGTACTCGAAGTACTTCAGCGACGCGGCGAAGACCGACGCCTCCCGCAAGAAGCTGGTCTCCTCCTGCATCGACCAGTACATCAAGGGCAACCTGCCGGTCGAGGGCGGCTACGGCGGCGCGGGCAGCGCGGCCGGCATCTTCGACGGCATCGACATCGACTGGGAGTACCCCGGCTCCTCCGGCGGCCACCTGGGCAACCACTACGCCCCCGAGGACAAGCAGAACTTCACGCTCCTGCTCAAGGAGTTCCGCGAGCAGCTCGACGCCTACGGCGCGGCCAACGGCGGCAAGAAGTACCTGCTGACCTCGGCGCTCCCGGCCGGCCAGGACAAGATCAAGTACATCGAGACGGACAAGATCGGCGCGTACCTCGACTACGCGAACATCATGACGTACGACATGCACGGCGCCTGGGACGGCGACGGCCCGACGTACCACCAGTCCCCGCTGTACTCCGGCACCAACGACCCGACCGACCCGATCGCCCCGGGCACCGAGAAGTACAGCATCGACAACGCCATCGACTCCTGGATCGACGGCAAGCCGGCCTACGGCATCGCCGGCGGCTTCCCCGCCAACAAGCTGACGCTGGGCTACGAGTTCTACTACCGCGGCTGGAAGGGCGTCCCCGCCGGCACGGCGGGCGGCCTCGCCCAGCCCGCGACCGGCGCCTCCGGCGCCCGGCCCACCAGCCAGCAGGCCGGCATCGCCAACTACAAGGAGCTCGGCGGGATCGTCGACAACCCGTCGGCCACCTTCTGGGACGACCAGGCCAAGGCCTCGTACTTCTACAAGGACGGCGAGTTCTTCACCGGCCTGAACCAGAAGTCCATCCAGGCCCGGGTCGACTACGGCAAGCAGCGCGGCCTGGCCGGAGCGATGATGTACTCCCTGCTCGGCCTGGACAACAACACCACGCTGCTGAACCAGATCTCGGACGCCCTCGGCGGCACCACGCAGCCCCCGACGACCCCGCCCACCACGCCCCCGACGACCCCGCCGACCACCCCGCCCACGACGCCGCCGACCACCCCGCCGACCACGGGCTGCGGCTCGACCCCGGCGTACGTCGCGGGCACCGTCTACACCGGTGGCCAGGAAGTCTCCTACAACGGCCGCAAGTACAAGGCCCAGTGGTGGACGCAGAACGAGACCCCGGGCACCACGGGCGAGTGGGGTGTCTGGAAGGACCTCGGCGCCTGCTGATCTCCCCCCACCCCGCGCCGAGCGACACCCCGCCCCGTACCCGGTTCCCCCGGTGCGGGGCGGAGGTGTGTCACATGGTTGCCGGATTCCGGACACCGGTGCGTGGCGGTCTCGCTACGCTCGGCCACACGCTTGTTTTCCGCTTGGGGGTGCCATCTCATGGTCCGGGCCCGCGACATCGATCCCAGCGCCTCACCGCTGGACTACTACAGCTACGAGCTCCGCCGGCTGAGAGAGGAAGCCGGCCTCAAGCAGGCGCAGCTGGGCGGAGTCATCTTCTGCACGGGTTCCCTGATCGGCATGATCGAGAACGGTAAGCGGGTACCGACCCGGGACTTCTCGGAGCGGGTGGATGCGGCGCTGGGGACCGGCGGGGTGTTCTCACGTCTGGTGGGGCTGGTCCTGCGGAGCCAGTTGCCGAGCTGGTTCCAGGCCTACGCGGAGATGGAAGCCAGGGCAACGCACATCTCGTCGTTCCAGCCGCAGCTGGTCTACGGACTGCTTCAGACGGAGGCGTACGCGCGGGCGGTCCTCAAGGCAGGGTGGGGGGAGAAGCTCGATGAGGCGGTGGCCGCGAGGCTGGAGCGTCAGCGCATCCTGGACAGAGAGCGCCCGCCCCTCGTCTGGGTAGTCCTGGACGAGGCAGTGCTGCACCGTCCCTTCGGCAGCCGCGAGATAATGCGTGAGCAGCTGAGCCGCCTGCTGGAGTTCCAAGACCGGCGCGAGGTGCGGATCCAGATCCTCCCGTTCAGCGTCGGACAACACCCCGCCACGGTTGGGGCGTTCAACGTTCTCCGGTTTGCGGGAGACCCGGACGTCGTCTATGCCGAGAGCTACGGGTCGGCCCACGTGACGGCAAATCCGGAAACGGCCAGCGACTGTGCGCATCGCTACGATCATCTGCAGGCAGCGGCGCTCTCCGTGGAGGCCTCGGCCGCGTTGATCGCCCGCGTACGAGAGGAACGTTATGGGGACCATTCAGAACCTGACGGGCGTGCTGTGGCGTAAGTCCAGCTACAGCGGCGGGACCGGCGGTGACTGCGTCGAGTGCGCTCCCCTCGGCGCCGCCGCCTGGCGCAAGGCTTCGTATAGCGGCCCCACCGGCGGTGAGTGCATCGAGGTAGCGGCGCAGCCCTGCCTCGTCGCGGTCCGGGACTCCAAGGACCCTGAAGGCCCCGCCTTCACCGTCGCCCCCGCGGCCTTCGCCGCCTTCGTGCGCAGCCTCTGACGGGTCCGGGCGGAGCCCGGGAAACGGAGAAAGGGCGGGGCGGGGAGACGGCACCGCGCAGCGGCGGCCCCCGCACCGCCCCGCAGGGTCACGCCCCGGGGCGGGTGCCGATCATCTCGGCGATCAGCTCCGGGGCCACCGCGCGCGAGTACAGCCAGCCCTGGCCCGTGTCGCAGCCGACGCGCCGCAGCCGGGCCGCCTGACCGGCGGTCTCCACGCACTCCGCCGTGACCGTCAGCCCCAGCCGGTGCGCGAGCTGTACCAGGGCCTCGACGATGGTCTCGTCGGCCGGGTTCGGGTGGGTGCCCTCCTCGTAGCGGAAGCCCCGTACGAAGGAGCCGTCCAGCTTCAGCACGGACACCGGCAGCCGGCTCAGGTACGCCAGGTTCGAGTACCCGGTGCCGAAGTCGTCGATGGCGATCCGCACCCCCATGTCGCTCAGCGCCTGGAGGGCCTGGAGCGGCCGCCCGGCGGAGCCCATCACCGCCGACTCGGTCAGCTCCAGCTGGAGCAGCTGCGGGGCGAGCCCGGTCTCGGCCAGGATCCCCGCCACGTCCCCGACCAGGTCGGAGTCCCAGACCTGGCGGACCGCCACGTTGACGGAGACGAAGACGGGGGAGTCGCTCGGCCGCTCGATCTGCCAGCGCCGGGCCTGCCGGCAGGCGGTCCGCAGCACCCACCGCCCCAACTGGACGATGGAGCCGTCCTCTTCGGCAATTCCGATGAACCGATTCGGCGTCAGCATGCCGAACTGCGGGTGGTTCCAGCGCACCAGCGCCTCCACCCCGCGCACCGCGCCGCTCTCCAGGTCCACGAGCGGCTGGTACTCGAGCGCGAACTCGCCCCGCTCCACGGCCGGCCGCAGGGTCGAGGTCAGCGCCTGGCGGGTCATGCGGTGCGCGTTGCGCTCCGGGTCGAACAGCGTCCAGCGGGCCTTGCCGTCCGCCTTGGCCCAGTACAGGGTCGTGTCCGCGGCCTGCATCAGCCCGGTCGCCGAGGTCCCCTCCGCGGCCCGCTCCACCACGCCGATCGAGGCCGAGACCGACAGTCGCTGCCCGGCCAGGTCGAACGGCTCCTGCACGGCGGCCAGTACGCTCCGCGCCAGGTCGGCGAGCTGTTCGGTGCCGGTGGAGTCCTCGACGAGCAGGGCGAACTCGTCGCCGCCGAGCCGCGCCACGAGGTGCCCGCCGGTGCGCCCGTACCCGGACTGGTCGGCGCACTGCGTCAGCCGGGCCGCCACGGCGGTCAGCAGCCGGTCGCCGACCCGGTGGCCCAGGGTGTCGTTGACGGCCTTGAACCCGTCCAGGTCGAGGTAGCACAGGCCGATCCGGCCCGTTCCGCCCTGCTCGTACGAGGAGGCCTCCAGGGCGGCGGAGAGCCGCTCGAAGAAGAGCGCCCGGTTGGGCAGCCGGGTCACCGGATCGTGCATCTGGAGGTGGCGCAGCCGGGCCTGGAGGTCGCGGCGGTCGCTGATGTCGGCGACGGACAGCAGCACGTCCCGGGTGCCGGGCACGGGCCCGAGGGTGACCTCGGTCCACAGCGAGTGCCCGTCGGGGTGTTTGAGCCGGCGGGTGCAGCGCAGCCTGGCCTGCCGGCCGCGGAGCACCTCCTGGTACGCCTGCCAGGTCCGGGCCTCGGCGCCCAGGTCGACCAGATCGGCCGCGCGCTGCTCGACGAGCGCGTGCGGCTCGGTGCCGAGCAGCCCGGCCAGCGCCGCGTTGGCGGCGACGACGTGCCCGGAGCGGTCGACGACGGCCATCGCGAGGTGGGCCGCGTTGAAGGCGGCCCGGTAATCGCGCAGTTCGGACTCGGTGCGGGTCGGCGTTGTCGGCATGGCCGGCACTGCTTGGTGACGCTCCGTAATGGCCGATCGGATGCTGTCGGCCGCCGAACCGGTTCCCTCTGAGGTTCCGCTCACCGTTGGCTCCCGCAGTGCTCGTGAGTGTCCGTGCAGGAAAGTGTGCCGATCATAGAGGCACCGTACGGCCCTATCCAGCGGCGTCGCCGTGCGGGGCACGGGACTTCGGCGTGCTGACGGCCCGCCCGCCGGATCCCGGGCGATCGTTTCTGCGCAGCTCTGAGCAGGGAAAGCCCCTCGCTGATCTCCCGTGATCGGTCGTGACGTTCTGTAGGCATGTGGGTGACCCCCCCCGGGTCACCGGCTTGCCGTAGTGCTCACTCGTGTGGGGCAGCGGAACAGGGCATTAGTAAGACAATCGCCTCAGGGTGGAGCGAGATGGTACGAATCCACCACCGGAGGTCGATGTGCCGCGACAGGAGACACCCGGGGGAGTGGAACGCTCCCGCATGAGAAGCACGGCGGCCGCGCTCACCTCCCTGACGGCGCTCGCCGCCATGTCGCTCGTCGCGGGTCCCGCGGTCGCCGATCCGGGGGCCGGGCCGTGCGCCCTGACCCGCACCTCGGCGCACCACTCCCTCGGCCTCGACACCTGGAACCGCGCCTACCCCAGGCCGGAGCGCACCCTCCACGCGGTCATGGTCTTCCTCTCCTTCCCCGACCACCGGACCACCCTCACGACGGAGCAGCTGGCCGGCGACTACTTCCCCGCGACCAGCGACTTCTTCGAGCGGGCCTCGTACGGGAGGTTCCGTCTGGAGCCGCACCCGCAGGGGCAGTGGATCCGGATGCCCAAGCCGTCGACGGCGTACGGGATACAGCGCGACTGGGCGGCCCAGGACCGGGCGGCGTACCTGCGGGACGCGGTCGCGGCCGCCGACCGGGAGGTGGACTTCTCGCAGTACGACGTCGTGTACTTCGTCGCCGACCCCGACGCGCCCGGAGTGGACTCGGACGCCACCAAGGTCGTCAACTTCGACCGGCCGATCCGGGCGGACGGGACGGACCTGCGGCGGATCGTGACCGTCTTCGAGCGGCACCCCCCGGACCGCAACGTACTGGCGCACGAGACCGGGCACGTCTTCGACCTGCCCGACCTCTACCACCGGCCGAGCGACGGCAAGGGCGACTGGGACACGTACGTCGGCGACTGGGACGTCATGGGCAGCCAGTTCGGGATGGCGCCGGACCTGTTCGCCTGGCACAAGTGGAAGCTCGGCTGGCTGGACTCCTCGCAGGTGGACTGCGTGCAGTCCGGGTCCTCGCTGCACACGCTGCTGCCGCTGGCCCAGGCGCCGGCGCCGGGCGCCACGGGCGGGACCCGGCTCGCGGTGATCCGTACGGGCCCCGGCAGCGCGATCGCGGTCGAGGCGCGGGGCTCCGCCGGCAACGACGGGGACACCTGTACGGAGGGGGTCCTGGTCTACCGGGTGCGCAACGAGGCGGCGTCGGGCGGCGGGCCGATCGAGGTGCTGGACGGGCATCCGGGCTCGGAGGCCTGCTGGGACCGCTCGGTGTACCCGCCGCTGGCGGACGCGCCGCTGGAGGTGGGGGAGGCGTTCACGGTGCCGGGGGAGCGGATCAGGATCGAGGTGGCGGACCGGACCCCGTCGGGTGCGTACACGGTCAAGATCACGACGTAGTGCCGCGTCGCGGGAACACGAAGAAGGCCCCCACTCGCGTGGGGGCCTTCTTCCGTCTGTGCGCCGCCAGGGACTCGAACCCCGGACCCGCTGATTAAGAGTCAGCTGCTCTAACCAACTGAGCTAGCGGCGCTTGCTGACGAGGAAGACATTAGCAGGGAGATGGCCGGAAGGAAAAATCGATATCCGCAGCTCGGGCGGCGCGGAGGTACGCCCACAGGAGTGCCTCGGGTCCGGGGAGCCACGGGGAGCGGGTGTCGGGGGCGACGACCCAGCGGGACGGGCCCGGCGTGGCGTCGAGCGGGGGCACGGTGACGGCGTCGCCGCGGCCGTGGCACAGCGGCGCCGGCACGCAGCTGCCCCACTCCTCCCAGGCGAGCAGCGCGGGGAGGCGGTGCGCGGTGCCGGTGGCGGTGAACAGCAGCATCCGCCCGCGGTGCACGGCGACGGGCCCGGAGCCGGGACCCTCGGCCCAGAGCAGGTCGAGCATGCGGCGGCCGAGGACGAGGGGGACGTTGACGACGTCGAAGGCGGTCCCGCAGGGCAGCACGGCGGGGGCGGTGGCCCGGGCCTCCCAGCGCGCGAGGGTGCTGTGCGGATGTGCCGACGCGGAGGCGAGCCAGGCGGCGCCCTGGGGGGTGACGTGGGTGGCGGTGCGTGCGTGCGGGGCGGGGCAGGCGGGTGCCGGGGTCAGCGTCGTCATGCGGACCGGTCTACCGGGCGTAGCGATCCGGTATCCGGGAGTTACGGAAAACCGGGACAGGACGGCGGATGGTGGGCTATGTTGCGCCCCGCATATGCCAGGTGCGACGCCCGAGGTGATGTCCGCCGCACCCGGCGCCGGGTCACGGGGTGTCCGGGCCCGCTTCGCGCTGGAGGGACTCGCCGAACTCGATCATCTTGCGCGCGTAGTCCTCGGTCCAGTCCGCCTGCGCGGCGATCTCGGCCGGCGGCAGCCGGTCGAACCGGCGCGGATCGGCGAGCTGCGCGGCGGCCAGCGCCTGGAACTCCACCGCCCGCTCCTGCGCCGCCCGGAAGGCGAGCGTCAGCTCGGTGGCGCGGGCCAGCAGCTCCCGCGGGTCCTCGATGGACTCGAGGTCGAAGAAGTGCTCCGGGTCCGTGGCGGCTTCCGAGGGCTCGAAGAGCAGCGGCGCGGGCCGCAGCTTCCGCTCGGTCGTCCGCTCGGGCTCTGCCATGCGTGTCCTCCTGCTGCGCGTTCGGGATCCTTCCGGGCCACCCTCCATTGTCCAACGCCGCGCAAGAGCGCCGCTCCCCGGTCGTGGCGGGCTCTTCGGCGGCCCGTCGCCGTCGTTCGCGGTCCTGGGCGGCCCTGCGCGCAGGCCGGTCAGCGCGTGAAGCCGGCGACCCGGGAGTGGACCGTGACGGTGGCGCCGCCGAGGAGGGCGGCCTTGGCGCGCAGGCGGTCCCGGAGGGAAGGCCCGACGCTTCCGTACACGTCGATGGAGCGCATGCGGATCAGGGGCACGAAGGCGCGGAACTTCGGGCCGCCCAGCTCCATGTGGAGCTCCAGCGACGCCGCGTCGGGGTGGACCGCCACCAGGGTCATGGTGGCGGTCGGCTCGTCGACGTAGAAGTGGTAGGCGAGCAGCTGCGGTTCGACCACGTTGACGAAGGCCGCCAGATCGCGCATCGCGGCCTTCGCGTCGTCGAGCCGATCGGGCAGGACGTCGGAGCGGTCGACGTAGTAGATCTCGTCCAGGAAGGCCATGGCCTGACGCTAGCCGGGGCCGGGCGGCCGCCCCCGGGCGGCGCGCGGGTACGCGCGGAGCCCCCGCTCCCGGACGGCTAGGGCCGCCAGGCCACTCGGTGTTCGGCGAGGTGGGCCAGGACCGGGTGGTTGGCCTCCCAGCCGTCCGGGCTGTGTTCATCGGCCGCCTCCGGCGGCGTGCCGGACTCCGTCCGGCGGTCGTGTCGCCGCTGCGGGCCTCAGGGCCGCCAGGCCACTCGGTGTTCGGCGAGGTGGGCCAGGACCGAGTGGTTGGCCTCCCAGCCGTCCGGGAACTTCACGGTCACGCCCAACTGGACCGGCTCCGTGGAGGGGTGGTCGTCCAGCAGCTCCGCTATCCCCGCCCGGGCCACCACCACGCAGGCGTGCCGGTGCCGCGAGGCCAGGACGCACAGGCGGCCCGTCTCCAGGTGGAACGCCGTCGCGTCGGGGCGCCCCGACAGCGGGTGCAGGATCACCGTGAGGTCGTACTCCCGCCCCTGGAGCCGGTTCGCGGTGTCCACCGTGACCCCGGCGACGCCCAGCTCCGCCAGGGCGGCCCGGACCGCCGCCGCCTGGTCCCGGTGCGCCGTGCCGACCGCGATCCGGTCGGCGGTCAGCGGGGCCGGGGCCTCGGACTGCTCGTCCGCCGTCACCGCGCCCCGGTCCAGCGCCCGCCGGACCACCAGGGCCACCGCCCGTACGGCTTCCGGGTCGGTCCGCGGCGTGTGCCGCGCGGGCAGCTCCAGCAGGCCCCAGCCCGACTCGGCCGCCTCGTCCAGCACCCGGTCCGGGCCCGAGCCGTCGCCGGCCACCCCGTACGACAGCCGCCGCTCGCCCGGGCCCGTACCGCTGCGGAACTGCGTGTACGGGTAGAAGGCCCGCGAGACCAGCGGCGCGGCCGACGCCGGGAGCCGCCAGGACACCGGCAGCCGGTGCTGCGGCAGCTGCGGGTTGTGGGCGAGCAGGGTGCTGACGGCGCTCGCCGAAGGGTCGTACGACAGTCCGGCCCACTGCTCGGCGCCGACCACGCTGAACGGGTCCAGCTGCCCCGGATCGCCCACGAACAGCGCCCGGTCGAACAGCCCGGCCACGGCCAGCAGCGCGTCCGAGCGCATCTGGTACGCCTCGTCGACGATGGCGTGCTCCCAGGGCTCGGCGTCCTTCACGTACGCCCACTTCGCCGCCGTCGAGATGGTGATCGGCAGCTCCGCCAGGTCCTTCGGCTTCGCCGAGAGGGTGACCGAGGGCAGCTCGCGCAGCGCCGGATCGTAGGCGTCGCCCTCGCTGCTGTGCAGCCGGCCGACCTTCAGCTCCGGGTCCTTGTCGGCGAGCCGCAGCACCAGGTCGTCGACCTGTGCGTTGGTCTGCGCGACCACCATCAGCCGGCGCCCGGCGGCGGCCAGCTCCCGGGCGGCCCGCACCACCAGCGTGGACTTGCCGGCCCCGGGCGGGGAGTCGACGACCACGCCGCGCTCGCTCCCGTGCAGGGTGTCGCGCAGGATGGCCGCGGTCGCCTCGGCGGCCGCGGCCCCCGGGTCGAATCGCTGCTCGGATGCGGTGCTCACAGGATGTCCTCGTCCGTCACGGCGTCGGGCAGGGGAGCGGCGGTCGCCGATCCCGGCGGGCCGCCGTGCGTCCACGGGGTGTTCTCCGGGTCCGGCAGCTTCGGGCCGCCGCGCGCGTCGTGCTCGAACAGCGTCCAGCAGACCCGGTCGCCCTTCTCCGGCACCGAGCCCGGCTCCGGCTCCCTGCCCCGGCCCATCTTGTCCAGCAGCCGCAGCACGAGCCGCCCGTCCTCCTCGAAGCGGACGAACTGCGCCGCCTGCGGGCGGCCCTCCAGCGAGCGGAACACCTTGCCGCCGCCGCCCTCCGCGAGCTGCGGACGGTCCTCGGTGGCCACCGTCACCAGCGGGCGCGGACTCGGCCGCTTCGACTCCGTCCACTCCATCACGACCTCGGTGACCTCGCCCGCGAAGGCCTCGCCCGACAGCCGCCGGCCCGCCATCACCAGGGGGTCGTCCAGCGCCTCCTGCGCGTCGAGCCGCACCTGCTCGGTCTCCCGCGTCGCCAGCTTCTGCGCGGCCGTCACCGCGTCGTCGCGGCGCGGCTGAGGGGGCTCGCCCGCCCGGACCCGGTCCCGGTGGCCGGTGTACGACCAGCGGTCGCGGGTCCAGCGCTCCTCGGCCCGCTCCCCGGCCGGCAGCGCCCGCAGCAGCTCCAGCGACTGCCACACGGCCCGCCAGGTGGGCCGCATCTGCTCCGCGACGAGCTCCCGGACGGCCGCCTCGGCGCGGGCGAGCGCCTTCGGGTCGTCCCCGGCGCGCGCCGCGTCGTAGCGGGCCATCGCCGGGGCCAGCAGCTTGTTGTCGAAGGCCGGATCGGTGGCCGGTCCGGCAGGCGGCACCAGCAGCTGCCCGTCCCGGTCGCGGCCCAGTTCGGCCCGCAGGGCCGCCTCCGCGCCCGATTCCCCCTCCGGCGGTGCTATCCACGACAGCAGCGCGCCCAGGTGCTGGTCCTCCAGATTGCTCTGGCCGGTGGCCCAGTGCCGCCCCAGCAGGTCCGTCGCCGACAGCAGCATCGAGGCCCCCGGGACCCGCGAGCGCTCGCCGAGGTGCGTGAACCAGCGGCCCAGCAGCGGCACCCGGGTGGGCGCCGGATACGGATTCTCCGGATCCTCCTCGGCCGTCCGCCGGAACCGCATCGACCGCCCCAGCAGCCGTACGTACTCGACGGCGGCCCGGCTCGGCACGATCAGCTGCGGCGCGTCCAGGCAGAGCTCGGCGGCGACCTTGCTCTTCGCGCCGGTGTCCGGGTCGGTCTCGGTCCGCTCCACGTACTCGACGTCGTCCGCGTACCCGTCCAGGTACGGCAGCACCACATCGGCCAGGTCCGCCAGGAAGGCCCAGCGCAGGTCCCGGTCGCGCGGCTGCGGCACCACCAGCAGCCGCGGCTCCGCGGGATCCGTGCCGACCAGCGCGCCGAGCGGGGCCCCGGCCTCGCCCGCCGTGGTCAGGGGTACGAGGACCAGCGGGCGCCCGCTCAGATGCCGGTGCCGTACGGTCGCCAGCGGCCGGGCCCGGCCCGCCCGGACGGCCTCCAGGCGCGCGAGGGTGTTCAGCAGGGACATGCGGCCGCCTCCAGGGCCTCGGCGCGGAGCCGGGCCGCGTGGTGCAGCGAGGCCGCCGTCGGGTCGTCGGGGCCGCCGGAGCCGGCGGCCGCCGCGAGGGCCTCCTCGACGGTGGTGAGCGCGCCGAGCTCCCCCCGTACGGAACGGCCCAGCGCCGTCACCGCATCGGCCGCGCGGGCCCGCTCCCGGCAGTGGAAGGCCAGCTCGCAGGCGGCCAGGCACTCGGGGGCGTAGGCGGCGGAGACGGCCGCCACCGCCTCGGTCAGCTCCTCGGCGGGCCGCGCCGGATCGAAGCTGAGCCCCTCGGGCAGGGCCGCGGCCAGCTCCTCCACCCGGGTCAGCCGCTGCAGCTGGCGCCGGGTCACGGCCCGCTCGCGGCGGATGTCGACGGGTGCGGCGGCGGGCAGGTTGGAGAAGTCCTTCGGGCAGACGAGCAGCACGGTGTGCCCGACCACGGCGGAGGCCAGCTTCTCGGCGGTCTTCTCCAGGGCCAGGACGTACACGGCGGCCTGCCGGGCGGCGGCGCCCACCTTCGCGGCGTCGGCGGCCCCGTCGATCATCGGGAACGACTTGATCTCCACGACGGTCCAGCGGCCGTCGGGATGCACCACGACGGCGTCCGGCTCCAGATAGGCGGGGGAGCCCGCCACCTCCAGGGCCAGCATCGGGTGGTCCAGCAGGGTCCACGCCCCGGAGGCGGCCCCGGCGGCGGTCGCCTCGCGCAGCGCGAGCGCGGTGCGGGCGGCGCGGCCCTCGGGTCCGGCGGCCGTCAGGTCGGGGATGCGTGCGCCCGGGCCGGGGGGCTCGGCTCCGGCGCCGAGGTGCTCGTACACGAGGCGCAGGAGCTCCGCTCCGCCGTCGCCCTTGACCCTCGCCTCGAAGGAGTTCCCGCGGACGATCGCGAACTGCGACTGGCCGAAGGCGGCGGGCGAGCCGAGGGCCGCGGCCAGGGCGGTCTTGTCCACGCCCGCGCCGTCGAGCAGGGCTCGTCTGCCGCATCCGGGGTTGGCTGCGAGCGCCGCCAGCGCGCGGGCGTCGAGCGGGCGGGGCGGCACGGCGGGGCCGCGCAGGTCAGCGAGCCGCTGCCGCAGTGTCGTCTTCTGGGGCGGGCCGCTGGGCGGGTAGGAGCTCACGGGCGGAAGTGTCCCATCCGCCACTGACAATCGGGGCGGTACCGCGGAAACCGGCTGCTCGCCCTGTTCGCCGGGCCGCTCGCGCGGACAGCCGGCGGGCGATCGCGTACCCGGCGGCCATCACGGCGGCTCCGGCGGCCGCGTCCAGGAAGTAGTGGTTGGCGGTGCCCATGACCACGAGCACGGTGACGGCCGGATAGGCGATGCCCAGGGCCCGCGGCAGCGGGTGGCGCCCGTGCCGCCAGAGCAGGACCCCGCACCACAGGGCCCAGCCCACGTGCAGGCTCGGCATGGCCGCGTACTGGTTGGTCAGGCCCCCCAGCCCGCGCGGCGCACTGGCCTCGGCGCCCCACCAGCCGTACGCGCTGTACTGGGCCATCGTGTCGGTGAACCCGTGCGCGGCGTCGAGCAGGCGCGGCGGGCAGGTGGGCATCAGGGTGAAGCCGACGAGTCCGAGGAGGGTGGAGGCGACGAGCCAGGTGCGGGCGGAGCGGTAGTGCTGCGGCCTGCGCAGGTACAGCCAGACCAGCACGGCCGGGGTGACGAGGTAGTGCAGGGAGGCGTAGACGAAGTCGGCGGGTATCCCGAGCAGCCCGTGCTGCGAGAACAGCCGGTTGAGCGGCCGTTCGAAGTCGAGGCCCAGCAGCTCCTCGGTCCGCAGGAGGGAGAGGCCGTGGCCGACGGCGAGGTGCACGTCGCCCCGGGCGAGGAGTCTGCCACCGGTGTACGCGCCGTAGACGAGCCCCAGGAGCAGCAGTTCGGCCCACCACCGGGTGGGCTTCTGCCGATCAGTCATATGCGGTAGGACGCTTGTGCGACGTGGTGGGTTGCCTGGTGTTCATGTGATGGATGATGGATGGACGACGCAATCGCCCATAGTCGTACGAATCACTACAGACCGGGAGAGTTCCCTATGGCCCCCCGCATCCTCCTGGCCCGGCACGGCCAGACGGCGTGGTCCCAGCTCGGCAAGCACACCGGACGCACGGACGTGCCCATGCTGGAGGAGGGCCGGCGCGGCGCGAAGCTGCTCGGCGAGCGGCTGGCCCGCGCCCCCTGGAACGGGCTGCCGGGCGTGGAGGTCCGCACCAGCCCGCTGGTCCGCGCGAGCGAGAGCTGCGACCTGGCGGGCTTCGGCGCCCAGGCGGATCCGTGGGACGCGCTGATGGAGTGGGACTACGGCGACTACGAGGGCATGACCCCGGCCGAGATCCAGGCGGTCCGGCCGGGCTGGCTGATCTGGCGCGACGGGGTGCCGGGCGGCGAGTCCGTGGCCGACGTCGCGGCCCGCGCCGACGAGGTCGTCGCCTGGGCCCGCTCGGCCGAGCGCGACGTGCTGGTCTTCGCCCACGGGCACATCCTGCGCACCCTGGCCGCCCGCTGGCTCGGCCTGGAGGCCTCCTTCGGCGCCCGCATCCGCCTGGAGCCCACGTCCCTCTCGGTCCTGGGCTGGGCGTACGGGGCCCCCGCCCTGGAACGCTGGAACGACACGGGCCACCTGGACCTGTAGGCCGAGCCGTGGCCCGAAGTCCCTTGCGGGGGTGGCTGGTTGGGTGATCGGCGCGGCTGCGAGGATGGGGCCATGACGATCGATTCCGTGGTGATCCGGCGGCGCGTGGCCGACCTCGACGCGGTCCAGGCGTTCTACGAGAAGCTGACCGGGGAGCCGGCGAACCGGTTCGCGTTCGCCGGTCTGCAACTGGCGGCCGTCGGCCCCTTCCTCCTGTTCACCGGGCCGGACGAGGTCGCGGAGCGGTTCGCGGGGGTGGCCGCGACCCTGGGCGTGGCCGATCTGGACGCCGCCGTCGCGCAGGCCCACGCGGCCGGCGCGGAGCTCGTCGCCGCGCCCGCCGACACGCCGAACGGGCGGCGGGCCGTGCTCCGGCACCCGGACGGCGCGGTCTACGAGTACGTCGGCAGCTGAGCGCGGCGGCGGGCCGGGCCCGCGGCCGGGCGGCGCGAGCGGTCAGCCGGCGCGAGCGGTCAGGCCGTCGTGACCGGCCCGGCCGCCGCGGGACCGGTCAGGCCGTCGCGTGGCGGGTCAGGAAGGCGGCCACGCGGGGGCTGCGCTGGTGCGGGACCAGGGCGCGGGCCGTGCCCGAGAGCATGGACCGGATGCGGGTGGACTGGACCTCGGTGAGCAGGTCCAGGACCCGTCCGCCCGCCCAGGCCGCCTCGTCCGGGGCGCCCGCGCGGGCCAGGTCGTCGGCCAGCTCCGCCGTGTAGAGGGCCACGTTCCGGGCGAAGTGCGGATCCTGGAGGTCCGCCGCACGGCGGGCGTGCCGGGCCGCGCGGGCGTGCTCCCCGAGCGCCGCCCAGCACCGGGACTCCAGGGACTCCAGTTCGGCCTCGCCGAAGAAGGACATCCACTCCGGGTCGGCCGCCGCCGTGCCGCGGGAGAACTCCGTGTGCGCCCGGGTCAGCGCCTCCTCGCAGGCCTTGCGGTCGGCCAGCCCGGCCCAGCCGCCCGCCTCGCGCAGGGCGAGCAGCGACAGCAGCCGCGGGGAACCGAGGGAGCGGGCGGCGCGGCGGCCCGCCTGGGCCGCCCGTACGGACTCCCGCGGCCGGCCGCAGTCCCGGGCCAGGAAGGCCATGTTGCTGAAGGCGTGCGCCTCCAGGCCCGCGTCCCCCGCGACCCGGGCCGTGGCGAGGGCCTCCGCGTAGTGCGAGCGGGCGTCGTCGAAGCGGCCGGAGTCGTGCGCCAGCCAGCCCACCGAGATGGCCAGTTCGCCGGCTCCCGCGTGCAGCCGGTCCTCGGTGGACTGCCGCGTGGCCCCGGCGTCCAGCAGCGCGTAGGCGGTACGCAGGGGTTCGGCGGCCTTGCGGTACAGGGCGTCGGCCCCGTGCCGGTCGTCCAGCAGCCGGATCTGGCGTACGGCCTCCTCGACCGCGGCGGCCTCGGACTCGCCGGCCCGCGAGGGCGGTCGGCGGGTGTCGCCGAGCAGGCTGAAGCCGATCGTCGCGGCCGCCACGGTCGCGGAGCCGCCCGCCATGAACGCGCGACGCAGCACGTCGCTCTCCTTGTGGGTGAAAGGTGCGGAGCGCTGCGCGGACCGGCCGCGGACCGCCTCGCGCGGGGAGAAACCCAGGTCGGCCAGGGTTCGGCCGGGGAACATGTGCAGGAAGACCCGCTCGTACGCGTAGTTCGGGCAGCGGATCTCGCCGGACTCGACCCGCCCGATGTAGCGGGCGTCGCAGGAAACCGTTTCTCCGATCTCCTTCGCGGCCCGGCGCACCATGGCCGCGAACTCGGCCGGGGAGTTGCGGCCGCGCAGTCGCCGGAACGTCTGATTGGGTGAGTGGGGGAACGCCGCCATGGACGTGGCCTCTCTGGCAAGGGACGCACCGCCGGTTCCGCGGGATGGGGCAGGTCCCGGCGCGCATGAACGTACCGCCAGAGGCGGACGGCTGACGCGGTGTTTGGCTACAAAAGGGATATCTCACCCGCGATCCGCCATGAACTGCCATCCTTTGCAGCGTCTTGCCACCGCACCCGTTGACGTTTTCGCGCGTTGAGCCCGTGCGGGGTGTGAGGTGACTCCCGCCCCGCTCGTACGCGGATCGAGGAGGGGTTCCCTTGGTGGAGGGCGGCATGGAGAACACTGGAATGAACACCGCGCCCGTGTCTTCGGGCGCGACCCCCGTCCCGGCCGCGACCGCCGTGGCGGTGGCCCCGGTCGCCCCGGCGGCCCCGGTCGTCGCGATCGCCCCGGTGGCTCCGGCCCTCGCGGTCGCCCCGGCCGACGCGCCCGACCTGGTGACCGTGCCCACCCGGCAGGGCCTGGAGGCCGTGGACATCATCCGCCGCGCCGCCAGCCTGCCCGGCGGGGTCGGCCCGGTGCTGCACGACGGCTCCGGGGACACCCTCGGCTTCCTCGTCCCGCCCGGCACCGCCGATGCCTGGGACATGCCGGGCAGCGCCTGCACCCAGACCAACGGACGCGGCATGCGCTTCGGGGACGTCTCGCCCACCGCCGGCGACACAGGCTGGCTGCTCCCCCCGGAGGCCGTCGGGCCGGTCACCGACCCGGAGGTGCTGCGCGCCGCGCTCGGCGAGGCCGCCCGCCTGATCGAGGCGGCGGACAACTGTCGCTGACCGGCGACAATGGGGTGGTGGCAGGCAAGGGCAGAGGCAGCGGCGGCGGCAGGCAGCGCGGGCGCGGAAGCGGGAGCGCGGGCTCCGAGGCGGTCGTCGGGCAGGTGGACGGCGGCACGGCGGAGCTGGCTCCCGACCGCGAGCGCGCCCGGGCCTGGACGCTGCTGATCGACGGAGCCCCGCAGTCGCATGTGGACCTCGGCGATCCCGGGTACCTCGACTTCGCGTACCAGCGCCGGATCGGCCACCTCATCGACCTCGTCGCACCCGCCCGGCAGCCCCTGAACGTGGTGCACCTGGGCGGCGGCGCCTTCACCCTCGCGCGCTACACGGCCGCCGCCCGGCCCCGCTCCACCCAGCAGGTCGTGGAGATCGACGCCGCGCTGGTGGCCTTCGTGCGCGAACACCTGCCGCTGGACCCGCAGGCGCGGGTCCGGGTCCGGGCGGTGGACGCGCGGGCGGGCCTGGCCAAGGTCCCGGACGGCTGGGCCGACCTGGTGATCGCGGACGTGTTCAGCGGCGCGCGGACCCCGGCGCACCTGACGAGCGCCGAGTTCCTGGACGACGTACGGCGGGCCCTCGCGCCCGGCGGGTGGTACGTGGCCAACCTCGCGGACGGTCCGCCGCTCGCGCACCTGAAGGGCCAGATCGCGACGGCCGCCTCGCGCTTCGGGTACCTGGCGCTGGCCGCCGATCCGGTGGTGTGGCGGGGGAAACGGTTCGGCAACGCGGTGCTGGCGGCGGCCGACCGGGAGCTGCCGGTCGCCGAGTTCACCCGCCGGGTCGCGAGCGATCCGCATCCCGGCCGGGTCGAGCACGGCCGGGCCCTCGCCGATTTCGCGGGCGGCGCGGCCCCGGTCGCGGACGCCTCGGCGGTGGCCTCGCCGGAGCCCCCGCCGTCGGTCTTCCGCTGACGGCCGCGGCCCGGCGCGACACGCCCTCGTACGGATGACCTTGCGATCCGATCACCCCGCGGGCGGGTATGTCTGCGAGTCGAGCGCCCCGCCGGGGCGAGCGGGCATCCGCAAGGCAAGGGAGACACGGACATGGCTCAGGGCACCGTCAAGTGGTTCAACGCGGAGAAGGGTTTCGGGTTCATCGCGCCCGAGGACGGCAGCGCGGACGTGTTCGCGCACTACAGCGAGATCCGGTCGACCGGCTTCAGGGAGCTCCAGGAGAACCAGAAGGTCGAGTACGACCTCGGCCAGGGAACCAAGGGCCCGCAGGCGACGAACATCAGCATCATCCGCTGACGACCCGGGCCGTCACGGCCCGGGCCGTGAGGACACGGCCTAACCCTCGTACGTCTCCACCAGGGGCGGGTGGCCGTTCCAGGTGCAGAAGACCGACATTTCCCGGCCCGCCTTCGTGAAGGTGACCCGGATCCAGTACGGCTGCTTCCACACCTGCATCTGCCAGCCGGCGTCCGGCGTCGCCGAGACCAGCTCGGCCGAGGACGTCCCGAGGTCGAAGACCACCCGGCCACCCGTGACGGGGTAGGCCTTCACCTTGCCCGGATCCCCGCCGTCGCCCTGCTCCCCTTCCGGGCGCGGGCTCGGCGGGGCCGCCTTCTGCGGGGGCTTCGCGGGCGAGGCGCCGGCGGAGGGCGGGGCCGAGGGGGAGGCGGACGGGGAGGGGGACTCCGAGGCCGGTCCGGGTGGCGGCGTCGCCGCGTCGTGCGTCGAGGAGGACAGCGGCCGCGTGGTGAGCGGCACCGCGAGCGGCGGATCGTAGGCCGTTCCGGACATGACCGTGTGCACGCCCCACCAGGACAGCGTCACCGCCGCCCCGGTCGCCAGCGTCCAGGCGAGTGCGTGAACAAGTCCTCGGTGCATCAGGGCACATACTGCACCACCGGTCCGGGAGGCGGCCCGACACCCCGCCGGGTCCCCCGAATGGACTACGGTGCGGCCCATGGCAAGTGTGCTCGTGGTCGAGGACGACCAGTTCGTACGTTCCGCGCTGATCAGGCACCTGACCGAGGCCGCGCACACCGTGCGCAGCGTCGGCACGGCCCTGGAGGCGCTGCGCGAGGTCGCCCACCACCGGTTCGACGTGGTCATCCTCGACCTCGGGCTGCCCGACCTCGACGGGTCGGAGGCTCTGAAGATGCTGCGCGGCATCACCGACGTACCGGTGATCATCGCCACCGCCCGCGACGACGAGGCCGAGATCGTCAGGCTCCTCAACGACGGCGCCGACGACTACCTGACCAAGCCCTTCTCCGTGGAGCACCTCTCCGCCCGGATGTCCGCCGTCCTGCGCCGTGCCCGCGCGGCGGCCGGCGCCGAGCCGCCCTCGCGCGTACTGCGGGTGGGCGGGCTGGCCATCGATCCGCTGCGGCGCCAGGCCGAGCTGGACGGAGCCGTACTGGACCTCACGCGGCGGGAGTTCGACCTGCTGGCCTTCCTCGCCGGGCGGCCCGGGGTGGTCGTGGCCCGGCGCGAGCTGCTCGCCGAGGTGTGGCAGCAGTCGTACGGGGACGACCAGACGATCGACGTGCACCTGTCCTGGCTGCGCCGGAAGCTCGGGGAGACGGCTGCCCGGCCGCGGTACCTGCACACCCTGCGGGGGGTCGGCGTCAAGCTGGAGCCGCCGAGGTGAGATGGGCGCTGGTCAAGGTGTGCCTCGCGGTCACGGCCATGGTGGTCGTGGCCTTCGCCGTACCGCTCGGGCTGGTCGTCCAGGAGATGGCCAGCGACCGGGCCTTCTCCAACGCCGAGCGGCAGGCCGCCACGATCGGCCCGACCCTGTCCATCACCACCGACCCGGGGCAGCTGCGCAAGGCCGTGGAGTCCACGCAGATGGGCGCGGCCCAGCGGATGGCGGTCCACGTGCCCTCGATCGGCGGCAGCGCGCCGGTGGAGATCGGCACCACGCGGGCCGGGGCGCACGCCGTGGAGGAGACCCGGCGGATGGGGCGGGCCATGACGGCCCGGCTGGCCGGGGGCGGTTCTGCGCTGCTCCAGCCGACCGCGCTCGGCTCGGGGGACATCGCGGTCGTGGAGATCTTCGTACCGGAGAGCGAGGTCAGCAACGGTGTCGGGACGGCCTGGTTGGTCCTCGCGGGCGTCGGCCTGGCGCTGATCGTGGGCTCGGTGGCGGTCGCCGACCGGCTCGGCGCCCGGCTGGTGCGCCCGGCCGAGCGGCTCGCGGACGCCGCGCACCAGCTGGGGGAGGGCCGGCTCGGGGCGCGGGTGCCGGAGGACGGGCCGAAGGAACTGCGCTCGGCGGCCGTCGCGTTCAACTCGATGGCGGACCAGGTGGTGGAACTCCTCGCCAATGAGCGGGAGCTGGCCGCCGACCTCTCGCACCGGCTGCGGACGCCGTTGACGGTGCTGCGGCTCAACGCGGCCTCGCTCGGCGACGGACCGGCCGCGGAGCAGACCCGGGCGGCGGTGGAGCAGCTGGAACGGGAGGTCGACACGATCATCCGTACGGCGCGTGAGCAGCGCGCGCCGGCGTCCGGAGCGGCCGGCGGCGGGGGCGGGGCGGGCTGCGACGCCTCGGAGGTGATCCGCGACCGGATGGCCTTCTGGTCGGCGCTGGCGGAGGACGAGGGCCGCGAGGTGCGGCTCGCGGGCGTGGACCGCACGGTACGGCTCCCGGTCGCCCGGCCGGAGCTCGCGGCCGCGCTCGACGCCCTGCTCGGCAACGTGTTCCGGCACACCCCGGAGGGCACCCCGTTCGCGGTGGACGTGCATGACGCCGGGGACGCGGTCATCGTGCTCGTCTCGGACGCGGGCCCCGGGATCGCCGATCCGGACGCGGCGCTGCGGCGCGGCAACGACGGCGGGCGGGACGGTTCGACGGGGCTCGGGCTGGACATCGTGCGCCGGGTGGCGGAGTCGACGGGCGGTGACGTGCGGATCGGGCGCTCGATGCTCGGAGGGACCGAGGTCAGGGTGTGGATCGCCCTGGACGACCGGGCGCGGGGCGGGGCGGGCGGCGTGCGGTCGCGCCGGGTGAGCCGGCGCAAGCGGCGCGGCTGACGCGTACCGTACGGGGTTGTTGCTCGTCCTTCGTCCCTTCCCTCGAACGGAACGGAACCGGTCATGCGCTACGCAGTCCTCGGCACCGGCATCGTCGGCCGCACGGTGGCCGCCCGCCTCGTCTCCCTGGGCCACGAGGTGGTCATCGGCACCCGGGATCCCGGGGCCACCCTCGCCCGTACCGAGTACGCCGAATGGCAGTCGGCCCACCCGCAGGTCGGCCTCGCGCCCTTCCCCGACGCCGCCCGGCAGGGTGACGTCCTGGTCAACGCCACCGGCGGGCAGGTTTCCGTCGCCGCCCTGACGGAGGCGGACGCCGCGCACCTGGACGGGAAGGTGCTGATCGACATCGCCAACCCGCTGGACTTCTCGCGGGGGTTCCCGCCCACCCTCGACCCGGTGGACGACGACAGCCTGGGGGAACTGCTCCAGCGGACCTTCCCGGGGCTGCGGGTGGTCAAGACGTTGAACACGATGAACTGCCGGGTCATGGTCGAACCGGCGCGGGTGCCGGGCGAGCACTCCGTGTTCCTGTCGGGCGAGGACGCCGACGCCAAGAAGTCCGTACGCGAACTGCTGTACTCCTTCGGCTGGCCGGAGGCGAGCGTCCTCGATCTCGGCGGCATCGAGTCGGCCCGCGGGACGGAGATGCTCCTGCCCATCTGGCTCCGTCTGATGGGGACGCTCGGGCACGCGGACTTCAACTTCCACATCCAGGGCGCGGCGGCGGCCGACTGAGACGTTCCCCGGGCCCGGAAGCCGCGAGCCGGGGGCCGGGGTCGGGGGTCGGGGCCGGATGGGCGCGGAGATGTTGCCGGTCCCGGTGGCCCCGCCGAGTGTGGGCCTGACGGAAGGAGTCAGGCATGAGAGTCATGCTCCGGGCCCACATCGACACGCAGGCCGGCAATGAGGCCACCAGGACCGGCACCCTGCCCCAGGCCATGAGGACGCTCATGGAGAAGGTGAAGCCGGAAGCCGCGTACTTCGGACCTTCCGAGGGCGTCCGGAGCTGCTGGATCGTCTTCGACATGCAGGACAGCGCGGAGATGCCGGCGCTGCTCGAAGGCCTGTTCTCGGAGCTGAACGCAGAGATCGACATCAGCCCGGTGATGAACGCGGACGACCTGGCGAGGGGGCTCTCGCAGATGCGGGGCGCGTAGCGCCCGGCCACGGCCGTGTACGGCCGTACGCGTACGTGCGCGCAGGTACGCGCGCGTGCCCGGCCGGCGGCCGCCGCCACCGCGAGCAGCGGGGAGGCGGCCGCCGCCGCGTGTACGGGGCTCAGCCGCCGGAGTTCAGGCGCCGGGCCTGGGCCCGGCCGACCTCGGCGGCGCGGTGCAGGTAGTCGGCGATGACGGCGAGTTCGGAGTCGGAGTAGCTCTCCAGGACGGCGCCGAAGGCCCGGCCGGGGGTGTCCCAGGCCTCGCCGATCCGCCGTCGGGCCTCGGGGGCGAGGGCGACGAGGGAGCGGCGCCGGTCGTGGGGGTCGGCGAGGCGCTCGACGATGCCGGCCTTGACCAGCCGGTCGACGAGGCGGGTCGCGGAGCCGGAGGTCAGGCCGGTGAGGCGGGCGATGTCCCCGGTGCTGACCGGGCCGGGCTCCATGTCGAGGAGCCCGACGCACTGCATGTCGGTGGGGTGCAGGCCGACGTGGTCGGCCATCGCCTGGTTGAAGAGCGAGTAGTCGGCGTAGTGGCGCTGGCTCTCGGTGACGATGCGCGCGAGCAGCTCGGCGCGGCTCCACTCATCACGGGCGGCGTCACTCGAACGAGGGGAATCGGTTGACATCGGCTTCTCCATGCCTGAAATTTATCTGTGTGACGCAGAATATTTGTGATGCAGAATCTGTGCCACGTACTCATCCTAGCGTGGACACCGTCCACACGGACAGGAAGCAGGAACCCGTCATGTCGATCCTCGTCACCGGTGCCCGCGGCTCCGTCGCCCGCGGTCTCGCCTCCCTCCTCGCCGCCCGCGGCCTCCCTCACCGCCTCGCCTCCCGCGAGCCGGACACACCAGGCACCGTCCGCTGCGACCTCGGCGATCCCGCGACCTTCCCGGGCGCCCTGGCCGGAGTCCGGTCGGTCTTCCTCTATGCCGAGGCCTCCGCCGTCGATGCCTTCGTCAAGGAGGCCGTCACCGCCGGAGTCGAGCACGTGGTGCTCCTGTCCTCCTCCTCGGTGCTCGCCCCCGGCGCCGCCGACAGCCCGCTGGCCGCCTCCCACCTCGCCGTCGAGGAAGCCCTGCTGGCCTCCCCGCTGCGCACCACCCTGCTGCGCCCCGGCGCCTTCGCGGGCAACGCCCTCGGCTGGGCCTGGTCGCTGAAGTCCGGCCGCCCGGTCCACCTGCCCCACCCGGGCTCGCACTGCGACCCGGTCCATGAGGCCGACCTCGCCGAGGCCGCCTTCGCCGTCCTCACCGACCCGGCCCTCGCCGGCCGCGCGTACCACCTGACGGGACCCCAGTCGCTGACGTTCGCGACCCAACTCGCGATACTCGGCCGGGTCCTTGGAGCCCCCATACCCTTCGAGGCGGTCACCGCAGAGCAGTGGAAGACCGAGGTCGAGGGATACATACCCGGCCCCTACGCCGACGCGCTCCTCGACTACTGGGCCGCCAGTGACGGGCTCCCGGTCGAGATCACCGACGCCGTCGAGCACCTCACCGGCCACCCGGCCCGCTCCTTCGAAACCTGGGCCCGTGACCACGCGGAGGCCTTCCGGGCCTAGGGTGTCGGGATGCAGAAGATCGGCATGGCGGGGAGCGCGGAGGGGGTCGTGGCCGTGCGGCCGCGGCGGACGGCGAACACGCTGTTCTGGGCGGCACTGATACCCACGGCGGCCACGGTGGGCGGCTTCGTCAGCCAGTACCCCTACGGCATGTTGTGGATCGGCGTCCTGATCGTCCTCGCCGCCGCGGCAGCCGGAGCGATCGTGGCGGGCTCGGTCTGGAGGCGGGCGGGCGCCGCCACCCTGGTGGGCTTCGCCGTCTTCGCGCTGGGGCTGTTCGCCGGGTCCAACCTCAACGAGACGTACCTCAAGCAGCTCGGCGAACGCACGGGCGCGGTGGTCTCGGAGGCGGGGGACCGGGTCAACGGCAAGGGTGACGTCCGGCACTTCTGCCGAGTCCTCGACGACTCGGGGAGCCGCGCGGAGCTGGGCGACATCCGGAACTGCCACGGCCAGTTCGCGACGGGGCGGCGCGTCGTCCTCTTCGAGGACCGGCTGGGCGGCCTGGATCCATGGATCGAGGCCAGTGACAACCGCGCCGTCGACCCGGTCGGCCTGGGCATCACCGCGGGCCTCTACGCCCTGACCGCCGCAACCCTCCTCTACGCGGGCCGACGCCGCCGCTGAGCCGCCTCGGCCGGGCCGGCCGCACCACCTGTCCGCGCCGACCGAGCTGGTCGTACGGGAGACCTCTCGTACGGGAGGTCTCGTAGGAGGGCAACGCAAAGGGCCCCGGCCGCTTTCGCGTACCGGGGCCCTCTCGCAGGGTGAGTGACGGGACTTGAACCCGCGGCCACCTGGACCACAACCAGGTGCTCTACCAGCTGAGCTACACCCACCATGTCCGGTCGGAAAACCGACCGGCCGAAGAAAAGGGTACAGGGTCCGGGAGGGTGCTCGCGCCCCCCTTTCCCCCGACCCGTCTCCGGAGGCGCCCGCCGGGTCCTATTCGGCGGACAGGGTGTGCTTGGCGGCGATCGCCCGGGCGGTGTCCGAGTCGGGCCCGGGCTGCGGGACGAAGACCGCCTCCCGGTAGTACCGGAGCTCGGCGATGGACTCCTTGATGTCCGCGAGCGCCCGGTGGTTGCCGTTCTTCGGCGGGCTGTTGAAGTACGCCCGCGGGTACCAGCGGCGCGCCAGCTCCTTGACCGAGGACACGTCCACGATCCGGTAGTGCAGGTGGGCCTCCAGCGCCGGCATGTCGCGCAGCAGGAATCCGCGGTCGGTGCCGACCGAGTTCCCGCAGAGCGGAGCCTTGCGGGGCTCCTTCACGTGTTCCCGTACGTACGCCAGGACCTGCGCCTCGGCGTCCGCGAGGGTGATCCCGCCGGCCAGCTCGTCGAGCAGTCCGGAGGCGGTGTGCATCTCGCGCACCACGTCGGGCATGGTCTCCAGGGCCGCGTCCGGCGGGCGGATCACGAGGTCCACGCCTTCGCCGAGCACGTTGAGCTCCGAGTCGGTGACCAGTGCGGCCACCTCGATAAGTGCGTCGTCCGTCAACGAGAGCCCGGTCATCTCGCAGTCGATCCACACCATGCGATCGTTCATGCGGCCCAGCTTATGCGGATAACGCGGAAGGTCCCCCGCTTCGGTGGCGACCGATGCGGGGGACCTCCGTCAGGCGGTGCCCGTGGCGGGGACTACGCGTGCTCGCGCAGCACCCGGTTCGGGGCGTACAGCTCCGTCACCGTCGGACCGGCCGCGGCCAGGGCCGCCGCCGCCCGCTGGGGCTGCGGGGTGCGCTGGTGCGGCACCGGGTTCCCCGGCATCTCGGTGACCTGGGCGACATCGGCCTGCGGTCGGCGCGCCCGGTAGGCCGAGCGGTACGCGGCCGGGGAGGAGCCGAGCTGGCGCCGGAAGTGCCCGCGCAGGGCGACCGGCGAGCGGAACCCGCAGCGACCGGCGACCTCGTCGACCGAGTAGTCGGAGGTCTCCAGCAGCCGCTGGGCCTGGAGCACCCGCTGGGTGATCAGCCACTGGAGCGGCGCGCTGCCGGTCAGCGAGCGGAACCGGCGGTCGAACGTGCGCCGGCTCATGTAGGCGCGGGCCGCGAGCGTCTCCACGTCGAACTGCTCGTGGAGGTGCTCCAGGGCCCAGGCGACGACCTCGGCCAGCGGGTCGGCGCCGATCTCCTCCGGCAGCGACCGGTCGAGATAGCGCTCCTGGCCGCCCGTGCGGCGCGGCGGGACGACGAGCCGGCGGGCCAGTGCCCCGGCCGCCTCGCTGCCGTGGTCCGTGCGCACGATGTGCAGGCACAGGTCGATCCCGGCCGCGGTGCCCGCGGAGGTCAGCACGTCGCCGTCGTCGACGAAGAGCTCGCGCGGGTCGACATGGACGGACGGGTACCGCTTGGCCAGCGTCGGCGCGTACATCCAGTGCGTCGTCGCGGGCCGGCCGTCCAGCAGACCGGCGGCGGCGAGCACGAAGGCCCCCGTGCACAGTCCGACGATCCGGGCCCCCTCCTCGTGCGCCAGACGCAGTGCGTCGAGAGCCTCCGGAGGCGGTGGTGAAGTGATCGAGCGCCAGGCCGGAACGACGACCGTGCCTGCCCGGGCGATCGCCTCCAACCCGTACGGCGCCGTGAGCTCGAGTCCGCCGGTGGTCCGCAGCGGACCGTCCTCCCCGGCGCAGACGAGCAGTCGATAGCGTGGAACTCCCGCGTCCTGCCGGTCGATGCCGAACACGGAAAGTGGAATGGAGCTCTCGAAGATCGGGCCGCCGCTGAACAGCAGCACCGCGACGATCTCCCTGCGGCGACGCCCCGCGAGCTTCCTGCCGGCGTCCGCGACGACGGCGGTGGAATCCTGGCTCATGGCTAAGCCCCCCTTGGGTGTCGCGACTCCTTGGTCTGGTCGCACCTGCACGTTTCCCCTCGGCCTTGCACGTGGATCCCCCGCCGTAAATACATGATCGAATCTACTGCGTCCCGTGGTGTCGGCGTGACAAGTTCAGCACGCAGCGCTATGTCGACTTGGCAACTTGGCGAAAAGCATTCGATCAGGAAGCCTTCCACTCCGCTACCGGAGTGGGAAGCTCGCCCTCCGGCCATGGCCAGTACCCGTAGGGTCTCGGAGCCCCCCTGGCTCTGTCGTCGCTGGTGGTAGGGGGGTTGAGGGGGCATTCCGGCAAGACCGGCACTGTTCCGGGAAGTTGGCTGAAAACATGCGGGTGTGGGTGTGCGAATCAGTCAGTCCTCGGGGGAGATTCCACCGGACGTGTGGCATCCGCGACCCGGGGACCCGCTCCCGGCGCGCGAATGCCGGCGGCGCCGGCCCGACGGAATCCGGTCCTCCGCGAGGACCAGGGCGGCCCGCTCCGCCTTCTCCGAGTAGCGCAGCATCGCCCGGCACGCCGCCGTGACCGCGGCCAGCCCGAGGGTCGCGACGGCGGCCCCGCCGAAGGAGGTCCCGTACACGACGAGCACCACGGGCACGAGCAGGCAGCTGAAGGCCGCCCAGCGCACCACGTCACCCGCGGGGTCGTCGTGGTGGCGTCTCGCCGAGTGCACGGACGGGTGAACGGTCGGCTGAGCGGGCTGGACGGGGTGAACCGGATGACCGGGCACGGCGTGCTCCCTGCGGGCTCTTCCTGGACGGTCGGACGCCTGTCCAACGGCGCGCGACTCGGCTCGGTCACTGCGCGCACGGGTGGCACCTGCGGCAACTCGTCACTGGCTGTAGGGGACAGCGGCCATTGCCAAGGAGCCCTCGCTCCGGCATGCTCCCTGGGACGCTCTCCAAGGGCGGCATGCCCTGTGCAGGACAGGAGTGTCGCCGTACCCTGGTGGGTAAGGGCTTGGGAAGATGCTTCCCGGACAGAGCTCCGTCACCCAGAGTCGTCGTTTTTTCAATCGTCGCTTCCGCCCATTCGCCGCCCCGTCGCCTTGTCCCTTCCCCCGAGGACCTCTTCGCCGAGACATCCATGGCCGGTCACGAATTTCCCGAACCCGCGGACCGCAAGCGCAAACCGCTCGCCGACCACACGTCGAGCGACCTGCGCGCGGTGGAACAGACACGTCATCCCTGCGACCCGGCCTTCCGGCACGGGGTCGTGGTGGGGTTCGACGGCTCCACGTCCAGTGAGCGCGCCTTGGCGTACGCGATCGGCATGGCCCGCCGCTCCGGATCCGGCCTGATCATCGTGCACGTGGCCAACCGGCTGCCCACCACCGTGTGGGCCGGCTGTGAGCCGCCCGTCTTCGTGGACGTGCCGGACCACCGCACCGAGGTGCTGGGGCTGGAGCTCGCCTGCGCGGACTACCTCGCCGAGGTGCCGTGGATCCTGGTGGAGCGGGGCGGGGACATCTGCCACGAACTGGAGGAGGTCGGCCGGGAGTACTCGGCGGACGCCATCGTGGTGGGCTCCACGCACGGGATCGTGGGCCGGATCTTCGGCTCCGTGGCGGGTCGTCTGGCCAAGCGCGCACAGCGACCGGTTGTTGTCATTCCGTAACCCGCTGTACGTCGCTCGTGCGGTTGTGAACCCCCATGTAAAGGGTAGATAAATGCTGCTGGGACGCAGCAAACAACTGCAGATCGAAGGGAGCCCGCCGTGGACAATGGTGTCTCTGCGGGAAGCACGGCCTCGACTTCGACCCTCGGGAACATAGCCCTGGGTCTCACCCTTCTCGCATTCGGTATCGGCCACACCGCCATCGTCAGCGGAGTGTCCGTCGCCAACTCCGTGTCACTCGCGACCTACGTCGGCGGTCTCGCCCTGTTCGTCCTCGGAGTCCTCGAATTCCGCGGCGGAAACGGCTTCAACGGCACGGCGTTCGCGGGCCTCGGCGCCTTCTGGTTCACCTGGGCGGCGGGGGCGGACGGAAAGGTTTCGGCACACGCGGCCGGACTGTTCCTGGTCCTCTTCGCCCTGCTCGCGCTGACCCTCACGGTGAGCGCCGCGAGCGGACTGTTCGGCCAGGGCGCGTACGCCCTGCTCACCCTCTCCCTGCTGCTCCTCGCGGTCGGCTCCTTCGCCGACAGCGGCGGGCTCGCCAAGGTCGCCGGCTGGGTGGCCGCACTCTCCGGGCTGCTGTTCTGGTACGGCGCGACCGCGGCGCTGGCCCACTGGCCCACCGCACTGGGCAAGGCCTCCGGCCGCGGCGCGGTCGCCGCGGGCTGAGGCCCCGCGCGGGCGGACGTCGGAAGCGGACGCACGGGAACGGCCCCCGGGGAATCCCCGGGGGCCGTTCCGCGTGCCTGGTGAGCAGGTGCGACTACTCGACCGTGACGGACTTCGCCAGGTTGCGCGGCTTGTCGATGTCCCGGCCCAGGGCCAGGGCCGTGTGGTACGCCAGCAGCTGGAGCGGGATGCCCATCAGGATCGGGTCCAGCTCGTCCTCGTTCTTGGGCACGAGGATGGTGTGGTCGGCCTTCTCCTGCTCGCGGTGGGCGACCGCGAGGATCCGGCCGCTGCGGGCCTTGATCTCCTCCAGCGCCGCGCGGTTCTTCTCCAGCAGGTCGTCGTCCGGGACGATCGCGACCGTCGGCATCGCCGGCTCGATGAGCGCGAGCGGGCCGTGCTTGAGCTCGGAGGCCGGGTAGGCCTCGGCGTGGATGTAGGAGATCTCCTTGAGCTTGAGGGAGGCCTCCAGGGCCACCGGGTAGCCGCGGACCCGGCCGATGAACATCATCGACTTGGCCTCGGCGTACTCGGCCGCCAGCTTCTTGATGTCCTCTTCGCCCTCGAGGATCTCCTGGATCTGCGCGGGCAGCTTGCGCAGGCCCTCGATGATCCGCTTGCCGTCGGTCACCGACAGGTCCCGGATCCGGCCCAGGTGCACGGCGAGCAGCGCGAACGCCACGACCGTGTTGGTGAAGCACTTGGTGGAGACGACGCAGACCTCGGGGCCGGCGTGCACGTACACGCCGCCGTCGGCCTCGCGGGCGATCGCGGAGCCCACCACGTTGACGACGCCCAGGACGCGGGCGCCCTTGCGCTTGAGCTCCTGCACGGCGGCCAGCACGTCGTACGTCTCGCCGGACTGGGAGACGGCGATGTAGAGGGTGTCGGGGTCCACGACCGGGTTGCGGTAGCGGAACTCCGAGGCCGGCTCGGCGTCCGCGGGGATGCGGGCCATGCTCTCGATGAGGCCGGCGCCGATCAGGCCCGCGTGGTACGAGGTGCCGCAGCCCAGGATCTTGACCCGGCGGATGCCGCGCGCCTCGCGCGGGTCCAGGTTCAGGCCGCCCAGGTGCACGGTGTTGAAGCGGTCGTCGATCCGGCCGCGCAGCACGCGGTCGACCGCGTCGGGCTGCTCGGAGATCTCCTTGTGCATGTAGGTGTCGTGGCCGCCCATGTCGTACGAGGCGGCCTCCCACTCCACGGTCTCCGGCGTGGCCGTGGTGGTGGCGCCGCCGGTGGTGTAGGTGCGGAAGTCGTCGGCCTTCAGAGTGGCCATCTCGCCGTCGTTGAGGGTGACGACCTGGCGGGTGTGGGCGACGAGCGCGGCCACGTCGGAGGCGACGAGCATCTCCTTCTCGCCGATGCCGAGGATCACCGGGGAGCCGTTGCGGGCCACGACGATGCGGTCGGCGAAGTCGGCGTGCATGACGGCGATGCCGTACGTGCCCTCGATCGCCTTGACGGCCTCGCGGACCTTCTCCTCGAGGGTGTCGGCCTGGGAGCGCGCGATCAGGTGGACGATGACCTCGGTGTCGGTCTCCGAGACGAAGACGACCCCTTCGGACTCCAGCTTGACGCGGAGCTCGGCGGCGTTGTCGACGATGCCGTTGTGGACGACCGCGACCTTGTTCTCGGCGTCGAGGTGCGGGTGCGAATTGATGTCGCTCGGCGCGCCGTGGGTGGCCCAGCGGGTGTGGGCGATGCCGGTGGTGCCGGCGAAGCGCTTGGGGACCCGGGACTCCAGCTCGCGGACCCGGCCCTTGGCCTTGACCACCTTGAGCGCGGGGGACTTCGGGTTGTTGACGACGATGCCCGCGGAGTCGTACCCGCGGTACTCCAGTCGCTGCAGGCCTTCCAGCAGCAGCGGTGCCACGTCACGCTTGCCGATGTAACCCACGATTCCGCACATAAAGTCTTGCCCCTCCTGAAGTTCGGTTGCCCTTGCCGCTGTTGTCGCCGCGCCTGGCCGTCGGCCGGCCCTGTCGCTCAGCCGTAGACGATGCGGCGCAGCTGCCGGAGCGAGAGCTCCGGCGGCGCCACGGCGCGGTGCGGCAGCTCGGCCGCGATCCGTTCGAAGATCTCCGCGTTGACCGCGCCGCCGGACTGGAGCTCACGGTGGCGGCGGCGCACGAATTCCTCGGTCGTCTCGTCGAAGTACGCGAGTACGTCGAGCACCACCCGGGCGGCCTCGCCGCGCTGCAGCGCGGTGCTGCGCACCAGGTGGTCGACGAGATCGTCATGAGACGGGCGGCGGTCGAGCACCCGTAGATACTGACTGCCCGCGGCCGTGAACGCAAAGATCCTGCCCGCAATCGGGCAGGATCCCTCTGGTCCAGACCAGTGGAGGGTGTAAATCCGGTCATGGAAGAGTGGCGATAAGGGTCAGAACCGACGCAAAACGGCCTGCTTGGCCGCGGCGAACTCCTCGGCCGTGAGGATGCCGCCCTGGTGCAGATCACCGAGCTCGCGCAGCCGGCGCAGCAGGGCGTCGTGGTCCTCCGGGGCCGCCGGCTCGGGGGCCGAGGCCGCGAGCTCCGGCACCGGGGCCTTGGCCAGGGCCGGGGCGGGCTCGGCCGGTACCTCGGCGCCCCGCGGATGGGGCATCCGTACCGCCACGGCCGCCGCGACCAGCGCCATCAGCGGGTCCTTCTTGAAGCCGAACAGCTCCACCGTGTACGGGTCGTACTTGGGCGCGGGAGCCGCCGGGGCGCCGGCCAGGGTGAACCGGATCCATCCGTTGTCCAGGCCCTTCGAGGGCGACCACTCCACCGTCCGCAGGTCCGCGACGCGGAACTCGCGCGGCCCGCCGGAGCTCTTGGCCTCCTCCGTGGTCCAGTTCCAGTCCAGCGCCACCCGGACGCCGTCGAAGGCCACCGTCCCGTCCCCCGCCGCCACCGTGATCGGCACGGCCGGCCCCGGCAGCAGGTACGCGTCGACCGGTCCGGGATCCACCTGGTCCAGGAGCAGCGCGCTCCGCACCTCGTCCACGAAGTACTCCGCCACCCCGGTCCGGTCCGCGTCCACCGTCAGCCGGTACGGATCGGAGGCCTCCGGCAGCCGCCCGCCCGTCACCTGGAGCAGCGGGTCGGCGCCGTCACGCAGCTTCAGCCTCAACCGGCCCGCCCTGCGGCCCGGTTCGTGGCTGATCCCGGCGAGCGCGCGCAGCGGGACGACCACCTCTCCCAGCGTCTGGCGCAGCAGCCCCACCCCCTTGTCGCGGCCGGGCACGATCCGCACCGCGTCCCCGTCGAACGTCCATGTGCCGTCCTTCTGGATGATTTCCGCCATCCGTCGATTCTCGCACCGGCCCCGGCACGCCAGTTGGCCTATACCTGCCCTATGAGAGTCCTGCGACGCACGCTCGGCACACTCCTGGTCCTCGGCGCGGCCGTCTCCTGCGCCGCGTCCCCCGAGGCCGACGCCAGACCCGGGGACGGGCGCCCGGCCGCCCTCGCCCCCTACGCACAGCTCCTGCCGGCGCCCGCCTCCGCCCGCGCCGCGGGCCCGGGCTACGCCGTCGGCGCGGGCACGGTCATCCGTACCGGCCCGGGCGGCGACGAGGAGGTCCGGAGGGTCGGCGAGCTCCTCGCGGAGCAGCTCAGGGGCCCGAGCGGGCTCCCGCTGCCGGTGGTCGACGGGGCCGACGGCGACGGGATCCGGCTGCGGCTCGACGAGGGGGCCGGGGCGACCGGGGCCGAGGGGTACCGGCTGGAGTCCGGTCCGGGCGGGGTCACGCTGACCGCCCGGACCCCGGCGGGGCTCTTCCACGCGGGCCAGACGCTGCGCCAGCTGCTGCCGCCGACCGGTCCCGGCACGGTGCCCGGCGGCGAGATCACCGACGCGCCGCGGTTCGCGTACCGGGGGGCCATGCTCGACATCGCCCGCCACCACTTCACGGCGGAGCAGGTCAAGCGGTACGTGGACCAGCTGGCCCAGTACAAGGTCAACACGCTGCACCTGCACCTGACCGACGACCAGGGCTGGCGGATCGCCGTCGACTCCTGGCCGCGGCTGGCGGAGTACGGCGGTGGCAGCGAGGTCGGCGGCGGGCCGGGCGGCCACTGGACGAAGGACCAGTACCGGGACCTGGTGGCGTACGCGGCGGAGCGGTACGTGGACGTGGTCCCGGAGATCGACATGCCCGGCCACGTGAACGCGGCCCAGGCCTCCTACGCGGAGCTGAACTGCGACGGGAAGGCGCGCGAGCGCTACACCGGGATCAAGGTCGGCTTCAGCTCGCTGTGCGTGGGCAAGGAGCGGACGTACGAATTCGTCGACGACGTGCTCGGCGAGCTGGCCGAGCTGACCCCGGGCCGCTACCTGCACATCGGCGGTGACGAGGCGCACTCCACGCCGGCGGCGGACTACGCGGCGTTCATGGACCGGGCCCAGCAGATCGTCGGGCGCCACGGCAAGACGGTGGTGGCCTGGCACCAGCTGGCGACGGCCCGCCCGGCGCCCGGCGCGGTGCTCCAGTACTGGGGCCACGACCGGACGGCGGCCGCCGAGAAGGCGGCGGTGGCCGCGGCGGCGAAGGCGGGCCACCCGCTGATCCTGTCGCCCGCGGACCGGCTGTACCTGGACATGAAGTACGACCTGACGACGAAGCCGGGTCTGGCGTGGGCGGGCTTCGTCCCGGTGCGCCGGGCCTACGACTGGGATCCGGGGACGTACCTGGCCGCGGCCGGGGTCCCGGAGTCCGCGGTCCTCGGTGTCGAGGCGCCGCTGTGGACGGAGACGATCGCGACCCGCGCGGACCTGGAGTTCATGGCCTTCCCGCGGGTGCTGGGCCTGGCGGAACTGGGCTGGAGCCCGGGCCCGCGCAACTGGACCGAGTACAGCCGGCGTGTCGCGGCGCAGGCCCCGCGGCTGGACGCCCAGGACATCACGTACTACCGGGCGCCGGACGTCCCCTGGACGTAGCCGCAGGAACGAGGACGCCCGAGGCGTGTCCGCGAAGAGGGCCAGTCAGGGCTCCGCGGACACGTCCTCGGGCGAGGGGAGCGGGTGCGCTGCCGAGGGACCGTATTCGGCAGCGCACCCGCCCCTTTGATCACCGTCGCGATGCGTAAGGCGCGACGGGGTTCTTGAGGGTGCCGATCAGCTGGAGGGCGGCCGCCGGGTCGGCGAGGTCCACCATCTGCTTGTTGTTGCGCAGCTGGAGCCGGTTCAGGCAGGACAGCTGGAACTCCTCGGCGAACAGGTCGTAGCGCTCGAAGCGCTCCGCGAGCTGCGGCATCGACTCCTGGTAGTCGCCGCCGCACTCCGCGACCGCCCGCCAGAAGGTCTCCTCCTCGCAGATCCCCTCCGTGGCCAGGATCGAGCCCAGGAAGCGGAAGAAGCAGTCGAAGACGTCCGTGAAGATCGACAGGAGCTTCATGTCCTCCGGGATGTCGGCCCTGACGCGCTCGACGGCCGGCGGGAGCACCGCGTCGGGGTCCATGACCACGATCTCCTCGGCGATGTCCTTGAAGATCGCCCGCTTCACCACGCCGTTCTCGATGACGAGGATCGTGTTCTCGCCGTGCGGCATGTACGCGAGGTCGTACTGGTAGAAGCAGTGCAGGAGCGGGAGCAGGTAGGCCTTCAGGTACGGCTTCAGCCACTGCGACGGGGTGAGCCCCGACTCCTCGATCAACGCGCCCACGAAGGACTTGCCCTCGGAGTCGACGTGCAGGAGCGAGGCCATCGTCGCCAGGCGCTCGCCGTCCCGGAGGTGGTTGACCGGGGACTCGCGCCACAGGGCGGCCAGCATCTTGCGGTACGGCGAGTACCGGTCGGTGGCGCGCTCGTACTGGCGGTGGTGGTAGCCGATCGCCGCGCGCTCGCGGATGATCGAGAAGTCCACCGACCGCAGGACCTCGTCGCCCTCGATCAGCTGGTGCAGCCAGTCGTTGATCGCCGGGGTGGCCTCCATGTACGCGGCCGACAGGCCGCGCATGAAGCCCATGTTGAGGACCGAGATGGCGGTCTTCACGTAGTGCTTGGTCGGCGTCGTGGTGTTGAAGAACGTCCGGATCGACTGCTGGGCCAGGTACGCGTCCTCGCCCTCGCCGAGCAGCACCAGACGGCGGTTCGCGATCTCGGCCGCGAAGGTGACCGTGGTCTTGTTCCACCACTGCCAGGGGTGGACCGGCAGGAAGTGGTAGTCGGCCGGGTCCAGGTCCAGGGCGGAGAGCTTGGCCTCGAAGCCCGCGACGGCGGCCTCGCCCAGCTCGTCGCGCATGAACGCGTCGTGCTCCAGGCCCGCGCCCGCGGTGAAGGTGGAGACGTCCTTGCGGGCGGCCACCCACACCAGGTGCACGGGGCTCGCCGTCTCCGGGGCGTACGAGAGGTACTCGTGCACGCCGAAGCCCAGCCGGCCGTTGTTGGCCACGAAGCAGGGGTGGCCCTCGGTCATGCCGGTCTCGATGTCCTGGAAGGAGGACTTCGCGAGCACGGCGGACGGGACCTGAGGCTTCGTGTACTTGAAGCCCGAGCCGGCCAGGGTGGAGGAGATCTCCTCCAGGTAGACCGGCAGGACCTCCGCGCTCAGGCCCAGGGTCTCGCGCATCTCGATGTGGAAGTCGAGGGCGTCCAGCGGGAGCTCGGCGCCGTCCCGCAGGCGGGTGACCGAGGCCTCGTCCACCGCCCAGTGCTCCAGGGCGTGGCGGGCCGCGGTGAAGCGGTACTCGACCGAGCCGTCGTCGCTGAGGACCGAGTACGCGCGGTCGGAGCCGTCGAGCGGCTCCGGGGTCAGCAGGCGCTCGTGCGAGAACTCCGCCAGGGCCTTGCGGACCAGCGCGCGGTTCGCGCGGGCCCACAGTTCGGGGGAGAGGTGCGAGATCGCGTCGGTGAGGCTCATATGGAGGCTCCCGTCACGCCGGTGGCCGCCTCGAACTGCGCGCGGGTGCAGAAGCTCAGCAGGGCCGTCTTCTCGGGCTTCCGGACGGGGCCGTCGGGGACGAAGCCGACGGCCTCGTTCAGGGCGTGCACGGCCGTGTTCTCCACGTCCGGCTCCACCACGACGCGCTCGGTCTCCGGGTCGGCGAACAGGGCCGCCATCACCGTGGTGATCACGGCGCGGGTGAAGCCGTGCAGCGGCCGGTCGCTCGGGGCGACGAGGAAGTGCATGCCGACGTCGCCGGGCCGGGCCTCGTACAGGCCCACCAGCTCCAGCCTGCTCGGGTCGTACTTCTCCATCAGGAAGGCCGGACGGCCCTCGTGGAGGCCGATGAAGGCGTCGTGGTGCTCGTGGGCGGCGATGCGCATGTACTCGCGCTCGACGTCCGGCAGCGAGGCGTCCTGCATCATCCAGAACGAGGCCTTGGGGTGCGTGACCCAGCCGTGGAGCAGCTCCGCGTCGGCGAAGGGGTCCAGCGGGCGGATGGCGAAGCTGCCGAGGGCGGCGTCGCTGCGCGTGTAGAGGATTTCTGCGGCGGTGCTCATGCGTGGGTGCCTTCCGGGGCCGCGAACTGCTGGAACGCGATGGACTTCTCGACCTTGTAGTACTCGCGGCCGAGGAGCTCACCGACGATGTACGCGTTGCGGTACGCGGCCATGCCCAGGTCGGGCGAGGTGATGGAGTGGTTGTGCACCGTGCCGTTCTGCAGGAAGACCCCGCGGCCGGTCACGTCGATGCTGTAGTTGCGGGCCGCGTCCGGCCGGCCGTGGCCGTCGAAGGCGAGGCGCTCGCGCACCGGGTTCAGGAACTCCGGCAGCGTGTACTTGTACCCCGTCGCGAGGACCAGGCCCTCGGTGGCGAGGGAGAAGTCGCGCTCCTGCTCCTCCTGGCGCAGCCCCAGGGTGTACGTGCCCGTGGTGGTGTCGTACGCCGCGGAGTTCAGCGAGGTGTTGGTCAGCAGGGTGGTCGGGACCGGGCCCGGCGAGGTGACCTTCTTCTGGTAGAGCAGGTCGAAGATGGCGTTGATGAGCTCGCCGTCGATGCCCTTGAAGAGGTTCTTCTGCTGGGTCTCGAGCCGGTAGCGGGTCTCCTCGGGCAGCGCGTGGAAGTAGTCCACGTACTCCGGGGAGGTCATCTCCAGCGTCAGCTTCGTGTACTCCAGCGGGAAGAACCGCGGGGAGCGGGTCACCCAGTTGAGCTGGTAGCCGTGCACGTCGATCTCGGACAGCAGGTCGTAGTAGATCTCCGCCGCGCTCTGGCCGGAGCCGATGAGCGTGATCGACTTCTTCTGCTGGAGCTCCGCCTTGTTCTGCATGTACGCGGAGTTGTGCGTGAAGTCGCCGCCCACGCCGGCGCAGGCCTGCGGGAGATGCGGCGGGGTGCCGGTGCCCAGGACCAGGCGGCGGGCGCGGTGGGTCTCGCCGCGGTCGGTGTGGACCTCGTACACCTCGGCCTGCTCGTCGTACGTGACCTCCGTGACGGAGGTGGAGTACCGCACGTTGTCGAGGCGGTCGGCTGCCCAGCGGCAGTAGTCGTTGTACTCGGTCCGCAGCGGGTAGAAGTTCTCCCGGATGTAGAAGGAGTACAGCCGGTCCTTGTCCTTCAGGTAGTTCAGGAAGGAGAAGGGCGAGGTCGGGTCGGCGAGGGTGACCAGGTCCGACATGAACGGCGTCTGCAGGTGGGCGCCGTCCAGGAACATCCCGGCGTGCCACTCGAAGTGCGGCTTCGACTCGATGAACAGACCGTCGAGCTCGGCGATCGGCGCGGTCAGGCAGGCGAGTCCCAGGTTGAAGGGACCGAGGCCGATGCCGATGAAGTCGTGGGGCTCAGTGGTGGACGGCAAGGGATTCTCCCAGGAACTGCTCGGCGTGTGCGGCGAGGAGGTCGAGGACGGCCGCGATGTCGGCCGTCGTGGTCTGCGGGTTGAGGAGGGTGAACTTCAGGTACTGGTCCCCGTCCACCTTGGTGCCGGCGACGACGGCCTCGCCGGAGGCGAACAGCGCCTTGCGGGCGTGCAGGTTGGCCTCGTCGACGAGGTCCTTGCGGACCTCCACGCCTTCGGGGCGGGGGACGTAGCGGAAGACCAGGGTGGAGATCTGCGGGCGGACGACGACCTCGAAGCGCGGATCGGCGTCGATGATGTCCCAGCCGGCGGCGGCCAGGTCGATGACCTCGTCGAAGAGCGAGCCGAGGCCGTCCGCGCCCATGGTGCGCAGGGTCATCCAGAGCTTGAGCGCGTCGAAGCGGCGCGTGGTCTGGATGGACTTGTCGACCTGGTTGGGGATCCGCTCCTCCGCCATGCGGCGGGGGTTGAGGTAGTCGGCGTGGTACGTGGCGTGCTTGAGGGTGTCGCGGTCGCGCACGAGCATCGCGCTGGAGCTGACCGGCTGGAAGAACGACTTGTGGTAGTCGACGGTGACCGAGTTCGCGTGCTCGATGCCGTCGAGCAGGTGCCGGCGGGTCGGGGAGACCAGAAGTCCGCAGCCGTACGCGGCGTCCACGTGCATCCAGGTGGAGTGCTCGGCGGTCAGGCGGGCGATCTCGGGGAGCGGGTCGATGGACCCGAAGTCGGTGGTGCCGGCGGTGGCGACGACGGCCATCGGGAACAGGCCCTCGCGGACGCAGCTCTCCAGCTCCAGGGCGAGCACCGAGGTGTCCATGCGGCGGTTGCGGTCGACCGGGACGGCGATGACGGCCTCGTAGCCGAGTCCGAGCATGGCGGCCGACTTCTTGACGCTGAAGTGGCTGGCCTCGGAGGTGAAGATGCGCAGCTTCGGCAGGACTTCGGACTTCGCGAGCGGGCGGTCGCTGTTCTGCATCACCGTGCGGCAGGCCTCGTCGCGGGCCAGCAGCAGGGAGTGGAAGTTGGACTGGCTGCCGCCGGAGGTGAAGATGCCGTCCGCGTCCGGGCCGAGGCCGATGCGCTCGGCGGTCCAGTCGATGAGCCGGCGCTCGATGAGCGTGCCGCCGATGGACTGGTCCCAGGTGTCCAGGGAGGAGTTGACGGCCGAGAGGACGGCCTCGCCGAGGACGGCCGGGATGACGACCGGGCAGTTGAGGTGGCCCAGGTAGCGCGGGTGGTGGAAGTACACCGCGTCGCGCAGGTAGACCTCTTCCAGCTCGTCGAGGACGGCGGCCGCGTCCTCCAGCGGCCGGTCCAGGTCGATCCCGTTGATGACCGGGGCGAGTTCGTCCACGGATATGCCGGTGTGCGGACGCTCGGTGGTCGCGAGTTTCGCGGCGACGCGCTCGACGCCTTCCGTGACGGAACGCCGGTACAGGTCAGCGGTCGTCTCATTCAGCAGATGCGAGCGCATCAACGTTCCTCCGGGCAGGGGGAGAGGGGGGTGGGGAAGATGTTCCTTAGGTTAGCCTAACCTAAGTGTCACGCCAAATGGGGATGGGCCCCGGCCAAAAGCCGGGGCCCATCTCTCAACTCGGGTGTGAACAAAGGGGGTTGGTGCTACAGCGCGGAGGCGGGGTCCTCGCTGGCCGCCTGTCCCGAGTACGCCTCGGCGAGGAGTTCCTCCTCGCTCGCGCCGAGGCGCCAGTAGCCCGTGAAGCGCACGGTGCGCCGGTCGATGGAACGTTCCTGCACGATGTGCCGGCGGACCGCCCGAACGGTGCCCGCCTCGCCCGCGAGCCAGACGTACGGAGCTTCGGCGGCCGGGAGTTGCGCTGCTCGGAGCGCCTCCAGCACGCGTTCGGCGCGCTCCTTGCCCGCGCCGCCCTCCCGCACGATCCAGGTGATCTCGGCGTCGGCGGGGGTCGCGAGGGCGAGCCGGTCGTCGGCGTGCGGGACCTCGAACCAGGCAGCGACCCGCGTTCCGGCGGGGAGCCGCTCCAGGATCGCGGCGGCCGCGGGGAGCGCCGTCTCGTCCGCGTACATCACCAGTGCGTCGGTGGCGGCCGGTGGCTGGAACCGTACGGACTTGTTCTCCGCGACGGCCGGGCCGATCGCCATGATCCGGCGGCCGGTGACGGCCCGTCCGGCCCAGCGCGAGGCGGGCGAAGAGTCACCGTGCAGGACGAAGTCGATGTCGACCTCGTCCGCGCCCCCGGGCGTACGGCGCTGCTCGCGCACGGTGTACGAGCGCATCACCGGGCGGTCGGCGTCGGGCATCGCCCGCCAGGCGCCGAACCAGGTGTCCTCGTCGGTGGACGGGAGCACCGTGTGCTCCTCGTGCGCGGGCGGCAGGAAGAGCGAGAGGCTCTGGTCGTAGCCGCCCGAACGGAAGTCCGCGAGGGACTCCCCGCCGAACGTGACCCGCAGGAACGAGTGCCCGAGCCGGCGGGTGCGCAGCACTTCGAGTTCGAAGAACCGGAAGTGGGCGGCGGCCGGGACGGCTTCGGAGGCGGTCGCGTCGGATGCGGTGGCGGTCATGCGGAGAGTCCCCCCTGGGAGTGGAAGCGGCGCCTGGTCGGGGCGCCGGAGGCGGGTGGGCCGGCCGAGGGTCAGCTGACCTTCTTGGCGCCCTGGATGGCCTTGGCGAGGTCCTCGAGGATCTTGGCGCACTTGTCGTACGAGTAGATCGGCTCGGTCACGCGCGGGGCGACCTGGCCGGCCTTGACGGCGGGCATCTCGGCCCAGGTCGGCTTGGCCTTCAGCTCCTCCGGCTGGAGGGTGCCGGTGCGGTTGTCGAGCAGGACCAGGTCGGCCTTGTACTTGCCGGCGTTCTCCCAGCTCAGGCTCTCGAAGAAGTTGCCCTCGCCCAGCTTGTCCGGGGTGATGAACTCGACGCCCAGGGACTTGAAGTACTTCAGGTCGGCCGAGGTGTCGGGGGAGGAGGCGTAGAAGAGGTCGGCGGAGCCGGAGCCGACGAGGACCTTGATGCCCGGGTTGGCCTTGACGGCCTCGCGGACCTTGGCGGCGGCGGCCTCGAAGCGGGCCTTGCCGTCGGCGGCGGACTTGGCGTTCATGTCGGCGCCGAGGGACTTGGCGAGGTCCGCGGTGCGCTCCAGGGCCTTGTCCATGGAGACGTCGCCGCCGACGCCGACGGCGGCGGCCGGGGCCAGCTTCAGGATCTTGTCCTTGGAGGCCTCGGGCACGTACCAGTAGGTGCCGTCCCAGGTGTTGGTGACGAGCAGCTCGGGCTGGAGGGAGGCGTACTTCTCGACGTTGAACTCGTCGTAGACGTTGCCGAGGATCTCGACCTTGGAGATGTCCATCGAGCCGGCCTGCACGTCGGGCTTGCCGTCGGCCAGCTTGGTCGGACCGAACACGCCCTTGACCTGGATGCCGTAGTCGTACAGCGCGGCGGCGGTCCCGGTGAACGCGACGATGTTCTTCGGCTTCGCCTTGAGGCTGATGTCCTTGCCGAGGTCGTCCTTGAAGGTCCAGGGGCCCGAGGCGGCGGCGCCCTTGTCCTTGTCGCCCGCCTCGCCCTTCGCCGAGTCGGATCCGCCGCATGCGGTGAGGGCCGCGACGAGGCCGAGAGCGCCACCGGCGGCGATGAGACCGCGGCGGGAGAGGTAGGAGGTACGGGACTTGGGCATGTCTATGTCCGCTTTCGTGCGTGCCGGGCGACCACTGGGCCGTTCGGAGGGAAGGTTAGCCTAACCTTGGCCGAAAACGGTAAGGGGGACCTAAGTTTTTCTCGGGTCCCTCTCTCCCGTTCCTCCCCGGCACGTCGGCGGGACCTTCCCGCCGAACCGGGGGCGCCCGGGCCCGTCCGTTGGCATCATGGCCCTGCCGGAAGGTCCTGACGGGGTGGGGTGGGCGGCACTGTGGCCGGTACGGAGGAGCACGAAGGCGAGCCGCGGCAGGCTGAACTCGCCGAACGGGTGGCCCTGCTGGCGGACCGGGCCGGGGCCGACTCCGCCGCCTCGCTGATCCGCCGCACGGCCCGCCGCGCGGAATCCCCGCGGGCCCGGATCTGCGTTGTCGGCGGCAGCAACGTCGGAAAGTCCCGCCTCGTGAACGAGCTGATCGGCGCGGTGTGCGTGCCGGTGTCCGTGCACCCGACGGACGGGCCGCCCGTGCTGGTACGCCCGTACGTCGCGGAGTCGGCAGAGGCGGAGCCGGGAGAGCCCGGAGGGGCCGCCGGGTCCGACGGTTCCACGGACCCCGCCGGACAGGCGGGATCCGGCCAGTCCGCCGGATCGGGGCCTCCCGCGGCTCCCCCGGGCTCCGGTGACCCCGGGCCGACCGGCCTTCGTACCGTACGGGTCGAGGTCCCCTCCGGGTCCTGGGCGGCCCGTACCGGTGTGGAGCTCGTCGACACCCCCGGCTGGGAAGGCTGGTCCGGAGTACGGCAGCCCGACACCGCCGCCCTCGCCCGGATCGTCGGCGACTGCGACGCGGTGGTCGTCGTCACCGAGGCGCGCCGCGCGCTGCTCGCCACCGAACAGGCCCGCATCAAGGCGCTCGCCACCGCCCCGCACAGCCCTCCGCTCGCCGTCGTCGTCACCAAGCTCGCCGAAGTCGACGACGAGGCGGCCGACATCATGCGCCGCGTCAACCACCTCGTCCCGGGCCTGGCGCCCGAGGCGTTGGTGCTGCCCGGACCGGTCCCCGCGCCCGGCGCGGCACCCGGGGCCGGGGAGGCCGACGGAGTCGACCCGCTCCGCGCGGTCCTGGGCCACCTGGCCGGGATCCGGCTGCGCCGAGCACTGCGGACCATCCGCAGGCTGCACCTCCTCGCCGCCACCTGCGCCCTCGTGGAGGAGGCCGCCGGGCGGGCGCTCGCGGAGGTGGACCGGCCCGACCCCGTCAGATCGCGGGCCGCCCAGATCTGGCACACGGCCCACGAGAGCGCCCGCTTCCACTGGATCGTGCTCAGCGCAGACGCCGGTGAGTGGCGCGCCGTGCTCGTGCAGACGATCGCCGCCGAGGCGCGCAAGCGGCGGGCCGCCGCGGCGCGTGAACTCGCCGCGCGCTTCTCCCGGATGCTGGAGACACCGCAGGAGCAGCACTTCATCCGCCTCCACGCGATCCCGTACACCGCCGAGGCCCTCCAGCGGTTCGAGGCGTGGATCACCGAAGCGGTCGACCAGGCGCTGGAAGACGACACCCGCCGGCTGCGCGCCGCCCTGCTCCGCAACCGGCCCGGCGAGGAACTGTTCCAGGGCCTGGCCGCCCCCGACGCGGGGCGGGTCGTACCGGCCGCGGCCCTGCCCTGGGTCGCGGAGGAGGCCGCCGCCGCGGAATCGCAGAACGCCGCCGGCTGGGACGCCTCCTGGCTGCCGGAGTTCGTCGGCACGGCCATCGAGAGCGTGGTCACCCCCATGTCCGCCGAGGCCGTGGGCCGGATCGCGGGAGCGGCCGGTACGGCGCTGGTGACCGAAGCACTCGAACACGGCCAGGCGGAGCGCCGGGAACGGGCCATCGACGACCTGGAACGGATCGTCGAGGCGGCGTTCACGGAGCAGGTGGCACGGACCGAGGCGCGCATCGGCCAGGTCTACGACCACCTGCTGAGCCGGGCGCGGGACCGCGACGAGCAGTGGTGGCGGCTGCACACGACGGCCGTCGCCGCGCAGCCGGAGTCCCTCGACCACTGGCGTTCACTCCAGAGCACGGCGCGGACGCTGAGCCGCTCCGTGCACGCTCTCCTCTTACCCCTGGAAGGGGCCTGATGGCGCACGAGAACCGGCGGTTGGCGGCCGGGCAGGAATCACCGGCCGTGCAGTTCCGCGGCTGGAGCGAGAACATCGGAACGCTGCGTTCGTACTACCAGCGCCTGCAGCAGGTGGCGGGCGAGGCCGCCGCCGTCATCGTCCCGCCCGGCACCCCGGGCGGCGCACTGGACCTGGGGATCAACGGGGCGGTCTTCGAGCGCGAGACCTTCCGCATCATGGTGCTCGGCGAGTTCAGCAGCGGCAAGAGCACCCTGATCAACGCCCTGCTGGGCAAACGGCTGCTGCCCACCAAGGCCAATCCGGCCACCGCCTTCACCACGGTCCTGCGCTGGGGCGAGACCGAACGGGCCTGGCTGTACCGGGACGGGGACCGGCGGGGCGGTGAGACGGCCGTCACGACCGAGGAGTTCAAGCGGGAGGTGGCCCTCCAGCTCGACGCGCACGGCGCGCCCCGGACCCCGTCCTTCGCGCTGGCCGTCGTCGAGCAGCCGCTGGAGCTGCTGCGCAGGTCCGTCGAGATCGTGGACTCGGCCGGGATCAACGAGAGTGCCGACCGCGAGCTGGTGACCCTGCGGTACCTGGAGGAGGTGGACGCCGTCGTGTTCGTCACCGACGCGGGACGGCCGTTCACCCTCCACGAGACCGAGAACTACCTCACCCGGGTCAGGAAGCTCGGCCACCGCGACATCTTCTTCGTGGTCAACCAGTTCGACCGGATCGATGAGGAGGAACGGGCGGAGGTGATGAGCCGCTGCCGCAACGCGGTCGCCGAGCTGAGCGGGGAATCCGGCCCGGCCGCCAACGTCTTCTTCATCAGCGCCCTCCAGGCCCTGCGCGCGCGGACCGACGGCGACGAGGAGGGCCTGCGGGCCTCGGGGATCGGGCAGCTGGAGTCCGCCCTGGAGGTCTTCTGCATGCGCGACGCGGCCCGGGTGAAATTCGTGCGCCTCGCCGAGTTCCTGCGCCACAACGCCGTCAACCTGCGCGTGCGCCTGCACGACGAGGGCGCGGTCCTGATGAAGTCGACGGCGGAGCTGCGCGACCTCCTCGACCGCAGCCAGTCCACCCAGGACCAGTTGCGCACCAGCGCCGACGCGATCCGCGACATCGTCAGCAGCAAGATCCTCGTCATCGAGCAGGAACTGCAGAAAAAGTTCGCCGAGTTCCTCACCGCCATCAGCAGCGACATCCACGAGTGGCACATCACGACCGGCCCCGGACGCCTGACCCGCGCCGTCCGGTCCTTCACCAGGGGCGGCCGCGTCGCCGCCCAGCACGAGCTCATGGAGGCGTACACGGTCCAGCTCCAGGAGCGCATGCAGATCTTCTGCGCCCAGGAGCTCGACCAGGTCATCGAGGAGGGGCAGGGCGATCTGGTGCGCCAGCTCGAACCGCTGATCCGGGCGCACGCAGACCTCCTCGACAAGCTCCGTGCGGAACTCACCGGCTCCCAGGCGGAACGGGACCAGAACCACCTGATCTACACGCTGGCCATCGCGGCGGGCAAGGGCAAGGCGGGCGAGGGCCGCCTCCTCGGCGACGACGTGCCGCTGATGTTCCGCCCCAGCTCGCTCATGATGTACGGAGCGAGCGGCGGTGCGGCGCTCGGCGTCGGGGCGGCCGCCGCCGCGGCGGCGGCGGGTCTGATCAGCCTGGCCCTTCCGCCGGTCGGCGTGGCCGTCGCGATCGGCGCGGCCATCGGACCGCTCCTCGCCTCGGGGGCGGTCCTGTTCGCCCCCGGCAAACTGCAGACGCGCGCCGCGGAGGAGTTCGCCGCCCACGTGAAGGACTCCGCGCACCAGACCGCCCGCCAGTACGCGGCCAGCCGCGCCGCCGACCTGCGCGAGATGTGGGGCGGGATCAGCGGAACGCTCCACCTCCAGCTCCAGGACCTCATCGGCATCGTCCAGCGCAACATCGAGGAGTCCCGGCAGGACGAGCAGGCCAAGGCGGGCATGCGGGACCAACTCTACGCCTTCGAGCAGCGGATCACCGATGTGGAGCAGTACATCGCGAACTTCCTGCAGCCGTTCGTCTCCGAGGCGGAGCACGAACAGGCGTAGGGAGGGGAAGCGAGCGACCGCCGGCCCCGTCGGGGCCCGGCGGTCGTCCACGTCCGGCTCACGCCGGGTCCGCTAGCCGGCGAAGCCCAGCTCGCGGGCGATGAGCATGCGCTGCACCTCGCTGGTGCCCTCGCCGATCTCCAGGATCTTGGAGTCCCGCCACATGCGGGCCACGGGGTACTCGTTCATGAACCCGTAGCCGCCGTGGATCTGCGTGGCGTCCCGGGCGTTGTCCACCGCGACCGTGGAGGAGTACAGCTTCGCGATCGCCGCCTCCTTCTTGAAGGGCTCCCCGGCCACCAGGCGGGAGGCCGCGTCACGCCAGCCGATCCGCGCCATGTGGGCGCGCATCTCCATGTCCGCCAGCTTGAACTGGATGGCCTGGTTGTCGCCGATGGGCCGGCCGAAGGCCTTGCGCTCCTTCGCGTACTTCACCGACTCGTCCACGCAGCCCTGGGCCAGGCCGGTGGCGAGCGCCGAGATCGCGATGCGGCCCTCGTCGAGGATGCGCAGGAACTGGGCGTAGCCGCGGCCCTCCTGGCCGACCAGGTTGGCCAGGGGCACCCGTACGTTGTCGAAGGCCAGCTCGCGGGTGTCCGAGGAGTTCCAGCCGACCTTGGAGTACGGGGCGGCCACCGTGAAGCCCGGGGTGCCGGACGGGACGAGGATCGAGGAGATCTCGGGGCGGCCGTCGGCCTTGCGGCCCGTGACGGCCGTGACGGTGACCAGACCGGTGATGTCCGTACCGGAGTTGGTGATGAAGCACTTGGAACCGTTGATCACCCACTCGTCACCGTCCTTGACGGCGGTGGTGCGGGTACCGCCCGCATCGGAGCCGCCGTCCGGCTCGGTCAGGCCGAAGGCGCCGAGGACCTCGCCGGCGCACATCTTCGGCAGCCACTGCCGCTTCTGCTCCTCGGTGCCGAAGAGGTACAGGGGCATGGCGCCGAGCGAGACGCCCGCCTCCAGGGTGATCGCGACCGAGGAGTCGACGCGGGCCAGCTCCTCCAGGGCGATGCCGAGGGCGAGGTAGTCGCCGCCCATGCCGCCGTACTCCTCCGGGAAGGGCAGGCCGAACAGGCCCATGCGGCCCATCTCGCGGACGATCTCGTACGGGAACTCGTGCCGCTCGTACAGGTCGCCGATCTTGGGGGCGATGACGTCGTGCGCGAACGCCTCGATGGTGCGGCGGAGTTCCTCGTGCTCAGGGGTGAGCCGGTGGTCGAGGGCCATGATGTTCGTTACTCCTTGTGGGAGAGGGCGCGGACGGTACGGGAGGGGCTGGGGCGTCCCAGCTGTTCGGCCATCCACACGCTCGTGGCGGTGAGGGCGGCCAGGTCGACACCGGTCTCGATGCCGAGGCCGTCGAGCATCCACACCAGGTCCTCGGTGGCGAGGTTGCCGGTGGCGCTCTTCGCGTACGGGCATCCGCCGAGGCCGCCCGCGGAGGCGTCGACGGTGGTGACCCCGTGCTGGAGTGCGGCGAGGGTGTTGGACAGGGCCTGGCCGTAGGTGTCGTGGAAGTGCACGCCGATCCGGTCGGTCGGCACGCCCTCCTCGCCCAGCTCGCCGAGGAGGGTCTGGACGTGGCCCGGGGTGGCGACGCCGATGGTGTCGCCGAGGCTGAGCTCGTCGCAGCCGAGGTCGAGCAGTGCCTTGGCCACGCGGACGACCTGGTGGACCGGGACCGGTCCCTCCCAGGGGTCGCCGAAGCACATGGAGAGGTAGCCGCGGACGTGTGCTCGGCCCTCCTTGGCGCGGGCCACGACGGGCTCGAACATGGCGAGGGACTCGGCGACGGTCCGGTTGAGGTTGCGGGAGGCGAAGGTCTCGGTCGCCGAGCCGAAGACGGCGATACGGGTGGCCCCGAGGGCGAGCGCGCGGTCGAGCCCCCGCTCGTTGGGGACGAGGACCGGCAGGTGCACCCCGGCGAGGTCGCGCAGCTCGGGGAAGAGCTGCTCGGCGTCGGCCAGCTGGGGCACCCACTTGGGGTGCACGAAGCTGGTGGCCTCGACGGTGGTGAGGCCGGCGGCGGCCAGCCGGTGGATGAACTCGGCCTTGACGGCGGTGGGTACGGCCGTCTTCTCGTTCTGCAGCCCGTCGCGGGCCCCGACCTCGTGGATGCGCACGCGCGCCGGCAGTCCGGGGGCCGGGAAGGCCATGGGGAGCCCGTTCACTGCGTCCCCTCCTCGTCCTTGTCTTCCTCGTCCGGGGTGACGACGGCCAGGACCTGGTCCATGGCCACGGTGGTGCCGGGGGAGACGTCCAGCTCGGTGACGGTGCCGGAGTGCGGGGCGGAGATGACGTGCTCCATCTTCATCGCCTCGACGACGAGCAGGCTCTGCCCGGCGGCCACCTTGTCGCCGACGGCCACCTTGACGACGGTGACCGTGCCGGGCATGGGGGCGGCGAGGGTGTCGGCGCCGGACCTCGCGCCCCCGGTGAGGGATGCGGTGACGGGGTCGTGGTCCTGGACGTGCCAGCTGTCCGCCTCCCGGCCGATCCAGACCCCCTCAGGGGAAGCGGCGTACGCGAAGCGGTGGGTGGCGCCGTCCAGTTCGACCGTGAGGCGGTCGGCGGTGCGGGCGACGATCCGGCCGCGGGCCGGTGCGCCGGCGGCCACGAGGAGCTCCGTGGCGGGGGCGGCGCCGGAGCCCGGCCCGGCGGGACGGGTGCGGACCTGGACCGGGTCCTGGCCCGGGAGGCGGAAGTGGTGCACCGTCCAGGCCGGGGTACCGCCGAGGCGCCAGCCGTCGGCGGCCCCGAAGGGGTCCACCCAGCCCGGCTCCCCCGAGCCCCCGGCAGGGTTGCGGGAAGGGGCGGGGCTCGGGAGGGACAGCAGCGCCGCGGCCGCGAACACCTCGTCCGGGACGCCCTCCGGGAGGAGGGAGGGGAGGTCGCGCTCGACCAGGCCGGTGTCCAGGTCGCCGGAGACCACGTCCGGATGCGCCAGCAGCCTCCGCAGGAAGCCGGCGTTGGTCTGGACGCCGAGGATCACGGTGTCGGCGAGGGCGGCCCGCAGCATGCGCAGGGCCGTCGCCCGGTCGGGGCCGTGGACGATGACCTTCGACAGCATCGGGTCGTACGTGGAGCCCGTGTCGACTCCCGCCACCAGCCCGGAGTCCGTCCGTACGGACCCGCCCGACGGCTCGGAGAGCGCCAGCACCGTACCGCCGGACGGCAGGAAGCCGCGCGCCGGGTCCTCGGCGCAGACGCGGGCCTCGATGGAGTGGCCGGTCAGGGTGACGTCGGCCTGCCCGAAGCCGAGCTCCGCGCCCGCCGCGACCCGCAGCTGCTGCTCCACCAGGTCGAGCCCCGTGACCAGCTCCGTCACCGGGTGCTCCACCTGGAGGCGGGTGTTCATCTCCATGAAGTAGTACGAGGACGGGTCCCCGCCGGGGACGATGAACTCCACCGTTCCCGCGCCGACGTACCCGCACGACCGCGCCGCCTCCACCGCCGCCGCGCCCATCGAGGCCCGCAGCTCCGGCGTGAGCAGGACCGACGGGGCCTCCTCGATCACCTTCTGGTGGCGCCGCTGCAGCGAGCACTCGCGCTCGCCCAGGTGCACCACGTTCCCGTGCGCGTCCGCCAGCACCTGGATCTCGATGTGCCGCGGCCGGTCCACCCACCGCTCCACGAGCAGCGTGTCGTCGCCGAAGGAGGACCGGGCCTCGCGGCGCGCCGCCGCGATCTCCTCGCCCAGCAGCCGGGCGTCGCGGACCAGCCGCATGCCCTTGCCGCCGCCGCCCGCCGAGGGCTTCAGCAGTACCGGCATGCCGATCTCCTCGGCCGCCGCGACCAGTTCGGCGTCCGACAGCCCGCTGCCCGAGGAGCCCGGCACCACGGGCACGCCCGCCGCCTTCACCGTCTCCTTGGCCCGGATCTTGTCGCCCATCAGGGAGATCGCCGAGGCCGGCGGCCCGATGAAGGCCAGTCCCGCCTGTGCGCACGCCGCCGCGAAGGCCGCGTTCTCGGCGAGGAAGCCGTAGCCGGGGTGGACCGCCTCGGCCCCCGTCCGGCGGGCGGCGTCGAGCAGCTTCTCCACCGAGAGGTAGCTCTCGGCGGCCGCCGCCGGGCCGATCCGGACGGCCGTGTCGGCCTCCCGTACGTGCCGCGCGTCCGCGTCCGCGTCGCTGAAGACGGCCACGGAGCGGATGCCGAGCTGCCGCAGCGTGCGGATGACCCGTACCGCGATCTCGCCCCGGTTCGCGACCAGAACAGTGCTGAACATCGAAGTGGTCCTCACGTCACATACGGAAGATGCCGAAAGCGGAGTCGCTCAGGGGAGCGTTCGCACAAGCCGTCAGGGCCAGCCCCAGCACCTGCCGGGTCTCCATCGGGTCGATGACCCCGTCGTCCCACAGCCGCGCCGTGGCGTAGTAGGCGTTGCCCTGTTCCTCGTACTGCGCCCGGACCGGGGCCTTGAAGGCCTCCTCGTCCTCGAGCGGCCACTCCTGGCCCGCGCCCTCGATCTGGTCCCGCTTGACGGTCGCCAGCACGGACGCGGCCTGTTCGCCGCCCATCACCGAGATCTTGGCGTTGGGCCACATCCACAGGAAGCGCGGCGAGTACGCCCGCCCGCACATCGAGTAGTTGCCGGCCCCGTACGAGCCGCCGACGACCACCGTCAGCTTCGGGACCCGCGTGCACGCCACGGCCGTGACCATCTTGGCGCCGTGCTTGGCGATGCCGCCGGCCTCGTAGTCGCGGCCGACCATGAAGCCCGAGATGTTCTGGAGGAAGAGGAGCGGGATCCCGCGCTGGTCGCACAGCTCGATGAAGTGCGCGCCCTTCTGGGCGGATTCGGAGAACAGGATGCCGTTGTTGGCGACGATCCCGACCGGGTGGCCGTGGATCCGGGCGAAGCCGGTGACCAGCGTCTGGCCGAACTCCGACTTGAACTCCTGGAAGCGGGAGCCGTCCACGATCCGGGCGATGATCTCGCGGGCGTCGTACGGGGTGCGCGAGTCGACCGGGACCGCGCCGTACAACCCGTACGGATCCACCTTCGGCTCTTCCGGAGCCTCGACCGACCAGGGCAGGGCCCCGCGCTCGGGCAGGGTCGCCACGATGTTCCGTACGATCCGCAGCGCGTGCGCGTCGTCCTCCGCGAGGTGGTCGGTGACGCCGGAGATCCGGGAGTGGACCTCGCCGCCGCCGAGCTCCTCGGCCGTGACCACCTCGCCGGTGGCGGCCTTCACCAGCGGCGGGCCGCCGAGGAAGATCGTGCCCTGGCCGCGGACGATGACGGCCTCGTCGCTCATCGCCGGGACGTACGCGCCGCCCGCCGTGCAGGAGCCGAGGACGGCGGCGATCTGCGGGATGCCGGCGCCGGACATGCGCGCCTGGTTGTAGAAGATGCGGCCGAAGTGCTCCCGGTCGGGGAAGACCTCGTCCTGCATGGGGAGGAAGGCGCCGCCCGAGTCGACGAGGTAGAGGCAGGGGAGACGGTTCTCCAGGGCCACTTCCTGCGCGCGCAGGTGCTTCTTGACGGTCATCGGGTAGTACGTGCCGCCCTTGACGGTGGCGTCGTTCGCGACGATCACGCACTCGCGGCCGCTGACCCGGCCGATCCCGGCGATGACCCCGGCGGCCGGGGCCGCGCCCCCGTACATGCCCTCGGCGGCCAGCGGGGCCAGCTCCAGGAAGGGCGATCCGGGGTCGAGGAGGGCGTCCACGCGGTCGCGGGGGAGCAGCTTCCCGCGGGCGGTGTGGCGGGCGCGGGCCTTCTCGCCGCCGCCGAGCCGGGCCGCGTCGAGCCGGGCGCGCAGCCCCTCGGTGAGCTCGCGGTGGGCGGCCTCGTTGGTCCGCCAGGCCTCGGACGCCGGGTCCGCGGCGCTCGTCAGCACTGGTGCCTGCTGCATCGGTCGAGCTCCCTTGCTCGGTGCACGCTGTTAATGAGCGTTAACGCATGTACAGCTTAGGTTAACGAGCGCTAACGGCCCTGTCTAGAATGGATTCCCATGAGCACCAGAGCCGCCGCCCCGACCCGTCGCGAGCAGATCCTCAGCGAGGCCGCGCGCCTCTTCGCCGCGCGCGGGTTCCACGGCGTCGGCGTGGACGAGATAGGGGCCGCGGTCGGTATCAGCGGCCCCGGCCTCTACCGCCATTTCGCGGGCAAGGACGCCATGCTGGCCGAGCTGCTCGTCGGGATCAGCGAGCGGCTGCTGACGGGTGGCCGCCACCGGGTGGCCGCGGCCGCGGGCGACCCGGACGGCGTACTGGCCTCCCTCATCGACGGGCACATCGACTTCGCGCTCGACGACCGGGCGCTGATCACCCTGCACGACCGGGAGCTGGACCGGCTCAGGGAGGCCGACCGCAAGCTCGTCCGGCAGCTGCAGCGGCAGTACGTCGAGCTGTGGGTGGAGGTCGTCCGGGAGCTGCACCCGGAGGTCGGCGAGGCCGAGGTGCGGGTGTCCGTGCACGCCGTCTTCGGCCTGCTCAACTCCACCCCGCACCTGGCCGCGCTCGGCCGGGAGGCGACGGAATCCCTGCTGCGGCGGCTCGCACACGGGGCGTTCGGGGCGCTGTCGGGGTGAGGCGACGCGTCCGCTGGTCGAAATGGCACCGGCGTCCGGCGTCCGGCGACGGCAGAATGGGCCGCATGCCGAAGCCGATAGAGACGCACGTACCGAGCCGCGCCGAACTCGTCGACCATCTGGTCCGCACCCGGATCTCGGGCCAGGTGGCGACGCCCCGTGAGAACAACCTGTCGCACTACCGCAAGCTCGCCAACGGCGACCGGCACTACTGGCTCGGCCTGGAGCTGGGCGACCGCTGGACCGACGAGCAGGACGTGCTCGCCGTGATGGCGGAGCGGGTCGGGGTCGTCGACGACGCCGCGCACCGCTTCGGCCAGGACACGATCGACCCCGAGCTGACCGTCTCCGGCCTGGACCGGATGGCGGCGCGGCTGCGGAAGGCCGCCCTGGACCGGCAGAGCGTGCTGCTCGCCACGGGCCACCCGGGCGGGCTGCTGGACGTCCACCGGGCCACGGCGGCGGCGCTGCGCGCCGCGGGCTGCGAGATCGTGGTGATCCCGTCCGGGCTGGTGGCGGACGAGGGCTCGGTGTGGCAGTTCGCGGACGTCGCGGTGCTGGAGCGGGGCGCCACGCTGTGGCACACCCACTCGCCGGAGCCGATGGCCGCGATCCTGGACGGCCTGGCGGCTTCCGGCCGCCCCCAGCCCGACCTGGTCGTCGCCGACCACGGCTGGGCGGGGTGCGCGGCGCAGCGCGGGCTGGACGCGGTGGGGTACGCGGACTGCAACGACCCGGCGCTGTTCCTCGGCGAGGCCGAGGGCACCCTCCAGGTGGCGGTCCCCCTCGACGACCACGTCCGCGACCCGCGTTTCTACGACCCGATGGTGGCGTACCTGCTGTCGGCGGCCGGCCTGCTCTGAGGGGTTTCCGGCGGGGCGTCTCCGCGGCCCCGCCGGTGTCTGCGGTACGCCGCCGGTCAGCTGAGCCAGTTCGTCATCTCGGTCTGGACGGCGGAGCCGTCGAGGTCGGCGAGCTTCATGCCCACGAAGGTGCGGGCCCAGTCCGAGGTCTGGATCCGGAACGGCATCTTCTCGGCGGTCAGGGCGTCGATGACCGGCGCCGCGGCCTGCTCCGAGGTCTGGGCGGTGTCGCTGCCGAAGGACTGCAGGGCGTGGTTGATGTAGCCCTGCAGCGCCGGGGCGTAGGGGCCCGCCTGGGCGAGCAGCGCGGGAATGTCGAGCCCCACGTTGTTCACGAACTCGCTGGCCACGGCGCCCGGCTCGATGACGGACACCTGGACGCCCATGGCCGCGGCGACCGGGGCCAGGGACTCCATGAAGCCCTCGACGGCGAACTTGGCGGCGCAGTAGGACTCGTTGAACGGCTGACCGATCACCCCGCCGACGCTCGTCACGGTGATGACCCGGCCGCCCGAGGCGCGCAGGTGGGGGAGCGCGGTCCGGGTGAGCTCGGCGACGCCGAAGAAGTTGACCTCCATGACCTGCCGCAGCCGGTCCATGTCGTGCTGCTCGATGGTGCCCACGAAGCCGGCGCCCGCGTTGTTCACCACGGCGTCGAGGTGCCCGTGCTCGGCGACGACCTCGGCCACGCACGCGGCCACGGACTCCGCGTCGGTCACGTCGAGCCGCTTGACCTGGACGAGGTCGGCGACGCCGGCTTCGGCGGCGGCCTTGTTCAGGGCGTCGGCGCGGGTGGTGTCGCGCATGGTGGCGACGGTGTGCCAGCCGGCCCGGGCGGCGGCGACCGCGGCGGCCAGGCCGATGCCGGAGGAGGTGCCGGTGATGAGGACGGTCTTGGCGGCGGTGCTGGTGCTCATGGAAGGCTCCTAAGGTTTGTGCGTGCACACACACATTAACGATGTGTGCGTGTGCACGCAACCCGGTATCCTTCCCGTATGGCGCACACGAATCTCAATCTGGACGGCCTCACCGCCCGCGACCACGCCTTCTACGGTCTGGTCTGGGCCGGAACCACCCTCACCGCGCGTGTCGACCAAGCGCTCACGCGCCGGCACGACCTGCCGCTGTCGTGGTTCGAGGTCATGCTGTGGCTCAGCGTCCAGAACGAGCCGGTCGCCCCCTCCGAGCTCGGGGCCAAGACCCTGCTCAGCCGCAGCCAGGTCTCCCGCGTCGCCGATTCCCTCCGCGCCCGCGGCCTGGTCGAACGGGTCCCGTCCCCGACGGATGCCCGGTCCGTGGGCATCGCCCTCACCGAGGCGGGCCGCCGCGCCTTCGCGGAGGCCGACGCCACCCGCCGCGAGGCCCTCGCCGAGGTCTTCGACGACCGCCTCGACGACGCGGACATAGCCGCGCTGGAGGCGGTCTGGGCCAAGCTCAAGGCCAAGCCCGAAGCGTAGCCCTCCGGGCGTCACCAGCCGTTCGCCCGAAGGGCGTTGTCAGTGGCGGCGGCTAGCGTCGAAGGCGTGACGAATCCGCAGAGTCCGTCGAAGTCGAAGCCGAAGGCGCCGCCGAAGGCGCGGAACCCGCTGTCCGTGCTGGCCGACGACCCGCGAGGCCGCGCCCTCGGGCTGGAGCTGCCGCCGGGCACGCTGATCGACCGGCCTGGCGGACGGACCCTGCCGTGGCCCAAGGCGCGGCGGGAGCCGCTGCTGTGGGTGTCCGACGGGCCCGTCGGCGTCGGCGCGCTCGCCGCCTGCCGCGCGGGCCTCGCCCTGGCCGGCGCCGGCCTTCAGGCGGTGCTGTTCCAGGAGCGGCGCGGCCTGGAGAGCTGGTGGCTGCGCGACGAGCTGAGCCCCGCCTCGATGTCCGACCCCGACGACCACCACGTCGAGCCGGTCCTGCGCGAGTTCTGGGCCGAGGTCGTCCCCGACCCGGAGGAGGGGGAGGGCCCCGACGGCGCCGGGCTCACAGCCCCCTTCGGCCGGGACTGGCCGGGTCTGGCGGAAGGCCGGACCCCGCGGGAGGATCCGGAGGAGGCCGCCCTCGCCCTCGCGGACGGGCTGATCCGGGACGGGGTCCTGCCGGGACCGCGCCTCGCGCTGGTCCCCGCCGGCCGGGGAGCCGACGTACCCACCGCCATGGGCTGGCGGGGACCGGTGAACCACGAGAACGACACGGCCCTCATCAGCGCCGTCCTGCGCTCGTGGGAGGAGCGGTTCGGCGCCCGGGTCATCGCGCTCGGCTTCGACGAGCTCCACGTGTCCGTGGCCGCCCCGCCCCCGACGACGGCCGCGGCCCTGCCGGTGGCCGCCGAGCACTTCGCGTTCTGCCCCGACAACGTCTGGCAGGGCTCCGGGAGCGTGCGCGCCTACGCCGACGAGGCGGTGACCGGCGTCGGCCACTGGGCGTTCTGGTGGGACTGACAGCGGGGGGCTACGCGCGGGGGACGCGGACGACGCCCTCCTGGATGACGGTCACGGCGAGGCGCCCGTCCTGGGTCCAGATCCGGGCCTGCCCGAGCCCGCGCCCGGCCGCGGCCGAGGGGGACTCCTGGTCGTACAGCAGCCATTCGTCGGCGCGGAACGGCCGGTGGAACCACATCGCGTGGTCCAGGGAGGCGCCGACCACGTCGCCGACCGCCCAGCCGCCGCGGCCGTGCGCGAGCAGCACCGAGTCGAGCAGGGTCATGTCCGAGACGTAGGTGGCCAGGCAGGTGTGCAGGAGCGCGTCGTCGCTCTCCAGCTTCCCGGCCGTACGGAACCACACCTGCGAGCGCGGCTCGACCGGCTTGCCGACGCTGCCCCAGGGCGGGACGGTCGCGTACCGCAGGTCCACGGCGCCGCGCGCCTCGATCAGCCGCTCCACCGTGCCCGGGTCGCGGAAGATCTCCCGGTACGCGGGCAGCGCCTCGGCGGCCGTCGGCAGGGTCTCCGGATCGGGCGCGTCCGGCATCGCGCTCTGGTGGTCGAGGCCCTCCTCGTGCGTCTGGAAGGACGCGGAGAGGTGGAAGATCGGCTGTCCGTGCTGGACGGCGACGACCCGGCGGGTGGTGAAGGAGCGCCCGTCGCGGATCCGGTCGACCGCGTAGACGATCGGCGCGCCGGGATCCCCGGCACGCAGGAAGTACGAGTGCAGCGAGTGCGCGGTGCGGTCCTCGGGCACGGTCCGCCCGGCCGCGACCATGGCCTGGGCCGCGACCTGGCCGCCGAAGACGCGCGGTACCAGCGCCGAACGGCTGGTACCGCGGAAGATGTTCTCCTCGATCTGCTCGAGGTCGAGCAGATCGAGGAGCGTCGCCAGTGCCTCGTTCATGGAGTGAAGGCCAGGGCCTTACAGCCCCATCGCCTTGGCGATGATGGACTTCATGATCTCGCTGGTGCCGCCGTAGATGCGGTTGACGCGGTTATCGGCGTACAGGCGCGCGATCGGGTACTCGTTCATGTAGCCGTAGCCGCCGTGCAGCTGGAGGCAGCGGTCGATCACGCGGTGCGCGACCTCGGTGCAGAACAGCTTCGCGGAGGCGGCCTCGGCGGGGGTCAGCTCGCCGGCGTCCAGGGCCTCCAGGGCGCGGTCCGCGACGGCCTGGGCGGCGTCCACCTCGGCCTGGCAGGCGGCCAGCTCGAACTTGGTGTTCTGGAAGTGCGCGACCGGCTTGCCGAAGACGGTGCGGTCGGTCACGTACTGCTGGGCGAACCGGACGGCCGCGGCGGCCTGGGCGTACGCGCCGAACGCGATGCCCCAGCGCTCGGAGGCGAGGTTGTGGCCGAGGTAGTAGAAGCCCTTGCCCTCCTCGCCGAGCAGGTCCTCGACGGGGACCTTGACGTCGACGAACGCCAGCTCGGCGGTGTCGGAGGTGCGCAGGCCCAGCTTGTCGAGCTTGCGGCCGATCGAGTAGCCCTCGGACTTGGTGTCCACGGCGAACAGCGAGATGCCGAAGCGGCGGTCGTCCTCGCGCGGGGCGGCGGTGCGGGCGCAGACGATCACGCGGTCGGCGTGCACGCCGCCGGTGATGAAGGTCTTGGAGCCGTTGAGGACGTAGTGCGTGCCGTCCTCGGAGAGCTTGGCGGTGGTCTTCATGCCCGCGACGTCGGAGCCGGTGCCCGGCTCGGTCATCGCGAGGGCCCACATCTCCTCACCGGAGACGAACTTCGGCAGGTACCGCTTCTTCTGCTCGTCGTCGGCCAGCATCTTGATGTAGGGGAGCGCGAGCAGCACGTGCACGCCGGAGCCGCCGAAGTTCACGCCCGCGCGGGCGGTCTCCTCGTACAGGACGGCCTCGAACTTGTGGGTGTCCAGGCCCGCGCCGCCGAACTCCTCGGGGACGTTGATGCCGAAGATGCCCAGCTCGCCGAGCTTGTAGTAGAAGTCGCGCGGCGCCTGACCGGCGGCGAACCACTCGTCGTAGACGGGGACGACCTCGGCCTCTATGAAGGCGCGGATGGTCTCGCGGAACGCCTCGTGGTCCTCGTTGAAAACGGTACGGCGCACAGCCGCCTCCTCGATCCTGTCGCCCGTCGCGCTGTCGCGCCGTGTCTAAGCGCTTGCTCAGACCACTAAGTTACCGGTGGGTCGGGTGGGCTGTCCAGAGTCGGGGAGGGGGACCGGGTGTGATGTCCGGCGCCGGCCGGCGGGCGGGCCGCCGGCCGGCGCCGACGCTCACTTGCCGAGGATCTTGCCGGTCCACTGGCCGGCGGCGCCGTGCATCAGCGCCTCGTTGCTCAGGATCCGGGTCCCGGTCAGCGCGGCCATGCCGATGTCGCCGGCCGTGGCCGCACCGTTGTGGGAGCCGACCGTGTTGTCGCGGCCGGCGTTGAACACGTCGTCGCCGGCCACCTGGGACAGGTCGCCGAAGACGATCGAGTACGTGTTGTCGATCGGCGCGTACACGGTGAAGGTGTCGTCGGCGGACGCGGCGGAGGCGCCGGCCAGGATGACGCCGCCGGCGGCGAGAGCGGTCAGGGCGAGGCGGATCGATCGCACGAGGGCACTGCCTTTCGAGGTTCGAGGTGGGGGTGGGGGAAGCAGTGCGAACGTAGGCCGCCGCGCGCCGCGAGGCGCCGAGCCCGCGGCCGTACGGCCCGAGTCCATCCGTACGGCGCAGCCGACCTTGCGCCGGTGCGGTCAGACCCCTGGGGCCCGGGTCAGCGCGAACCACAGCTCCATCCGGGTGTCCGGGTCGTCGAGGTCGCGGTCGAGGAGGGCCGCGGCGCGGGCGACGCGCTGGCGGACGGTGTTGCGGTGCACGCCGAGCGCGGCGGCGCTGCGGTCCCAGCTGCCGTGGTGGGCCAGCCAGGCGCGCAGGGTGTCCCGCAGGGCCGGGGAGAGCGGGCCGAGCAGGGCATCGGCGTGGGCGCGGGCCTCGGCTTCGCCGACGAGCCCCGCGAGGCCGGGTCCGGTGTGCCGGGCCAGCGGGGTGCGGGCGGCCTCGGCGCGCTCCAGGGCCCGGCGGGCCTGCGCGTCGGCGGTGGCCAGCGCCTCGGGCCCGGCCGGGGCGCTGACCCCGAGCCGCCACCCGGGCTGCGGGGACGGCTCCCGGTCGGTGAGCAGCCGTACGGCCGGACCGTCCGGGTCCAGCAGTACGGTGCCCAGCGCGGCGGCGAGGGCCGGCGCATCGGCGCCGCCCCGGGCGTGGACGGCGTACCAGGGCCCGGGCCCGCCCAGCGCCTGCGCGGGGGAGCCGTCGAGCAGCAGCCGGGCCAGCGCGGCGGCCTCGGCCCCGGCCGGCCGGTCGGCGGTGAGCAGGGCCAGCAGGACGGCGGCGATGGAGGCGATGGCGTGGTCGCCCGGGGCCCGGACCGGGGCGGCGAGGGCCAGCACCCGGCCCCCGCCCACGGTGTAGACGGCGAGGTGCGTCCCGCCGACGGCGTCGGTGGCGGTGGCCGCCGCCCCGCTCGCCACCCGCCGCGCCAGCACCCGGACGGCGCCGAGCACCTCCTCCGCGGGCCCCGCCCCGGCGGCCCGCGCCACCCCGGGGGAGGCCCCGGCGGCTGCCGCCGCGGCGCCGGACGCGGCCGGCTCGCCCTGGGCGACCGCGGCGGCCGGGGTCAGCAGGGCCGCCCACCCACTCAGGCTGGCCGCGAGGCGCGCCAGCACCGCCGGAACCGGATCCGGGCGGGCGGCAGCGGCGGCGAGGGACTGCTGGGCTTCGGTGACCCGGCGCAGCTCGCGGGTCCGCGCCTCGGCCATGAGGCGCCAGACGGTGCGGGCCACGGCCGTGAACCGGGTCTGCGGCGGAACCTCCAGCAGCGGCAGCCCGTGCCGCGCGCAAGCCGCCGCCAGCGCCGCCGGCACCTCCTCGTGCACGGGCGCCACGCCGAAGCCGAGTGCGGCCGCGCCCGCGGCGACGAGCCCGCTCACGTAGCCGTCCGGGTCGGCCCCCAGCTCCGCGCCGGCGGTGAGCAGCAGCTCGCCGCCCAGCAGGTAGGGCGAGGGATCGGCCATCTCGGAGGCGTGCACCCCGTGCACATCGGCCTCGGCGGGCCCCGCGAGGTGGCGTAGCCCCAGCTCCCGGTCGGTGAGCAGCGCGGCCAGGGGGACCGAGGGGGTGGGCGGGACCTCCATGGATGCTCCGTACACATCAGAGACGGGTAGTGGATGAAACGTACACTTCGCGCCCCCCTGGCGGCGGCTTACGCTCGAAGCACCGCACCAGCACCCCCGCAGGACCTCCGGAAGGGCACCCCTCATGAGCACGCAGCCGCGCGGCCCCGTCGACTCCTCCCGCATCCCGCGCTACGCGGGCCCCGCGACCTTCGCCCGGCTGCCCCGCCTGGACGAGGTCGGCTCGGCGGACGTCGCCGTCGTCGGCGTCCCGTTCGACTCGGGCGTCTCGTACCGCCCCGGCGCCCGCTTCGGCGGCAACGCCATCCGCGAGGCCTCCCGCCTGCTGCGCCCGTACAACCCGGCGCAGGACGCCTCCCCGTTCGCGCTCGCCCAGGTGGCGGACGCCGGCGACATCGCGGTGAACCCCTTCAACATCAACGAGGCCGTCGAGACGGTCGAGGCGGCCGCAGACGAGCTCCTCGGCGCCGGCTCCCGCCTGATGACCCTCGGCGGTGACCACACCATCGCCCTCCCGCTGCTCCGCTCCGTCGCGAAGAAGCACGGCCCGGTCGCGCTGCTGCACTTCGACGCGCACCTGGACACCTGGGACACGTACTTCGGCGCCGAGTACACGCACGGCACGCCGTTCCGCCGCGCCGTGGAGGAGGGCATCCTCGACACCGAGGCGCTGTCCCACGTCGGCACGCGCGGTCCGCTGTACGGCAAGCAGGACCTGGACGACGACGCCAAGATGGGCTTCGGCATCGTGACCTCGGCCGACGTCTACCGGCGCGGCGCCGACGAGGTCGCGGACCAGCTGCGCCAGCGCATCGGCGACCGCCCGCTGTACATCTCGATCGACATCGACGTGCTGGACCCGGCTCACGCGCCCGGCACCGGTACGCCGGAGGCGGGCGGCATGACCTCCCGCGAGCTGCTGGAGATCATCCGCGGCCTGTCCTCCTGCAACCTGGTCTCGGCGGACGTCGTCGAGGTCGCCCCGGCGTACGATCACGCCGAGATCACCTCGGTCGCGGCCTCGCACACCGCGTACGAGCTGACGACCATCATGAGCCGCCAGATCGCCGCCGCGAAGAAGGCGTAGCAGGACCCGAGAAGGGCGAGTAAGCGCACGTGACGCACGACCACGACCTGGTACTCCGTCCCACCGACGCCCAGCGGGCGGCCGCCCTCGCGCCGCCGCCGGGGCGGACGGGCGGGGACCTGGTCGTGGAGACGCTCCGCGGCCTCGGCGCGACCACGGTCTTCGGTCTGCCGGGGCAGCACGCACTCGCCCTCTTCGACGCCGTGGGCCGCTCCGACCTGCGGCTGATCGGGCTGCGTACGGAGAACAACGCGGGCTTCGCGGCCGACGCGTACGGCCGCATCACGGGCGAGGCGGTTCCCCTGCTGCTCTCGACCGGCCCGGGCGCGCTGATGGCCCTGCCGGCCCTGGCGGAGGCGGCCGCCGCCTCGGCCCCCGTCCTCGCCATCTCCTCGCAGGTCCCGGTGGCGGGCCTGGGCGGCGGACGGCGCGGACACCTGCACGAACTGCGGGACCAGACGGCGTCGTTCCGGGACGTGGTGAAGTCGGTCCACACGGCCCGCACGCCTTCGCAGATCCCCTCCGTGATCGCGGAGGCCTGGGAGTCGGCGCTGACGGCTCCGCACGGCCCGGTCTGGGTGGAGATCCCGGAGGACGTGCTGCGCGCGGAGACGGTGATCCCGCAGGTCACGGCCGTGGACGCGAGCCCGCACGAGCTGGCCCCGCGCCCCGAGCTCACCGCGCTGGCGGCGCACTGGCTGGAGCGGGCCGCGCGTCCCGTGATCATCGCGGGCGGCGGGGTGGTCCGCTCGGACGCGGCGGGCAAGCTGCGGCAGCTGGCGGAGCGGCTGAACGCCCCGGTGGTCACCACGTTCGGCGGCAAGGGCGCCTTCCCGTGGACCCACCCGCTGTCCCTCCAGTCCTGGCTGGAGGACCGCCACATGACGGACTTCCTGGAGGACGCGGACGTCCTGCTGGTGGTCGGCTCGGGCCTGGGCGAACTGTCGTCGAACTACCACACGTTCTTCCCGACGGGCCGGGTCGTCCAGATCGAGGCGGACCTCGGCAAGCTGGAGTCCAACCACCCGGCCCTCGGCATCCACGCGGACGCCCGCCTGGCCCTCCAGGCCCTCCTGGAGACGGTCGGGGAACGCGAGGACGCGCAGGCGCCCGAACGCGTCCGCCGGCTCCTGTCGGAGATCGAGGCCCGCCTGTCGACGCAGGACGTGACGCTGGAGCGCGGACTCCTCACCTCGATCCGCGCGGCGCTCCCGGCCCGCTCCCCGTCGTTCTGGGACATGACGATCCTGTCGTACTGGGCCTGGTCGGCGTTCGACGCGAAGCACCCCAACACGATGCACTCGGCGCAGGGCGCCGGCGGCCTCGGCTACGCCTTCCCGGCGGCCCTCGGCGCCTGCGTCGCGGAACCGGGCACCCCGGTCCTGGCGGTCTCGGGCGACGGCGGCGCGATGTACTCGATCGCGGACCTGGCGACGGCGAAGCAGCACGACCTGGACGTGACCTGGCTGATCGTGGACGACGGCGGCTACGGCATCCTGCGCGAGTACATGACGGACTCCTTCGAGGGCCGCACGACGGCCACCGAACTCACCCGCCCGGACTTCGCGGCCCTGGCCGAATCCTTCGGCGTCCCGGCAACGACGACGACCCCGCAAACCCTCCGCGAGGACCTGAAGAAGTCCCTGACCACCCCGGGCCCCTCGGTGCTCGTACTTCCGGCCACGCTCCGCATGTTCGCCCCCACGCACGTTTAGCGGCCAGGGCAGCCCCGTGCGCGTGATGCGCGGCATCGCGGACGACGGCCCGGCCTACGCCCTGCCGGTGGAGGCGGAGCGGACGTCGTCAAGGACAAGGAAGACGACGCGACCAAGTGGGCCGAGGGCATGAAGGACGAGGCCGAGGAGCAAGGGAAGAAGGGGTCGAGCGCCAATTGCGGCAGGGTCACCGAGGCCCTCGGCTGCGAGAACGAGCCGCTGGAGCAGCCCCCGTCGTGAAGCCTCTGCCCAGCCCCTGAGGCGGCACGGCCGGGCCGACACGGATGGGTGGGGCCGGGTCGCCGCGCCGCGCGGAAACCCGTTCGATTGTTGCGGCGGGATGAAATCCGCCGGTCGGAGCGTTGGCGCTTCCGGCAGGACAACACGAACGGGGAGGCACCACGTGACGGCGGCTGGGGAGAAACAGGGCTGGGCGAGGCGGCTCACCGCCTATACCTGGCGGTACAAGACCAATGTGCTGCTCGCCCTCGGGTCGTCACTGGCCGGCATGGCCGTCATGGCGCTCGTGCCCCTGGTCACCAAGGTCATCATCGACGACGTCATCGGCGACCACACCAAGCCCATGGGCGTCTGGGCCGGGCTCCTCATAGGCGCCGCGGTCCTCGTGTACGTGCTGACCTACATCCGCAGGTACTACGGCGGCCGCCTCGCGCTCGACGTCCAGCACGACCTGCGCACCGACATGTACGACACCATCGCCCGCCTCGACGGGCGCCGCCAGGACGAGCTGTCCACCGGCCAGGTCGTCGGGCGCGCCACCAGCGACCTGCAACTGATCCAGGGCCTGCTCTTCATGCTGCCCATGACCATCGGGAACTTCCTCCTCTTCGGGATATCCCTCGGGATCATGCTGGCCCTGTCCCCGCAGCTGACCCTCGTCGCGCTGCTCATGGCCCCCGCCCTGTGGTTCATCGCCAAGCGCAGCCGCAAGAAGCTCTTCCCCGCCACCTGGTGGGCCCAGGGCCAGGCCGCCGCCGTCGCCACCGTCGTCGACGGGGCCGTCACCGGCGTCCGCGTCGTCAAGGGCTTCGGCCAGGAGGAGCAGGAGACCGGCAAGCTGCGCGAAGCCGGGCGCCGGCTGTTCGCCGGCCGGATGCGGACCATCCGGCTCAACTCCCGCTACACCCCCGCCCTGCAGGCGGTACCCGCCCTCGGGCAGGTCGCCATGCTGGCCCTCGGCGGCTGGATGGCGACCCAGGGACACATCACCCTCGGCACCTTCGTCGCCTTCTCCACCTACCTCGCGCAGCTCGTCGGCCCCGTCCGCATGCTCGCCATGGTCCTCACCGTCGGCCAGCAGGCCCGCGCCGGCGTCGAGCGCGTCTTCGAGCTCATCGACACCGAGCCCGTCATCGAGGAGGGCACGCGGGAACTGCCCGCCGACGCCCCCGCCACCGTCGAGTTCGACGCGGTCGGCTTCGGGTACGACCCCGAGCGGCCCGTCCTGGACGGGTTCTCGCTCTCCATCGCCGAAGGCGAGACCGTCGCCGTCGTCGGGGCCTCCGGCTCCGGCAAGTCCACCCTGTCCCTCCTCCTGCCCCGCTTCTACGACGCCGACCGCGGCACCGTCCGCGTCGGCGGGCACGACGTGCGCGAGCTGACGTACGACTCGCTGCGCGCCGCCATCGGGCTCGTACCGGAGGACTCCTTCCTCTTCTCCGACACCATCCGCGCCAACATCGCCTACGGGCACCCCGAAGCCACCGACGCGCAGATCGAGGCCGCCGCCCGCGCCGCCCAGGCAGAATCCTTCATCCAGGCCCTGCCCGCCGGGTACGACACCAAGGTCGGCGAGCAGGGGCTCACCCTCTCCGGCGGCCAGCGCCAGCGCATCGCGCTCGCCCGCGCCATCCTCACCGACCCCCGGCTGCTGCTCCTCGACGACGCCACCTCCGCCGTCGACGCGCGCGTCGAGCACGAGATCCACGAGGCGCTGCGCACCGTCATGGCGGGCCGCACCACCCTCCTCATCGCCCACCGCCGCTCCACGCTCGCGCTGGCCGACCGGATCGCCGTACTCGACCGCGGGCGGCTCTCCGACATCGGCACGCACGAGGAGCTGGAGCGCCGCTCGCCCCTGTACCGGCGGCTGCTCACCGACCCGGACGCGCTCGGCGCCGGCTCGCCGCGCACCCCCGAGGCGCCCGTGATGACCGAATTCGAGCGGGACATCGAGGGGAAGCTCGAACGGGACATCGAGCTCGAGGCCGAGATCGACTCCGAGCCGGTCAACGCCAAGCGGCGGGTCGTGGACGGGGTGACCCCCGAGCTCTGGCGCCGCCAGGAGGAACAAGAGGAGGAAGAGGAAGCGGAGGCGGAGGCCGCCGCCGGGACCGCGGCCGCGACCGGCGCGCCCGGAACCGGCGTACCGGGCGCCACCGTGGCCGGCGCCGTCGCGGGCATGCCAGCCACTCCTGAGCTGCTCGCCCAGGTGGCCGCCCTGCCGCCCGCCGACGACGAGCCCGCCGTGGACGAGGACCGCGCCGCGGCCGCCGAGAAGAGCTACAACCTGCGCCGCCTGCTCCACGGCTTCTGGGCGCCCCTCGCCATCAGCCTCGGCCTCGTCGCCGTCGACGCCGGCTCCGGGCTGCTGCTCCCGATCCTGATCCGCCACGGCATCGACAAGGGCGTCGAACAGGCGGCCCTCGGCGCCGTCTGGGTGGCCGCCGTCCTCGCGCTGGGCGTCGTCGTGGCGCAGTGGGCCGCCCAGTTCGCCGAGACCCGGATGACCGGGCGCACCGGCGAGCGCGTCCTGTACGCCCTGCGCGTCAAGATCTTCGCCCAGCTCCAGCGCCTCGGCCTCGACTACTACGAGCGCGAGCTGACCGGCAAGATCATGACCCGGATGACCACCGACGTGGACGCCCTCTCCAGCTTCCTGCAGACCGGGCTCGTCACCGCCGTCGTCTCCGTCTTCACCTTCTTCGGCATCCTGATCGCCCTGCTCGTCCTCGACGTCGAGCTCGCGCTGATCGTCTTCGCCACCCTCCCCGTGCTGGTCATCGGCACGATCGTGTTCCGCCGCAAGTCGGTGGCCGCGTACGAGCTCGCCCGCGACCGGGTCAGCCTGGTCAACGCCGACCTCCAGGAGTCCGTCTCCGGACTGCGCATCGTCCAGGCCTTCCGCCGCCAGCGCGCGGGCGCCGCCCGGTTCGCCGAGCGCAGCGACTCGTACCGCGAGGCCCGGGTGCGCGGCCAGTGGCTGATATCCGTCTACTTCCCCTTCGTCCAGCTGCTGTCCTCCGGGGCCGCGGCCGCCGTCCTGATCGTCGGCGCGGGCCGGGTCGAGGCCGGCACCCTCACCACGGGCGCGCTGGTGGCGTACCTCCTGTACATCGACCTGTTCTTCGCCCCCGTCCAGCAGCTCTCCCAGGTCTTCGACGGCTACCAGCAGGCCACCGTCTCGCTCGGCCGGATCCAGGGGCTGCTGCGCGAGCCCACCAGCACCCCCCGCCCGGCCGATCCGCGCGCGGTCAAGGAGCTGCGCGGCGAGATCGCCTTCGAGGACGTGCGGTTCGCGTACGGCACCGCCGAGGAGCGCGGCGAGAAGGGGGACGCGCTGGCCGGGATCAGCCTGCGCATACCCGCCGGCCAGACCGTCGCCTTCGTCGGCGAGACCGGCGCCGGGAAGTCCACGCTGGTCAAGCTCGTGGCCCGGTTCTACGACCCGACCTCGGGCCGGGTCACCGCCGACGGCGCCGATCTGCGGGAGCTCGACCTGACGGAGTACCGCCACCGGCTCGGTGTCGTCCCCCAGGAGCCGTACCTCTTCCCGGGGACGGTCCGCGACGCCATCGCCTACGGGCGGCCCGAGGCGGGCGACGCCGAGGTCGAGGCGGCCGCCCGCGCGGTCGGCGCCCACGACATGATCGCCACCCTGGACGGCGGCTACCTGCACACCGTCGCCGAGCGCGGCCGCAACCTCTCGGCCGGCCAGCGCCAGCTGATCGCGCTGGCCCGCGCCGAACTCGTCGACCCGGACGTGCTGCTGCTCGACGAGGCCACCGCCGCGCTCGACCTGGCCACCGAGGCCCAGGTCAACCAGGCCACCGACCGGCTCGCCGGCAAGCGCACCACCCTCGTGGTGGCGCACCGGCTGACCACGGCCGCGCGCGCCGACCGCGTGGTGGTCATGGACCGCGGCCGGGTGGTGGAGGACGGCACCCACGCCGAACTCGTGGCCCGCGGCGGCCGCTACGCGGAGCTGTGGCGCACCTTCGTGGGCGAGGACGAACGCGCCGCCGCCTGACGTGGCGCCGGCGGTTCGACCCGCCCCGCAGACCCCCCGGACCTTGCTGCGAGCAACCTTCCGGGGGGTCTGCGCGTCGTACGTGCGTACGTGTCGCGTACGACTGATCGGGGGACAGGGTGGAGCACGGGCGGAAGGGGCGCGGCCGGGGGGCCGCGTCGGCGCGGGTGTTCGTGGCCGGGCTGATGCTGTGCGTCGGGGGGCTGCTCGCGGCGCCTCCGGCGCACGCGGCGACCGGCGGCTGCGGGGGTGACCTGGTCAGGACGCTGCCGTTGGGGAGCGGCGAGGTGCGCGTCTACAAGAGCCGTACGCAGGCCTGCGCGGTGACCGTCGCCCGTGACCCGGGGCGGCGCCGGGCGATGGCGGTGAGCATCCAGCCGCGCGGCGGGGTGCCGGTCCGCGATGCCGGGCAATTCACCCGATATGCCGGACCCGTCACCGTCGGTGCGATCAGCCGCTGCGTGTATGTAAAGGGGAGCATCGAGGCCGGATCTGTCGATTCCGGCTGGATTCTGTGCTGAACGAGCGGCCCAACTAGGTCTGGTCAGCGGCGCGTTGACCCCGCTAGGTTCACGGGCGACCGAAGTGAACTCAAGGGGAGGGTGAATGCGCAAGACGCTCGGCTGGCTGCTGTCGCTCGTGGTGCTGATCGGCACCATGGGAACAGCCGGCTTCACGGCCCAGGCGGCCACCGCCGCAGGGCCGTCCGCCGCGACGGACATCAAGGACGAGATCCTCGCCATCGCGGGGATGAGTCTGATCGAGGAGAAGGAGTACCCCGGGTACCGCTTCTTCGTACTGAACTACGAACAGCCGGTCGATCACCGGCAGCCCTCGAAGGGCACCTTCAAGCAGCGCCTCACCCTGCTGCACAAGGACGTCTCCCGGCCCACGGTCTTCTACACCTCCGGCTACAACGTCAACACCAGCCCGCGCCGCAGCGAGCCGACGACGATCGTCGACGGCAACCAGGTGTCGCTGGAGTACCGGTTCTTCACGCCCTCCCGGCCCGACCCGGCCAACTGGGCGAACCTGGACATCTGGCAGGCCGCCAGCGACCAGCACCGCATCTACACCGCCCTGAAGAAGATCTACAAGAAGAACTGGCTGGCCACGGGCGGCAGCAAGGGCGGCATGACGGCGACGTACTACGAGCGCTACTACCCGCGCGACATGGACGGCGTCGTCGCCTACGTCGCGCCGAACGACGTCGTCAACAAGGAGGACTCGGCGTACGACCGGTTCTTCGCCAAGGTCGGCACCAAGGAGTGCCGCGACAAGCTGAACGCGGTGCAGCGGGAGGCCCTCGTACGCCGTGAGCCGCTGGAGGCCAAGTACGCGGCCGCCGCCGCCGAGAACGGCTGGACCTTCACCACCGTCGGCAACCTCGACAAGGCCTACGAGGCCGTCGTGCTCGACTACGTGTGGGCCTTCTGGCAGTACAGCCTGCTGGCCGACTGCGCCTCCATCCCGGCCGCCGCGACCGCGAGCGACCAGGAGATCTGGGACTCGATCGACACGATCTCCGGCTTCTCGGCCTACGCCGACCAGGGCCTGGAGACGTACACGCCGTACTACTACCAGGCGGGTACGCAGCTCGGTTCGCCCGACATCAAGCAGCCGCACCTGAAGGGCCTGAGCCGCTACGGCTACCAGCCGCCGCGCAACTTCGTGCCCCGCGACATCCCGATGACCTTCCAGCCGGGGGTCATGGCGGACGTCGACAACTGGGTGAAGAACAACGCGAACCAGATGCTGTTCGTGTACGGGCAGAACGACCCGTGGGGTGCCGAACCGTTCCACCTCGGCTACACCGTCCGCGACAGCTACGTGATGATCGCGCCGGGCGCCAACCACGGGGCCAACGTCGCCAAGCTCATGGACGGCGAGAAGGCGCTGGCCACGCAGAAGATCCTGCAGTGGGCCGGGGTCGCGCCGGCCGCCTCGCTCGTCGACGCGGGCCGGGCGACGCCGCTGGCGAAGCCCGACGCGGTGCTCGACCAGAAGGACGTGGAGCGCGAGCCGCAGCTGCGGCCGTAGCTCCCCGGGAGGGCCCCAGGGGCCACGGGAGAGGTAGTACGGCTAATACCAGCACCAGTACCAGTACCAACTACCGGTACTGGTACGGCTAGTCGTACGAGAGCCCGTGGCCCAGCGGGTAGCGGCCCGGAACCGGGACCGGGAGGCGGCCCGTGGGCCGTACCGCCCCGGTGACCACCCGGGCCGCCGCCCGCATCTCCACGTCCGTCCAGGTGTACGTCGCCAGCTCCGCCGCGCACGCGGGCAGCCGGGCGGGGTCGTACGGATTGCGGATCGCCACCAGGACCACCGGCACCCCGGTGGCCAGCAGCTCCTTGACCAGCGTGCGCTGCGGATCGTCCCCCTCCGGGACGTTGTACGTGCACACCAGCACCGCCGCGTTGCCGGGGGCCGCGGCCACCGCCCGGGCGGGCGGCGCGGCCGTCGCCCGGCAGCCCAGGGCGGTCAGCTCCCGGGCCAGTACCGCCGTAGGGGGTCCTGTCGTACCGCTGGGGGAGGCGGGGTCGGCCCCGGTGACCAGTACCCGGGGCGCGGCGGCCGGGTCCAGCGGCAGCAGCTTGACGGGATTGGCCAGCAGGGTCGTCGTACCCGCGGCGATCTCGTCGGCGGCCGTCAGATGCGCCGGGATGCCCACCTGGGCGTCCGTCTGCCCGGCGGCGGTGTGCGCCGCGTCGAACAGGCCCCGGCGGGCCTTCAGTTCCAGGATCCGCAGCACCGACTCCTCGATCCGGGCCCGCGTCAGCTCGCCCGCCTCGACGGCCGCGAGGACGCTGCGGTGCGCGAGCCCCAGGTCCGGCGGGTTCAGCAGCTGGTCGCAGCCCGCCTTCAGGGCCAGGACCGGGACCCGGTCGTCCCCGTACTTCTGGCGTACCCCGGCCATGTCGAGGGCGTCGGTCACCACCACCCCCCGGAAGCCCAGGCGTTCGCGCAGGATGCCGGTCACGATCGGTCCGGAGAGGGTCGCCGGGTCCCCGGAGGGGTCGAGCGCGGGGAAGACGATGTGCGCGGTCATCACGGCGTCCACGCCCGCCTCCACCGCCGCCCGGAAGGGGGGCTCGTCCAGCTCCTCCCACTGGGCCCGGCTGTGCCGCATCACCGGCAGTCCGACGTGGCTGTCGGTCTCGGTGTCCCCGTGGCCGGGGAAGTGCTTGGCGGTGGCGGCCACTCCGGCGCCCTGGTAGCCGCGGACCTGGGCGGCGACCAGGGCCGCCACCGCCTGCGGGTCCGAGCCGAAGGACCGTACTCCGATCACCGGATTGGCCGGGTTGACGTTCACGTCGGCCACCGGCGCGTAGTCCTGCCGGATGCCCATCGCGGCGAGCTCGGCACCCGCGATGCGTGCGGCGCGCCGGGCCTCGGCGGTGGCCGCGGAGTCGGAGTCGGCATCGGTGCCACCCGTAATACTGGTGCCACCCGTGCTACCGGTGCCACCGGTACCGCCCGTACTGCCGGCTGTGCTTCCACCCGTGCCGCCGGTGCCGCCCGCGCCGTGCCGCGCGCCCAGGGCCATCGCCCCCGGCAGCAGGGTCGCGGGCTTGCCGATGCGCGCCACCGCGCCGTGCTCCTGGTCCGTGGAGAGCAGCAGCGGGATGCCGGAGCCGGTCCCGGCCGCCGCCCGCTGGAGCGCGGCCGACAGCTCGGCGATCTGCTGCGGGCCGCGGGTGTTGTGGGCCCAGGAGAAGTAGATGATCCCGCCGAGGTGGTAGCGGGAGACCAGCTCGGCGGCCGTGCGCACCCCGAACAGCTTCATGTTCTGCTCGGCGTCCGCCGGATCCGGATCGGTCGCCGAATGGCCGTACGCGCGGGACACGAAGAGCTGCCCGACCTTCTCCGCCAGGCTCATCCCGTCCACCAGCCGGCGCAGCGCCGCCCGGTCGGGAGCCCGGCCCGGCGGCCGGTCGCCCGGGCGGCCGTCGTCGGGGCGCGGGCCGCCGCCCCCGCCGTCCGGGCCGTCGACCGCGGCGTACGAGGCCACCCCGGCGGCCGTGACGGCGGCCAGGGCGGCCGCGGTGAGCAGGGACCTGCGGGACGCTTGGTACGACACGGCCGGACCCTACTGCCGCGCCGCGTCCGCGCCGCCGCGGACACTCGGGAGGTCCCCCGGAAGGGGTGCCGCGTACGCCCAGTGCTCCTGCAGGGTCCGTACGGCCTCGGTGATCGCCGGCCGGCGGGCCGCCCCCGTCCGCCACACGGCGTACAACCTGCGCACGGGGCTCGGTTCCAGCGGTACGGCCACCGCGCCCGGCGGCAGCGCCCCGGTCCCCAGCCGGGGTACGACGGCCACCCCGAGCCCGGCCGCGACCAGCGCGACGATGGTGTGGTTCTCCTCGGCCACGTGCGCGATGTCGGGCTCGAACCCGGCGGTGCGCAGCGTCCGCATCAGCCAGTCGTGGCAGACCCGGCCGGGTGGCTGGCAGACCCAGCGCTGGCCGCCGAGGTCCGCCCGCCGGATGACGGCCCGCTGCGTGAACGGGTGGTCCCGCGGTACGACCAGGTCGCAGCGGTCGTCCCCGATGACCGCCTGCTCGACGCCCTCCGGGGCCGGCAGCGGGGCGATGTCCCAGTCGTGGGCCACCGCCAGGTCGGTGACCCCCCGGGCCACCAGGTCCACCGACAGGTGGGGGTCGACCTCGGTGAGGCGCACGTCCAGCGCGGGATGCCGGCGTGCGAGATCGGCGAGCGCCCCCGGCATGAGACCGCGCGCCGCGGAGGCGAAGGCGGCCACCGTCAGCAGCCCGCTCGGCTGCCCGCGGCGCTCCTCCAGGGTGGTCTCGGCGCGCTCCACGATCGCCAGCAACTCCTGGGCGGTATCCGCGAGATGCCGGGCCTCCTCGGTGAGCGCGACCCCGCGCCCGCGCCGCTCCAGCAGCGTGGTCCGGGTCTCCCGCTCCAGCTTGGCGATCTGCTGGGACACGGCGGAGGGGGTGTAGCCGAGGGCCGCCGCCGCACCCGCGACCGAGCCGTGGACGGAGACGGCGTGCAGGGCGCGCAGCCGGGAGAGGTCGAGCATGCGGCCCATCGTAGGCACCGCGCGAGCGCGAGGCACCCGTAAGAGATGCTTCATCCATCCCTGAAGACATCCGCGCTGGTGCTACATGGTCGCCGCGTCGATGCTCGAAGCATGCGTCCCGTTCACACCGCACTCGCCGTACTCGTCGCCGCCGTCTGGGGCTTCAACTTCGTCGTCATCGAGATCGGGCTCGGCCACTTCCCGCCGCTGCTCCTGTCCGCCCTGCGCTTCCTCGTCGCGGCGCTGCCCGCCGTGTTCTTCGTCGGCCGGCCCAAGACCGCCTGGAAGTGGATCATCGCGGTCGGCGTGGCCCTCGGCGTCGCCAAGTTCGGCCTCCTGTTCACCGGGATGGCCGCCGGCATGCCGGCCGGACTGTCCTCGCTCGTGCTCCAGGTGCAGTCCGTCTTCACCGCGGTCCTCGCCTCCCTCGTCCTGCGCGAGCGGCCCGGGCGGGTCCGGATCGCCGGCATGGCGGTGGCGCTCGCGGGGATCGCCGTCGCCGCGGTGGACGGGGGCACTTCGGGGCCGGTGCTCGGCTTCACCCTGGTCGTCGCGGCCGCCGCCTGCTGGGGCGTGTCCAACGTGCTGACCCGCAAGGCGTCCCCGCCCGACGCGCTGAACTTCATGGTCTGGGTGTGCACCGTCCCGGTGCTGCCGCTGTTCGCGCTGTCGCTGCTGCTGGAGGGGCCCGAGCGGGACCTGGCCGCGCTGCGCGGGCTGGACTGGTCCGGGGCCGCGGTCATCGCGTACGTCGCCTGGGTGTCGACCGTGTTCGGCTTCGGCGCCTGGAACTTCCTGCTGAAGCGCTACCCGGCCTCCTCGGTCGCGCCGTTCTCCCTGCTGGTGCCGGTGTTCGGGATGTCCTCGGCCGCGCTGGTCCTGGGCGAGGGCGTCTCGGGGCTGCGGTGGGTGGCGGCGCTGCTGCTGGTCGGCGGGGTGGGCATGACCTCGCTGGCGCCCGCCCGCGCGGGCACCCGTACGCCGGTGGCGGAGGGCGGCGGCGCGGCGGTGGGCGCCGCGGCGGCCGTCAGTGCGGGGAGCCCTCCTGCAGCGGCAGCCGCCAGTCCTGCCCCGTGAGGCTGACGCCGTACGAGCGGTGCGGGTGCTCGGCCACCAGGGTGAACCCGGCGCGTTCGTAGAGGGAACGGGCCGAGGTCAGCACGTCGTTGGTCCACAGCACCAGCTCGCGGTATCCGACGGAGCGGGCGAAGGCGACGACCGCGTCGACCAGGAGGGACCCGATGCCGTGGCCCCGGCCCGCCGGCTCCACGAGCAGCAGCCTCAGCCGCGCGGTGCCGGGGGAGCTGTCCTCGCGTACGCACATCACCGACCCGACCGGGCGGCCGTCCAGCTCGGCGATCCAGACCCGTTCCAGGTACGGGTCGTGGTCCTCGGCGAAGTCCGCGACGATGCGGGCCACCAGGCCCTCGAAGGCCGTGTTCCAGCCGTACTCGGCGGCGTAGAGCGCGCCGTGCCGCTGCACGATCCAGCCCAGCTCCCCGGGCTCGGGGTCCCGCAGCCGTACCGCTGCGGCGGAGTTGTCAGCAGGGGGCTCCATGGCGCCCCAGGGTAGCGGGCTACTTCTTGCCGCCGCCGAGGATCTGGCCGAGCAGGTCGCCGAGTCCGCCGCCCTCCGCCGGGGCGGCTCCGGGGGCCGCGCCCGCAGTGGCGCCCGGGGCTCCGGCGGTGGCGCCCTTGCCGGCCGCCGCGCGCTTGGCGAAGACCGCCAGGACGACCGGGATCAGCAGTTCGATGACGCGGGAGACGGTGGCCGCGGGGATGCCGGTCTTCTTGGAGACCGCCGCGGCGACCGGCTTGCTCACCTTCGCGAGCACCCCGGCCATCAGCCCGCCGCCGAGCAGCCCGCCGCCGAGCGTGGCCACGCCCTGGAGCGGGGGTTCGGCCACCTCGGCGAAAGCCTGGCGGACCTCGTTGCCCTCGTCGTCATCGGCGCCGGCCTTCTCCTGGAGGTCGCCCGTCATCGCGCCGACCGTGGTCGCGACGGTCTCGCGGGCGCCCGCCGCGTCCGTGCCGAGCAGGCCGGCGATCTCGCCCAGCCGGTCCGGGCCCAGCTCGCCGAGCACGTCGTCCTGGAATGAAGATTCGGATTCGCTCATGCCTGAAACGCTACTTCTGTGGTGATTCACCGGCACTTCGGATCGGCACCGGATCCCGCCAAGGTAATGGAAACGTAAAGTTCCGATTCCGCGTGCAACCCCTGGGCCGGGCAGCGGGTCGTATGGTGCGTCGGTACTTCCGGGGAGGGATCTGGGGGGATCGGGAAGGCCGACACGGGAGGGGTAACCGTGAGGGGGTCCGGCCGCGAGGCCGGACCCCCTTCTGGGTTCTCCGGGGTTGTCCACAGGCCTGACGGGCTGTCGGCGCCGGGCGGTAGCTTCGTGCCATGACAACCAACGGGGCGGTGCAACCGGCAGTCGTCGAGGGGGTGCTCGAGCGCATCACCTACGCCAACGAGGAGAGCGGGTACACGGTCGCCCGCGTCGACACCGGCCGCGGCAGCGGGGACCTGCTCACCGTCGTCGGCTCCCTGCTCGGGGCCCAGCCGGGCGAATCGCTGCGCATGGAGGGCCGCTGGGGCTCCCACCCCCAGTACGGCAAGCAGTTCACGGTGGAGAACTACCGCACGGTGCTCCCCGCGACCATCCAGGGCATCCGCCGCTACCTCGGCTCCGGCCTCATCAAGGGCATCGGCCCGAAGATCGCCGACCGGATCGTGGAGCACTTCGGCACCGACACCCTCGACGTGATCGAGGAGTCCCCGAAGCGGCTGATCGAGGTGCCCGGGCTCGGCCCCAAGCGGACCAGGCTGATCGGCGCCGCCTGGGAGGAGCAGAAGGCGATCAAGGAGGTCATGGTCTTCCTCCAGGGCGTCGGAGTCTCCACCTCCATCGCGGTCCGCATCTACAAGAAGTACGCCGACGCCTCCATCTCGGTGGTCAAGAACCAGCCGTACCGGCTCGCCGCCGACGTGTGGGGCATCGGCTTCCTGACCGCCGACCGGATCGCCCAGGCCGTCGGCATACCGCACGACAGCCCCGAGCGGGTCAAGGCCGGGCTCCAGTACGCCCTGTCCCAGTCCACCGACCAGGGGCACTGCTTCCTCCCGGAGGAGCGGCTCATCGCCGACGGGGTCAAGCTGCTCCAGGTGGACACCGGGCTGGTCATCGAGTGCCTGGCCGAGCTCGCCGCCGATCCCGAGGGTGTCGTACGGGAATCGGTGCCGGATCCGCAGGGCGGGCCGGACCCGCTGACCGCCGTGTACCTGGTCCCCTTCCACCGGGCCGAGTTGTCGCTGGTCGGGCAGGTGCGGCGGCTCCTGAACGCGGAGGACGACCGGATGCCGGGCTTCCAGGACGTGGACTGGGGCAAGGCGTTCGGCTGGCTCGCCGGGCGCACCGGGGCCAGGCTGGCCCCCGAGCAGCGGGACGCCGTCACGCTGGCGCTGACCCGCCGGGTGGCCGTCCTGACCGGCGGGCCGGGCTGCGGGAAGTCCTTCACCGTCCGCTCGATCGTGGAGCTGGCCCGGGCCAAGAAGGCCAAGGTCGTGCTCGCCGCGCCCACCGGCCGGGCCGCGAAACGGCTCGCCGAGCTCACCGGGGCCGAGGCCTCCACCGTGCACCGGCTGCTGGAGCTCAAGCCGGGCGGGGACGCGGCGTACGACCGGGAGCGCCCGCTCGATGCGGACCTGGTCGTCGTGGACGAGGCCTCGATGCTGGACCTGCTGCTGGCGAACAAGCTGGTCAAGGCGGTGGCGCCGGGGGCGCACCTGCTGCTGGTCGGGGATGTGGACCAGCTGCCCTCGGTCGGCGCCGGGGAGGTGCTGCGGGACCTGCTGGCCGAGGGCGGCCCCGTCCCGGCGGTCCGCCTGACCCGCATCTTCCGGCAGGCGCAGCAGTCGGGCGTGGTCACCAACGCCCACCGCATCAACACCGGGGTGCCGCCGATCACCGACGGGCTGCCGGACTTCTTCCTCTTCCCGGAGGAGGACACGGAGGAGGCCGCGCGGCTCGCCGTGGATGTGGCCGCCCGGCGGATTCCGGCCAGATTCGGACTCGACCCGCGGCGCGACATCCAGGTGCTCGCGCCCATGCACCGCGGTCCGGCCGGTGCGGGGAACCTCAACGGGCTGCTCCAGCAGGCCATCACGCCGGCCCGGCCGGATCTGCCGGAGAAGCGGTTCGGCGGCCGGGTCTTCCGCGTCGGCGACAAGGTCACCCAGATCCGCAACAACTACGAGAAGGGCGCCAACGGGGTCTTCAACGGCACGGTCGGCGTGGTCACCGCCCTCGACGCGGACGAACAGCGGCTGACGGTGCGGACGGAGGAGGACGAGGAGGTCGGGTACGAGTTCGCCGAGCTGGACGAGCTGGCGCACGCGTACGCCGTCACCATCCACCGCTCCCAGGGGAGTGAATATCCGGCCGTGGTGATCCCTGTCACCACCGGGGCTTGGATGATGCTCCAGCGCAACTTGCTCTATACGGCGGTGACCAGGGCGAAGAAGTTGGTCGTGCTGGTCGGGTCCCGGAAAGCCCTCGGTCAGGCTGTGCGTACCGTTTCCGCAGGTAGGAGGTTCACGGCGGTCGCGCCCAGGCTGTCCGGCCGGATACCGGTGGGAAACATCACCTAAATGATCGATCATTTTGGGTTCCCGCACCGGTGTGGAGGGGGCAGGATGAGCAGGTTGAAGGCACTCAGTGCCGTCAAAAGGACCAAAGGCCGACCCCGAGTGCACTCTCCTGCGCCAAATGGGGGAAGGTAGAGGCAGTCAGGGCACCTCGAAGAAGAGGCACTACGTCGGTGAGGGATGACGTGAGCGACAACTCTGTAGTACTCCGGTACGCGGACGGTGAATACACCTACCCGGTGGTCGAAAGCACCGTCGGTGACCAGGGCTTCGACATCTCGAAGCTGAGGGCCCAGACCGGGCTCGTCACCTTGGACAGCGGCTACGGCAACACCGCCGCCTACAAGTCCGCGATCACCTACCTCGACGGTGAGCAGGGCATCCTGCGTTACCGCGGTTACCCGATCGAGCAGCTGGCCGAGCGCTCGACCTTCATCGAGGTCGCGTACCTGCTGATCAACGGTGAGCTGCCGACCGTCGACCAGCTCGCGTCTTTCCGCAACGAGATCACCCAGCACACGCTGCTGCACGAGGACGTGAAGCGGTTCTACGACGGCTTCCCGCGTGACGCGCACCCGATGGCGATGCTGTCCTCCGTGGTCAGCGCGCTGTCGACGTTCTACCAGGACAGCCACAACCCGTTCGACGAGAAGCAGCGGCACCTCTCGACGATCCGCCTGCTGGCCAAGCTCCCGACGATCGCGGCGTACGCGTACAAGAAGTCGGTCGGCCACCCGGTGGTCTACCCGCGCAACGACCTCGGCTACGTCGAGAACTTCCTGCGCATGACCTTCTCCGTGCCGGCCCAGGAGTACGACCTGGACCCGGTCGTGGTCTCGGCGCTCGACAAGCTGCTGATCCTGCACGCGGACCACGAGCAGAACTGCTCGACCTCCACCGTGCGCCTGGTCGGCTCCTCGCAGGCGAACATGTTCGCCTCGATCTCCGCCGGCATCTCGGCCCTGTGGGGCCCGCTGCACGGTGGCGCCAACCAGTCCGTCCTCGAGATGCTCGAGGGCATCAAGAACGACGGCGGCGACGTCGACGCCTTCATCCGCAAGGTGAAGAACAAGGAAGACGGCGTCCGCCTCATGGGCTTCGGACACCGCGTCTACAAGAGCTTCGACCCCCGGGCGAAGATCATCAAGGCCGCGGCGCACGACGTCCTCTCCTCGCTCGGCAAGAGCGACGAGCTGCTCGACATCGCGCTCAAGCTGGAAGAGCACGCGCTGGCCGACGAGTACTTCGTCTCGCGCAACCTCTACCCGAACGTGGACTTCTACACCGGCCTGATCTACCGGGCCATGGGCTTCCCCACCGAGATGTTCACCGTGCTCTTCGCGCTCGGCCGCCTTCCCGGCTGGATCGCCCAGTGGCACGAGATGATCAAGGAGCCGGGTTCCCGCATCGGCCGTCCGCGCCAGATCTACACCGGCGAGGTCCTGCGCGACTTCGTCCCGGTCGAGGCCCGCTGACCCGAGGTCCCTCGAGCAAGCGAAAAGCGCCCCGCCGTCGATCCCCCCACGGGTCGACGGTCGGGGCGCTTTCCTTTCCCCGGAACGGATTCCCCCCACGGGACCCGAGCCGGGGCGTCGGCGGGGAGCGCACGCGCGGTGCGCTCCGGTTGGGTGTCTGCCGGGACCCGTACGGGTCGGGAGGGCCGCTCAAAGCTCCCCGTTGAGCACGCGTCCCGGCCGGCTGATGCCCCGGACGTCCCCCAAGACCCCCGTGAACGTCCCCCAAGACGTTCCTGGCATCGCCCCATTAGACCCACTGCAGTGCCGGATGGTTACGTTGCAATCACTGTGATCTGCGTCTCCCGTGAAGGAAGTGTGTGCAGCGTGGGGAGAAGATCCCTTAGCGGAAGGTCCGCAACCGGAGGCTGTTGCTCACCACGAAAACCGAGGAGAACGCCATCGCGGCCCCCGCAATCATCGGATTGAGCAGGCCTGCGGCCGCGAGGGGCAAGGCCGCCACGTTGTAGCCGAAGGCCCAGAACAGGTTGCCCTTGATGGTGGCCAGGGTCCGGCGGGAGAGCCGGATCGCGTCCGCCGCCACCCGCAGGTCCCCCCGTACGAGGGTCAGGTCGCCCGCCTCGATCGCGGCGTCGGTGCCGGTGCCCATGGCCAGGCCCAGGTCCGCCTGGGCCAGCGCGGCCGCGTCGTTCACCCCGTCGCCGACCATGGCGACCGTACGGCCCTCGGCCTGCAGTCGGCGTACGACGTCCACCTTGTCCTGCGGGAGGACCTCGGCGATCACCTCGTCGATGCCGACCGCGCGGGCCACCGTCTCGGCGACCGCCTTGTTGTCACCGGTCAGCAGCACCGGGGTCAGCCCCAGTGCCCGCAGCCGCGACACCGCCTCGGCGCTGGTCTCCTTGACCGCGTCGGCCACGGTCAGGACCCCGCGGGCCGCCCCGTCCCAGGCCACCAGGACAGCGGTGCCGCCCGCGGCCTCGGCGGCCGCCTTGGCCCCGGCGAGGCCGGCGGGCAGTTCGATCGACCAGTCCGCCAGCAGCTGCTCGCGGCCGACCAGCACGGCGTGCCCGTCGACGACGCCCTGGACGCCGAGGCCGCCGAGGTTCTCGAAGCTCTCCGGGACCGACAACCCCTCGCCGAGGTCGCTCGCCGATGCCGCCACCGCCCGGGCGATCGGGTGCTCCGAAGCGTGTTCGAGCGAGCCTGCCAGGCGCAACAGCTCGGCGGGGTCCACGCCTTCGGCGGGGACGGCTCCGGTCAGGGTCATCCGGCCGGTGGTGACCGTACCGGTCTTGTCGAGCACGACCGTGTCCACGCGCCGGGTGGACTCCAGTACCTCGGGGCCCTTGATCAGGATGCCGAGCTGCGCGCCCCGCCCGGTGCCGACCATGAGCGCGGTCGGCGTGGCCAGGCCCAGGGCGCAGGGGCAGGCGATGATCAGGACGGCCACGGCGGCGGTGAAGGCGGCGGTGGGGTTGTCGGTGATCAGCAGCCAGGTGACCCAGGTGCCGAGCGCCAGCACCAGCACGACCGGCACGAAGACCCCGGAGATCCGGTCGGCGAGGCGCTGCACCTCGGCCTTGCCGTTCTGCGCCTCCTCGACGAGCCGGGCCATCCGGGCGAGCTGGGTGTCGGCGCCGATCCGGGTGGCCTCGACGACGAGACGGCCCGAGGCGTTGACGGTGGCGCCGGTGACGGAGTCGCCCACGGCCACCTCGACGGGGACGGACTCGCCCGTCAGCATCGAGGCGTCCACGGCGGAGGCGCCCTCGACGACGGTGCCGTCGGTGGCGATCTTCTCGCCGGGGCGGACGACGAAGCGGTCGCCGACGGCGAGCTGCGCCACCGGGATCCGGACCTCGCCGCCGCCGCGCAGGACGGCGACGTCCTTGGCGCCGAGCTCCAGCAGGGCCTTGAGGGCGGCGCCCGCCTTCCGCTTGGAGCGGGCCTCCAGGTAGCGGCCGAGCAGGATGAAGCTGACGACTCCGGCGGCGACCTCCAGGTAGATCGAGGAGGAGCCGTCCGTGCGCGAGACGGTGAAGTCGAAGCCGTGCCGCATGCCCGGCATGCCGGCGTGGCCGAAGAACAGGGCCCACAGCGACCAGGCGAAGGCGGCGAGCGTGCCGACCGAGACCAGGGTGTCCATGGTGGCGGCGCCGTGCCGGGCGTTGGTCCAGGCGGCCTTGTGGAAGGGGAGGGCGCCCCAGACGACCACGGGGGCGGCCAAGGTCAGCGAGAGCCACTGCCAGTTGTCGAACTGGAGGGCCGGGACCATCGAGAGCAGGACGACGGGCAGGGCCAGGGTGGCCGAGACCAGCAGCCGCTGGCGCAGCGCGGCCAGTTCGGGGTCGCGCGGGGGCCGGCCGGTCTCCGCGGCCTCCGGCTCCGGTTCCGGCTCCGGCGGCGGGGGTTCCTCGGCGGTGTAGCCGGTCTTGACGACGGTCGCGATCAGGTCGGCGACCTGGACGCCGCTCCCGTACGAGACGCGGGCCTTCTCGGTGGCGTAGTTCACCGTGGCGGTGACCCCGTCCATCCGGTTCAGCTTCTTCTCGATGCGGGCGGCGCAGGAGGCGCAGGTCATTCCGCCGATGGTCAGCTCGACCTGGGCGGCTCCGGCCGCCGCTATGGGCCCGTCGTGCACTGTGCTGCTGCTCATGTCCGGCTCCAGGGGATGGCCGGGTCGTACGGGACCAGTATGAGCTGGCCGGCACGACCCGGCGGGGTACTGCGAAGGAGGAGTGGCGCGGGGCGCGGGGTGCTCAGCCGGCCTGGCCGGCGAACTCGTACCCGGCCTCGTCCACGGCGGCGCGTACGTCCTCCTCGGCGAGCGGGGTGGCGGAGACCACGGTGACCTCGCCGGTCGCGGCGACGGCCTTGACCGAGCTGACGCCGGGCAGGGCGGAGAGCTCGGTGGTCACCGCGCCCTCGCAGTGGCCGCAGGTCATGCCGGTCACCCGGTAGACGGTGGTGGTCTGGGTGTCCGTCTCGGCGGTCATGTCGTTCTCCTCTTCGAGGGCGTGTCCGGTCGCCGGGGGCGGCGGTGTCGCGGGTGTTGTCACCCCACCGTCCTCCCGACACTCGAAGACTATACCCCTAGGGGGTATCAATGCGAGTGTCGGGGGCTGTGTCCGGAGCGACGGCCGAAGTGGTGGCGGAAGCGACGGCCGAGGTGGCGGCGGATGCGGCGGCGGAAGCGGAGGCCGAGGCGGTCCCCGCGGCCGGGTCAGTGGGCGTGGGGAGTGGTGAGCATCGGCTCCACGTAGCGCAGCAGGACGGTCTTCAGCTCGGCGACGTACGCGGCGCGCTCGGCGCCCTCGCTCGCCAGGATCAGGTCGAGGGCAGCCTTGAAAATGCCCAGGATCATGCCGGAGACGCGGGTGAGCTCCTCGGGCGAGCCGTCCGGGCAGAAGGTGCGCAGGACGTCCTGGACGCGCTCCAGCAGGCCGGAGTGCAGCTCCTCGCGCTCCTGGGTGATGCCGGGGATGCCGGAGCCGTGCATGAGGGCCCAGAAGGCCGGGTTCTCGCAGTTGAAGGCGATGACCGGGTCCAGGACGGCGTCGAGCAGCTCGGGCAGGGGCTTGTCCAGGTTCTCGGGGAGGAAGGCCTGGCCGTGCATGTCGCGGGCGCGCCGGAGCAGCTCGTCGCCCAGGTGGATGGCGATGGCCTCCTTGTTCGGGAAGAACTGGTAGAGCGTGCCCGGTGAGACCTCCGCCTCGCGGGCGATGGCGTTGGTGCTGGCCGCCGCGTAGCCGGTACGGCAGAACACGCTGGCGGCGGCGTCCAGGAGCTGGGCGATCCGGCGCTCGCCGCGGGCCTGGCGGCGCGGGGCGGCCGTCTTCTCGGCGGCGCTCCTGACCGCCTTCTTCGTCGTCTTCTCGGCGGCGGTGGTCTTGGTGGCCTTTGGGGCCTTGGCGGCGTTTTCGGCCTGGGGCCTCTCGGGCATGGCGCGTCCCTTGCTTCCCGTGGGTGATTGACAAATGCGAGAGGTCGCTCGCATTCTTGGAAAACGCGAGCGACTGCTCGTGTTTGCCAGCGTAAGTCGTCTGGCAATCACGGTGAAGGGGACACCGAGTCATGTCCGAAGTCAAAAAACCGCCGTCGCCAGGGGAGAGCGGCCGGTGGACCCGGATCGTCACGGCCCGGCCGCGGCTCTCGCTGCTGCTCGCCCTCGTGGTCACGGCCCTGGCCGTCCTCGCGGGCGGTGGCGTCGCCGACCGGATGGGCAGCGGCGGCTGGGAGGACCCGGACGCCCGGTCCACCTACGCCGCCAAGGTGCTGGAGCGCGAGTTCCCGGGCTCCCAGCCCAACCTGCTCCTGCTGGTGGACGCCGCCGCAGCGGGAGCGGCCGGGGTGGACGATCCCGCCGTCGCCGCCGAAGCCGAGCGGCTGACCGCCCAACTCGCCTCCGAGCAGGGGGTGGCCGGGGTCGGCTCGTACTGGCGCACGCACCTGCCCGCCCTGCGCTCCGAGGACGGCCGGCAGGCCCTGATCGCCGCCCGGGTGCTGGGCGACGAGAAGACCCGCGCCGCCGTGCTGGAGAAGATCGCCCCGCGCTACCGGGGTGAGCACGGGCCGGTGAGCGTCTCCCTCGGGGGGCCGGTCGCCGTCCAGCGCGAGGTGACCACCACCATCCAGGAGGACCTGCTGCGCGCCGAGGTGATCGCCCTGCCGGTGACCCTGGTCCTGCTCGTCCTCGTCTTCGGCAGCGCCGTGGCCGCACTGCTGCCGCTGGGCGTGGGCATCGTCGCCATCCTCGGCACCAATGCCGTGCTGCGCGGCCTCACCGAGTTCACGGACGTCTCCGTCTTCGCCCAGAACCTGACCACCGCGCTCGGCCTCGGCCTCGCCATCGACTACGCCCTGTTCATCGTCCGGAGGTTCCGCGAGGAGCTCGCCGCCGGGCGGGATCCGGCGGCGGCCGTGGGGGCCACCCTGCGCACCGCGGGGCGCACGGTGCTGTTCTCGGCGCTGACCGTGGCCGTCTCGCTCTCGGCGATGCTGTTCTTCCCGATGTACTTCCTGCGCTCCTTCGCCTACGCCGGGGTCGCGGTGGTCCTGCTCGCGGCGGCCGCGGCCCTCGTCCTGCTGCCGGCGGCGCTGGTGCTCCTCGGGGAGCGGGTCAACTCCCTCGACCTGCGGCGGATGTGGCGGCGCCGCCGGCCCGGGGCGGGCGCCGGGACGCCGGGCGCGGCCGCCGCCGGCGGCGAGGCCGGGCGGGGCTGGGCGCGGGCGACCGCGCTGGTGATGCGCCGGGCCCCGGTCTTCGCCATCGCCACCACGGCCGGGCTGCTGCTCCTCGGGCTGCCCTTCCTCGGGGTGAAGTTCGGCAGCGTGGACGACCGGCAGCTACCGGAGACGGCCACCTCCCACCTGGTCCAGCAGCAGATCCGCGACGGCTTCCCGGGCAGCCCCGGGGCCGGGCTGACCGTGCTGGCCGAGGGCGCGGCCGGTCCCGCCGACCTCGCCGCCTACCGGGAGCGGCTCGCGGCCCTGCCCGGGGTCCGGGTGGACGGGCCGGTCAGCTCCGGGGCCCGGCCGGGTTACGCGTACTTCTCGGTGGTCACCGACGGCGAGCCGGTGGGGCAGCAGGCCCAGGACCTCGTCGGTGTGGTGCGCGAGGTGGACGCCCCCTTCGACACCGCGGTCACCGGACAGGCGGCCGTCCTCGTCGACGCCCGGAACGCGATAGCGCAGAAACTGCCGGCCGCGCTGGCCCTGGTGGTCCTGGCGACGCTGCTGCTGGTCTTCCTGCTCACCGGGAGCGTGCTGATCCCCGTCCAGGCGGTCCTGCTCAACGCGCTGAGCCTGACGGCGATGTTCGGGGCGGTGGTGTGGGTCTTCCAGGACGGCCACCTCTCCGGATTGCTCTCCTTCACCTCGACCGGGGACATCGAGACCACCCTGCCCGTGCTGATGTTCTGCATCGCCTTCGGACTCTCCATGGACTACGGGGTGTTCCTCATATCCCGCATCAAGGAGGAGTACGAGCGGACCGGGGACCACGAGGGGGCGGTGCGCACCGGGCTGGTCCGCACGGGCGGGCTGATCACCGCGGCGGCCGTGATCCTGGCGGTGGTGATGGTGGCCATCGGCAGCTCCCGGGTGACCAACACCAAGATGCTCGGGCTCGGGATCGCGTTGGCCGTGCTGATGGACGCCCTGGTCGTACGGAGCCTGCTGGTCCCGGCGGTGATGAAGCTGACGGGGAAGGCCACCTGGTGGGCACCGGGCCCGCTGCGGCGGCTGCACGAGAGGTTCGGCCTGAGCGAGGGGGAGTCCGCGCCGACGGCCGCGCCGCAGGTGGCAGGGGAGGTGCCGGGGAAGGCACCGGAGCCGGACCGGATACCGGCGGGCAGCCGCTAGACGCCGCCCGCGGCGGCGGCCGCCCCGCGGGGCCGACTGACCGCGCGGGGCCGGGCCCCGGCGGCCGCGTCCGGCGCCGGGGCCGCCGCCGGGGGTCAGTCCTCGCGGCGGCCCCGGTTGCCGGGGCGGCGGGCCACCCAGGTGCGGATCGTGTCGGCGTACCAGTAGGGCTTCCCGCTTTCCACGAGGTCGGGAGCGGGGAGCAGTCCGTGCTTGCGGTACGAGCGCACCGTGTCCGGCTGGACCCGGATATGGGCGGCGATCTCCTTGTACGACCACAGCTGTCGGTCGCTCATCCACGACACCTCCTTGTCCACGAGGCGGGGCCGGCCGGGAGGCCGTCGGGGGAGCCGACGCGTGGACAGTGACGATCACTCGGGTTGTGCCCGGAGAACGACAGAGGGTGAAGGCGGGGGAGGCCTTGTCGACCGGCTGTGACGAAATACCCGCGTAATGGGGATATGCGTGACACAAGGGCGACGCCTGTGACACATGCGGCACAACGGGGAGGAGGGGAGGGAGGGTTCAGCGGTAGAGGGCGGGGCGCTCCACCAGCTCCACGGGGGTCCGTACGCCGCTGTGCGCGGCGGTGAGTCCCGCCGCCGAGACGGCGGCCGCCGCGTAGCCGTCCCAGGCGTCGGGCCCGGCCACCCGGCCCTGCGCGGCCGCCGCCACCCAGCGCCGCAGTTGGCGGTCGTAGGCGTCGGCGAAGCGGACGGTGAAGTCCTGGGCGATCTCACCGGAGCTGCGGCCCGCGGAGCGGACGACCATCGACTGTCCCTCGCCGATCTGGGCGCTGCCGGACTCGCCGACCGCCTCGCAGCGGACCTCGTAGCCGAAGCCGCAGTTGACGAAGATCTCCACGTCGACGATGGCCCCGCCCGCGGTCTCCAGCAGGACCAGCCGGGGATCGCGCAGCCCTTCGGGGGCCGCCGAGCTGGGAGTCGGCGAGAGCACGGACACCGCCGTGATCTCCTGCCCGAGCAGCCAGCGCGCCGCGTCGACCTCGTGCACGACGGAGTCGGTGATCAGCATGTCGCTGGTGAAGAAGGAGGGCGAGGAGGCATTGCGGTGCCGGCAGTGCAGGAACAGCGGCCGGCCGATCCCGCCCGCGTCCAGCAACTCCTTCAGCCGCTCGTACTCGGCGTCGAACCGCCGCATGAACCCCACCTGCACCAGGCGCCGGCCCAGCCGCTGCTCCGCCTCCATCACCCGCAGCGCCCCCGCCGGATCCGGGGTCAGCGGCTTCTCGCACAGCACCGGCAACTCCCGCCCCAGGGCGTGCAGGATCGCCTCCTCGTGGGCGGGCCCCGGGGAGGCGATCAGTACGGCCTGTACTCCGGGCACCGCTATCGCCGCCGCCGGATCCGTGTGCGCGCTCGCGCCGTCCAGATCCGCCGCGACCGCCTTCACCCGGTCCCCGTCCGGATCGGCCACGGCCACCACCCGGGCCCCGCCCACCGTCCGCCCGATCCGGCGGACGTGGTCGGCGCCCATCTTCCCCGTCCCGATGACGGCGATGCCCAGCGTGCTCATGTCGTGTTCCCTCCGGGGAGTCAGCGGGCGCCGCAGGAGCGCAGGTAGGCGCGGGTGCGGCGGGCGATCGGCAGCGGCCGGTCGGGCGGGCACGGGTACATGTCCTGCTCCACGATGGCGAAGAGGTCCACACCGAGCCGCTGGGCGGCCGCGAGGACGGGCTCCAGCGCGGGCACCCCCGCCGGAGGTTCGCACATCACCCCGCGGGCCACGGCCGGTCCGAAGGGCAGCTCCTCCGCCCGGACTTCCGCGAGGATCCGCGGGTCGACCTGCTTGAGGTGGAGGTAGCCGATCCGCTCGGCGAAGGTCTCGACGGCCTGGACGCTGTCGCCGCCGCAGTAGGCGTAGTGCCCGGTGTCCAGGCACAGGGAGACCAGGTCCGGGTCGGTGGCGTCCAGGAAGCGGGCCACGTTCGAAGGGGTGTCGATGTGCGTGTCGGCGTGCGGGTGGACGACGATCCGCAGCCCGTACCGGTCCCGCACCTCGCGGCCCAGCCGCTCGGTCTGCGTGGTCAGTTCACGCCATTGCTCCGGGGTGAGCGTGCGGTCCTCCAGCATCTTGCCGGTCTTGTCGTCGCGCCAGAAGGAGGGGATGACGACGAGATGGCCCGCGCCCATGGCCTGGGTGAGCGCCGCGATCCGCGACACGTGCTCCCAGGTCTGCTCCCAGACCGCGGGCCCGTGATGGAGTCCGGTGAAGACGGTGCCTGCGCTGACGCGCAGGCCCCGTGCGGAGGTCTCCTCGGCGAGGCGGGCCGGGTCGGTGGGGAGGTAGCCGTAGGGGCCGAGCTCGATCCACTCGTACCCGGAGTCGGCGACCTCGTCGAGGAACCGCTCCCACGGGGTCTGGAGCGGATCGTCGGGGAACCAGACACCCCAGGAGTCCGGAGCCGAACCGACGCGGATACGGGTCAACGCGGGTGGGGAGGACGTCATGACGGCCACCTTAGGGTGCGAGACGAGTGGGAGGACTGCCTGTGACGACCGCGGACGATGTCGCGTTCGACGTGATCACCATGGGGCGGATCGGGGTGGATCTCTACCCGCTGACAACGGGTGTACCGCTGGCGGAAGCGGACACCTTCGGGAAGTTCCTGGGCGGCTCGCCCACCAACGTCGCCGTCGCGGCGGCCCGGCTGGGACGGCGGGTGGCGGTGATCACCCGGACCGGAGCGGACCCCTTCGGCGCCTATCTCCGGGCTGAGCTGCGCGGATTCGGGGTCGACGACCGGTGGGTGGGGGAGGTGGCGCGGTATCCGACCCCGCTGACCTTCTGCGAGATCTTCCCGCCGGACGACTTTCCGCTGTACTTCTACCGGCTGCCGAAGGCCCCTGACCTGGAGATCGAGCCGGGCGAGCTGGACCTGGCGGCGGTACGGGCCGCGCGGGTGTTCTGGATGACGGGGACGGGCCTGAGCGTGGAGCCGAGCCGGTCCGCGACCCTCGCCGCGCTGGAGGCGCGCTCGAAGTCGGGGATCACGGTGTTCGACCTCGACTGGAGGCCGATGCTGTGGGAGGGGGAGTCGGGGGACCCGGGCGACCCGGGGGAGGCGTATGCGCGGGCGCTCGGCTTCGCCACGGTGGCGGTCGGCAACGTACAGGAGTGCGCGATCGCGACCGGCGAGTCCGAACCGCGGGCCGCGGCGCGGGCGCTGCTGGCGGCGGGGGTGGAACTGGCGGTGGTGAAGCGCGGCCCGGAGGGGGTACTGGCGATGCGCCGGGACGGAACGGTGGTGGAGGCCCCGCCGGTGCCGGTGGACGTGGTGAACGGACTGGGGGCCGGGGACGCGTTCGGGGGAGCGCTGTGCCACGGGCTGCTCGAGGGGTGGGCTCTGGAGCGGGTGCTCCGCTTCGCCAACGCGGCGGGGGCGATCGTGGCTTCGCGGCTGGCCTGCTCGACGGCGATGCCGTACGCCAAGGAAGTGGAGGAGGTGCTGGAGACGTGACGGTGACCGTGTCGCACGAGATGGAGTTCGCGGCGCTGCGGGTGCTGGAGCTCGAGCCGGGGGAGGCGTACGCGCACCCGTGCGGGGACCGGGAGTGGATCGTCCTCCCGCTCGCGGGTGCCTGCACGATCCGCTGCGCGGAGCCGGAGCCTTTGGCCCGTCCGGCGTTCGAGGACCGGGCCCGGGCGGAGCCCGGTGAACGGGAGAACGGCGGGGAGGGGGAAAGTCCCGCAGGGCCACCCGGTCCCGTGTTCGAACTCGGCGGGCGGGACGGTGTGTTCAGCGGCGTGAGTGACTTCGCCTACCTCCCCCGGGACGGGGCGGCGGAGATCGCCTCCGCCGCCGGAGGGCGGTTCGCGCTCGTCGGGGCGCGGTGCGAGAAGGTGCTGCCCGCCCGGTACGGGGCCGCCCGGGACGTCCCCGTGGAGATCCGCGGAGCCAGCCACTGCACGCGCCAGGTCAACAACTTCGCCGCCGCCGAGGTCTTCGACTGCGACCGGCTCATCGCCGTCGAGGTGCTCACCCCCGGCGGGAACTGGTCCTCGTACCCGCCGCACAAGCACGACGAGTACCACCCCGGCCACGAGTCCCGCCTCGAAGAGGTCTACTACTTCGAAATCGCCCCGCACGGCGACACGCCCGGCCTCGGCTACCAGCGTGTCACCCCCTCCCCCGCCGGGAAGACCGACATCCTCACCGAGGTGAGGACCGGGGACGCGGTGCTCATCCCGGACGGCTGGCACGGGCCGTCCATCGCCGCGCCCGGGCACGACATGTACTACCTCAACGTCATGGCCGGGCCCCCGGGCCAGCCCCGCGAGTGGCTGATCCGGGACCATCCCGACCACGCCTGGATCCGGGACACCTGGACCGGCCGGGACACCGACCCCCGGCTGCCCTTCCACCGAGCGGAGGACGAGACACCGTGAGGCTCACCGTCGCCCAGGCCCTCGTACGGTTCCTGGCCGCCCAGTACACCGAGCGCGACGGGCACAGGCAGCGGCTGATCGCCGCCACCTGGGGGATCTTCGGGCACGGGAACGTCGCCGGCATCGGGCAGGCCCTCCTGGAGAGCGGACCGGAGCGGATGCCGTTCCTCCAGGGGCGCAACGAGCAGGCGATGGTGCACGCCGCCGTCGGGTACGCCCGCCGGCGCGGGCGGCTCTCGGCCCACGCCGTCACCACCTCGATCGGGCCCGGTGCCACCAACCTGGTCACCGGGGCCGCCCTCGCCACCATCAACCGGATCCCCGTACTCCTCCTGCCCGGCGACACCTTCGCCACCCGGCCCGCCGATCCCGTCCTCCAGCAGTTGGAGGTGCCCTACGCGGGTGACGTCTCCGTCAACGACACGCTCCGGCCCGTCTCCCGCCACTTCGACCGGATCACCCGTCCCGAGGCCCTGATCCCGGCCGCCCTCCAGGCGATGCGGGTGCTCACCGACCCCGTGCAGACCGGCGCGGTCACGCTGGCGCTGCCGCAGGACGTCCAGGCCGAGGCGTACGAGTGGCCGCCCGAGTTCTTCGCCGAGCGCGTGTGGGCCGTACGCAGGCCCCGGCCCGACCGGGACGAGCTCGCCCGGGCCGCGGCGGCCGTACGGGACTCCGCTCGGCCGCTGATCATCGCCGGCGGCGGGATCCGGCACAGCGCGGCCCAGAGCGCGCTCGCGGAGTTCGCGGGGGCGACCGGGATCCCGGTCGCGTCCACGCAGGCGGGCAAAGGGGCGCTCCCCTACGACCACCCCGCCGATGTCGGCGGCATCGGGCACACCGGCACGGCCACCGCCGACGAGCTGGCCCGGGGCGCCGACCTGGTCATCGCCGCCGGGACCCGGCTCACGGACTTCACCACCGCCTCGGGGACCCTGTTCCAAAACCCCGCCGTCCGCTTCCTCGGGCTCAACCTCGACCCGTACGACGCCCACAAGCTCGCCGGTCAGCCGGTGGTCTGCGATGCGCGAGCGGGCCTGGAAGAACTCCGGGCCGCGGTCGCCGGGTACCGCGTGGACCCCGGGTACGAGACGGCGTACAAAGAGAAGAAAGGCGCCTGGGAGCTGCTGGTCGACCAGGCGTACGCGGCCGCCGACGAGGACGCCGCCCCGACGCAGGCCCAGGTGCTCGGGCTGCTCGACGCGGTCGTCGGCGCCGAGGACGTCCTGATCAACGCCGCCGGCTCCCTCCCCGGGGACCTGCACAAGCTGTGGCGGGCCCGCTCGGCCGACCAGTACCACGTGGAGTACGGGTACTCCTGCATGGGCTACGAGATCCCGGCCGCGATCGGGGTCGCGCTCGCGGCCCCCGGCCGCCCGGTGTGGGCGCTGGTCGGAGACGGGACGTACCTGATGAACCCGACCGAGCTGGTCACGGCCGTGCAGGAGGGGATTCCGATCAAGGTGGTGATCCTCGACAACCACGGTTACGCCTCCATCGGCGGCCTCTCCGGGGCCGTGGGAGCGGAGGGCTTCGGGACCGCGTACCGCTTCCGGGCGGACGACGGTTCGTACACCGGCGCACCGCTGCCGGTGGACCTCGCGGCCAACGCGGCCTCCCTCGGGATGGCCGTGATCCGCACCCGCACCATCGGTGACCTGCGGAAAGCCCTCGCCGAGGCGCGTGCGGCGGACCGTCCCACATGTGTCTACGCACAGACCCGAACACCCGACACTGTGTCGGGCCCGCCCCCGGCACAGGCGTGGTGGGATGTTCCTGTGGCCGAGACCGCGACACGGAAATCCGCGGCCGCGGCCCGCGAAGAGTACGACCGGCAAGCCGCGCAGCGACGTCGCCATCTGTGAAGGAGCAAAAGGCATGAAGACCGTCAACCACTGGATCGGTGGCAAGACCGTCGAGGGCGCGTCGGGCAACTACGGCCCGGTCACCGACCCGGCCACCGGCGAGGTCACCACGCAGGTCGCGCTCGCGTCCGCCGACGAGGTCGACGCTGCGGTACGCGTCGCCCGTGAGGCGTTCCAGAGCTGGGGCCAGTCCTCGCTGGCCGCCCGCACCAAGGTGCTCTTCGCCTACCGCGCCCTGCTGGACGCCAACCGCGACGCCATCGCCGAGCTGATCACCGCCGAGCACGGCAAGGTCCACTCGGACGCGCTGGGCGAGGTGGCGCGCGGCCTGGAGATCGTCGAGCTGGCCTGCGGGATCACCACGCAGCTCAAGGGCGAGCTGTCGACCTCCGTCTCGAACCGGGTCGACGTCTCCTCGATCCGCCAGCCGCTGGGCGTGGTCGCGGGCATCACCCCGTTCAACTTCCCGGCGATGGTGCCGATGTGGATGTTCCCGCTGGCCGTGGCCTGCGGCAACACCTTCATCCTCAAGCCGAGCGAGAAGGACCCGTCGGCCGCCAACAAGCTGGCCGAGCTGGCCTCCGAGGCCGGCCTGCCGGACGGTGTGCTCAACGTCGTCCACGGTGACAAGGTCGCCGTCGACGCGCTGCTCGCCCACCCGGGCATCGCCGCCGTCTCCTTCGTCGGCTCGACGCCGATCGCCCGTCACATCCACACCACCGCTTCCGCGAACGGCAAGCGGGTCCAGGCGCTGGGCGGCGCCAAGAATCACATGCTGGTGCTGCCGGACGCCGACCTGGACGCGGCCGCCGACGCGGCGGTCTCGGCCGCGTACGGCTCGGCCGGCGAGCGCTGCATGGCGATCTCCGCGGTCGTCGCCGTCGGATCGATCGGTGACGCGCTGGTGGAGAAGATCCGCGAGCGCGCCGAGAAGATCAAGATCGGCCCCGGCAACGACCCGACCTCCGAGATGGGCCCGCTGATCACGGCCGCCCACCGCGACAAGGTCGCTTCGTACGTGAAGGGCGCGGCCGACCAGGGCGCGGACGTGGTCCTGGACGGTACCGGCTACACGGTCGGCGGGTTCGAGAAGGGCCACTGGATCGGCCTGTCGCTGCTGGACAACGTCAAGACCGACTCCGACGCGTACCGCGACGAGATCTTCGGGCCGGTGCTGTGCGTGCTGCGCGCCGAGACCTACGAGGAGGGCGTGGCGCTGATCAACGCCTCGCCGTTCGGAAACGGCACGGCGATCTTCACCCGTGACGGCGGGGCGGCCCGCCGCTTCCAGCTGGAGATCGAGGCGGGCATGGTCGGCGTCAACGTGCCGATCCCGGTGCCGGTGGGCTACCACTCCTTCGGGGGCTGGAAGGACTCGCTCTTCGGCGACCACCACATCTACGGCAACGACGGCATCCACTTCTACACCCGCGGCAAGGTCGTCACGACCCGCTGGCCGGACCCGTCCGAGGCGCCGGTGGGCGTGGACCTGGGCTTCCCCCGCAACCACTGACCGGCTGACCGGCACCACCACCTGCTCGCCTCCCGCACCCTCACGCGGGAGGCGAGCGTGCGTTCGGGGCGGGGCGGGGCGGAGTGGGGAGCGGGGAGCGGACACCGGTCGCCGCCGGGTCCGCCGCCGGGGCCGCCCTCGCCCGTCCCGTCAGTGCGTCGCCGCCAGGTCGGGGGCGGGATCGTCCTGTTCCACGGGGGCCCGGCGGCGGCGCCGCAGGGCCAGGAAGGTGAGGGCGGCGCCCGCCAGTACCAGCAGCGCGCCGAGGGCGGGCCACGGCACGGCGACGAACTCCGCCTCGGAGGCTGAGGCGAGGTCCGGATAGGCCGTCGCCCCGGCCGAGATCCGTACGGTCACCCAGTCCGACTGCGGTGCGTCCGCCCAGGGCTCGGTGAGCTCGATCCGCTGGCCGGGCAGCAGCACCAGCTTCAGCTCGCGGGCCGGCCGGTCCAGCACCGTACGGCCGAACAATCCCTCCGCGGACACCGCGACCTTGGGCTCGACGACCACGTTGCCCCGGTTGACCAGCGTGTACGAGACCGTGGCGCGGGCGTCCTTGACCCAGGGCAGCAGCGGCGCGGACCGGCTGACCTTCACGTCCTCCACGCTCAGCCCCGGCGTCACCGGTCCCGGCACCCGGAAGTACAGCCGCGAGCCGACCTGCCGCTTCACCCCGACCTGGACCTTCCCCTCCTGCCGGATGCCCTCCACCGCGGTGTTGAGGGCGACGATCCCGCCGACGTGGTCGCCGGGCGTGGCGTTCTCGGGAACCTTCACCGTGAACGGGATGTCCTTGCGGCCCTTGGGCGGGACGGTCACCGTGTTCGCCGTCCCCGGCGCCAGCGCGATCCACGTGCCCACGTCCTTGGGCTTCTGCTCCGCCGGCAGCAGCGCGAAGGCGCCGCCGGCCGGGGTGTTCACGGCGTCGGTGGCGAAGATCTGGAAGGTCAGCTCCCGGTCGGAGGAGTTCAGGACGGTCACGCTGTCGCTGACCGTGGTCCCGGCCGAGCCCTGGTGGAAGAAGTACGCGCGGTCGGTCATCGCGGCCCCGGCCGCGGGCGTCGGGAACACCCCCCAGGTGCCGTTGTCCGCGGCCGTCGCCGTCGTGGCCGGCAGCAGGAGCAGGCCCGCGACCAGCAGCAACAGGGTGAGGAGCGGACCGTACGGAGCGATACGGGGGCGGGGGCGCATGGGCGGTTCTCCAGTCGGCGCGGGGAGGCGGGGTGGGCCGGGAGGCGACGGGTGGTGCGGAGAGCGAAGGGGGGTGCGGAAGGCGAAGGGTGGTGGGGGGCCCCGGCGCCGCCCCCCCCCCCCGGGGGGGGGGGGCCGCCGGGCGGGGGGGGGGGAGAGGTAGGCCGGGAGGGCGTGGGAGGCGGACAGTGAAAGGGGGGGGAAGAAAAAGCCCGGCGCGCCGAA